>NZ_CBFHZO010000136.1:0-41058 GCF_965660375.1 Congregibacter sp. | reverse complement strand
AGCCGCCACCGTGAGACTGCGTCCCATCGCCATGACTTTGGTATCAACGGTGCTTGGCGCCCTGCCCCTCATTCTCTCCAGCGGCCCCGGCGCAGAAGCGAGAGCGGCTGTGGGCTGGGTAGTTTTTGGTGGACTCGGGCTGACAGCGCTGTTTACCCTGTATCTGACGCCGATCCTGTATCTTGGCGTGGCGCGCTTTGCCCGCCCCCGTTCCCACGCGGCCGAAGCGCTGGATCTGGAAATGCGCGAAGCCAAAGAACTGGGGCACGAATCCTGAGGAAAGCTTATGTATCCGCTGAAATGTCCTGTCGCGATTAATCAGTCCCACGAGCACCGGCGCAGCCCTGGCTCAATCTCCTCGGTTTGGATGCGGGTAACGCTATGTTGTCTTTTAGCGGTGAGCATCCAACTTCTTTCAGTGAAAGCTGGCGCCGATGAACAGACTCCCGAAGAAACATTGATAGAGCTGGGGATTACACTGCCCAAAGCACCTAGTCCCGTGGCCAATTACGTGAATGGCGTACAAACTGGCAACCTCATATTTCTTGCCGGCAAAGGTCCCAAGCGCGCCGACGGCAGCGAGGTCTCCGGCAAGCTCGGCAAGGACCTTACTATCGAAGAGGGCTATGAAGCAGCCAGGCTCACAGCCATCAATCAGCTGGCAGTACTCAAAACCATGCTCGGGGATCTGAACCGCGTTACACGCGTGGTGAAAGTGCTGGGAATGGTCAATTCCGACCCCGAGTTCATTGAGCAACCTGCCGTCATCAATGGCTTTTCCGATCTTATCGTCGAGGTGTTCGGCGAACGGGGACGGCACGCGCGAGCCGCAGTGGGTATGGCATCCCTGCCCCGGGGGCAGGCGGTCGAAATCGAAATGATTGTCGAAGTCGCTCCCCGAGACTGAACCCAAGCAATAAGATCTCGGCAAGCGCGTCCGATTCGCTGCGCTCGCTAAATTGGGGGACGCTCGCTGCGCAAATCACCCGCGCTTGCCTGGCGTATCAGCCCAGGTGTTCATGAAAAAAAGCGACCATACGCGTCCAGGCCAGCTGCGCCGCTTCGGCATCGTAGCGCGGCGTAGAATAATTATGAAATCCGTGGCGGGTGCCAGGATAAACATGCATTTCGTAGGTAACGTCGTTTTCGGCGAACGCCGCTTCGTAATCGGGGCGCCTGGCATTTACCCGCTCATCGTTTACGGCGTAATGCACCTGTAACGCTGCCCGGATGTCTTTTACCTTACGGCTATCGGCTGCGGCAAAGCGCCGGGCGACATCCTGAATGTAGGGGTTGAGTCCTCGATTTTCATGCATCACCAGTACCGCAGGGAACGGTCCGTCGCCCTCAGGCTCCACCAGATAACCGCGCATGGATCCGGAGGTGCCACCGGGAGAATCGTAGTCCACCCAGGTCGCCTTGATACGATCATCGGTGAACAGCACTTCCTGGGCTTCGGCATAATTGGGGATCAGGGATTTCGCCATGCTCAGCGCCGAGGCGCCGGCGATGGTCAGCGCGGCAGCTCTCTCAAAGAATCGCTAGCGCGTGACCAAGACCTCCAATGTGCCCTGATCATCGAGACTATCCAGCTCCGAGGAAGGCGACCCAATAATCTCTACGCGCGCGCCGGAACCAGCACGGCTTAGCGAAGACACAACGAGAGGTTCACCCCCTGCCAGTCCCTCGGCACGTATCAACAGGGTCATCTTGCCCTCAGCATCCTCGCGGATGCCGACACGCTCAATATCAACGGCACTAAGCGCGCCTTTCTCAACGGTGTAGACAATGCGATCGGCATACACACTTTGCAACGGCACCTCTATTAGCCCGTCCTGGGCCGGGAGCGTGATCCGCACATCCACAGCGCGTCCCAGCGCCAGCTCGCTGGTGGCGGGAGAAGCAAAGAGCACATCGGTACCCGCGCGGCCACTGCGCACCTGGGAACCGATTTCCAGAAGTTCCAGGTTTATCCACTCATCGCCTACGCGAGCCGCCGCGTCTATCGTATGCCCGTTGTTCACCGCAGCGTGCAATGCCGTCGCATCGCGTTGGGGAAGAGACACACGTACTTGCTGGGAGTCTGCATTAAACAGTGACATGACCGTCTGGCCCGCATCGATGCGAGCACCTATGGCTGCATCGATCTCGATAACCGTGCCGTCAAAAGGGGCAAGGAGCGAGAGACGTTCGAGGTTCAGCTTGCTCTCCTGCAGGTCGGTTTCTGCCCGAGTGATGCGCGCCTGCGCCGACGCGCGCTGGGCATCATGGCTCGCCAGCAACATCTCCTGCTGATTCAATGCCATGGACTGTTCCAGCCGCTGCTGCTCCAGGGCATCGTAGTCCGTTGCGGAAATTTGACCCTTGGCAAAAAGCGTCTGAAAACGCTCCTGCTTTTTCACCGTTAGTTCAAATAAACGTTTCTGGTGCTCCGCATTTTTTACCTCGGCTTTCTGCTGGGCGCGGAGGCGATCATATTCTCCCTGGGCCTCTGCCAGGGCAGCTTCAAAGCGGCGTACCGACAGCTTTGCATCCCGGTCATCGAGGCGCAGCAGCAAATCCCCCGCAGCCACCTTTTGCCCCTCGCGAACATTGACCGCTGTCACATAGGCCAGGGTCGCTGCACGCATCTCAGTGGTGTTGGGGTTTTCTACCCGTCCAAAAACATGAATCTCCGGAGACAGGGATTGAAATTCTGTCGGCTTAGCGACCACAGGTATCGCTTCGGGTGTCGGATCCACCTCCAGCTCCGGGTTTGAGAACGCACTCAAGCCAAAAATCGCCACCAGCAAACCCAGCATGATGGACAGACTGATCTTTGCCGAGGATGAGAGCGCACGGGTGTAGCGACCAAGCAGGCTCCCGCGGAACCATCTGGCCAGCAGGCGAAAAGGAGACAGAATCAGTGACAAAATCTTCATGAGCTGGGTGCTCCAAGAGCGGGGTTTTTAAAAGTATTTGCACGGCTTTGAAGGCGCCGCCAGGCCTGTTCACAACTTTCCAGCGCAGACAGGATTGCCGGAATAACCAGAAGAATCAGCACCGTGCCGTAGAGCATGCCAAAGCAGATAACAGCAGCCAGAGGGATAAACGCGGCACCCATGAGCGAGGATTCCAGCATCATAGGCACCAGCCCCAGACCGGTAGTCAGCGATGTGAGCAGCACCGGGCGAAGACGTTGACGCACCGCTTGAATAATGGCGTCGTCAGCACCCACACCGGCGTGGCGATGATCACGATAGGCCGTCACCAATATGATGGAGTCGTTAACAATCACCCCCGTGAGGGTAAATATCCCCAGAAATGCGAGGGGCGTGATGTTAAAGCCCATGCCCCAGAGACCCAGCAACGCACCGGTCAAACCAAAGGGAATGGCAAACATGATGGCGAGGGGCCAGGACAGCGAGTGGAGCGTCCAGGCCAGGATGATGTAAATCAATGCCAGGGTAATCAAGAAGCCAATAAACATCTCCTGCAAGAGCTCACTCTGTTCATTCGCCCAAAAACCTTTGCCGGGGCTCACACCCCACTTGCTCGCAATAGACGGCATCAACTCTGCTTCAAGCTCATTAATCACCGCATCCGCCGTGGTGATGGACTTATCCGGATAGGCCCGCACGGCAACGGTCTGCACACCATTGACATGATTGATCTTGTCGATGCCTCGGCGGCTTTCTATGTTCGCCACGGTAGACAGGGGAAGAACCTCACCGCCGGGCGTAGTGACGGGCAAGCGTGCCAGGCTGGTAAGACGATGACGGTCAGCCCTGGGGAGCGATAGGCGCACCTCCAGTTCAGTATCTTCCTCTGTAAACAGCTGAATACGCTGCCCCTCAAAGGCGGTACGCACCTGGCGGCCGAGCTCGGCAGAAGACAGACCTAAGGCCCTGCCCTCGGGCGTCAGATTAAACACCCATTGATCGCGACCATAGGGAAGGTCGTCGTGCACGTTGTTGACGCCGGGCATGGTGCGCATAACCGCGGCAAGTTCGTCTGCCGCACCCTTGAGCGCTTCCGTGTCCGAACCACTGAAGGTCAGCTCAATCTCCGGCCAGGGCTGATCGCCCTGCTCAATCTGCAATTGCTCCACGATGGCAGAATCGGGAATGGCGCTTTGCCAATGCTCGAGAAACTTCGCGAGACTCACATCCCGGGATTCGGGGGACGTGAGCTCTACAAACACACTGGCAAACTCCGGCCCCTCGCGACGATCCCTGCTGATGGTCGCGCCATTGAGCTGGACCCATTGAGCAACGATATTGTCTCCACCGAAATGCTCATTGGTGGACTGCACGTAACCCTCTAGCGCCTCCAGAAATTCCCGGCGTTGGCGTTCCTCCGCATCCGCAGTGAACTGGATGTTGGCCTCGGCAAACTCGAAGTTGATATTCATATTGAGATCGAACTTGATAAAACTCATGGCGACCAGGCTTACCGCGAAGAAAAACGCGCTTGCCGCCGCAGTGATGGCAACGCGTCGATGCGCCAGGCACCAGCCCAGAAGGGGCAGTACTCGGTTTTCACGGAAACGCTCAAAGCGCTGATCAAAGGCCTTTCGCAAAGCCGGAGTGGGTCTTTTGTTCTCGGCCATGCGTCGGAAGGAATGCTTGAGGTGTCCCGGCATAATGAGGAAACACTCCACCAGCGAGGCGAGGATGACGCAGAGCATCAAAACAGGGATCTCTCGAATCTCGTCGCTATCGACAATCACCAGAGGCAGAAATGCTGCCATGGTCGTGAGACTCGACGCCACGATGGGCGCGAACATGCGCTGGGCGCCCACGACCGCGGCCTCCTCGGGGGCCAGTCCTTTTTCGAACTGCCAGAGGGAGTGTTCGCCCACGACAATGGCGTCGTCCACAACAATGCCCAGGGCCATCACCAGACCGATCATGGAAAGAAAATTCAGGGTCCCGCCGAATGCGTAAAACAGCAGTAAGGCGCCGGCGAAAGACACCGGTATACCAAGCGCCACCCAGCCGGCCACGCGCAAATTCAGAAACAGGAAAAGCATCGCAAGGACCAGACAAAGCCCGGAGATGCCATTGCGAAGCACCAGTCCCATGGTGTCTGCAGCAAAACGCCAGGCTTCGATAAACACTTTGGTTTCAACACCCCGTGCCAGAAGAGACGCCTCCTGCTGTGCTCGCCAGGTCTTGATGACGTTGGCGGCATCAAAGGTATCTGTGCTGTCGCCCCGGCGCACACGAAGCTCGATAGCGGGCTTGCCATCAATAAGGGAGTAAAGTTGGTTTTCTATGGCCCGGCGCTCGATATTGGCAATATCGCTCAGCTGGGCGAGCTGATCGCCGGTGGTGGACGCGATGGGAAGTTCCTCAAAACCCTGAACGCTGCGCTGCTGATCCATGGAACGGATCTGGCGTCGTCCCTGCCCGGCCCCGATGGTGCCGGCCGGCGTATCGTTGCTGAGGTTCGCCACGGCCTGGGCGATGTCCACGATACTGGCATTCATCTCCACCAGGGTGAGGCCGTCAATCTCGATGGCAATCTCCTCTCGGGGCAGACCGCGAAGCTCCACGACATCGGCACCCAGAGCGCGCAGCTGGCGCTCCGCCTCATGGGCCAGCGGTGCCAGTTCAGTGAAGTTATCGGGTCCGGTGAGGAATACCGCAGCAACGGTCTCATACCATCGATCAATGGCCACTTTCGGCGGCTCAAGGTTTGCAGGTAGATCACGAACCAGAGCGATACGCTGCTTGATGGTATCCACCGCATCATTGATCTCGACGCTGCGATCAAAGCGCAGCTGCACCCAGGCAAAGCCGTTACGCGTCCAGGAGTTAATACGCTCCACACCCGCCAGGCCGCGAAGCTGATGCTCCACGGGGTTGGTTACCAGCGTCTCCATGTCTTCGGCGGAGGCCCCCGGCCACTGCAGCTCTACCTCGGCGACGTTCCAGCTTTGATCAGGATTCATCTGAACCTTGATTTTTACCGCGCCCCATACGCCCGCCATGAGCATCATGACCATTAACAGGTTTGCAGCCAGACGGTGACCGGCGAAGCGTTGGATCCACCCTGATCGTTCTGGATGTGGTGGCTTTGCTGTTGCTGGGGTTTGCACGATTAAAGACTCACACCTAAAGGGTATTGGGCGAAATCTACGCCGTCTTCACTGCCCTGTATGTTGCTTTGCGGTGAACTGCAGGGTTTGAACGACTAGCGGCTACCGATGGGATAAACGGCGGTAAATCACGCCGAAGCATTCACGAAGCGTCTACACCCCCCTATACTCGGTGGCAGTTTGAAGTTAACAGCGGGAGCAAAATGCGCTAATGAATAATATTGATCGAAGCCCTTTGGCAACGTCCTGCGCCCTGGCGTTAGTAATAGGAGCCCTTGGTCTTGGCCTCTCCGTATCGACAAACGCACAGGTGACCATCGTCAAGCCCGGCGCCCCCGGCGAGGCAACGCAGACACTGAGCGCAGAAGAGGCCGTTGCCATCGCTGAGTCTTCCTACTCACCTGCCGACGTCACCTTTATGCAGGACATGATTCCTCATCATCACCAGGCGACACAGATGGCGGAGCTAGTGAAAGATCGCACGAACAATCCGGCATTGGTGGATCTGGCTGATCGCATCAACGGCACCCAGGCGGATGAGATCGCGTTTATGCAGGGGTGGCTGGCGGAACGGGGAGAAGGCGTCCCCAAGCCGTCTAATCATCAGGCCATGCATATGCATCACGACATGGCGGGTATGGCGAGCCCCGAGCAAATGGCGGCGCTTGCAGAGGCCGAGGGCACGGATTTCGACCGTATGTTCCTGACCTTGATGATCCGTCATCACGACGGCGCCATTACCATGGTTGAGGACCTTATGGATCAACCGGGTTCTGCCTATGACCCGGTGCTCTATGAGTTTACCAATGACATCAGTAACGATCAGGCCGTCGAGATCGAGCGCATGAACGGCATGCTCGTGGGTCTGTCCGAGGACCCCCGCTCCGGCTTGGCCCCGGGCGTGTTTGACGCCGAACAGGCCATCTCCAACCTGGAGCTTGTAGCAAGCCTACGCAAACCCGCCGGATTCTTTGATCCCGCAAACCCCGCAGAGCGCGGTGCGCGCGCGCTCGATGAAGACGACTCCATGGCAGACGAACGGGATGAGTCTGCTGCCGACGAGGAGGAACGGGAAACAACCATTGAAGACGACGCCGGCAACCTCCGTCACCCCATGCTGAGTTTTGCCAATACCGATATGGCCTTTCGCGATGACGTGCTGGTCGCAGGCAACTATCACGGATTTAACGTGTACAAACTTCAGGACGATGGCAGCCCCGACCTGATGGCATCTATCGTCTGCCCCGGAGGCCAGGGCGATGTATCGATTGTCGGCGACCTGCTGTTTATGTCAGCGCAGGAAAACCGCGGCCGGCTGGATTGCGGACTGGAAGGCGTTACGGAAGATGTCAGCGAGGACCGCTTCCGAGGTCTGCGCATCTTCGATATCTCGGAGCTGACGAGACCCCGACAGGTAGGCGCGGTACAGACCTGCCGCGGCTCGCACACTCATTCCGTGGTCGCAGGTCCTGACAAGGACGGCATCATCACTGTCTATAACTCCGGAACCTCGTCCGTTCGTGAAGAGGAAGAACTGGAAGGCTGCATCGGTGACGTGCCGGGTGATGAGCGCACGGCCCTCTTTCGTATCGACGTTATTGAAGTCCCCGTCGATAACCCTGCGGCGGCGAAGATCGTCGACAGCCCCCGGGTGTTTGCCGATCCTGAGAGCGGCGTAGCCGCAGGCCTGTGGCGCGGCGGCGATCATGGTGAAGGTACCCAGGACACCTCCCGCACGGATCAGTGCCATGACATAACAGTCTTTCCCGAAGCGAACATTGCCGCCGGTGCCTGCTCGGGCAATGGCATTATTTTTGACATCACCGACCCCGCAAAACCCACACGTATTGATGTGGTGACAGACAAAGGCTTTGCCTACTGGCATTCCGCGACCTTTAACAACGATGGCACCAAGGTGCTGTTCACCGATGAGTGGGGCGGCGGCTCCCGCGCTCGCTGCCGCGCCTGGGATCCCCTCACCTGGGGCGCCGATGCCATCTACGACATTGTTGACGGCAAACTGGAATTTGGCAGCTATTTCAAAATGCCGGCTCCGCAGCTGGAGTCCGAAAACTGCGTCGCACACAACGGCTCCATCATCCCCGTGCCCGGTCGCGACATCTTCGTACAGGCCTGGTATCAGGGCGGCATTTCGCTCATCGACTTTACGGACTCAAAGAACCCTGTAGAGATCGGCTACTTTGATCGCGGCCCCTACTTTGAGGACGAAATTATCACTGGCGGTTTCTGGTCCGTGTACTGGTACGATGGCTTTATTTACGGCACCGAAATTGTGCGGGGTCTGGATGTATTTGATCTGGTGGCCAGCGAATACCTGAGTGAGCACGAAATTGCGGCCGCGAAGCTCGCGGATCATGGCGCCTTGTTTAATCCCCAGCAACAGTATCGTGTCAGCTGGCCCGCCGCGCCGACGGTGGCCCTGGCCTATCTCGACCAGCTGGATCGTGATGAGGGCTTGAGCGCTGATATGCAGAACGCCCTGCGCGAGGCTCTCGACCGGGCAGACGCCATGCTTGTCGCCGGCGACTCCGATCGCTCCTTCGCTCGAGAGTTACGCAAAATGGCGAAGACAGTGGCATCCACCACGGTGCCCGACGCGCATGCCGGCCGCATAGACGGACTCGCGGCAACGCTGGACGGCATTGCGGACCGCCTTGCCACCAAGCGGGTAGCATCAGCATCCAACGACTCATAAAACGGTAATACAAGAGGGCTCACGTAGATGAAAAAGTCACTGGTCGTCGTTGTGGGAATCGCAGCTGTCGTGCTTCTTGCGGTAAGCCAGCGCACGCTCATTGTCAGCAAGCTGTTTGAAAAAGGCATGGAAGTCCGCCTGGGCGGGAGTGCCCTGGCGGAGCTGGATGACGGCCTGCATATTGCGCTTTGTGGCGCCGGGGGGCCTCTCCCCGCGCCCAAGGCATCGGGCCCCTGCGTCGCCGTTGTCGCGGGTGAGCAGCTGTTTCTCGTGGATACGGGTACCGACGGCATCCGTAACCTGGCAAGAATGGCTTATTCAGCGGGCGATATCGACGGAGTGTTTCTCACGCATTTTCACTCAGATCATCTGGATGGCCTGGGCGAAGTAGCCACCATGCGTTGGGCTGCAGGGGACCACGATGCGCCGCTACCCGTTTTTGGTCCTGACGGCGTTGAGCAAATCGTAGACGGATTCAATCAGGCCTACGCGCAGGACGTGGTGTACCGGCACGAGCACCACGGCGATATGGTGGCTCCCCTGGTCAGCGCCGGAATGACCGCACAGCCCTTTGCCACGCCGGCCCTTGGCGAACTCACCTCGGTGATTGATGACGGCAATCTTCAAGTAGAAGCTTTGCTCGTCGATCACTCCCCCGTCGCGCCTGCGGTGGGATACCGTTTCACCTACAACGGGCGCTCCATACTCATCACCGGCGACACGATCAAAACCGCCAATATTCAGCGCTTTGCTCAAGGCGTGGACATACTTGTGCACGAGGCGCTGGCGCCGAACCTGGTGAATGTGATGCACGACGCCGCCACAAAGAATGGCAACGCGATTCTCTCGAAGGTGACCAGCGATATTCTGGACTACCACGCCAGCCCCATGGATGCAGCGGAAACAGCTCGCGACGCCGAGGTAGGTCATCTGCTTTATTACCATATCGTGCCGCCACTGGTGCTGCCAGGGCAGGATCGCCTCTGGCTGAATGGTGCACAGGACGTCTTCGAGAATTACACCATCGGCGAGGATGGCGTGGCTTTTTCACTCCCCGCCAACGGCACAGAGATCATACAGACGCGGGATGGTCTTTGAGCATTGCCTCAACACCGGTGCCTTCGAGCACACGGTCGACCCGCGCCGCATCTTTGGCCGCTAAACTCCGATAAAGCTCTATCGTCCAGCGCAGACACTTTGCCTGATAGGGGAAGGTCCGCTGCTCCCAAATCGCACCATCAATCTCACAACGCCACTGCTCGTCGCCTTTTATAAGGGCTCGGGCATTGGCCAACTGCGCGGGCGCGTAAACCCGTCCTAGCTCACTCAGCAGCTCCCGAAGGCTATGGGGCTGATCTTCCAGCGCTAACCAGTCGTCCTCAGCGGGCTCAAGACCACTCAAATCGTAGTTACGGTCGACCCAGGCGACGGTGCGCGGTGAGATCTCATGGGTGATGGCTCGCGGCGTAGGATCGAAACCCACTAGTTGAGAAAGCTGCCCGTGGAGCGCAAAGTCCCCCGCTGCCGGTCGACTACCCAGCATAAAGTGCTGCTGGCTGAGGTGCTGATTCATCGCCTCAAGAAAACGCCGATAGCTTCTATCAATGACCGGCGCCGTAACGTCATTGGAGCCCACAACAAATAAACGACCGATTTGTCGCTCAGTGAAGTGTGCTTTGAACGCGGCGAGATCGGCCTCTGCCAGCGCGGTGTTGCGCAGCAGTGGCAGCAGGGTCCCCGCCTTGTCTGCATCGGCCGCAAAATGCCACCGGTAATGAAACATGTACTTTGTGCACCACTCATCGGCAAAGTCTTCGATGAGATAGTCGATAAAAGCCAAAGCAGGATCCAAAGGTAGCACCGAACGATCGCGCTGGCGCTCTTCCAGGCTGCGGATAATCGGTGTGGAGTCGCAGACCGCCGAAAGCCCGTCTGCCGTCTGAGTGATAAACGTTGGCAGGAGCGCGGGCTTCGGCGGCGCAATGCCCATAGAATTGCAAACCTCGCCGGGCTCCGCCCAGGAAACAGTGTAGGGTATGCGCCGGTAGCGAAGGAGCGCGAGCATTTTTTGTGTGTACGGCGATGCGCTGGCACCAATGAGCTGCACAGGGTCTGTAAACGTCACGGGAAGCTCCCCTAATCAATGTTTAAAATAATGCGCTTCAGGGCTTGCGAAGCTCACCCCAGACTTCCAGGTGGTTTATGCGCTCCACGCGGCGGCGAGTTCTTAAATCAGGCAGGCACCCCAAGCCGACTTCATCAAGAAGCAGCTGAATAGGCGCCCGCTCAGTTGCCGTAGCACTGACCATGGCATCCTGAACACGCTGAAGCAGATAAAAACGATACGGCATCACCAGTGTTTTTAAGGTGGTGCCCCGCCAGGAAAACTCGGTCTCGCCGATGGTGCGGGTCCCGGGCTTAGTCAGCCCGTTAGTACCCGCTTTGAGCTCCGGGTGCTTGTCCAACCAGGCATTGGCGAAATCTACATGGGCACGCAGTTCCGGTAGGTAATCCTCGGCAACATAGCGCAAAAGGTTTTTGAGGGTCTCCGGGAGCGTCTCCTCCCCGATCAGCGACCTATCCTCTTGATGCTCTACCCAGGTCGACTCCGGTCCATGCATGCGTTCAACCCAACGTCCGACCGCGGGTGCGGTACGCCGCATAAACAACGATGGGGCCGGATCTCGATCAAGGTGGGCATACAGTGCCGCAATCAATCCAAAATCGCCGATGGTCGGTGTTCCGCCCAACAGATAGGGCCGGGTTTTGAGATGCTCAGCAAAGAGGAGAAGAAACTCCCGATAGCTGCTCTCGATAAGTGGTCCGCTTTCTTCGCTGACTCCAAAGCCGGAGGCCGCCTTGCGCATGAGGCCACTGGCTCGATCAAAAAAGGCGTCGCCCTCCTCTTTGCTGGCATCCACGGGCGCAAGGCTAGCGATAAATTCGCTGCGAATAAAATCCAGGTTCAGCTCATCAAAGCTCCAGCGGTAGTGCATGGCAGGCCGCAGCAGGCCCTCGCCACCAAACAGCTCAAAAATCAGGCTGACCACCCTGAGAAGAGCCGAATCAGGATAAACCGAAAACTGCGCATCGCCCGATTGCTCCACATGATCAATAATATCCGTGCCATCCTGCACGATGGTGCCATCGGGTGCCTCGACCACCGGCATAATGAACCTACCCACCGCCGGCATCACACGCGTCTGGAAATCCGGATGGTTAGCGCCGTATTCTGTAAAGGCAATCCCCTGTTTGCGGAAGTAGCTTCGGACTTTGCCCGTGTAAAGCGATGCGGGCATTCCATACAGGGTGTAGTTGTTTGACATGAGGTTACCGAAATCCTTAGGGGCGCTACCCAAAGGATACCCCAGTAGCCCAAGCTGTCGAACAAGCCAGGAGAAAATCTGTTGGCTTCGGGGTAGGATGCGGGTCTCAAGCTAAAAGTCGGAAGAAACAATGCGAATGTCCCGTGTGCTGGCAGCCACGTTGCTGCTGTTGGCCTGTGCTGCCCTTGCAAACATTCTCAGCACGGCACCCCCGACCTTCGACGCAACGCCGCTGCTGACGTTGGGCGAAGAATACAACGTGAGAATCGTTCGCGACGAATACGGCGTGCCCCACATCTATGGCGTCAGTGATGCAGATACGGCCTTTGGACTGGGTTATGCCCAGGCAGAGGATGACTTTGCCACGCTGCAGGATGTGGTGCTCGCCACCCGCGGGCAGCTTGCCGCCGTAAAGGGACCCGATGCTGCGAAGACCGATTACCTCATTCACCTCATGGGTGTGTGGGAAGCCGTGGATTCAGGCTACGAGACAGCGCTCAGTGACAAAGCCCGTGCGGTGGCAGAGGCCTATGCCGATGGTATCAATCTGTATGCGGCGCAACATCCTGATCTGGTAGAAGGCTTCGTCCTGCCCATTCGGGGCAAGGACCTCATTGCGGGCTTCACTTTCAAACTTCCGCTGTTCTATGGCTTTGATCAGACCCTGACGGCCCTGTTCGATGGCAGTGACCGTGAACTGGCTCTTCAGGGTGACGACGCGCTGACTTTTGTGAATCATCAACGTGCGGCGCTGGGAAGTCAGGGCGTTGCCATAGCACCGCACAAGTCCAGCGATGGAACGACCCGGCTTTTGGTCAATTCCCATCAACCACTAACGGGCCCCGTGGCCTGGTACGAAGCGCGCCTTCATTCCGAGGAAGGCTGGGATATGGCCGGCGCCACCTTTCCGGGGTCGCCGGTCATACTTCACGGTCATAACCGCTACCTTGGCTGGTCCAGTACGGTCAACAAGCCCGACCTGGTGGATGTGTATCAACTGACGCTGAACCCCGACAACGACAATGAATACCTGCTGGATGGGGAATGGGTGGCGCTGGAGGAACGCTCAGCGGACATTCTCGTACGCCTCTTTGGTCCCTTTCGCTGGACCTTCCATGAGCCCGTGTATGCCTCCCGCCATGGACCGGTACTCAAGCTCGACCATGGCGCTTTCGCGATCCGCTGGGCGGGCATGGGCGAGATCAGAACCCTCGACCAGTATCTTGCCCTCAACAAAGCGACCTCCATGGCGGAGTTTGAGGCAGCGCTTGCCATAGGCAGTCAACCCTCGATCAATCAGGTCTATGCGGATCGCGAGGGCAATATCGCGCACTACTACAACGCCATGTTCCCCAACCGGGAAGAAGGATGGGACTGGGAAAAAGATTTACCCGGCGATGATTCCAGTCTTATCTGGAAAGACTACCTCCCCTTCAACGCCATACCCGCGACGCGTAACCCACCCAGTGGATTTGTCTTTAACGCCAACAACAGTCCCTATTTATCCAGTGTCGGCCCCGGGCAGCCACAACCTGAGGATTTTTCCGACACCCTGGGTATCGAAACCGGGGTGACCAACCGGGCGCTGCGCCTCAAGCGCCTGCTGAGTGCCGAGAAAGCCGTCAGTCGTGAGGACTTTTATCGCATCAAGTACGACGTTTTTTACGATGAGGAGTTGGGAGCGATTCAGGAGCTTCGAGCCTTTATTGCACAAGGGAAAGACGCACTTCCCCAAGAGCTCCACGCCGCCTTTGATCACCTTGCTTCCTGGGATTTAGGCACGCAGGCCGATAACCCGGCTGCCGCCCTGGCAGTGCTGACGCTGACACCCCTGATCGATAGCCGGCAACGGCGAGACGATGTTGACCTTGCCCAAGAGCTGGCAGAGGCACAGCGCCACCTGCAGAGCCATTTCGGACGCATTGATCCCGCCTATGGAGAGGTAGTGCGACATGTGCGGGGGAACGAATCCTGGCCGCTGGACGGCGGACCGGACACGCTCCGCGCGGTATACACCGAGGCGGATCCCGAGACCGGTCGTTTGCACAACATAGCCGGAGACAGCTACATCATGTTTGTTGAGTGGAATCAGGACGGTCAGGTGAGCTCCCGTGCCATCCATAATTTTGGTTCGGCAACCCTGGATGCATCGTCGCCGCACTACGGGGACCAGGCGCCCCTCTTCGTGGAACATCGGGACAGGCCGGTGCGCCTTTTGCTGGAGGAACTACTGCCCCACGCCAGCAGAGACTACCGACCCGGCGTAGCGCCATCCAGGGACTGATGCCCCGGGTGAACCGCAATCAGCTCGCCCGCCGGGTCGTATTTTTCGACCAGCGATTTGATCCAGCTCAGACTCTCTGCCGACAGGGGTACATCCACCGAATAACTACCGGGCTCCACACCGTTCTCCCAACCCCAACGCGTGTGCGTAAGATCGCCCATGATCAACTGCGTACCACCCGTGGTCCGCGCCAGATAGACGGTAAGCCCCGCCGTGTGTCCCGGCGCGTGTAGGGCAAAGAGGCTGCCATCGCCAAAGACATCAATCACTTTACTCTCATCAAAGGACCATTCCTGCAGACGACCCACCCTGTCCAGCAGACGGTTGGTGGTGCCTCGCGTCGCCGCATGCGTCGCTGCAGCGTACTCGGCATCCCCTGGGCCCAGATACACCTTGGTCCCCTCGGGTAAATCATCAAAACCCATGATGTGGTCAAGGTGAATGTGGGTGAGAAAAACCCCGTCGACAGCGTCGCCATCCCGCGACGCCAGGATTTCGCGATTAGAACGCACAAGCGTCAAGGCATCCATATTCATTACCTTGGAGACCAGCCAGCTGACATCGGCGTTATCGCCTCCTCGAAAACTCTCGGATACGCCTGCGTCCACCAGAAAAGTGCCCTCCGTGGGGTGGTTCAGGACGTAGGTGTAGATACTGATGGCTTCATCGCGATCTTCTATTCCCGCCGCTTGTGCTTTGGGGTGATCAAGATTGAGAAGTCCCGACAGCGGAACAGACCAGGTGGCTGATTCAACTTTTTCAAATTCAATGGGCCCCGGGGTCGCAACGTTTTCAAAGGCTGCGTCAACACTGACGTTTTGACCAAGGTCGGCCATATCGGTGGGTACATCCGTTGCAGAGCAGGAAGCCAACGCAGCGGCAATGCACAGAGCCACCAGTCCTCGTGCCAGGTGCCGGGCGCCGGAATACCCTTTCCCCGATAGTTGTCGATCGTGCATCGTTATCAACCTCCGTATAGCGTCGTCACGCAGAGATGACGGTACGCATGGCAAACGTTTGCGCTAGCTTTTATCACCATCACCAGCATCGGGCAGCGCGACCAACGACTGCCGGATGGCTGCCACGGTGTTGGAGACCACCTCTCGCCGATAGAGCACCAGTACCGTGATGGTGGTGGCAAGCAGAAAAGGCACCGTGCCGAACAGCCAACACATCACCGAGAGCCCAAAATAATACGCGCGGAGGCCGGAGTTGTTGTCATGGCCCGCGGAGTCCATCAGCTTGGCCAGATTACAGGCAAAGCGATCGCTTTGCTCCGCGCTGACATCTTCTTCCGCATCCGGCGCCGCGCCCATGACCACAGCGGCAAAACCGTACTGGCGAAGGCTCCAGGTCACCTTAAAAAAGGCGTAGATCAGAATCACCAGGAGAAGCGCCAGCTTGGCCTCTACCTGACCATTACTCTGATGTTCGGCGAAGGGGATATGAGAACTCAGCTCCGCAATTTGATCGCTGGTGGTCAGCGCCGTGAGCACACCTGCCATGAGCAGCAGGGTCGCCGATGCAAAAAAACCCACGACCCGCTCCTGACTGGCAAGGAGAGAGGCGTCAGTCATGCGCATCTCCCGTGTCAACAAACGCCGGGCCCAGGCCTCCCGGTGATCCCGGAGAGAGCGCGACAGGGAGGCGCCTTTCTCCCGCTTGGCGCGATACTTGGCGTAGCGCGCATAGCCGGCCCAGAGCAGCAAAAAATAAGCGAGGGCGGCGATTTCGGGAATATCAAAGGGGATTTGCATGGAGCGCTCGAGATGCTGGCTATCAAATGATCGTTTACACCATTTTACGACACCCTGACGGGTTTGGTCCTGCCACCACCCTTAGCTGCTATGTTCCCCTTCAAAGCCCAGACCCGGCACGGCCTGAATGAATTTAACGCTGCTCGGCGACCTGCTCCGGCGTCACAGCGCCCGCTTCATGCCCCCAGGCGCTTCGAATATAGCTCAGTAGCGCCGCAGCCTGCTCATCGCTCAGCTTGTTGGCGTAGGACTCCATACGCTTCCATCCTCGGGACTTCCATTCTGCGGACGGCGCGGTCTCGGGAAGTTGAGCACCATAGAGGGTGATGTTGATTAGCGTGGACGGATCCACATCCAGCACCACCGGACTCCACAATACCGGCGGTCCGGTCTCCGGCGAGCCCTCGCCTGTGGGCAAATGGCAGGTGCCGCAGTGGATGTCGTATTGCACAGACCCTGCCCGCAGCACATCATCGCTCGCCGGCTTGCCTGCGGGCTGGGAGTTCGCCGGCAGACTTTGCAAATAGGTCGTCATGGCACTGACGTCCTCGACAGACATATGTGAGGTGCTGTTGACCACAACATTGTTCATGGGGCCAAAGACCCCTGAACGTTGACTGAATCCCAGCTTCAGATAATCGGCGATGTCCTCGTGGGACCACTTTCCCAGACCATTGTCAGCGGATGTGAGGTTGGGTGCCGACCAGGCAGAGAGTTTACCCTCAACACGCTCCATGTAGACGCCCCCGGTCATGACCAGTTCATCGTCGATGCCGCCGGCGGCGTTGCGCGGCGAGTGGCACATGCTGCAGTGGCCCAGGCCTTCCACCAAGTAAGCGCCGCGATTCCATTCCGCTGATTGCGCGGGGTCCGCTTCAAAGCGCCCCTCGTCAAAGAAAGCCGACTTCCAAACCTTCAGGCCCCAGCGCTGGTTATAGGGAAAACCCAGGTCATTTTCCGGTGGTGTGTAAGACACCGGATCCAGCGTCTGTAAATGCGCATAGATCGCAGCAACATCCTCGTCGCTGACCTTGGTGAAAGCCGTATAGGGAAACACCGGATAGAGATGGCTGCCGTCGGGACGCTCGCCCTGGCGCATGGCCACGGTAAACTCCTCCAGACTCCAGTCGCCTATCCCTGTTTCGGCATCAGGCGTGATATTGGTGGAATAGATCGTGCCGTAGGGGGTTTCAAAATCCAGCCCCCCGGCCATTGCTTTCCCATTTTCGCGGGTATGACAGCTGACACAGTTGCCCACGGCCGTGAGGTACGCGCCCTTCTCCAGCTGACTCGAATCTGGTCCCCCTTCTACAGCGAGAGCCTGGCTGACAAGCCCGATACTGCCGGCCAGCGCAATGCATAGTGTCAAGATTCTCAAGAGGCGGCACTCCAGGAGTCGCAATGGCCCGCGGGGTTTACCACGTTGCCATCAAAGATACTGCAGCTCCCGCAGCCGCCTTGCGCTGCACTAAAGAAGGCGCAGCCCGAGCAGGCCTTGTTGCTATCCGGAGATTGCTCGCTGTAGCGCAGCGTCCTGCGCACGCTTTCCTGTGCGGAGGTCATGGTGTCGGGATCCGCGCACACAAGCGCTACGCCCTCGCGGGCATCTCCGCCGGCGTCACAGGCGCTCAAACCCAGCAGCACACTCCCGGCGAGGGGAAGCTGCAGAGCGCGCAGTAGCACCGCGCGGCGTGACATTGTCTTATCCATTGCTTTTGTTGCTCCTACTGGTAGCTGATTACTAGCGTCCCGCCGCCAGCCTGCCCCGCCTGATGGCCTCCTGAGACTCGGGCCCATAGGCCAACAGGCCCAGAAAGCCCTGCTCGACGCGCAGCGCCACGGACTCGGGACTCACCGTGGTCAGATTGGGCTTACCCACACGTTTACTCTCGGCAAGCACCTGCTGATTGATTTGTTCTGCGGCCTCCCGATCTCCACCCAGAGCACTGGTGAGGCTACCGATGCCGCATACCAGGGCACTGAAGCCTGGGAGATTGGCGATTTCCTCAAGCTCAGCAAAGACAACCGGATCCTCAACAATCAACATCGCCACAACGTCGCCATCGGGATTTGAGGGGGACCACACGTCCGCAGCCTCGAAAAATGACACTGCCGTCCGCGCCTCATCGGCACTCATAATGTGAGGGATCACCACGCCATTGGCCCCCATGGCCAGCAGCTCTTTTACACGGGCTCTGGCCGCCGCTTCGCCGTCCACAGCAATGGGTGGAATGCGCACCAGCAGCGGCAACTGCTCACCATCTGTCGCACCTTCGTTTATGCCGCGGGCAACGTTCTGGGCAGAGTCCGCCTCGTACTTCTGCTCCAGACTCAAAAATGCAAAGTCCAGAAGCGAGTTTGTCGCAAGATCCAAACCCGTTTGCACCGTGTAGCTCGGACCGTCGTGAGCATCGCTGTCATCACCGTGGGCCTGAGTCACGTACTGACCAAAGGCCGGTTTACCCATCGCCCACAAATCGATGAGGGTGCGATGGGAAGACGCCGTCGCATCCGCACCCTGGAGCCACGGAGCACAAAACAGCGACGCAGCGACCGTTGCTGCAGCAAACACCTGCCGGATTCCCATAAATTGATTCCTGCTTTTTATAAATCTTTTTTGCAGTGCCGTTTTAAAGCTAGCGCTGCGCCGTATTGAGTTCTATCGCCTGTTCGTCGGGATGCACGATGAACACCTGGTGCATCTCCACATCGATCGCTGCGGAAATCGCCGTATTCAATCCGGTTTGCGGATCAGGATAACCGTCTGCCAGCTGCTTCATGGCTCGATAAAGGGACGCTGCGGAAAGTCGCCCGTAGCTCTGATGATGAGTCGTCCAATTGCGATTCAGCCGGTGATTGTATTGCTCGACATCGGCGTAACCGGCCAGCAAACCTTTGGCAGTATCCGGTGTTAGCGTCAGCTGCAGCTGGAAGTCTTTGAAAATGTGAAAGCCCCCCCCAATGCCGGGAAACGACCAGGGAAACTTTGTCTGATCCGCCGCCTCGGTAATCAAAACCCCATCGACGATTTTACCCTGCACCTCGCCCCTGAAGCTTTCGCCCCAACGTCCGTCAACACGCTGAGTGCCACCGGCAACAAAACCCTTGCCGGAGGCATCCGTCACAAGATCATCAAGGCCGCGGTAAAAATTCACCGTCACACTGTCATCGTTACTCAGATCGTCGACACCGGTCAGTTCAATCATCCAACGGTTGTAAGCGTTGCCGTACATAAACAGGTTGGAGAAATGGTAGAAGGTACCGTCCGGTCCCCGGTAAATAGCGATGCAGGCAAGGGCTCTATTCAGTTGATTATCTATACCTTCTGTTCCCGCGGGACTCGTAAAATCCTCCTCGGTCGTCTTGCCATCCAGATTGACGCCGTAGGCATGGGGACCTACCGCCGTGTAAAAAGGAAAGGGCTCCTCGGATGTCTCGAGATGGAAGCGTCGCCCCTCACGAACCAGTCGGGTCTCAGCCTCCGTGCGCAATACATCGGCCTCCTCGGGATAGAGTTCCGAAAACTGCTCCCGAGGTCCGATGTTAAACCCCTGGGGACATTCGGTTTTGGCATCCTCGGTTTGATACAGAGACCAATGACGCTCTGTGAGCACATAACCGATACGACCGCCAGCGACACTCTGGGCCTGAGCGCTACCGGGCACGGCAGCCATCCCGACGCTCAGCGTCGCAGCGGTAATACCGACCGTCCACAAACGTGAAAAAATGCGTGACATAAACAAGCTCTCCCGGGCGACCAAACGCCCTCGTTATACGGTGCTAGTTAGCGACGAAATGCATTCTCACCAAAGTCGTCTCGCAGCACGAAGACTTTGTATCCGTTCCGGCTACCAGTGAACTCTCCAATACCATCGCCGTTGGTGACACCCGGCTCTTTGTCACCGCTATAGGTATAAACGGGGCGTTTACGGTAAGCCCAGACCTGCAAGACCTCTGCGTCAGCATCACCGGACGCGGCGTAGCGCCCACTGTTCGCATCAATGGCGATGACGCTCCAGAGACTGCTGTCGCTTGTTGCCCCGGGTTCTGCAATTACATAGGGAAAAGTATCGCGACACAGCGTCGGATCACCGTCACCGCAAATCGCGAGGCGGTATTCCTGGGAAGACTCCGGATGGTCACAGGCTATCTGCGCGACGGAATCGTCCCGACAATTGTAGAGATAGACAGAGCGCCCCTGGCTGTCGGCCAGCACCTGACCACCAAACTCCACATCCTGCACCATGAACTCCGCGGGAGGCGTTACCGCCCGCTGGGTGTAAACGTTGTGCCAGCGCGGATTTTGCCAGTCAGGCACATCGCTGCCGGTAAAGCTCCGCGTGCCTTTATCGTTGTTGTAGGTGTAGAGAGGCCGGCCCCTTAATGCCCACTGATTAAAACCGGACGCCTGCTTTACGACGGTCCAATCACCACGATCCATGGCGATGCCGGGCGCGGGAACCGGCGTCCAGTTTTTCAGGCATTCCTGATCGCAATTGGATTTATTGGGCTCATCACCATCCCAACTGTAGATCGAGAATTCATCCTTATTCACCAACAGCCTTCCCGTGGTACTGGGAATCACTTTGAATCCGGCCGGGACATCCGGTGGCGGCCCTACGGGCACGCGCACCACGCCGCCATCGTTACGGGACCGTATTTTGGAGCCTCCAAACACATCGCCAGGCCGCTCATCCAGGTTGGATCGGTAGAGAGGAAAACCGTCATAGGACCACTGTCGGTCACCGTTGGGACGCTCGGTAATGGTCCATTTGTCGATCTCTTCGGCATCGTCGTCCGCCAGCAAAGGGGGCCATACTGTAGAGCACGCAAGCTGCTGCTTTTCAGGCAGCAGTAGATCCGGTGGATAGGGACTCATAAGGCCTGCGGACACCCTGCTGATCTCATCACTGCAGTTAGAGGGGCCGTCTTTTCGATCGCCGGTGGATCCGTTTCGCAACGCCCTCAGAGGCCATTTATAGAGGGTCCGTCCCTCCTCATCGGCGTACACGGGGCCTTCGAGAGCGGTGACCACGACCTGTATACCGGGCGGAGTAGGCTCTTCTATGTAGGCTTCTTTCTCCGCGCTGCCCGCTGCTTGCCAATACTTGCCGCCCACAAGGGAGTCGGTCTGCCATCCCGGAAGCGGTTGGGCAAAAACCTGTCCGCTAAAGGCCGCGATCACAATCATCGCGGTGAGCTTTACTCGCATTATTGCTTTTAGGGTTGCGCTACAAAACTGCTTCACTCAGGCCACCACCTCGGCAAGGGGAGCGGACGCCTTATTGCTCAGGGTACCCCAGGAGGGTGTATCGATATCCAGAAGACGCAAAGCTGTGTAGCCAACCTGGGCAACAGAGCCGCCCTTCAGGTCCACATGCATGCCGCTTTTGGCCTTGCCACCCGCACGACCCGCCAGAAACACCGGCATCCCGTCGATGGCGTGAGTGCGCGCATAGCCCACATCCGTGGTCCCCAGGATCAACACGTTATCCAGCAGGGTTCCGTCCCCTTCGGGGATCTCCTTGAAGGCCGCTACGAAGTCCGACCAGGACTCCATAGCCCGCCGGGTAAACCAGGACGCGTGATGCTGATAACCCAAAGCACTGTCTACCGGTTCTTCATGGGTGCAGGTGTGATGAGGCTTGGGGTATCCGGGCTTGATAATTGACGAAAATGCCGCCGAATAGGTCATGTTGAACACCCGGGTCTGATCACAGGCAATAGCCATGACCATAAGCTCGGTCATCATTTTATGCCGCAACTTCACAGCATCGGCAGACTTATCCATAAGCGGATTCGTAGGTGCCTCCCCGGGCGCGATGCAGGAGGCAATCGGCTCGGGCTTGGTGAGACGGTGATCAAACTGGGTTTCGAGCTGACGGAGACCCGTGAAGTATTGATCGAGACGCGCGCGATCCGCAGCGCCAACGGTTTTCATCATGGCGCGGGACTGATCCATCACACTGGAGAGTACGCTCCTGCGCGCCATGAGCCGCGGGTCCAGATTGAACTCCTCGGCATTGGGGTCCTGAAACTCTGGGCCAAACAATCGCTTGTAAAACTGCAGCGGCGACCACTCGGGAGCATTGGGTGTCGCGCCGTTCAAATAGCTGTAGGTATCTCGCGCGTCAGCCGTCGCCGTCGCAGTGAGAGAGCTAAAACGCGTAGCACGGCCAATCTGCTTGGCCACGCTCACATCGATTGTCTCCGCCGGCACAATGTCGACTTCGGGAGCGACACCTGTTCTGGATACGACCCAACCCGTGAAATGATTACGGTTGGGCGACGCGTCGGGAAATGCCGAGCCATTGGTGAACAGGTTGATGTCATCGCGCACCGGCTCCCAGGAGGCAATCTCTTCCGGGAGGTCATAGTTGGCGCCGGTCTTCTTGGGAACAAAAATATCCGAGGTCCCGCCGAGACCGTAGCCCCAGGTGCCAAAACGCACGGGCATGGGACGCCCGGACGCCAGCGCGGTACCGCTGCCATTAAGAAACACCTCGAGAAAGGGAAGCGCAACGGACACACCAACGCCATTCATCATGCCCTTGAGCACTCGACGTCTACTCCACTTACTCATAACAATTCTCCTGCGGTTCGAGAAACTCGATTAATTTGAACTTGCTGTGGCCCCGCGGTACTCGTCCGTACCCGCGATACGCTCTTCACTGGGATCATTCTGCACGCGAGAAAACGCTTTGCTTAATGCCACTGTTCGCAAGAGATCCCGCAGTCGATAACCCTGCTGGGCAAATTCTTCATTGAAATAATTCATCACCGCGCGCGCCTCCAATTCCGGCGGGCCGCCGGTGCCGTAGCTATACACACGCTGCACCAGACACCGTGGTAATTCAGGGTTCTCCCGCAGTGCCTCGCCAAGACCGATAGCACCATCGAACTCGAAGCCATCGAGGCCACCGCTGGCGTCAATGGTCGCGCCGTTCTCCGTCAGACGAAAACCGCCGGCACCGTCAAACTGCTCAAGAGACAAACCGATGGGATCGGTAATGCGATGGCAGCCAGCGCAGGACGGAGTCTCAAGGTGAGCTGCCACCCGCTCCCGCTGTGTGGGGTAATGAGAGTTGGGATTGGACACCACAGAAAAGTCGATTCCCGGCGGCGGCTCCGGCACCGTCTGACAAAGGAACAGCTCGCGCAAAGCCTGCCCTCTCAGGGTGACCGAGCTGCGCCCGGGGTGAGCATGGAGAGACAGAAAGCTGACCTGGGTAAGCAGACCAGCCCTCGGACTGTCCTCGGGAAAAGTGTGAGGCGCCCAGCCGGGCTGCGCGGGCACGCCGTAGATAATCGCAAGGGCCGGCGACATAAAGGATGATCGGGTCGTGAACAAGTCGCGATAGTCATCCTCGTTGACCAGCAGATGATCGATCACCGTTCGCAGGGTCTGCTCTCGCGCGTCCTCGGCTGTCACCCCAGTGAATTCGGGATAGATGGTGGAGTCCTTGGCGAGGGTTTTAACCTCTTCAAAGGCGAACATGTCGTCAAAGAACGCCCGCATGCCGCCCCTAAGACGGGGACTGACCAGCATTCGTTCTACCGCGCGCTCGATACCCCCCTCGGACTGCAGCTCTCCGCTCTCAGCCGCTGTGAGAAGCTCATCGTCGGGGCCGGCATTCCAGAGAAAAAAGCTCAGTCTGGATGCCAGGGAATAGGCATCGAGTCGCAGTTGTCCGGGATTGTCGGGGTCAGGCTCTACGCGCTCCACCACAAAGAGACCCTCGGGGCTGATGAGCAATCCTTCCAGGGCAATCTCAAGGCCGGCGTAAAAATCTTCCAGCTCGTCGGCGGCGCTCCCCGCAAGCTCAACATAGAGGTCGATCTCTTCTTCAGTGAGGGCCCGACGAAACAGCAGGCGACCGACCCTGGATAGAAACGACCGGGCGCAGCTTTCATCGGCCTGATCCGTAGCCGTAGGCTTGCAGGGAACGAGGTAGTTGCGATGGGTTGCGTCGACCACCTGTTTGGCGACGCTGGCAGCGACACCCTGGATACCCTGAAGCTGGGCGCTGCTTACCCCTGCAAGAGAAGCGCTGTTCGCTAGGAGTCCCTCGGTACGGGCCACCGGCGCAAACTCCACCTGCAAATCGATGCCGGGGCCAAAAATGTAGCCCAGAGAATTCTGGTATTGCTCAGCGGTCATGAGGCTGGTGATGGCACGGGTACCGGGACTTTCGGGCTCCGACACCTGTTCTTCGGCACATGCTGCCAACAGACCCAGGGCGGCACAGCTGAATGCCAGGGAACGACCGACAGCAGCGAAGCGCCGACCCTGAGGGCGCCTAACGGCACTCCTCGCAGCTTTAAGCAGAGAATCCATCTTGCGGGCTTCCTGTTCACTTATTCTTATAAGGCTTGTACAGCGTACCGCTTGCTCAACCGAAAGCGGGATGCCTGTTTAGCCAGTATTTATAACGTGTCCGCATATTACTATGCAACTTGCTCAAGAGCATCCTGACAGGCCGTGGCCGTCGACAACTCATCCGTCAGAAATGGAACTGCTAACATCTTCTTAAGCGGCGAAGTCCGTTACACTTCCGGCGACTAGGCAAAGCCCGATTGACGAAGCGCGACCAGGGACAAAAACATCATCAAGACATCCAAGCAGCAGGGGCTCTTTTTCGCCATACTGGCTCTCACCGCATGCGGAGGCGGAGGCGACAATGGCCCGACAACCACCCCACCCCCCGTCACGCAAAGCTGCGACGTCGAGGCACAGAAAGATTTTGTGCTCTCCGTCGCCCAGGACTGGTACCTCTGGTACGACGAACTCGCTCCCGTCTCTCCGGCAGATTTTGCCAGCGCCGGCGATTACCTTGATGCCCTTACCGCCCCTCTTGCGGAAGACTTTCGCGACCCTGGGTTTTCCTACCTCACCACGGTGGCAGAGGACGAAGCCAGCTTCACCAGTGGTGCCTTTGTGGGCTTTGGTTTTCGCTTTGCCGTTGACGATGCGGGTCGCTATCTCATCAGCGATGCCTTTGAGGGTGCGCCCGCGGCCGGAGCAGGGTTTGTCCGGGGCGCCGAGATCCTCGCGGTCGACGCCGGCGAGGGCTTTGTCACCTTGCGCGAATTCGAAAACCGGGGAGCAAATCTCAACACAATATTCGGCGGACCCGTTGAGGGCCTGGAACGGGGCTTCCGGCTGCGTATGGGCGGCGACATTGTTGAGGTCACCGTTGCTAAACGGGAATTGGACGTGCCGCCCCTCGCCACAGCTCCGCGCACCATCGAGCGGCCAGGCCTGTCACCCGTGGCCTACCTCCACTTGCGCAATTTTACGCTGTCCGCAGAGCCGGCCCTGGACGATGCGTTTAATGCGCTGGCCAATCAGGGGCTCACCGATTTTGTTGTGGATCTGCGCTACAACAGTGGAGGGCTTGTGGATGTGGCCGGTCGCTTCATGGATTTGCTGGGTGGTGAGATCGCCAACGGTGAGATCGCCTTCAGCATCCGCCACAACGACAAACGCGCCGCAGAGAACGAAAGCTTTGCTTTTACTGAACGACCCGAGTCGGCGTCCCCGATCCGCATCGCGTTTATTACCAGTGAAACTACGGCATCCGCCAGCGAACTGCTGATCAACAGCCTGGAGCCCTTCGCTGACGTCGTGCTGATCGGAAGCGACACCTCGGGCAAGGCCGTTGGTCAATACGCCTTTGATCAACTGGGCTGCGATACACGTCTGCGTCTTGTGGCCTTTGAAAGCGTCAACGGCGAAGGCTTTGGCGGCTTTTATACAGGCCTGGTGGATACCGGCCGCTTTACCCTTTGCGCGGTGGAGGACGAATTCACCGGCGCCTTCGGCACAATCGAGGACGCGCTCACGGAAGGTGCCCTCGCCTGGCTCAACGAAGGCAGCTGCCCGGCAAGCGTTGGGATCAATACAGCGAGCAGACGGACCCTGCGCCGAGGGCCAGCCCCTATTGCTGCAAAGGACCGACCGGACCGACGATCCACCTGGGTGCAATAGGAAAGTGCAGTAAACAGTGCAGTAAACAGCGCAGTAAACAGCGCACTGGCGGTCAGTGCCTGCACCGTGTAATTTCCAGTCTGTGATTTGGGCGGTTTTCTCTCAAGGGGATGTGTATGGACAGCGGTAGCGAGTCAGGCTTTATAAACACCTGGTTGAGCCACAAGATGCGATTAACCACGGCACTGCTCCTGGCCGGTCTCTCGGGCTTGGTGCATGGCCAGGACATTCAGAGCGAGCATGCGCAGAAGACCCTGGATATTTACCGGACCATCGTCGAGGTCGATACCTCCAAGACCAAGGGCAACACCCTGGGGGTGGCTCGATACCTTGCCGATGAGCTGTTGGCCGCAGGTTTTGCCGAAGACGATGTGAGAGTCATTCCCAAGGATGATTTTGGCATTCTCGTTGCCACCTACCGCGGCGATGGCAGCGCCGGCAAAAAGCCCATTCTTCTCCTCGGTCATATGGATGTTGTGGAGGCTCTGGAGCAAGACTGGGTCCGCCCACCGTTCAAGCTGACTCAGGATGATGTCAACTTTTACGCCCGGGGCAGCATCGATAACAAGTTTGGCGTAGCCCAACTGACCGGCACTATGATCAGGCTTAAAAAAGAGGGCTTTGTACCCGACCGGGATCTCATCCTGGCGTTCTCCGGTGACGAGGAAAGCGGCATGCTCACCACGCGGATGATGGCCTACGAGATGCCGGAGCTGGTGGAAGCGGAATTCGCACTTAACTCCGACTCCGGAGGCGGCAGCCTCACCGCCGACGGCCGGGCCATTGATTACAGCCTGCAGGCGGCCGAGAAAACTTTTGCCACCTGGGAGATCACCGTCCGCAATCCCGGTGGGCACAGCAGCCGTCCGCGGGATGACAACGCCATCTACGAACTTGCCAGCGGCATCAAGGCCATCGAAGCACATCGCTTCCCGGTGATGTGGAGCGAAATGACGCTCTCCTACTTTCAGCAGGTGGGCGAAAAGCTCGGGGGCGAGCTTGGCGATGCCATGGTCCGCTTTGCCTACGATCCCGAAGACGAAGAGGCGGCGGCACGACTCCGTACTGAACCATCCTATGTAGGCACAACCCGTACCACCTGTGTAGTCACCATGCTTGAAGCCGGGCATGCGGAGAACGCCCTGCCCCAGTCGGCCACCGCCACCGTCAATTGCAGAATCTTTCCCGGCGTTGCCGTCGCCGACATCGAAGCTGAGTTACGAACCGTCGTGGACAACCCCGAAGCGGAATTCAAGCTATTGGGAGATCCCACCGAAAGCCCCATTTCGGAAATTCGCGCCGATGTGCTGTCCGCTGTGGGTAAGGCGGTACACAGTCGCTATCCGGGACTTGATCTCATTGCCTACATGTCATCGGGCGGCACCGACGGCATGCATTTTCGCAAGGCGGGCGTACCCACCTTTGGCGTGGGTGGCATTTTCATGAATCCCGATGAGAAGTTTGCTCACGGTCTCAACGAACGTGTGCCTATCAAGGCGTTCTACGATGCCCTCGACCACTGGTCGATCATTATTCGGGATCTCACTGGCGAGTAATGTGAATCTATCCGTAGACCGCACAGCGGCAGCAGTAATAACGGGACCCGGGGCTAGTCTTCAGGCCACGCCCGGTCGTACCGCCGGCTGCTTGCGCGCTGTATGCAGCGCATCCACGCTAAAAACAATGACCGCCGCCCAGATAAACCCAAAGCAAATCATGCGCGGCGTCGTCAGGGCCTCGCCGAAGTACATTGCGATGAGAAATTGCATCGTTGGCGCGAGGAACTGCATAAAGCCGATAGTTGTCAGCGTCAGCCGGCGAGCGGCGACGGCAAAGAACAGCAAGGGAAACACTGTGATCGGCCCCGACAGCAGCAAGAGCGTATTTGTGGCGGCACCGGCGCCCGCAAACTCAGCCCTCTGGCTGAGCATCATCCAAAGCAAGCCCGCCCCGGCCAGCGGAAACAGCAGCGCGGTCTCCGCGAATAAGCCAGGCATCGCCGCAATCGCGACGCGCTTACGGATGATTCCATAAGCGGTAAACAGTGCTGCAAGAGAAAGAGACACCCAGGGCAGTCCACTTCCCTGCACTGACAAAACAAGCACACCGATGGTGGCAAAAAGTACTGCCAGCAACTGCGCTCGTCGTAAACGCTCGCCAAAAAACATTACGCCAACGGCCACGTACATCAGGGGATTGATGTAGTAGCCAAGGCTGGCCTCGAAGATGCGCTCATTCACTACACCCCAGATGTAAACAAACCAATTGCCTGAGATGCACAGCGCCGAGAGCGCGAGCCAGGCAATCATCCGCGGATCCCGAAACGCGCTAACAACATCTGACCACTGTTTGCGTAGCGTGATAATCAGCGCACCAAAGGGTACCGCCCACACGATGCGGTGCAGCAATATCTCCGTGGGTGTCACGGTTTCAATTAGTTTGAAATAGAGGGGGAAGACGCCCCATAAACCGTAGGCCGCAAGACCAAAGAAAATGCCGCTGCGCAACTCTGCAGCGTGCTGGTCGGCGGGCGTCATATTTGGGGCAGCCATCGGCTGGCCACCCATAATCTTTTACACATGCATGTCAGCTCAGTTCTTCACTAAGCCTCGCGACAGTAGTGATTCACAAAGCGCTCGTGCTCCGGGAGCTGACTCACCAGCTTGTCGACGGAGCTGTGAATGCCGTCAAGGAATTGCTTTAACTCATCATCGCCCATCATATTCACGATGGAGTGGTACTGCTGGGGATAAAGACCCTGTCCCAACATCACCTGAACCCAGGAGTTTTCCCCAAAAAGCTCCGTGGGCACTTTGAAAACGCGACCCGTTTCCTTGAAAAGATCAATCCGGTGCTGAAGTGAATCAGGAATATCCATATTCTTGCAGTAGCGCCAAAACGGCGTATCTGTCCGGTCCGTAACGTGATAGTGCAGGATAAGGAAGTCCCGGGTGTTTTCTACTTCCGCCGCCATCTGTGCATTGAACTCATCGACATCGGGCTGGCGCACCCCTTCGCGGGGGAACATCTGCATAAAACGCACAACGCTACGCTGAATCAAATGAATGCTGGTGGACTCCAGGGGCTCCATAAATCCACTGGAGAGACCCACCGCGACGCAGTTTTTCACCCAGTGACGCTTGCGGGTACCAGTCGTGAATTTGATGGGCCGTGGCTCGGTGACAAGTTCACCCTCGAGGTTGCCACGGAGTTTTTCCTCGGCCTCATCCCGGGACCAAAATTTACTGCAGTAAACCATGCCATTGCCCGTTCGATGCTGCAGCGGTATGCGCCACTGCCAACCCGCCTCGTGCGCGATAGAACGCGTATAGGGAATAGGAGGTTGCACATTCATGGTCTGCACAGCGAGGGCGCTGTCGCACGGTAGCCAGTGGCTCCAGTCATCAAAGCCCGCTTGCAGGGTCTGCTCGATGAGAAGGCCTCGAAATCCGGTGCAGTCTACGAAAAAATCACCCTCGATTAACTGTCCCGATTCCAGGGTCAGTCCAGTAAGAAACCCCGAATCACTATCCTGGTGCACCTGCTGGATTTTGCCCTCAATTCGCGTCGCGCCATACTCTTCCGCCATTTTGCGAAGAAAAGCGGCATACCGTGATGAATCAAAATGATAGGCGTAGTTCAGATTCTGATTCGGTAGCACAGCAAAACGATTACGCTTGGCCGCCAACCATTCATTACAGTACTCACCGAACTCTTTGCTGATACCCATGTCCCGGCCCTTCAACCAAAAGTGTTGAAAGCCCGCCGCCCAGCAGTCTTTGCCGGTAAAGCCAAAGGAGTGAATGTAGTTTTTACCGACGTCGTGCCAGTTCTCAAAGGAAATGCCGAGTTTGAAAGTGCCACCCACGGCTGACAAGAAATCCTGCTCCTTGATCTTCAACAGTTCGTGCAGGGTAAGTATCGTGGGTATGGTGGCTTCGCCAACACCCACCGTGCCGATTTGCTCTGACTCCACGAGAGATACTTTTACGGTTCTTCCCAAGAGCTTTGCGATACTGGCAGCCGCCATCCATCCCGCGGTGCCGCCGCCGGCAATCACCACATGCTTTATCTTGTTATGTTCCATCTTCCTGCTCCGTTGATCCTCGGACCCTGGCCATCGCCAATGACTTACTCTTGTCAGTTATTGAGGCGCTTTAAAACTTCTTTTCGCAGCTGGGCAATGGTTTGCGTATCCAGGGTTCCCAGGCAACCCAGCGCGTGCTCAGGAATGTGCTCGGTGCTTGAAGGATCTGCATCAAATACATAATGATCCATTAATGCCCGCCAGGCGTCTTTCTGTTCCGCAGGGAGGGAGCGAATCGAAAGCACAGCATGTAACAGTGCACCAAAAGGCGAATCGATAATCTCCGGCTTCTTGAGCCACCAATAGTTCACCAGCATATTGCAGACTGAGAGGGCCTTGACGTGATGCCACCACATGCTGGGTATAAATATGGCATCGCCAGGATTCAGCACCGCGGTTTGAGCGTGTTCCAGCGCCGTGGCAAAACGTGGAAACTTCTCGAAATCAGGCTCGTCAAAATCCACCAGGCTAATGGGCTGCCCCGAGGGTGTTCGATCAATCGGGCCCACGTATAAGTTCTCGACCTGATCCGTGGGAAACAGCGTAAAGCGCCGTTGACCGGCCACGACGCAGGCAATATTGCTGGGAAAATCATAGTGCGCCGACACGGTGGTTCGATTACCCAGCCAGAAGTTGATCAAGGGGTCACCGGGAACCTGCAGCGGGTTCGCCTCCAGAAAACCCGGCAACCAACCCGCCACCGGCGTCGACCCCACATAGATAGCCATGTCATCGTCAGGAGTCTCTTCCAACTGCTTGAAGCGCTCCATCAACTCTGCCAGAGGGGCACTACCACTTCTGAAATTAAAGCCGTTAAAGGCATCGTTGTAACCAAAACGGCCTTTGGCGGCACCTTTGGCCACGTAGGCAGTGACCGGCTTGTTGGTCCAGAATTTAGAAAGGTAAGCCTCCACTTCAGCGAAAGTGTCTCCGCATTGGGCAATGGCTGGCCAACTCTCCACAAGGCCGCGCAATACCAAGGGCTGCTTTCGGTCGAATACGGAATCCGGGATAGCGCCGGGAGCGAACCCGTCTACCGAGTCGATAGCTGCAAGATCGTTGTAGATCATTCGCTCTCTGCGACCGAATCTTCTTTGCGTGCAATGAGGCGCTTCAGATTCGACAGGGAAGCAAGCATCATAAACATGGGCATTAGGTTACCCCCTGCCGACAAAGCCGCGAGCTGCTCTGCGTCCAGATTCCGTACAGCATCCTCGTTCAGCGTATAAAAGCCCAATAGCTGATTCTTGGATCCGTCTTTCAAGGTTATTTCGACGGTCACCGACTCTACAAGGCCCTGAGCGGAAAGTGCTTTCGTAAAATCCAGGGTGTCCTCGCTGCCAAGGTACACCGTCTCCATAAGGCTGGCCATGTACTCAAGATATTCGGTGCGTCCACCGAGGGGCTGGAACAGCGGCTGCCCCTCAGTCGTACTTACCCGTGGATCGCTTACATCGAGGCTGAGCAAGCGAACGGAGTCGCCGTTCTGGGCCTTGTGCTCGCCAATAGCAAAAGGCCCTTTACGCATGTACGCCGGGACATTAAGTGATTGCCAGGTCCCATCTTTGAGAAAGAGGTTTTCCCCGGGCTCAAAACCCAGCAGCGCCACAGGGATCATTCCCATTTCCCCTGCACCCTGAAGGAGAATGGGAAAATCGGCCTGAAGATCCCTGAATTCGAACGTATAGGCTGGACAATAGTGAAGACTATCGCCGTACTCGTACCCATACACCTGCCTGACGCGCAGCTCGCTGTGCTCGTCTGCGTTAAGTATCTTGAATTCGCTCATAATGTCGCTGCTTCCCTGTTCTCCATATCAGCGGTAAGCGCCTTGAGTAATGCGCGATTTCCAGGCATGGCCTGCTTTAACTTCAAAGACTTTTCTCTCACTTCGAACAGCGTTCTATCAAGAAATTTAGACGCGTCGCTCGATAGGCTACCGGCTGAGCGCGTTTTGAAAGAATGCCGGTGAGCCTGCATTCCCAGCCACACATATTGATAGCTTGCCGCAGGAAAAAGCGCATCCAAACGGGGAGAGTCGATATGCCAGGGAGCGCGAATCTGCCAGAGCGCGAGCTTATCCAAAAGCGCGGCGGGCGTTCCATCAGGATCTCTTGCCCTTCGCCAGTATTCCGAGTCGTCTCGGCGCGACAAAACATAATGTAGTTTGAGGAATTCCTGAATACTTGCCCAATGCTCCTGCATCTTCTTGTTAAAGCCCCGGGATGCAGGCGCCATCAACGATCGATTAACGGGAAAGTTGTCTACAAGGTAAGAGATTGCCTGCTCAATCATTGCCAGAGCCGACGCCTCCAATGGCTCGATAAACCCGGCTGAGAGCCCAATGGCGATACAGTTGTTTTTCCAGGGCGTGGCTCTGTAACCCGGCTCAAAATTGAGTGTTCGGGTTTGCAACCCACCGGCTGCTTCCTCCCCGGCGCTTTCAGCCGCATAGCTGCGAAGTGTTGCGATCGCCTCGTCCTCCGAAACGCTGTCCGCATCATGGACGTACCCCACACCCCGTCGGGACTGCAAGCCGATGTCCCAAATCCAGCCCGCCGAGCGAGCACTGGATTGCGTGCAGGAAAAGATTTCCTCCTCGGGCGTGGTGTAGGGAACCTGGGTCACAACCGCGCGATTATTGGGGAGAACATGCCGCACTGAAGAGAAACCAACACCCAGACGCTCTCCGAGCAGCAGCGCACGACTGCCCGTGCAATCGATAAACAAGTCCCCCTCCAGGATGCCGGCTTCTTTTAATGCTACGCTGTCTATGAAGTCGTGTTCGTCCAGACTGACCGCGTGAACGTGGTCTTGTACATGCACGACGCCCAGCTTGTTGACGCAGTGCTCCCGCAGAAGCGCGGCAAATTTGACAGCGTCAAAGTGATAACCGTAATTGACCGCGAAAGCATAATCGGGCGTTTCGACTGTCTTTGGAGCCTGCCCCGACGCAGCGATAGCGGACTGCGGGGTGACCGCATCACTGTAGCTGCCCGTCAAAACACCGGCTCGCCAATACTCCGCAAAATTTGTTGTCGAATACTCCGGCGGCAAACTGAAGGGATGGAGGTAGCTATCTTCTGGCGAACCATCGCGCCAGCCACGAAACAGCGTCCCCTGCTTGAAACTCGCATCACAGTTGCACAGTACTTCGCGCTCCGAAAGACCTATGGACTGAAGCGTTGACCGCATAGTGGGCCAGGTGCCTTCGCCTACCCCGACGCTGGGCACATCTGGGGATTCGACAACAGTAACAACAACGTCATCAAAGCCTGCTGCAGCAAGGCGCGCCGCGGCCAGCCAACCGGCTGTCCCACCGCCGACTACCACTATTTGCTTTGTAAGATTCATCGCGGTGGCACTGTCCATAGGACATCGATTATGAAGTAATCACATTACTACAAAAAGCAAAAGCTGCCCGGAGGCAGCTCTTTATCGGACAACGCTTCGATCAAAAAGTGTATCGCGCGCCTATGTTGAACCGAGGACCGGATTGCTGAACAAACAGCGGCTGACCTGCGGATCGTCCGTAGACGTAGCGAGTTTCATCCGTGATGTTAATGGCATCAATAAACAGGTTGAGGCTCTCCATTACGGTGAACTGTAGCGACGCATCCCACTGCCCATAGGTATCTACATAGGTGGGGGGAATTGCACCCACGTTAGCCTGACCCGTGCCAGCGAGGAATGAATCGCGCCAGTTGTAGGCCACTCGTGCTGCCACCCAGTCATTCTCGTAGAAGGCGATGAAGTTAGCGGAGTCGCTAATACCGGCAAGAGCGAACTGCGCGCTCAAATCGGTATTGTCGTAACTGGTATCCGACTCGACGATTGTGGCATTGACGATAAAGCCCAAACCGGTTTCACCAAAGGTATGCTGGAGGTTCACTTCCCAACCATCTACCGTCGCTGAATCCCCGTTAACCGGTGTGGTCAGGGCAAAATTCGCCAGATCATCTCCCGGCTGGCCACTGATAATCCCGTTAGCAACATCTACGCCCGGGGACCCGGCCTTGTTCTCGAGAATCCAGTTGTACAGCTCTCCACTGGTGGCGTTGTCACCCAATACAGCTCGGGCTTCGTCAGCATAAGCGCCATTGCCCGGGTGAGCCAGATCGAACAGGCTCTCATTGACTTCGGAGAACACAATGAAGTTCGTGACGTCCTTTGTGAAGTAGCCTATGGACAGGTAACTCGCCTCACCGTAGTACCACTCGAAAGACAGATCGATGTTGTCAGACTCCAGCGGCAGGAGCCCGGGGTTACCCTGGTTACCCGTTCCGCCGTTAATCCGCACCAATTGATCAATGGTCTGACCACCCTGAATGTCACTGTAGTTCGGTCGTGACATGGTCGTGCTGTAAGACGCACGTAAGACGATATCTTCGGTGACACCCAGTCTCAAATCCACATTGGGCAAAAAGTTATCGTAGGAACCTTTAAGCTGAGTAAAGGTGTCACTCGATGGCACGGCACTGAACTCGTTGCCCCCGACCCAGTTGATGCCCGAGTAGGACGGCGCCAAAGCCGAGGAGTCCACATCTGTCTCTTCGTAGCGAGCTCCCAAACGCACATCCAGGGGCATATCGCCGATATCGAACGCCAGGTTAATCTGCGCATAGGCTGCCAGCTGCTCCTCGGTCGTGCGCCTGTCCACGGTGTAGTTAGGGGACGCACAAAAACCCGTTCCACAGGGCCCCATATCCGGGATCATAAACAGCGATGCCTCTCCTGCCGCGATCAACTCCTCGGTTCGCGCAATGACGTCACGAACGTTAAAACTGTAATACTCGGTGACAAGATCGGGATCGTTGCCCCCGGAAACCTCGTCGAAGCGCCCATTGGAGGATGCCTCTTCCATCAGATCTGCAATAGCACCAGGCTGGGTTACCCCACCCCAGGCATCGCGCTGCACTACTGATTGAGCAGAGCGGTTGTTCACTTCGGTCATTGCCACACCAAAATCGACGCTTTCAACAAACCCTACGTCAAAAGCATAGTTGCCCTCGAAGCGTGCTTGTTCAATGTCCATTTCGGAGATCTGGTTGGTAAACACACTGCCGGTGACGATCATGTCATCGGGGCTTAAAGGATCAGAGAGCTCCAGGGCTAAAACAGGCAAGTCCCCTCGATCAAAGAAGGTTGTTGTCTGGCTGCGCGTAAAGGCGGCTGTAGAAAGCACCGATGAGCTGCCAAGATCACTATCCGGTCTCTGCTCTGCACTGGAATCGTGATAATCAAACATCAGGGTCAGCTGCTGCGTGGCATCCCAGGACAGGTTGAAGCCCAGGGAGTCCGTCTCAGCGATCGTGGCGTCAGAGCCGCCTCCCATTCCGAAGTCACCCGCACCACCATTGTTCTCTGAATAAAAGAGCGGCGATGCGTTGCTGTTATTGCCATCCCAGCTCGAAGTCTGGCCGCCGAAGTTGTACCACGCGGAGTAATTGGTGAAGGTCCGCTGCAGCTCTTGATCAGCGAAGGTGTAATCCAACGTCGCTTCAATACTATCCGTTGGTGCCCACTGCAAGGTTAGCTGGCCGTTGGTCCGCGTGCGATCCCACTCAGCAAACTCATAACCCGTGTTCTGCGGAACGGAATAGCGCTCCTCCGGCAGCGTTGTACGATTCTGCTGTGTCGCCTGATCATAGGGAATGCCGCCCCACTCCGAAGGCCGCTCCCCGGACCAGCTGTTATCGACATCGCCCTGAAAAGAACGCCACCCATCGACGCTCGCCTGGGCTTGCCCATTGTTTCTTTCCTGACGAACACCACTGATCGCGATGCCCACAGTGTCGTCAAAAAACGTGTTGGAAAACAGAAACGAAACCTCAGGGGTAACGCTATCGCCCTCTTCCGTAGACTGGTCGTACATACCAGAGGCCGAAACCGTCCCCTTGAATCCGGGCGCCTCGAGGGGGCGGGTCGAGACAATATTAATAGTCGAACCGATACCACCCGTGGGCACATCTGCCTTACCACTCTTGAACACCTCGATGCGGGAAACGCCTTCCACAGCGAGATTACTGAAATCGAAGGAGCGACTGACAATGTCAGAGCCGCCTGTGGTCGGCATCTGTCGGCCATTGAGCGTGACAAGGTTAAATGCAGGACCGAAGCCTCGCACAGTAACGTATTGGCCCTCGCCTCGGGCGCGGTCGATGGAAACGCCGGTTACACGCTGTAGTGCCTCCGCGAGGTTAGTATCAGGAAACGCACCAATATCCTCAGCAGTGATGGCATCGACAACCCCTTTATCCTCACGTTTGAAGTCCGCAGATTTTTCGAGGCTTTGTCGGATACCCGTAACCACGACCTCTTCGAGGACGGTGTTTTCTGAGGACTGCTGCGCCTGCGCAGGGGTATTGGTAACCCCCAGAGCAAGAGCAACAGCGGTAGCGAGATGGGTACGTTGGAGCGGCAAAGTTTGCATGATTTGCATATTTCCATAGTTATTAATCGTTATTGGGCGTCACAATCCCACGGCCTCCCGGTCACCAAAAGGCCTTTTGCGACAAAAAGGATTCAGTTCACGATGAGGGGGACGGGGGTTGACGATCTGGTTTTTGGACGTGAATTCGCCCCCTCCCCGTAACTCCTTGCCCTACCCTGTATGGCCGATAAGCGTCTGTCTTCGATGATTAAATGCGAGTCTGAAACCTGTGAATCTGACGAATCAGCGCATACCCAGACTACTGCGTACACAGTTAAGAGGTGATAGTGTCCACCCCACTTACTGGCGTCGAATCCAGCTTACTCGCACCTTATTGCAAAAGAAGAGGCTAAAGCGCTGACTACTGATATTCATCTCAATCCGCACCGCGTGGTTGATATTGTTCCCGTGGGTCGGGAAAACACCCCCGTTGTCGTGATAGACGATCTCTTGCTTTCCATTGATTCGCTTCGAGACAACGCAGCGCTGAAAGCTTCCTTTCAACTTGATGAGCGGTTTGCCTATCCGGGGCGCCGGGCTTTGCTGCCACTCTCCTATGGAGACTGCATAAAACCGCTCTTGGACCAACTCCTATTGGATGTGTATGGCGTTCCCCGCGGCCTCCGCAGCAGCCTCGTACATGCTTTTTACTCCCTAATCACCCTTAAGCCCGAGGAGCTCCAGAAGCTGCAGCGGGTACCGCATTTTGACACCCATGATCCTTTTTACTTTGCAACCGTGCACTATCTTGGCCCGCAACTTGGTTTGGAAAAGCACTCAGGCACCGGAATATTCAGGCACAAACCTACGGGGTACGAGCGTATCAGCAGAGAACGGTTTCCCGAGTTTGTGCAGGCAGCCAATCAACATATGCATGTCCACGGCGCGCCCCCACAGTCCTACATCAATGGAAACACAGATCATTTTGAGCTCATCGCGGCATTCGACAATCGACCCAATCGCATGATTCTTTACCCCGGCAACCTTTTGCACTCTGGACTAATTGATCCGGACGTAGACATTGACGCCAACCCTGCGTCGGGACGTTTAACGGCAAATTTGTTTCTACACGTAACAGATGCTGCAGCAAGTGATCCACGGAGAACCTAAACTGCTTTTGCAGATCAGGATTGCAGCGCGTCGCTTTCTATTCGCCTGTGATCGGGTTTGGATGCAAGCTTGCGCGTGAGCAAAAAATTATCAGGTCCGTTAGAGTGTAGCCGCTCAGGGTGGTCCTGGATTTACCCTGCTCATGCCAGAAAAAATCAGCTTTGAGGCGTAAAGACATGACTAGACAATTTCTGATCGGGACGCTGCTGTCGCTGATTATTCCTGCCGCCCTCGCAGCGGACGGGCTGCTGACTGTGCCAAGCACCTATACCGTTACCGAGACGGTCGATCGACTCGCGGTGGCACTGGAGGCTAAGGGGTTTCGCATCTTTGCCCGTGTCGACCACGGGGCCGGCGCCAAAAGCGTCAATATGGATCTAGCTCCCACAGAACTTCTGATCTTCGGCAAACCCCAAGGCGGTACGCGACTGATGCAGGCAGAAAGGAGCACAGGGATTGATCTACCGCTGAAATTCCTGGTCTGGGAAGATGCCGATGGAACGGTAACGATTGGTTGGAACGATCCCGTGTGGATGGCAAAGCGACACGGCATTGATGCGCAGGGGCCGGTGATAAAAACCATTAGCAAAGCGCTGGAAAATTTTGCGAAGCAGGCTGGTCACTGACGCGCGCCCTCGCGTAAGCCCGCCACCGTTGAGGCAGATAATGCTGCGGGCCTATAAGACCCTCAGATCCATCGCGTTTTGACGGGGTCAGCGCTTGTCATTCGCCAGATCCGCCTCAGCCGCCACATAACCAAAGGAACTCCAGCTCGACCCACTGACGATCCGCTTTAGCAGCGCGTCAGAGCGGGCCTTGTCGCCGTTGTAGTAGAACCAGTTGGCAACACCGTAAGCGAGGGCCGCGTTGCTCGGATCATCTCCACCCGCCTCCATCAGGCTCTCCACGCCCAGCTGACCTTTGTACAGCAGGCAAAGCTGGTGATAGCTGACGTTCTCGATGATGGTCATGTCCGGGCCAATCTCATCGAGGGCCGAGGCTGCCGCCTCATTGTCGCCCATGCGGCGCAGGATCATGTAGATCCAGTGCCCCGCGGAGACGAGATTGTCATCATTTTCGTCAAGGCGATAACCGTTACCAAAAGCGGCCAGGGCGAGAGGCCATTCCTGTTTGAGGTAATAGGCCAACCCCAAGTGATACCAGACGTTGCCCTGCGTAGTGGTAAGCGGAATGTTCTGCGCGTTCGGCAGTCCGTCGGGTTCCGTGCGCAAGGGCATGTCCTCCATCAACACGACGGCGCGCAGGAAGTCATCGACAGCACGGACGAACTGCCGCGTAGAGATATAGCGGTGCCCCCGGTGGCGATAGAAGCGCGGATCCATAGGGAATTTGTCGATGCCTTCGCTGAAGATCTCGATGGCGCGCTGATAGTCGCCCGCATAGGCCGTGCGGCGGCCAAGCCAGATGATGTGCTCGGCTTTGTCCGGATCAGCGTGATAGTCGCGCTGAGCCTCTTCAAGTTTAGCCAGCGTCGCCTCGCTGGGTTCGCTGGTATACAGCGGTTCACCGGCCAGGGAACGAGCCTGAGGCCCTTCCTGTGCAGTGGTCGCAGCGGCGAGCGTGGGTTGAAGCAGCATTAGCACTGCTGAACAGACGCAAATTGTTGTGGTTCGGCGCATGGAATCTCTCGCAGGTGGCACAAAGTTGGCGATCCAGGCGTCGCGGTCGTTCGCCGTCCCGGTCGTCGCCCGCAATGATTGCACGTTAGGAACCAGACGGGGCGCCCTGCACCTTGCACGATTCTATACACCAAAGATCCGCATCAGGCGGACGAGCAAGGCCGCGTGCCACGGCGCTACATAGCGCAGTCGGGGTTTGGACGCTTCGATCGCGGCTTCTTTGCTCCCATGCCTTTCAAATCAGCGTTAATCTGAGCTGACACACAGAAACATGCTCGTTTTTGTGTCGGGTCTGGCACTTGGACGCTTTGCAAGTTTTGTCATTGATGGTTGGCCACGTTCCCTCCTGTGGTGTCCCACATTCCAAACGTGAGACAAGGCTGAAGAAAAAATGCGCGGTGCCGCGAAGCAACCCTGTCCAAAAACCTGAATCAGGCGAGCATCATCAAAGCGGCGATGCCGCCAAAATAGAGCAGCAGGATCGCGGCGCTTTCGAAGCCGATATTGCCTACACCGTGCTTCTCCCGTCGCAGCATACCCATGAGCAGCACCGCGACCAGCAGTATGGAGAGCGCACCCCAGAACAGGTCCGTACCCCCGAGGGCCTCATACACAGACCCCTCGCGGTAGGCCACATCGGAGGCCGCCAGAAACAGCACGTCGAAGGCGTTACCTCCGAGTATATTGCCAAGTGCCAGCGCGAGGGCCCCCCGATGCACCGCCGCAATCGCTACCACCAGCTCCGGCAGAGAAGTAGTGATTGCCGTGAGTACGCCACCCACCACGGACTCGCCTATTCCCGTGAACGCGGCGATAAACACCGCAGCCAGCGCTAGACACCACCCGGCGCCTCCCACCAGCACTGCGAGCAACAAAAAGCTCGTAGCAAGCTTTACAGGTGAATCGGCATCCTCGCCAGCGTCACTGGTTGCCTCGCTCTGCGTGAGGGCCGTGCCGCGCGGCTGCCACATGGGCGCCCGCCGGGCCCCGGCGATCAACCTGAGACCGCCCACGTAGCCCAGCACGAGCAGGAAAGACACCGGATGAACACCAAAGACCGTAGGACCGGGAACAGCGAACGCCAGGATAACCAGCGCCAGCAGCGCAACAAGCAGTGCTCCGGTCAGCAGCGCGCCCTCGGAGGGCGCCGCATGCTCAAGATTGGCTTCCTTGTAGGCAATGTCGGCAATCGCCAGGAACATGGTTTGCGCGGCGATCCCACCCAGGGAATTGCTCACCGCCAGTGAGGCGTGACCATCCAGCGCGGCGGAAACCGAGGTCAGCAACCCGGACAGCGAGGTCACCAGTCCAATCAGGAACGTACCGGCAAGCAGGTTGCCAAGACCTGTTACCCGGGCGATTTGCTCCACGCAGATTGTCAGCCGCAGCCCCGCCACCGCGATGACGGCTCCGCTAACCAGAAAAACCAGGGCTGCGTCGAAAGGGCCGGAGAAATTCACGCGCGGGCCTTCGATAAAATGCGCTGACTGGCAGAACCGACCACGACAGGGTCATCTGTAGGATGCTGAGAAGAATCCATGTGCACAGTGTAGAGGAGTGTGCGTGCCAGGCAATGTGCTTGGGCGATTTGCTGTGAGCACGCCCGGCACGATTGGCTCAAACAGCAAA
>NZ_CBFHZO010000135.1:0-34934 GCF_965660375.1 Congregibacter sp. | reverse complement strand
GGGAAGATATTCCGGACGACGAAAAGGCCTTCCAGGCACGGCTGATGGAGGTGTACGCCGGCTTCCTTGAGCATACAGACGTGCAGGTCGGCAAACTGATTGACGAGCTTGACGCCCGCGGCATCCGCGACAACACGATGGTGATCTACATTTTCTCGGACAACGGCGCGTCAGCAGAAGGTGTTGACGGCAGCGTGGCGGAGCTGAATCTGCACAACGGCATCGCCTCTACCATCGGCGAGCATATCGCCGTTGCTGAGAGCCTTGGTGGCCTGGAAGAGATCGGCGGGCCGACGATGGACAACATCTATCACTCTGCCTGGGCCTGGGCGGGCGACAGCCCCTTCCGCTACACCAAGCTGATCGCGGCGGACTGGGGGGGTACGCGCACGCCCATGGTCATTTCCTGGCCCGAGCGTATTCAACCGGACGATACGCCGCGTCCCCAGTTTGCCCATGTCACGGATGTGGCGCCGACCCTCTATGAGCTGCTGGACATCACCCCGCCCAAGGTGGTCGACGGCCACGAGCAGGACCCGATCGACGGGGTGAGCTTTGCCTATACCTTTGACTCGCCCGATGCGCAGGAGCAGAAGAAAACCCAGTATTTCGAGATCATGGGCAGTCGTGGCATCTATCACGACGGCTGGCTGGCCAGCACCTTTGGACCACGCACACCATGGGTTGCAACACCGCCGGATGTTTCTAACTGGGACCCGGAGGAGGACGAATGGCAGCTGTTCGACGCAAGCAGTGATTACTCGCTGATGAATGACCTCGCCTCAGAGTATCCCGAGAAGCTGGATGCAATGAAGGCGCTGTTTATGGAGGAGGCCAAAGAAAACAGCGTACTGCCCATTGGTGGGGCACTCTATGCCGTGCTCAACCCCGGGGAGATGAAGCGAAGTGCGAATACTGAGTGGACTCTATTTGAAGGGATGACGCGCATTCCGGAAAGCCAGGCGCCAAACGTACGCAATGGCAACCTGCGTGCAGAGATCGAAGCCGAGGTTCCCGCGGGCGTCAATGGCGTGATCTTCGCCATGGGTGGCTATGCGGGGGGTGTGAGCCTCTACGCCCTCGATGGTGAGCTTTACTACGAATACAGCGCCCTGCTGATCAAACGCGACAAGATCAAGGTAGGCGCCCTGCCAGCGGGTGAGGTGAGTATTGCCCTCGAGATGCGCACGCCTCCCGGTCGTGATGTACCAGCCGAACTCAAGTTCTGGATCAATGGCGAAGAGGCCGCGACTGCAAAGCTTCAGCGCGCGGTACCCGGCGGCTTCACATCATCAGAGGGTTTTGATGTAGGCATGGACACGCTTTCCCCGGTTGCCGATGACTACTTTGACCGAGCGCCTTTCGAGTTCGAGGGCACTTTAAAACAACTCTATTTCAAATATTTGTAGTTGGCAGCGTGAGTATCTCAGTTTGTTGAATATTGACCTGCTGCCTGGATCAACAATTACTCCGCATCAACGAAAGGGAGACGCACTTATGAACGCCAAGAAAGCAGTCTTATACATGGCGCGAGCCTTTGGTATCTCCGCACTATCGTCCGTACCGGTTTTCGCCCAGGACGTCTTGCCCTTCCCCGCCCCGCCTATGGGTGGCAGCGTCGCTCCGACGATGCAGGAGTCCGTGCACAAGTGGCGCGAGACGCCAAGCTATCTGCCGGAAGATGCGCCGAATATTCTGATTGTGATGCTCGACGATGTGGGTTTCGGCCAGGCGGGTGCCTTCGGCGGTGATATCAACACGCCAACGCTTTCCCGCCTCGCCGAGGAGGGGATTGCCTACAACCGTTTCCATACCACGGCTCAGTGTTCGCCCACCCGGGCGGCCCTGCAAACCGGGCGCAATCATCACCGGGTCGGCGCCGGTCAGATCTCTGAGTTCGCCAACGACTGGGACGGGTATACGGGCGTGATCCCGAAGTCGTCGGCGACCCTCGCCGAGGTGCTCAGTGACTATGGCTACGCCACCGCAGCCTTCGGCAAGGAACACAACACGCCCATCGACCAGCTGGCCAACGGCCCCTATGACCGCATGCCGACGGGTCGGGGCTACGATTACTTCTACGGATTCATGGCCGGTGAGACCTCCCAGTGGGAGCCGGCCCTGTGGGAGAACACCAACCCGATTTCACCGCCCCACGTCGCCAACTACGAGGACTACCACCTTACAGAAGATCTGGCGGACAAGGCGATCACCTGGATGCGGCGCCACCTCGCGGTCAATCCGGATCGCCCCTTCCTGATGTACTGGGCGCCGGGCGCGGTGCACGGCCCCCATCATGTCGCCAGCGAGTGGGCAGACAAGTACAAGGGCAAATTCGATGACGGCTGGGATGCTTCCCATCAGCGCACCTACGAGCGCCAGAAGGCCATGGGCTGGATTCCCGAGGATTCGGTAAAAGCGCCGCGACCAGAAAGCATGCCGGCCTGGGAAGATATCCCCGACGACGAAAAGCCCTTCCAGGCGCGGTTGATGGAAGTGTTTGCCGGCTTTCTGGAGCACACGGACGTGCAGGTCGGCAAGCTCATTGACGAGCTCGAGGCCCGGGGCGTTCGCGACAACACTATCGTGATTTATATCGTGGGCGACAACGGGGCGTCTGCCGAGGGTGTCGAGGGCACGGTTGCCGAGCTGGTTTCCCAGAACGGTATCCCATCGACGGTAGCCGAGCACATCGCCGTCGCCGAGGAGTTGGGCGGGCTCGAGGTGCTAGGCAGTCCGAAGGTAGATAATCATGTTCACGCGGCCTGGTCCTGGGCCGGCGACGCCCCCTTCCGTTATACCAAGCTGATCGCATCGGACTGGGGTGGCACGCGCACGCCCATGGTCGTTTCCTGGCCGGCTCGCATTACGCCCGATGACACGCCGCGACCGCAGTTTGCCCATGTCACCGACGTGGTACCGACTATCTACGACATTCTCGAAATCACGCCACCGACAGTGGTCGACGGTCATGAGCAGGACCCGCTTGACGGGGTGAGCTTCGCCAGCACCTTTGCGTCGGCCGATGCGCCAGAGGTCAAAAAGACGCAGTATTTCGAGATCATGGGTAGCCGCGGCATCTACCACGAGGGCTGGATGGCTGGCACTTTCGGGCCCCGGACCCCCTGGGTGGCCGCGGTACCCGATCTCGCCGCCTGGGACCCCGCCGAGGACGAGTGGCAATTGTTCGACACCCGCAGCGATTACACGCTGATGAACGACCTAGCGGCCGAGCATCCCGAGAAGCTGGAAGAACTGAAGGCGCTGTTCCTACAGCAAGCCGAGGAAAACAAGGTACTGCCCATCGGCGGTGCCATGTACACCGGGCTCAACCCGCAGGAGGCAAAGCGCACCACCAATACGGAGTGGACCCTGTTCGAAGGGATGACCCGTATCCCCGAATCGGAAGCGCCTAACGTGCGCAACGGCAACCTCAGAGTCGAGATCGAGGCCGAGGTACCGGAGAACGTCGACGGGGTGCTCTTTGCTATGGGCGGCTATGCCGGCGGCGTAAGTCTCTATGCCGTTGATGGCGAGCTTTACTACGAATACAGCGCACTCCTCCTCAAGCGCGACAAGATCAAGGTTGGCACATTGCCTGCCGGCGACGTGGAGATTGCCTACGAGATGAAAACGCCCATGGAACGGGCCGCGCCTGCGGAACTCCGGTTCTGGATCAATGGCAAGGAAGCGTCCACGGGCACGGTGCAGCGCACCATCCCCTTGTTCTTTACCGCATCCGAGACCTTCGACGTGGGCATGGATACGCTGTCGCCGGTCGCCGATGACTACTTCGATAAGGCACCCTTCAAGTTTGAGGGGACGCTGAAGCGGCTGCACTTTAAGTATTTGTAGGCCGATGATGCGATCATTAACCGTAGCGGTGCTTACTCACAGACCAGGCCGCTACGGTTAACGACAAGGATACGTTGATGAAAATCGAGGCACGCACTCGCGCAACAAAATCGACCCTGCTTTTGTCCTGGGCCCTTGCAGCTTCAATACACGGCGCGTCGGCGCAGGTGTCTGACGACAGCATCGAGAGTAACGCTGGCAGTCACTTCATCAACCCAAAGCACCGACTTTCTCTGGGTATCGCCCAACAGGAAGCCGTCGCAGGTATCAGCGCAACGGTTGATGGCTTCGAGCCCGTCCGACTCCAGATTGATGATCTTGGTCTCAACGATAGGGACTACTCCTATTACTTCGACTATCGCTATCGCCTCAAACCCCGCTGGGCCATGTTTGCCGGCGCTTACGGGTTCAGTGATTCGGGCACCCGGCGGGCAGAGCGCGACTTCAACTACAACGGCGTGGAATACACCGCCGGGGCCGAAATCCGCGCCGACCTGGAAGTTGATGCCTATATCTTTGATGTTTTGTACGCGGTGCACCGCAGTGACCGATCTGAGGTAATGATTGGCGGCGGATTGCATGCGCTGGATCTCAGCGCTGGCCTTGCGGCAAGAGTGAATGTCGACGACCTGGAGGCCAGCGGCAGTCGCTCAGGGACCACGCTACTTGCGCCGGTGCCAAATCTACGGATATCCGGCACATGGGTCCTCAGCCAACGCGTTGCGGTACATGCTGTTGGGGGCTGGCTGTCCGCCAACATTGATGATTACAGCGGCCAATTTCTCTACGGCCACCTTCGCCTTGCCTATGGTTTGACCGATAGGGCGTCACTGGCGCTGGGTTATCAACGCACGGACATTGATGTTACGCAGGAACGCTCCAGATCTGAGATAAACTACGACGTGCAGCTTGAGGGTTTCACCCTTACCTTTGCCTATTCTTTCTGATCTTGGAGCTCGCTATGGCCAATGTTTTTGCCCGTGTTAAACAGCGATTCAGTATCACCGCCATACAGCCAAGATCGTCACGAAGAATCAGAAAGCTCCCGCTTTTGCTGATTGGGGTGTTCGTTACGGCCTGCTCCGGGCCATCGGTGCAGCCGCTGATGCCAACACCGGTACTGTTCTCCGAGCTTGGATTCAGTCCCCTTGATCACGTACCGGAAGAACAGCGATGGACGCCTCGACGCGTGTACTACGCGACGACGCGCCAGCGCATCAATGATATGCAGCGCATTGACTATGGGAACACCGAGGGAACCAGGACTGCGCTGGGCATGACGCTCATCGGCTTTGGCACTCCCCAGCTATCCTGGACTGATCTCAGCGAATACTCCCGTACCGAGGAGCGCTCGAACGTCGTGGATCTCGCTGTGTCCGGAATGATGGAAGTTGGCGCCTATACCCCTGGCACGGAAGACAGCCTTGCTAACGATCAAACTGGCGCCCTGGCCTGGCTGATGCGGGATATGAACGCGTCCATTGAAGCGTCCCGCGATGATGACCTGTTGATTTACGTCCACGGTGCAAAGGTCAATTTCTATAACGCCAGCGCCTTTGCCGCCCAGCTCGATCATTTCATGGGACGTGATATGACCTCGCTGGCCTTCTCCTGGCCCACGCGGCAGAACATCATCGCCTATGGGGGTGGCGGCGATGTCCGGCGTGCCTATCGGGCAGCACCCGCCCTCACCTCCCTTCTTGAAGAACTAGCCAAAGAATCGAAAGCGAGGCGCATTCACATAGTCTGCTGGAGTGCCGGTGGGCGCGTGGTTACCGCCGCACTCAAAGAGCTTTACCAGCGCCACCAGGCGCCCGGTGTGGATCTCAGGAAAAAATTCCGCCTGGGCACCGTGTACTACGCTGCGGCCGACGTGCCTGCGGAAGAGTTTTTTGAGGCGCTGCCAGCGCTCGACAGCATCAGTTCGCGAGTCGTTGTGACCGTTTCTTCTAAAGATGGCGCTTTAAACATGGCGCAGCTGTTTATGGGCGGCGGTACCCGTATCGGGCAGCGAAATCAGGAAATCAGCGCCGATGAACTGGAGCAGCTGATGGCCACAGAGCGGCTGGAAATAGTGGATGTTTCCCGCGACTGGGAGGGTCGCGGCTTTGATATTACTGGCCATCGGTACTGGTTCGATCACCCCTGGGCAAGCACGGACGTGGTTCTGTCCGTGCGCAGTGATTTTACGCCAGAAGAGCGCGGGCTTGCTCCGACGAATCTGGACTTGCTCTGGAAAATTCCGTCTGACTACCCTGAGCGTTTGCGCCAGAGCCTGACCCGCGAGGAGATTCAGCTCCGCGCTGATGACTTTTAACCACAATAGCGTTTATGCAGCGATTTTAAGCGTGCCACCAGTGACCCTTCCGATAAACCTTTAAGCCGGCGACACATAGTTAATGATGGCATCCATGCGAATCATGATTCGGCGGATCATCTGAGTGGGAGCACCTTTGTCCGTGTAAATCGCCCCGGTCCCGGTGGCGCCCACCGGGAGCTCGGCAAACAGCGAAGGATCGGCCATCTCCAACCGCACCCACATGGGTGCATGACTGATTTGCTGCGGCATCGCGGCCGTGCCCGTTGGCGCCTGCAAGCCTTGTGCAGACGCAGGAACCACGTTCAGCACCTTCGCCTGAAATACTTCGCCGGGAAACATTTTGAAGGTAATCTCGGCGGCATTGCCGGCGTCGATGTATCGCAGGTCTTTCTGAAATATCTGCATGATAATCACCGGATCGCCGTCCTCAACAAACGGCAGCACACTGGCAATGGGCGCTGCAGCGACCCGCGCGCCCTCGCGCAGAGCCACATTGGTGACGTAGCCATTTGTGGGCGCTCGAACAACGGTGTTCTCTAAATTGAAACGCGCGTTGGCAAGGCCGGCTTCAAGCTGCGCTAGCTGCGCGGTCGCGGTATCAAGCTCAAACACGGTACCCGCGCCACGCTCCACCAGTTGCGTTGTCTGATCGACACGTATCTGCGCAAGGTCGCGCTGAGCCGTCAGGTCATCGACGGCTGCCTGGTAAGGCGTCGGGTCGATGCGAAACAGCACATCACCCTCACGGAGAGGCGCGTTTGCCTCTACCGGCACATCGATAACCTCCCCGCCAACATTGGGTACAATCTGTACGCTGTATTGCATGGCCAGTACCGTGCCCCCGGGGGCATAGAACTGCATGGGAATAATCAACGCCACGTTAAGGAAGAGAAACCAGACGAGCGGCGTGATTTTCCAGAACAAGGTCATTTTGATCAGCTTGAGCTTGACGGCAAGAAACAGCAGACCAACATAGAGTAGTGTTAATGCCGCAATCATGATTAGCGCTCCTCGCCGTTAACGGGCTCTTGAAGCGGAGGCTTGGTATAAGCCCACACGACCATCAACGGCCAAAACACAAAACCCAAAAACAGCGTTAACCATCCACCCACAGTAATCGCCTCTGCCTGAGGATGATTCCGCGCGTGAGCGACCTTGCCGGGCCACATACCCATGAGCACAACAATACCGACCCCCGAGCTCACGATGATCAACAGCACGATCCATGCAAAAACGTCGAAAAATCCCATTTCCCGCCTCCTCCTTGCTACCTTGCTTAATCTATCGCCCGTCAATCAGAGCCTAAAACGCCAAGGCAAAACCCACTCGTAACCCCTGCAGTTTCAGGTCGTGACTGAAAATTTCTTACTCGTAGTCTACCCCCAACCTGCGGTAGCCCGCGACAAAAGCGGTCTTTTTGCGCCATTGATAAGCACTGAATTCGCCGGCCTCATACAACACCTCCGACCCCATGCCCGAGCGTCCAGCACCGGAGCTCTTCCCGACGTGGTTACCGCAGACATTGTTGCGCCGTCACCGGACGCTTCCGGTGTACTTTTATATACAAGTTGGGCAAGTTGCGGGCTGGCCTTCTCACCTGATGAGACTGCCGACGTGAGCCTGGATAACCAGACGCCGGTGGCACTGGGTATCGGCTACGGCCCCAAAGAGACGCGTTTTAAAGCATTGTTCCATAGCCGAACAACGCTACCAAACAGTAGTCCGGTGTACGTTTTTCACTCCCACTCGATCGTTGCCGGCGGCTTCGAACTCACATCATAGGTCACCCGGGATACACCGGTGATCTCATTGATGATGCGATTGGAGACTTTCTCTAAAAGCTCATAGGGCAGATGCGCCCAACGCGCCGTCATAAAGTCCACGGTCTCAACAGCGCGCAATGCGATCACATATTCATAGCGGCGGGCATCACCCACAACGCCTACGGACTTCACTGGTAAGAAAACGGCAAAAGCCTGGCTGGTTTTTTCGTACCATCCGGCTGCGCGAAGTTCTTCGATGTAAATGGCATCTGCACGACGGAGTATTTCTGCGTAAGCGTGCTTCACCTCGCCAAGAATCCGAACGCCCAGTCCTGGCCCGGGGAACGGATGTCGAAAAACCATGTCATGGGGCAGACCTAGCTCCAGCCCGATTTTGCGAACCTCGTCCTTAAACAGTTCCCTAAGAGGCTCTACCAGTTCAAGCGCCATATCTTCCGGCAAACCACCGACATTGTGGTGAGATTTAATAACGTGCGCTTTGCCCGTTTTGGCGCCCGCAGACTCGATCACATCGGGATAAATCGTGCCCTGGGCCAGCCAGCGCACACCGTCAATTTTTGAAGACTCTTCATCAAACACCTCGATAAAGGTATTGCCGATGATCTTGCGCTTTTGCTCGGGATCACTCACACCGGCCAGACGGTCGAGAAACAAGGCTTCTGAATCGCTGCGAATGACCTTGACGCCCATATTGAGAGCGAACATTTCCATGACCTGATCGCCTTCGTGCAAACGGAGGAGCCCATTGTCCACAAACACGCAGGTGAGCTGATCGCCGATAGCCTTATGCAAAAGCGCAGCCACCACGGAGGAATCCACGCCGCCAGAAAGACCCAACAGCACATGATCGCTGCCCACGGTCTCCTGCACGCGAGCGATGGCATCTTCCACAATTCGGGCTGGCGTCCACAGCGCCTCGCAGCCACAGATTTCGATGACAAAGCGCTCAAGAATACGCGTGCCCTGCAGGGTGTGCGTGACCTCCGGATGAAACTGTATGCCGAACCAGGGGTGTGAACTGTGCGCCATGGCAGCAATGGGACAGGAGTCCGTCGAGGCCACACAGCGGAAATCTTTTGGCAGTACCGTCACCTTGTCGCCATGACTCATCCACACGTCCAGGAGGCCATCACCGTGGTCGGTCATGTGGTCGCGGATATCGTGCAACAGCGCGTTGTCGCCGGCACTACGGATCTGTGCGTAGCCAAACTCGCTGGTATCGGAGCCCTGTACTTCACCGCCGAGCTGCGCCGCCATGGTTTGCATGCCGTAGCAGATGCCCAGCAACGGCCACTCGCCGTCAAAGAGACATTCCGGTGTGCGAGGGGAGCCCTCTGCCGTAACCGACTCGGGACCGCCCGACAGAATCACGCCACTGGGCGCGAAGTCGCGGAGCTCCTCTTCGCTGATATCCCAGGCACGAATCTCGGAATACACACCCACTTCCCGCACGCGCCGGGCAATTAACTGGGTGTACTGGGAACCGAAATCCAGAATAAGAATTCGGCTGGCATGGATATCAGTCATACGCAGATTCGCTGTTCAATAGGCTGTGGACGCCCGCTGGTTAAACGGGGAGCAGCATGAGCCGCCCCCTTTGTCGCCAAGGCTAGCTGACGGGGTAGTTTGGCGCTTCTTTGGTAATGGATACATCGTGTACATGGGACTCGGACATACCGGCAGCGGTAACCCGCACAAACTTGGGCTTGCTTCGCATGGTCTCAATATCAGGACTGCCGGTGTAACCCATGGAGGAGCGCACGCCGCCCATAAGTTGGTGAATGATCGCTGTCGCGGAGCCTTTATAGGGCACCCTGCCCTCAATGCCCTCGGGCACCAGCTTCTCCGCGCCCTTGGTGGCATCTTGGAAATAGCGATCCGAAGAGCCCTGCTTGCCGGCCATCGCTCCCAGGGAACCCATACCCCGGTAGGATTTGTAAGTCCGCCCCTGGTAAAGCTCCACTTCACCCGGCGCCTCTTCAGTACCGGCGAGCATGCTACCCATCATGACTGCATGAGCTCCCGCGGCGATGGCCTTGGCGATATCGCCTGAGAAGCGGATGCCGCCATCGGCAATCACAGGGATGTCGTAGTTGTCTTTTAGCGCCGCCACGGCGTCGGCAATAGCGGTAACCTGGGGAACTCCGATGCCCGTGACCACACGCGTTGTGCAAATAGATCCAGGGCCAATACCCACTTTCACCGCATCCGCACCCGCCTCTGCCAACGCTAGTGCCGCTTCGCCCGTGGCAATGTTACCGCCAATTATCTGAATGTCCGGGTATTTTGCTTTGACGATCTTTATCCGCTCGAGGACGTTCCGCGAGTGACCGTGAGCCGTATCCACCACCAACACGTCGACACCCGCTTCGATGAGGGCGGCTACCCGTTCCTCTGTATCGGCACTGGTGCCTACGGATGCACCCACCCGCAGCCGACCATAGCTGTCTTTGCAGGCCCGGGGATAATTCTCCGCCTTGTCAAAGTCCTTAACGGTGATCATGCCGCGAAGATCAAAGTTGTCGTCCACGACCAGAATCTTCTCGATGCGATGCTGATGGAGAAGACGCTGAACCTCGGCGGAATCCGCACCCTCGTTGACCGTCACAAGCTTGTCCCGAGTGGTCATAAGAGAAGCCACAGGTTTGTCCATCTCGGTCTCAAAGCGCATATCGCGGCGGGTCACGATACCCACAAGGTCCTCGCCGGCAAGCACCGGCACACCGGATATGCCATTGGCGGAGGTCAGCTCAATAAGCTCAGCGAGGGTGGCGTCCTGCTGAATAGTGATGGGGTCTTTTACAACGCCACTTTCGTACTTTTTGACACGGAGCACTTCAGCGGCCTGTTCGGCAATGCCCATGCTTTTATGGATAATACCAATGCCCCCTTCCTGCGCCATGGCAATGGCGAGGCGGGCCTCGGTCACGGTATCCATGGCCGCAGACACCAACGGTAGATTTAGATTAATCTCTCGGGTGAGACGGGTCTGCAGCGACACATCGGTTGCCACGACCTCGGAGTAGCCGGGCAGTAGGAGAACATCGTCAAAAGTCAGCGCTTCCTGTTCGATACGCAACATGGTGGTCCCTCCAGACGCCTTTCGGTCGAGTAAACTCCTTATTATAAAACTTTAGAGCCCGCGGCGTAACACCGAAACCGCCCGGCAAGGCAATTAGTTATAGGAAACCCCATGCCCAGTACCGCGGTCGCGGCAGACATTCTCTCTCCCAGCCAGCTTAACCGGCAGGCGCGAAGCCTGCTGGAGAGTCACTTCAGCTATGTGTGGATCGAGGGCGAGCTGTCCAATTTTGCGCGGCCCTCCTCGGGACACTGGTACTTCACGCTAAAGGACGATAAGGCGCAGGTACGCTGCGCCATGTTCAAGACCTATAACCAGCGCCTGCGCTTCAGCCCCAACAACGGCGATCAGGTGCGCGTCAGAGCCCGCGTCTCACTCTACGAGGGTCGCGGCGAATTCCAGCTTATTGGCGAGTTTCTGGAACCCGCGGGGGCCGGCGCCCTGCAGGCGCGCTTTGAGGCCCTGCGGGATCAGTTGCGACAGGAAGGTCTTTTCGACGCGAGTAACAAGCAGCCCCTGCCCAAATCCGTGAGTCATCTGGCGGTTATCACCTCCCCCACGGGGGCTGCCCTGCAGGACATTCTTCAAGTGCTTGCCCGGCGGAACCCGTCGATCCGTGTCACCATTTTGCCCGTGGCGGTACAGGGTGCAAACGCAGCAGGAGAAATCCGTCAGGCGCTGAAGGAAGCCAACGAGTACGCGCAAACCCGCGAGGACTGCGACTTCGACGCGGTGATCCTCGCCCGAGGTGGCGGCTCTCTGGAGGATCTCTGGGCTTTTAACGACGAGGCGCTGGCCCGGGCCATCGTCGTCAGCGAGCTTCCGGTGGTCTCCGGTGTGGGTCACGAAGTCGACGTGACCATCGCGGATTTCGCTGCAGACGTGCGCGCGCCAACCCCCAGTGCGGCAGCAGAGCTTCTCAGTGAAGACCGGGCTGAGCTGATTGCTCGACTGGCAGAGGCGCAAAAACGATTACACCGCGCCATGGAGCACCGTCTTGAGCGCGAGCGCATGAACCTTGAGCGCATGCGTGCGCGCCTGAAACATCCGGGAGATCGCCTTCGGGAGCAGGCGCAACGCCTCGACGAGCTCGAAAATCGCCTGAACCGGGCGATCAAACAGCGGTTGATTCAGCTGCAAAATGCGCATGAGGCTCGCAGGGAACGGCTCTTGAGTCATAGCCCCGTCCGCCGCCTGACTAGCTGCCGCGAGCAGCTAGCGCGTCAGCGAGCCGCCCTGGATGCGGCAATGGCCCAAAAGCTGGCGTGGCACAGACAGGGACTGGAGCGCCGGCAACAGGTGCTCAAGGGCCTCAATCCCCTGGCTATCCTCGAGCGCGGTTACTCCATCATCAGCGATGAGCAGGGTTCGGTGGTTCGCGAAAGCGACGCGGTGTCGCCGGCGCAGGTGCTAAGCGCCAGGCTTGCAAGCGGTCGCCTCAAGCTGCGGGTCGAAGACAACAGCGAGTAGTCTCACAAACGAAAGAAGCGGATGTTTGAGACTGCGGTTCTCCGGAAGACAGGGAGCAACCACTGGAAATCAATACTTGGCGGGCAACCGCGTATTGATAATGATGTGGCGCCCTTCGAAGCGGATGTATTCACCAATGGTGAGGTCCTTGAGGATCCGGGCCACCATTTCCCGGGAGGCACCTACGCGATCGGCGATGTCCTGCTGGGTCAGCTTCTCGCCGATATACAGCGTGCCATCGCCCCGCTCTTCCGACAGATCCATAAGCACGTTGGCCACTCGGCCGTAGACGTCCTGAAGGGCCAGGCTCTTCACGTCCGCCGTAAGCTTGCGCACGCGGGATGCCAGGTTGGCGATGAGCTTGCGCGAAATACTCGGGTGGTCTTCCAGAACGCGATTGAAGTCTTCTTTATAAATGATGCAGAAGTTGCACTTTTCGACGGTTCTCACTGACGCGGAGCGCGTGGAATCGTCCAGCAGGGCAAGCTCACCAAAGTAATCGCCCTCACCCTGGGTGTTCATGATGAATTCTTTGCCGTTCTTGTCACTGCAATACACTTTGACTTTACCGGCTTCGATCACAAACAGGGAATCCGCCGGGTCATTCTCATGAATCACCACGGTGTTTTTAGGGAACGACCGGCTCGTGCTGCTCGCAGCCAGAGCCGCAAGCTCGTCGTCCGAAAGACCCTGAAAAATTTCTACCTTTTGCAACATGGAGTACGCTGAGGCCACCCGTGTTTGTCTGCTTTCGCGATGCGCTTATGTTACCTCAAATTTTCCGCCGCGCGCATCCACTTCCTCAAACAGCATCACCCGGTCTCCCTTCCCCGACAATCATCGCTCTCGCTATACTCAACAGCTCGCAAACAACAGGCAGCACCATGCAGCGGAATCCGGCTCTGACAAGCAGTGAGATAAGAGCGTGACCGACGGTATACCCGAAAGTGAACCCGGCGTTACGGAGACTGCCGAGCAGTCTGCCGTCTCCGCGAACCGCATACGGGTAGGGCTGCAATCAGCGGTGCTCGAGGTCACCACCCTGGCAAACGCCGATTTACCGGAACTCGACAAGGAAGCGAAGGAAGACTGGGCCGCCCTCACAGCCTGCGCCGCTAATATTGCGCCCCTGCTGGACACGGAAACGGAAGATACTCACGAACTGCGCAATCTCGCGGGCGCTCTTAGGGGCTACGCTGAGATGCTGAGTGAGATAGTGGACGAGCCCGGCGCTGCGCTGAAACATGCTATCAGCAGCGTTCTGGAAGGCACCGCAGAGCCCGCTCTATCCGGTACTGCCGCTGCCCCGGAAGCCGTGCAACAGATTGCCAAGATCACCAGCGATCCCGGTTTTATTTTGGCGGTAGACGACCGTGAAGAAAACCGGGCGCTACTGGCCCGCTACCTCACGCGCAGCGGGCATTTTGTGGTCACAGCTCCGGGCGGCGCGGAAGCGCTGGAGATGCTGGCCAATGCCGATGTGGATGTAGTGCTTCTGGATCGTATGATGCCAGGCATGGATGGCCGGGAAGTGCTCCGGCGTATCAAAGCCGAGCCCAAACTGCGGGCGACACCGGTCATCATGATCTCCGGTGAGCAGGATATGCAGGGCATTATCGAATGCATCGAGGCCGGCGCCGACGACTATCTGTTCAAACCTTTCAACCCGGTTCTCCTCCAGGCTCGTATCAAGGCAGGCATCGAGCGCAAGCAGTGGCACGACCGGGAGCAGATCTACCGGGATCAGCTGGAGCGCAACGAACGCTTTATCCGCGCCACCTTCGGGCGCTACCTTTCTGATGACATCGTGACAGAGATACTCGAGAACCCCGAAGGCATGGAACTCGGCGGTGATCTTCGCGAAGTGACCATCATGATGTCGGATATCCGCGGCTTTACCACCATGAGTGAGCAGCTGGCACCGGATCGCGTGGTAAGCATGCTCAATCGCTATCTGGGCGCGATGACCGACATCATACTAGAGTACGGTGGCACCATTGATGAGTTTCTGGGGGACGCGATTCTGGCGGTATTCGGGGCGCCGCGGCGTCACGATGACGACCCCGACCGCGCGGCCCGCTGCGCCCTCGCGATGCAGGCAGCCATGGAAGAGATCAACGCGGCCAACCGCGGGGATGGACTGCCGGAACTTGCCATGGGCATCGCGCTGAATACTGGCAACGTGATTGCCGGGAACATCGGTTCCGAGCGTCGCAGCAAATACGGCTTTGTGGGGCATGCCATGAACGTCACATCGCGTATTGAGGATATTGCCCGGCGCGGCGAAATCCTCATCGCGGAATCCACGCGCAGGGCACTGGGTGCCGCCTACGCTCTGGGGGACAGTCGGGAACTACAGGCCCCTGGCATAGATGAGGTTCTGGTGGTTCATCCCCTGGAACAGGAACTCCCATGAGTAATCCACAACTTCTATTGGTAGAAGACAACGAGCTCAATCGCGACATGCTCAGCAGACGGCTCAAACGCGCCGGCTTCGATGCCCTCATTGCCGAGGACGGAGCCAAGGCGTTGGAATGTATTGAAGCAGAGCACCCTGACCTGGTGTTGCTGGATATGAACCTGCCTATTGTGGACGGTTGGACCGTGTGCAGGCGAGTGCGGGCCCACAGTGAGCTGGCGGCGACGCCTATTATTGCGCTAACAGCCCATGCCATGCCTGAAGATCGCGACAAGGCTATCGCTGCGGGCTGCGATGACTACGCCACCAAGCCCATTGACTTCCCGGCGCTCCTTGAAAAAATTCGCAAGCTCCTTGAGTCCCGGGCGGGCCAGGCATGAGTCTTCGCCGGCGCTTAACACTCTCGCTATTTACTATCCTCATTTTGTTCGCCATCAACGTGGGCACGCACTTCTGGGGGAGCTATGCCCGAAGCGAAAGTATGGTGGCCTATCGCCAGGCCGTAACCGCGGGCCAGCTCTCCGGTGAACTGGCCAAGCAGCTGGAGGACCAGCGCCAGAAAATACTTGTGCTCTCGACTCTGAGGGAAAACACCGATGATCGCCTGGCGGAGGAAGATTTGCGCGGCGCCCTCTCGGGTGTCGCGGCCATCCGCAGCACGGTGGAGGCCCTGGGCGGCATGGGCAGCGATGTCACTGCGTTGCAGTTTAATCTCTTGCGCGAAAGCAGCACCCGCCTCCTGGCCAGCTGGCGGGATTTCTACGAGAACTACAACGACCCTGACTGGCAATCAGACGTGGACGAGCCCATCCCCTACCTCGAGGCCAGTCAGCGCCTCAAAGAGCTTGAGCAGCGCCAGGCCTTTATCGCAGTACAGCGCGCCAACGTCATCGATCGCACCATAGCCCTCACCGACAGAATCACGGTGCTGGGCTTTATCGCATCAATATTTTTAACCGCGACGCTGGGCTTCTTCCTTGTGCGCTACACCAATGACAACCTGAAACGCCTGAAGCGCGGCACCCAGCGCCTGGGCGCCGGGGAGCTCGACTACCGTATTGAAGATATTGATGATGACGGAGAGCTGGGGGACCTTGCCATTGCCTTCAACACCATGTCAGACAAACTGCGGCGCGCCATCGATGAAGAGATAGATGCCAAGCAAAGTGCCGATGAAGCGAATGCCGCCAAATCCCGTTTTCTGGCGAACGTCAGCCACGAGCTACGCACACCGCTGAATGCCATTATCGGCTACAGCGAGATGCTCCACGATGAGCTTGATGATGAGACGCCGGTGGACCGGGAGCAGTACCAGAGTGACCTCGATAAAATTGTCCTGTCCGGCCGACAGCTGCTGGCGCTCATCGATGACATTCTGGATCTATCCAAGATTGAAACGGGCAAAATGACCCTGGTGCGGGAAGCCTTCCATCCGGGAGAGGCACTCACCATGGCCGTCGACGCCCTCGCGCCGCTGCTGCGCAGGAATGGCAACGTTCTGGAATGCGATGACTTCAGCGATTTACCCCTGATTCATAACGACGCCGTCAAATTCCGCCAGGTGATTGTGAACCTCCTGAGCAACGCGGCGAAGTTCACCGAGCAGGGTGTTATTCGCGTCAGCGCCTCCTTTGCGGAGGCCACACAGCAGCTGTCTATTGCCGTGACCGACACGGGTATCGGGATGACCGAGGAGCAGCAGGCGCTGGTGTTCGATGCCTTTGTGCAGGCCGAAGACACCACGAGCAACAGCTATGGCGGCACCGGTCTGGGGCTGGCTATTTGTCGGGACTTTTGCGAGCTCATGGGCGGCACGATTACCGTGCGGAGCACCCCCGGGCAGGGATCGGTGTTTACCGTCAGTCTTCCGGCTGACCCAGAGTCAGTTCCCGCAGCCGCTTGAGGGCCTGCTCGCGTTTATCGAGATCTTCCTGCAGCATCCCGGTTCGGTTCTCCAGATCCCAGATGTGTCGCTCCATCAACACAAAGGACTCCAGCGCCTGCTGCATGATCACAATGCTGTGATGCTTCTGCCCCGCAGGCTCCCGGGACTGCAAATCGGTGTAAGCAAGTAGCGCCGCATCCACATCATAAAAAGGACTGCTGGGCAGCATGCTCACATAGGCGATGGCCAGATCCCCCTCCCATTGCGCCAGGGGTAACTGCTCCAGACGCTGATAGCGCTGAAAGTACTGCACCGCCTCGATGTATTCACCGTCAGCCAGGGTTTCCATGCCCCGCTCCAGGAAAGTCCGATCATTCTCTTCCAGCGTCTGACACGCGCAGTTTTCGGGCTCTTCCGGCAGGTTCAAGGTTAACTTCACATCCTCCGGTGAGCGCTGCGCGGGAGGATCCACCGGCTCCGGGGGCGCGGCCGCACAGGCAACGAGAAGCATGGTGCATGCCAGGGGTATGAGCTTTGGTCGCATAGTCTGTTCTTTGAAATCAGTAGTGACCCGAGTGTAGCACCCGCAGACGCCGTCTTATCTCTCCGGGCGTCACTCCGGACGCATGTGCGGAAACAACAGCACATCGCGGATGGAGGGCGAATCCGTGAGGAGCATCACCAGACGATCAATACCGATGCCCTCCCCCGCCGTGGGTGGCATGCCGTACTCCAGTGCGCGCACATAATCTGCATCAAAATGCATGGCCTCCTCATCACCGGCGTCCTTCTGCTCCACCTGTTCCTGAAAACGCTGCGCCTGATCCTCGGCGTCGTTGAGCTCACTAAAACCATTAGCGAGTTCGCGACCAGCCACAAAAAACTCGAAGCGATCCGTCACAAACGGGTCCTCATCATTGCGCCGCGCCAATGGTGAGACTTCCGTGGGGTAAGCGGTGATGAACGTCGGCTGTTCCAGACGGTGTTCCGCGGTTTTTTCAAAGATTTCAATCTGGATTTTGCCAAGACCCCAGGCGTCGCTGACTGCAATACCAAGACCCTCTGCAACGCTCTTCGCGCCCTCGCGCTCGGCGATATCCGCGGCGCTCAGCGATGGGTTGTGAGCGAGGATTGCTTCGATAACGGTCATACGGGCAAAGGGCTTGGAAAAATCAAACACCTGCTCCTGGTACGTCACCTGCTGCGTGCCGAGCACCTCCTCGGTGAGCCCCCGGAGCATGGCTTCCGTGAGGTCCATAGCATCCCGGTAGTCCGCGTAGGCCCAATAATACTCGAGCATGGTGAACTCCGGGTTGTGCCGGGTAGAGAGTCCCTCGTTACGGAAATTGCGGTTGATCTCATAAACCCGCTCAAACCCACCCACCGTGAGACGCTTGAGATACAGTTCCGGCGCGATGCGCAGGTACATCGTGAGATCCAGGGCGTTGTGGTGCGTCACAAAGGGCTTTGCCGCCGCGCCGCCCGGAATGGGCTGCATCATCGGTGTCTCCACCTCCATAAACGCCCGGGCATCCATGAATCTTCTGATGTAACTGATCACCCTGGAGCGGGTACGAAACACATCCCGGGAAGACTCGTTGACGATGAGGTCGACGTAGCGCTGACGGTAGCGGAGTTCCTGATCGGCAAGGCCATGGTATTTGTCCGGCAGCGGCCGCAATGCTTTTGTCAGCAGGCGCGCTTCTCGCATATTGATGTAAAGATCACCTTTGCCCGAGCGATGGAGTGGTCCCCGGGCCGCCACAATATCGCCCAGATCCCAGCTCTTGATGGCAGCAAGCGTCACTTCATCGAGACCTTTGCGATCAACATACAGCTGTATCTGTCCCTCGCCATCCTGAATCAGCAAAAAAGCACCGCGGTTACGAATAAGCCGGCCCGCAACGGCAAACTCTTCGCTGCGCTCCTCCAGAGTGGCCTTATCGTCTTCGGCAAAATCCCGCTGCAGCTGCGCCGCGGTGGCCGTGCGACGAAAATCATTGGGAAAAGGATTGCCCTGCTCCCGCAGACCCGCGAGCTTGCCCCGGCGCTCTGCGATGAGCTTGTTCTCGTCTTCTGCAGTTCGCGGCGCTGTGTTGTCTGTATCACTCATAAGTTCTTTCCCGGCTCCTGCCGAACTGTTTCAAAACTAATCGGTAACTCATCTATCGCCATGTACCGCCATCTATAACTACAGCCCGCTTTTCAGCGAGGCCTCGATAAACTGGTCAATATCCCCATCCAGCACCGCCTGGGTGTTACTGGTTTCGACGTTGGTGCGCAGATCCTTGATACGCGAAGCATCCAGCACATAGCTGCGGATCTGACTTCCCCAGCCGATGTCTGCCTTGTTGTCTTCCATGATCTGCTTTTCTTCGTTGCGCTTGAGAATTTCCATCTCGTAGAGCTTGCCGCGAAGGAGCTTCATGGCGTTATCACGGTTCTGATGCTGGGAGCGCTCCGTCTGGCATTGCACGACAATACCCGAAGGATTGTGCGTCAGACGCACGGCGGAATCGGTTTTATTGACGTGCTGACCACCGGCGCCACTGGCGCGGTAGGTATCCACGCGAAGATCCGCCGGGTTAATCTCAATCTCGATATTGTCGTCGATTTCGGGGGCTACAAACACCGAGGCAAAGGAGGTGTGACGGCGATTGCCCGAATCAAAGGGCGACTTGCGCACCAGTCGATGGACGCCAGTCTCGGTGCGCAGCCAGCCAAAGGCGTACTCGCCGGTAAACTTGATGGTCGCGCTCTTGATGCCCGCAACGTCGCCCCCCGAGGCCTCGATTAACTCGGTGGAAAAGCCCTTTGCCTCGCCCCAGCGCAGGTACATGCGCAGCAGTATCTCCGCCCAGTCCTGGGCCTCGGTGCCTCCGGACCCGGACTGAATATCGAGAAAGGCGTTATTGGGATCCATCTCACCGTTGAACATGCGCCGGAACTCCAGCTTCTCCAGCACCTTGAGGAGCTCCAGAATCTCCTGCTCCAGCTCGGCGACGGCGCCTTCGTCATCTTCCTCGGCCGCCATCTCAATAAGATCGAGGGTATCGGATGCTCCGGTGTCCAGGGCGTCAATAGAACTCACAATGGCTTCGAGGGAGGAGCGCTCCCGGCCAAGATCCTGCGCCCGCTCGGGATTATCCCAAACGCTGGGCTCTGCGAGTTCGAGTTCTACTTCTGAAAGTCGTTCCCGACGTTGATCAACGTCAAAGATACCCCCTAAGCACGTCGGTACGCGCCTCGATATCCTTGAGACTTTGAATAAGAGGATTGATCTCCAACATAGAAACTGCCTGCCAAAAAAAGGGCGCTATTCTACCTTAGGGAAGGGACAAAGAGACATCTTCAGAGCGCTTCGATTTGCTCCACCAGCAGCTGGAGGCGGCGCTCACCGCGGAATTGATTTACATCCAGACGATAGGCAAGACGAACCTCTTTTACCGAAGCATCAGGCCAGCGCTCGGTGTCTACCCCAAAGGCAATAGCATCCAGCGCGGCACCGTTACCGGGTTTTGCGAGGCTCATCTTCAGATGGCGCTCCCCGACGATACGCTGGGAGCGCAGCTCAAACACTCCGTCAAACATCGGCTCGGGGAACATCTGACCCCAGGGGCCCGCGTGGCGCAGCATTTCGGCCGTAGCGAGATCAAAGTCTTCTGGTGTCAGCTCACCATCGCTGTCCAGCACCGGCTCGAGAGTCAATCCGCCGGCGTTTTCTACCGCGGTGGTGAAGGCTTCGGCAAAGTCGTCAAAATGCGCCTCCGCCAGTGACAAACCCGCCGCCATGGCGTGCCCGCCAAAACGGTCGATAAGCCCCGGGTGAGCCGTTGCCACCTCATCCAGCAAATCCCGAAGATGCATTCCGGGTATGCCGCGCCCCGAGCCCTTCAGCTCGTCGTCACCACTTTGGGCAAAAGCGATAACCGGACGGTGAAAACGGTCCTTGATGCGCGACGCCAGAATACCCACCACACCCTGGTGCCAGTGAGGATCGTGAAGCACCAGTGCCGCCGGCAAATCCACGTCCTCCAGCTTGAGGCTGGCCAGTGCCGCGAGCGCCTCCTCCTCCATGCCCCGCTCAATGCGCTGCCGCTCCCGGTTCATGCCGTCGAGCTGCAGCGCGATACTCCGCGCCTCCTGGGGATCATCAGCGAGGAGGCATTCAATACCCAGGGACATATCGTCCAGGCGTCCTGCGGCATTAAGACGAGGTCCCGCGGCAAAGCCCAGATCGCTGGCCACCACACTGAGGGGGTCACGACCGGCCACGCTCAGCAGCGCATTGATGCCCGGACGGGCACGACCACTGCGCATGCGTGCCAGACCACCCTCCACCAGGATGCGATTGTTATGGTCCAGGGGCACGACGTCGGCAACGGTACCCAGGGCAACCAGATCAAGAAACGCACCCAAATGCGGCGTCTCCAGTCCGCGGCGGGCGAACCAATCAACCTCCCGGAGCCGGGTGCGCAGCGCCAACAGCAGATAAAACATCACGCCCACCCCTGCCAGCGCTTTGCTGGGAAAAGCGCACCCCGCCTGATTGGGGTTCACGATGGCCGTGGCTTTGGGCAACTCCTTTCCCGGCAGATGGTGATCGGTAATCAGGACTTCGATACCCAGGGCATTGGCCGCATCCACCCCATCCACGGATGAGATGCCATTGTCCACGGTGATAATCAGATCCGGCTTTCGCTGTGCTCCCAAAGCAACGATTCCGGGGGTGAGTCCATAACCAAACTCAAAGCGGTTGGGTACCAGGTAATCCACATGGCTGGCGCCAAACTCGCGCAGAGCTTTAATAGCGAGAGCGGTGCTCGTAGCGCCGTCGGCATCAAAATCACCGACAATGAGGATGCGCTCATCATTGTCGAGGGCCTTTTGCAGGCGCTCCGTGGCTTCAGGCAAGCCAGTCAGAAGGGACGGTGGGTGCAGCGCTGCCAAGGCGAGATCCAGCTGCGCAGCGTCTTCCACTCCCCGCGCGGCAAAGACCCGGGCGAGAATCGGCGGCAGTTCGCTGAGGGCCTCTGCGCCACTACCGTCGCGGCGCCTTATACTACGAACGCGGCGGGCCAATTATGCGCCCAGGTGCCCGGACATAAAGCGCTGCACGGCCGCGATATCGTTAGGCAACACATCAAAGTGTTCGGGAAGTTCAAAGAGATCCTTCAGGTGCGCCGGCAGCTGCGCTGTGATGCCCACCGCCGACGCCTTGATCGCATCGGGGAACTTGGCCGGGTGAGCGGTGGCCAGAGTTACCCAGGGAACCTGTGTATGGGCACCGGGCTGCGTTGCCGCGGCGTAGCCAATAGCACTGTGGGGGTCGAGGAGATATTCATTCTTCTCCCAGACATCCGCAATGCAGGCCAGGGTCAGTGCATCATCGACCCGATAACTCGCAAACAGCTCCCGGGCTCGCTCCATGGCAGAGCTCGACAGCGCGATATCACCGTCGTCAAAGGCACTCATCAGGTCTGCAATAGCCCCGCCATCGCGATCATAGAGATCAAACATCAGTCGTTCGAAGTTGCTCGACACCGAAATATCCATGCTGGGCGACAGCGTGTGCTCCAGGGTCTGCCGCGCGTAATCACCGGTGCTGAGCAAGCGATGGAGCACATCGTTGCGATTCGTTGCGATCATCAGCTGCGCCACGGGAAGTCCCATCTTTGATGCGAGATAACCCGCAAAGATATCGCCGAAGTTGCCCGTGGGCACCGAGTAAGCGGCAGCGCGGTGAGGCGCACCCAGTCTTAGCCCGGCATAAAAATAGTAGACGATCTGCGCCATGATGCGCGCCCAGTTAATGGAGTTGACGGCCACCAGACGCCGCCCGTCAGGAAGAAAGCCCTGATCCCGAAAACTGGCTTTCACCATCGCCTGGCAATCATCGAAGTTCCCCTCAATGGCGAGGTTATGAATGGTCGGCGCACTGAGCGTAGTCATCTGCCGACGCTGCACGTCCGAGACGCGCCCATGGGGATGAAGGATAAAAATATCGATGTTCTCGCAACGCTGACAGCCCGCAATGGCCGCAGAGCCTGTATCGCCCGACGTGGCGCCCATGATGACAACCTTCTCACCGCGGCGCTTGAGGATCGCGTCAAGCAATCGGCCCAGAAGCTGGAGGGCAAAATCCTTGAAGGCCAGCGTAGGCCCGTGAAAAAGCTCCAGCACCCACTGGTTGTGATCGAGTTGCACCAGGGGGGCGACGGCAGAGTGGCGGAACACGGCGTAGGTGTCATCAATGATTGCCCGCAATTCCTCGCTGCTGAAGGCCTCGTCCACAAAGGGCAGCAGAATTCGATGAGCCAGGGAGGGGTAATCGAGAGACGCCATGGCCTCTAGCTCGGTAGCGGTGAAGCTTGGAAGACTCTCGGGCACATACAGGCCCCCATCACTGGCTAAGCCGGTGAGCAGCACTTCCTCGAAACTCAGCGTCGGTGCAGAACCGCGGGTACTTATATAGCGCACAGGTCTCCCCTCTAGTTTGGCGATTCTATACGGATACAGTGCGGTTCGGTGATACCCGGCAAGGCCGAAATTGCCGTTACCGCCCGCCGCAGCGCGTCCTCCCGGGCAGGGTTTGTCAAAACAACCACGGGCACGGTAGCCGCCGCACCCTTTGGCGGCTTCTGGATGAGCGCCTCGATGCTAATGCCCTCTGCGCCCAGACAGTTGGCCAACTGGGACATCACACCCGGACGATCCTCAGCCTGCAGACGAAGGTACCAGGCGCTGCTCACCGCCTCCATGGGCAGCGTTGGCGAGGCCTTTAACTCTTTTACCGGCACGCCGAGGCAGTGCACCGGCCCTCCCCCGGCACGGGCCAGATCCACAATATCCGCGACTACCGCCGAGGCTGTGGGCAGGCGTCCGGCTCCCGCTCCGGAGTAAACGGTCTCCCCCGCCGCATGCCCTTCCAGGCGCACCGCGTTGAGCACCCCATCCACATTCGCCAGAAGCGCATCTTTGGGGAGTAGCGTGGGATGCACACGCAGCTCGACGCCGTCGGCATGCTGCTTGGCAATACCCAGATGCTTGATGCGGTACCCCAGCTCGTCAGCGAACTGAATATCCGCCGGTGTTACCGCACTGATGCCCTCACAGAACACAGCGGAAAAATTCAGCGGCGCAGAGAACGCCATGGCCGCAAGAATACTGAGTTTGTGCGCTGCGTCGATGCCCTCCACGTCAAAGGTGGGATCGGCTTCTGCGTAACCCAAGGCCTGGGCTTCAGCCAATACATCATCAAAGGAGCGCTGATGGGCGCCCATTTCCGTAAGGATGAAATTCCCCGTGCCATTGATAATCCCCGACAGCTCGCTCACGGAGTTGGCGGCCATCCCGTCGCGCAGGGCCTTGAGGATGGGGATGGCACCGGCCACCGCGGCCTCACACAGCAAGCTCTGGCCGCACTCCTCTGCCAGGGACAGCAATGCGTTACCGTGCTCGGCTATTAACGCCTTGTTCGCGGTGACCACTGACTTTCCGCTGCGCAGTGCTGTCTCGACAATGTCTTTGGCCAGCTCCGTCCCGCCGATGCATTCGACGAGCACATCAACATCCTCTGCCCGCGCCACGTCCAACAGATCGCGGTGCACCGGCACGTCCTCAGTAGGACAATCATCGCGGTCCCGGCGGGCGCCGACGCGTGTCAATACCAGTGGCCGCCCCGCGCGAGCCGCGAGCAGGGACGCCTGATCACGGAGCAGCTCGATGGTGCCGCCACCGACGGTGCCGTTGCCGCAGACTCCAATACGCAATGCGCTCATGCTAAACAATTCTCCAAATACTGCTTGTTGTGGATCCGGTGGAAGAAACCAGGGTGAGGGGATCAGGAGACGCTAGCGCCCTAGGCCACACCGTCCTCGCGAAACATACGCTTGATGTTGCGAATAGCCTGACGGGTTCGGTGCTCGTTCTCAATAAGCCCGAAGCGCACAAAGCCCTCGCCGTACTCACCAAAGCCAATTCCCGGTGACACGGCCACCTTGGCTTCCCGAATCAATTTTTTACTGAATTCTAGGGAGCCCATCTCTCGATAGGCGTCGGGAATCTGCGCCCAGACAAACATAGTCGCCTTGGGTGGTGTTACCGGCCAGCCACTCGCTGTCAGTCCTTCACAAAGCACATCGCGACGGGACTGATACATAGCATTGATCTCCGACACGCAGCTTTGGTCTCCCTCGAGAGCCGCAATCGCAGCTACCTGAATCGGCGTAAACATGCCGTAGTCCAAATAGGACTTCATGCGCGCCAGCGCCCCTACCAGGGTGGTGTTACCGCAGCAAAAACCGATGCGCCAGCCAGGCATATTGTAGCTTTTGGACATACTGAAGGTTTCGACGGCCACCTCCCGAGCGCCCTCTACCTGCAGAATCGACGGCGCAACATAGCCGTCGAAACACAGATCGGCGTAGGCAAGGTCCTGTACAACCCAGATTTGATGCTCCCGGGCGATTTCCACCACCTTTTCAAAGAAAGGCAGTTCAACGCAGTGGGTCGTAGGGTTGGAGGGAAAGTTCAGCACCAGCATTTTTGGCTTGGGCCAGCTGTTGCGAATAGCGCTTTCCAGTTCCTGGAAAAACTCCTCCTCGTCACCCATGGGCACATGACGGATATCCGCACCGGAAATCACAAAGCCGTAGGGATGAATAGGGTAGGAAGGATTGGGCACGAGGATCGCGTCACCGGGACCCGTAGTGGCCAAAGCAAGATGCGCCAAGCCCTCCTTTGACCCGAGGGTCACGATGGCTTCAGTTTCCGGATCCAGTTCTACCGCGTAGCGTTTGCGGTACCAGTCACAGATGGCCTTGCGTAGGCGGGGAATACCTTTGGACTGGGAATAACGATGGGTATCTGGCCGCTGCGCCGCCTCCACCATTTTCTCGACGATATGCGCCGGCGTGGGCTGGTCGGGATTCCCCATGCCAAAATCAATAATGTCCTCCCCCGCGGCGCGGGCCGCCTGCTTGAGGTCGCCGACGATGCTGAAAACATAGGGGGGAAGGCGCTCAATGCGCTGAAATTGCTGTTCCACGGGGACTCGCTGTCGCTTGGTGACTTTTAAAAAAACACGTCCTGAAAAATACGCTGAGACCAATTACCCCAAGGGGCTGCGCCTCAGCCCTTCGGGGACGTTACTCTAAACCCAGCACGGCCATCAAATCGTCAGCGCTTTTATAACCGGGAATCATCTCTCCGGATGGCGTAACAATTGCCGGTGTGCCCCGCACGCCGATTTGTTGACCCAGGGCAAACTGATCCGCAACGGGGTTGCCCGGGCATACGTTCTCTTCGAGCTCTTCACGATTCTTGAACGCAGTCAGAGTCGCCTGGCGATCATCCGCACACCAGGCACTGGCAAGCTGACGAAAACCGGGAGAACCGATGCCCTGTCGTGGGTAGGCCAGATAGCGCACTTCGACGCCGCGACGATTTAACTCAGGAACTTCCTTGTGAAGTTTCTGGCAATAGAAGCAGGAAACATCGGTAAACACGGTGAGCTTGCCCCGGGTCTCGCCCTCCGCAGGAAATACAATGACGTCTTTCTCGGCTACCGCCGCGATCGCCGCCTTGCGGTCGTCGGAGCGCTGCTGCTCGCCAAGATTCACAAGCCCGGTCACCCCGACGTTATACAGATCGCCCACCAGAAAATAGTCGCCGTTTTCTGTGGCGTAGACGGTCGGTCCCTGCACAATACCGACACGATAGAGGCCAGGCAGCTGGCTGGCCTCCACGCTTCTCACCTCAAGTCCGATCTGTGGCGCACCCAGGCGCAGGCGGAGTTTCTTTTCGATGGCCGGATCAACACTCTCTGCGGCACTCGCCGCGGGGGCGAGCGCCAGAACGCTTAAACCCAGCCCCAGGAGCAGGCTCAGGAGTGCCTGGCGATTGAAAGTCCGGCTTGAATACATGACACGAGTCCCGTTGTTTATTTCGTTGCTTATCCCTTAGATTAGCCGCGACGAGCGGCTGCTAGGGAGCTTGATTGCAGTTATTTGATTGTAACAGTGTTCAATCGTTCACTCAGCAAAATATGCCAGCGCCAGCAATACAAACACCCTGGCGCCAAGGCGCTGATAGGCGGGTTTATCCCCGGGGGTGATGCTTTGCGTGGAGACTTTGAAGACGCTGTCTGGCCACGTGGGTATAGATTTGCGTGGTACTCAGGTCACTGTGTCCCAACAGCAACTGCACTACCCGCAAGTCAGCGCCGTGATTCACCAGGTGCGTGGCAAAAGCATGACGCAAAACATGGGGAGAGATGGGCTTGCGAATCCCCGCCGTCAATGCGTGCTGTTTGATGCGATGCCAGAAGGTCTGTCGGGTCATCTGCTGAGCACGGCGGCTGGGAAACAGCACATCCGATGTCGTGTCTCCGAGCAGTTCCGGCCTCACTTCGCGAAGATAACGCTGCAGCCAGTGCAGCGCCTCCTCCCCGACCGGCACGAGACGCTCCTTCCCTCCCTTGCCGATGATACGAAGCACTCCCTGATTGAGACTGAGCTGGGAAAGGGTCAGCCCCGTGAGCTCCGATACACGAAGACCACAGGCATAGAGCAGTTCCAGCATGCAGCGGTCCCTAAAGCCGATGGGATCATCGAGCTTCGGTGCTTTGAGCAACGCATCAACATCGGCCTCGGATAAGGTTTTAGGGAGGGGACGACCCAGCCGGGGACTGTCCAGGCCCACTGTGGGATCAAGTTCAAGCTGCCCGCTGCGAAGAAGATAGCGATAAAAGCCCCGAAGGCAGGACAGCGCGCGGGCAGCGGACCGGGGGGAACGTTTTTTCGCAAGGAGACTGGCCAGATAGGCCTCTATGTCGCTGCGCTCAATCTGTTTCGCTGTGCGATTGCGGCTCAGCGCCCAGCGGGAAAAGGCCTGGAGATCGCGCCGATAGGCTGCCAGGGTGTTCTCGCTCAAACCCTTTTCCATCCAGACCGCATCCAGATAGCTTTCGAGTAGAGGAGAATCTGCGCTCGCGCTGTCTTCTAACATGCGCAGAGCTTAGCAAACCTGCCCATGGGCAGCGGCTTGGGCGACGATGAGGCACAAAAAAACGGCCAGCCCCTCAGGACGGCCGCTTTCAGATACTGCTGGATATTCGAAGGCCGCGACAGCGGCCAGTGCGATTAACCCAGCTTTTCCTTGATGCGCGCGGAGCGACCGGATCGCTCGCGAAGGTAGTAGAGCTTCGCCTGACGTACGTCACCGCGACGCTTAACCTCGATGGATTCGAGAAGCCGGGAGTAGGTCTGAAAAGTACGCTCGACACCCACACCGTGGGAAATCTTGCGCACGGTGAACGCCGAATTCAGGCCGCGGTTGCGCTTACCCAGCACAACGCCTTCAAACGCCTGGAGACGCTCCCGGCTGCCTTCTTTCACCTTGACCTGAACAACAACGGTGTCGCCAGGGGCGAAGTCCGGCAGTTCCTTGTCCATCTGCTCAGCGTCAAGCTGAGAAATTATTGCGTTAGTGCTCATTGTCTTGCTCCCAAACTCCCTGCGATCGCCCATCGGGCAATCCTGTAAAAAATACTCTGCTGTCGACACTAAAAGTACACCCTCACTTTAGTCTCTAACAACCTCACAGCAGCACGGCTATCCCGCTTCCTGCTGGTATTCCGCCAGAAGCTGCTGCTCCTCGGTGGTCAAATTCCGTTTCTGCGCAAGGGCCTCAAGAAGATCCGGACGCCTTTCCCAGGTTCTGCCCAAAGCCTGCTTCAGGCGCCAGCGCCGTATCGCCTCATGGTCCCCGCTTAACAATACGCCGGGAACATCCTGTCCCTCGTACTGCTCCGGCCGCGTAAAATGCGGACAGTCCAGCAAACCCTGCGCAAAGGAATCTTCCTCTGCGGAGCTCTCGTGACCCAGAACTCCCGGCAGGAGACGCGACACCGCGTCGACAACCACCAGCGCCGCTAACTCTCCACCGCTCAACACGTAATCACCGATAGACAGTTCCTCATCCACCGATGACCGGATCAGGCGCTCGTCCACGCCCTCGTAGCGCCCGGCGAGCAACACCAGCCCGGGAAGCTCCGACAACTTCTTTGCCCGTCTGTGATCGAACCTGTCACCCTGGGGAGACAGATAAATCACGGGAGCAGCGTCTCCGGCAAACTCACGCCCCGCCTTCAGTGCAGCCGCAAGAGGCTCCGGCCTCATCACCATACCCGGACCGCCCCCGTAGGGCCGGTCATCAACACTGCGGTGCCGGTCGAGAGTAAAATCCCTGGGATTGATCGCGGTCAGTTGTAGACGCTCGTCGCGCACTGCCCGTCCCGTTACACCCAGGTCACTCACTAGGCTGAGCATCTCGGGAAACAATGTGACCATCGCTACCCGCATTAATCTTCCGGGTGCCAATTGACGGTCATCATTCCCGCTTCCGTATCTACCGACAGCACAACGCTCTTTGGAAGATAGGGGATGAGACGCTCTCGCTCATCAACGCTGCCCTCACAAGACCGCAGCACCAGTACATCGTTGGCGCCAGTTTCCAGAAGGTGATCCACTTCGCCGAGAAGCAGCTTTTGCCCCTCATGCTCGCTCCACACCTGCAAGCCCTGTAACTGGTGCCAGTAATACTCGTCGGACGCCAAAACCGGCAGTTCCGACTGAGGCACCCAAATCTCGGTACCCCTGAGGAGCTCGGCCTCCGTGCGGGTGTCTACCCCCACTACCCTTGCTACCCATCCCTTGCCCTGGCTACGCCCGTCTGCAAGTTCTATTGGTTCTAAATGCCTTTGCCGTGCCATCTGATGGCCGCTGAAGGCAAAAAAATTCTTGGGAGGATCTGTGAAAATCTGAAGCTTGACCCATCCCTTGATGCCATAAGCGCCGGTAATCTTACCGGCCAGAAGCATCTGATCCCCGGGCGTGTTCATGCCCGAGAGGCCGTTAGGCCGCTTCGCTGCTCGTCTCGTCGACGCTGAGCAGCTTGGCCACGCGGGCAGACAGCTGAGCGCCCTGACCCTGCCAGTACTCAATGCGCTCACGGTCTACGCGAAGACGCTCTTCCTGACCGCGGGCCACGGGGTTAAAAAAGCCCACGCGCTCGATGAAACGGCCATCGCGCGACCGACGGCTGTCCGTGACGGTCAGATGATAGAAAGGTCGCTTTTTGGCGCCACTACGTGAAAGTCGAATCGTTACCATTGCCTTGCCAACTCACTCCTGCGAAACCCGTAAACCCTGCCATCTTCGGCAACTGGCCACAGATTATCGACTAATAATCAATAAATTCGGGCAACCATCCAGCACAGTGCTTTCAGGACCCCTACGAAAGGTCGCGCATCATACAGAAAAGCGGGGATGTAGGAAAGCCCCTCAGACGGTGATTTTTTCAATAACTGCGGGAGCTTAGAGTGCTTCAAGGGCTCTAGCGCATAGGTGGGAATCCACCGCCGCCGGGGGGCATCATGCCGCCCATGCCGCGCATCATCTTTTCCATGCCTCCACCCTTCATTTTCTTCATCATTTTAGCCATCTGTTTATGCTGCTTGAGAAGACGGTTGAGATCCTGCACCTGGGTACCCGAACCCCGGGTAATGCGGCGTTTGCGCGTTCCCTGGATCAATTCCGGATTACGGCGTTCCCGCGGCGTCATGGAGTTGATCATGGCCTCCATGCGGGCAAAGGACTTGTTGTCTATTTGCGACTGCGCGGCCTGGGCCATTCCCGCCATACCGGGCATTTTGTCCAGCATGCTCGCCATACCACCCATATTATTCATTTGCTGGAGCTGATCACGGAGGTCCTCCAGATCGAACTTTTTGCCCTTCTTGACCTTGCGCGCCAGTTTCTCAGCTTTCCCCCGGTCAACCTTTTGTTCCACTTCCTCTATGAGCGACAGGACGTCACCCATGCCGAGAATGCGCGAGGCGAGGCGATCGGGATGGAAAGGGTCTAACGCTTCGGTCTTTTCGCCGACGCCCAGAAATTTAATGGGCTTGCCTGTGATATGCCGAACGGATAGTGCGGCACCACCGCGGCTGTCGGCGTCCACCTTGGTCAGAATAACCCCGGTGAGAGGCAGCGCTTCGCCAAAGGCCTTTGCCGTATTGGCAGCATCCTGGCCCGTCATGGCATCAACCACGAACAGGGTTTCCACCGGCGTCACAGCTTTTTCCAGAGCCGCGATCTCCGCCATCATGTCTTCATCCACCGCCAGGCGTCCGGCGGTATCTACAATCAACACATCGCTGAACTGAATCCGGGCGTGCTCCCGAGCCGCCAGGGCAATATCCACGGGCTTCTGGTCCACGGATGAGGGGAAGAAATCAATGCCGACTTCCCCTGCCAGCGTTTCCAACTGCTTGATAGCCGCGGGGCGGTATACGTCGGCGCTCACCACCGTAACCTTCTTCTTATCGCGCTCCTTCAGAAGCTTGGCAAGCTTTGCGGCAGAGGTCGTTTTACCCGCACCCTGCAGACCTGCCAGCAAAATCACCGCCGGCGGCTGGGTCGACAGTTCCAGTCCTTCGTTGGCAGAGCCCATGACCGCCTCGAGTTCGGCCTGGACAATCTTCAGAAAGGCCTGGCCGGGACTGAGGCTGCTCATCACCTCCTGCCCCAATGCCCGCTGCTTTACGGAATCCACAAACTGCGTGACCACCGGCAGAGCGACATCGGCCTCGAGAAGAGCCATGCGCACTTCCCGCAAGGTGCCCTGAATATTGTCTTCACTGAGGCGAGCCTTACCCGTGACGCTGCGAAGACTTTGGGTTAATCGCTCGGAAAGATTTTGAAACATGGAGTCAACGGTCCTCTTGGGTCGCGCGCTCGGGACATTCGAGCCGGCGCGCTATTGATTACGCAGTAACAAGTCGGTACAAGGGAGCGCAAGTATACGCGCCGCGGAGCCGGCCCCCAAATCCATGTCCATAGCTTTTCTTGCCTTCATCGCCGCCTTGCTTTATCTCGCCGCTGCGGGCCTTCAGTTAGTGAGCGCCTTACAGCACAATGGCAGCGTCAGCCGCAGCCTCATCGTGATCGCAATCTTTGCCCTGGGCTGCCACGCCTTTCTCACCTGGCACAATATTTTCGATCACGACGGCGTAGATTTTGGTTTCTTCAGAATTTTCTCGTTGATTTTTCTGGGCATCAATGCCGCCTGCCTGTTGGCCCTGACCAGGCGGCCCCTGCAAAATCTGCTGATCATTCTCTTCCCCCTGTCAGCGGTGGCGGTGCTCATATCGACGCTCGGGCCGGACACCGGCGCCCTTGAGCACCGCGTGCCCCTGGGCGTCGCAGCACACATCGGCAGCTCCGTTGTGGCCTACTCTATTCTTACTCTGGCTGCGATCCAGGCCGCGCTGCTGGCCGCGCAGGACGCGCAGCTCAAGCGCCGTCAGATGGGGGGACTGCTCAGCGTACTCCCTCCCCTGCAATTGATGGAGAGCATGCTCTTTGAGCTGATCTGGGTGGGCTTTGTCGCTCTTACGCTATCCATCGGGACCGGTGTGGTGTTTATGCAGGACATATTCGCCCAGCATCTGGTGCACAAAACGGTCCTGAGCATCGCTGCCTGGATACTGTTTGCGGTGCTTCTCGGGGGCCGCTACTGGCTGGGATGGCGAAGCCAGACTGCCGTGCGGCTTACCGTCACTGGCTCGACGGTTTTAATGTTGGCTTTCCTGGGATCAAAACTCGTTCTAGAGCTGGTGCTGGAGAGAAGCTGAATTGAACGATGCTCCGCTGGGCCTTCTGTTTGCTGTCTTGGCAGCCTTGATTCTCATGTCCGGATTTTTCTCGAGCTCCGAGACCGGCATGATGTCCCTCAACCGCTATCGCCTGAAACACTTGCGTAAACAGCATCACAAAGGCGCAATGCGGGCGAGCAAACTGCTGGACAGACCCGACCGACTCATCGGCCTTATCCTCATAGGCAACAATCTCGTGAATATCGCCGCATCGGCAATAGCCACAGTGATTGCGATTCGGCTATATGGTGATGCCGGCATTGTGATTGCGACTATCTTGCTGACGCTCGTTATTCTGATCTTCGCCGAGGTCACCCCGAAAACCATAGCGGCGCTTTATCCGGAGAAAGTCGCCTTCCCCGCCAGCGTCGTGTTGCTGCCGCTGATGCGTCTGCTTATTCCCCTGGTAGCCATTGTGAACTGGGTGACCAACGGGCTGCTGCGTCTGTTGGGTATCAACACCAACGAAGCGGGAGAAGAACGGGTGTCCCGGGAAGAACTGCGCACCATCGTCTCTGATCCCGACGCCATGATTCCCCAGCGACACCGGGGCATGCTGGTAAACATCCTCGATCTCGAAGGCGTCACTGTCGACGATATTATGGTCCCCCGAAACGAGTTCTACGGCATCGATCTCGACGAAAGCGACGAGAGTATTCTCGAAACTATCCACCGCAGCAGCCACACCCTGCTGCCAGTCTGGCGCGAAGACAGCAATAACATCGAGGGGGTTTTGCACCTGAGGAATGTCAGCCGCGTAGTGGATCGCGACGGACTATCGCGCAGCGGTTTGATCGGCGCCCTGGACAAGCCCTATTTCATTCCCGAGAGCACGCCCCTGCACACACAGCTGCGGAATTTCCAGCAGAAGAAGTTTCGTCTGGCGCTGGTCGTCGACGAGTACGGCGACGTGATCGGCCTGGTCGCCGTCGCGGATATTCTTGAGGAAATTGTCGGAGAATTCACCTCCAACCTCAGCGACAGCTCCGACGAGATCTATCCCCAGCGCGATGGCAGCTATGTCTTTGACGGCGGCGCCAGCGTCCGGGATATCAACAAGGCCCTCAAATGGGATTTGCCAACCGACGGCCCGAAAACGCTTTCAGGACTGGTGCTGGAATATCTGGAATCATTCCCCGACGGCAACGCGGGGCTGCGTATCAGCAATTACTGCTTCGAAATTCTAGAACTCGAGGGCAATGTGGTCCGGGCCGTGAAAGGCCGGCCTTCGCCGTAATCGGATTACCGGGCTGTCGCTGACGCTCTAGAGCAGGCGAATAGGGTTATCAGCATCGCGGCGTGCCTTTGCCAGCTCCAGCATCTCGCGCTTTTTTGCGGCACTGGCCATGAACCAGTCGGTGATCTCATCGGCGCTGCGATAGCAGCCCATGCAGATATCGTTCTCATCCAGCGCACAGATAGAAACACAGGGGGACGCCGGCTCTTCGCCTGTTGAACTCGCCTTGCCTCGCTCGTCACGCTCACTCATCGCCAAGCGCTTCCACGGTGACTTCTTCCAGTTCCCTGCTAAAGCGCACAGCGTTACCCGCGTAGTGCTCCGCATTCAGCGACAACATGGCCTGCTGTTCCGCGCTAAGCGTCTTCTTGATCACGCCAGGGGAACCCAGGACCATGGATCCATCGGGGACCTCCATACCCTCGGTAACCAGCGCATTGGCACCGATGAGGCAGTTCCTGCCGATCCTGGCGCCGTTGAGCACCACGGCGTTAATACCTACCAGGGAGCCATCGCCAATGGTGCAGCCATGGATCATGGCGTTATGGCCTACGGTGACATTCTCCCCGATTACCGCCGGAAATCCCGGGTCAGCATGAATCACCGTACCGTCCTGAATATTGCTACCGGCCCCCACCTCAATGGCTTCCACATCACCGCGGAGCACACAGGAGAACCAGACGCTGCTGTTTGACCGCAGCGTGACCTGACCGATGACCGCGGCGTTGGGCGCCACAAAGTGGCCTTCACCTTCGAGCGTCGGACTGTGTTCTCCCAGTTTATACAGCATGCTCTATCTCTCTTTCCTATTGGTGTGGATCACGGTTAACGCGCGCAGTGGTCATCGGACATTATGCAATGCCCTGAGATTGATAATAGTCCTCGGCAAAGGCGTCCAAACGCTGTTCTTCAATAGCCTGACGGATCCCACGCATGTGGTCCTGATAGTAATGAAGATTGTGCATGGTGTTGAGCTGGGAGCCGAGAATCTCGTTACATTTATCCAGGTGATGGAGATAGGCCCGACTGAAGTTGGCGCAGGTGTAGCAAGCACACTTCTCGTCCAACGGCGCTGTGCTGTGACGGTGTTTTGCGTTGCGGATCTTGATGGTGCCCGTGGACGTAAACAGGTGGCCGTTGCGGGCATTGCGCGTGGGCATG
>NZ_CBFHZO010000134.1:0-9922 GCF_965660375.1 Congregibacter sp. | reverse complement strand
GATAACCAGAGCCACGCGAAGGCAATCACGGGCACGGCCACAAAGCGGATGAGAAAATACCACAGAGAAAACAGGATGTCGGGCTCCCGAGCCAGCTCTTTGCGCAAAACATCCCGGGGCATACGCCATCCAACGAAAAGCGCCAGCAGAAGCACAGCGGCGGGAATGAGCCACTCCGCGGTAACCTGATCCAACCACTGTAAAAAACCCTCTCCACGGTCACCGGCACCAAGATCTACCAGTGCGTACGCTGACAGCATGAAAGCGATAGCGGTCATAGTGACAGCGGCATGTAAACGGCGCACACGGAACTGCTGCTCCAGCACACTGACAATGGGCTCCAGAAGTGCAACGGCGGTACCCAGAACGGTGACAAACACCGCCAGGAAAAACAGCGCTCCGTACAGATCGCCAAAAGGCATATTGCCAAATGCATAGGGCAGACTGATAAACAGCAGTCCAAAACCTTGCGCGGGGATAAGATTGTTGGCAAAAAGCAACGGGAAGATGGCGACCCCCGCGGCGATTGCAACCACCACGTCAAACATCGCAACCGTTAGCACAGAGCGGACGATGGGCAACTTCGCGGGCGCATGCGCGCCGTAGCTCATGCCCACGGCAACCCCGATGCAAAGTGTGTAAAACGCGTGACCGAGGGCAGCCATGAAGGACCCACGATCAAAATCCAGAGGCTGCCAGGCAAAGAGAAACTCACCAGCCGCCGCAAGGTCACCAAATTCCACAGAAAAACGGATAACTACGCCCAGAAGCGTGATCAACAGAGGAATGGCTATCCATACGAATAGACCAATGCCCCGGCGTATGCCCAATATGAGGGTGAGCGCCAGCATACACGCTGCCAGAAACTGCCAGCGCAGCAACCCCGCAGGGGCCGCGAGACTTTCCGCAAAGGACTCTGATGCTCCTGCCAGGCTGATCGCAGCGAAGTCGCCCAGCTGTATCTGATAAGCGTAGGCAAGGCTCCACCCCGCGATGAGCAGATAGGAAATCAGCAACAAGAAACCCGCCAGGCAGGATATCAGCGCCACCGTCAACCACAAACGCGATCTCCCCGATACCCCCGCCGCCCAACTCATGGTCAGGAACGGCGACCCCCGGCCGTGACTGCCGAGCACGACCTCCGCGACAAGCAGCGGCACACCAATAAGGAACAGGCACAATACATAGCTGAAAAAGAAAGGCGCACCTCCGTGCTCCCCCATAAGCCATGCAAAACGCCACAGATTGCCAAGACCTACCGCTGCTATTGCGAGAGCAAACACAAAGGTCGTCCGCGACTTCCAGCGTTCTACAGGTAAGTAAAGCTTCATTGGCATCCAATAAGCCGGGTCAGTGCACAGCTTGCCCGAGCAACACGTCCTTGCAAAGTAGATTCCTCGCTCGCCCCTTGACGAGTCCCTGTACAATGGCCGCCATGGGAAAAAAGAAATCCAACACAGCAGACACAACGATTGTTCAAAACAAGCGTGCGCGTTTTGACTACCATCTTCTGGAAACCTTTGAGGCCGGCGTCGCCCTTACGGGCTGGGAAGTAAAAGCCCTGCGCGCAGGGAAAGCACAACTCACTGACTCTTACGTCATGATGAAAGATGGTGAGGCGTATTTACTGGGGTCGCAGATTACGCCACTCGCCACGGCATCAACACATTATGTAACGGACCCTACCCGGACCCGGAAGTTACTCCTTAATCGTCGGGAGCTCGCCAGAATACTGGCCGCCGTGAGCGCCAAAGGGCAGACCTGTGTCTGCACCAAGCTCTACTGGAAGGGGCACCTCGTAAAGGCCGCAATCGCACTCGCCCACGGCAAGCAGAGCCACGACAAGCGACAAACCCAGAAAGAGCGTGAATGGGGCGTGCAGAAACAGCGCATCATGCGAGATGCGGTGAAGCAGTAAATCATAAAAATTCAGGCAAGCAGGGCCTTGATGGTAATGGCTAGACCCACGACGCACAAAACAGTCAGCGCGACGCGGCGATAAAACCGGTTGCCGAAACGGGCAAACACCACATGCCCCAGACGATCGCCGATCACCATGGCAGGCATACCCAGAAGAAACATCCACAGCGCCTTTGCTGTGATGTAGCCCGATAAACCAAACATGCACAGCGCAATCACCGAGGCCAGCATAAAGTAGCTGAGGAGCATCGCCCTGCTGCCTCGCGCATCCTCCTGGGTCGCCATGACAAAGATAATGACCGGAGGGCCCGGCACCGCGAAAACGCCGTTCATAAGCCCCGACAGCAAGCCCGCTGCCGGTGCTACGCCCCACCTGACGGGTCTGTGAGCCGGGCGGAACATGGCCAACACCCCGCAGGCAGCGAGCACAGCCAGGCCGACTCCCAACTGAAACTGCTCGGCAGACACGCGCGCAAGCAGTTGCGCTCCCACCGCCGTACCCACCACGGATGCCAACAGAATGGGCAACAGTGGGCGCTTTGGCGCATCGGGCCAGAACCTGGGCAGCGACAACACACTGGTGCCCAGCGTCAGCAAAGCGGTGATTACCACCGCCTCCGTCGGAGCCACAAAGAGAGCCAGCACCGGCATTGCCGCCAATGCAAAACCAAAACCGGTAAATGCGCGCAGGAGCGAGGCAAACAACAGCGCCGCCCAGATAGCCAGCATTTTGCCAAGGCCAATAGCAGCAAAGGTATCGGCAATCGCCTCAATCATTGAGCGCGCAAAGAAAAACGCCCTGGCCAATAGCTCTCCAGGGCGCGAAGGAAGGCATCAGGATTCAGGGTAATGCGGCTACCCAGGAGCTGTTCTCCAACCACTTCTGGCGAAGCTTGGTAAGGAGACCGGTTCCCTCATAGGCGCGAAGGTAATTGCGCACCAGATTCAGGAACTCCGGGTCGTCTGAGGATACGGCTACACCGAAGGGCTCAATGGTCAGGGGCTTATCCAAAGTCACGAGACCGGCATCGGGGTTCCGCAGCACCTGCAGCTGGCAAACGGGCGCATCGGCCACCATGCCGGCTACTTCACCGCTGGTTACCATCTCGATGGCTTCTTCGTAATTGGCGACTTCGACCAGTGTCGCATTGGGCGCGGCCTCCACAACAAAACTCGCACTGGTAGAGTTCTTGAGCGCGGCCAATTTAACGTCGGTGGCAGCAATGCCACCAGAGGCTATCTCAGCCAGCGCGGTGCGCGTCGCGAGAATGGACTTACCACTCATCATATAGGGCCCGACAAAAGACGCGCTGCGTGAGCGCTCAGCGGTGATAGCCATGCCCGAGAGCACCATGTCTACATTGCCGTCAGCAAGCGCCTTGGTGAGATCACCAAAGGGCATGGGGCTGAGCTCAAGATCGGCGTGCATGGCATTTGCCAGTGCTTTTGCAAGATCGACGTCAAAACCCATAAGCTCGCCTTGGCGGTTGCGCATATTCATGGGCGGCTGATCGCCAGACATCCCCACGACCAGAGTTTTGTTTTTGACAACGCGATCGAGGGTATCGCCGGCGAACGCCCAGGGCGCAGCAAACAGGGTCAGAGCCAGAAGCGTACTGGCGATAAGTTGCACAGGTTTCAAAATAGTCGGTTCCTCAGAATTCTATAAAAGTTCAGTCGTCAGGCAACAGATTCCAACGCCTGCTGCCCGGCCCTGTACAACCTTCCAGGATTACTGCCGGTCAACTGATCGTCCTCAAGAACAGTTTGCCCGTCCACGATCACAGCCCGATATCCGGCGGCGTCCTGCAACAGGCGCTGCCCACCGGCGGGGAGATCCTGCACCATCCGCGGCGCATACAGGCGCAGATTTTCAAAATCGATCACATTGACGTTGGCTTTAAGGCCCACCTTGATACGTCCCCGATCAGCCATACCACAGTAATCGGCAATATCTGAGGTCAAGCGGCGAATAGCTTCGCTGAGCTCAAGCTTACCACCGCGCTCACGGTCCCGTGCCCAATAGGTGAGCAGGTAACTGGGGAAACTGGAATCACAGATAGTCCCGACATGGGCGCCCCCATCAGACAGCCCCATAATCGATTGCGGATGTTTCATCATCTCGTAAACGTTGTCGAAATTCATGTTCGTGTAGTTATAGATGGGGAAGTACAGCAGGGCCTTGCCCTCTTCCTCCAGGAGCAGATCATAGATCATCTCCAGGGAGGACACGCCTCTCTCCTGCGCCATATGCAATACCGAGGTTTCGGCACTTTGCTCGTACTCGGGATTCTCACCCAGTAAAAACGTCTTGCTCGCCACGTAATCGATGGCCGCCATCAGTGCATCAACGATGGGTGGAACCGGCGTTCCGTCACCCGCCAGCGTTTCGGACTCCTCCCTGAGAATCTGCGCTTTGAAATCAGGCTCGCGCATGCGCGCTACCCGCTGTTCGAGGGGCAGATCACAGATCGCCTTGTAACTTGGAAAACCGATAAAGGGGTGGAATGTGCATTGAAGGCCGGTGATAACGCCGATGCCCCGGGGTGCCGTTTGCAAACGCATATTCACGCCCTTTGCCTCGGCTTTCTCAGCACGCTCGATAATGCGTCGCCACTGATCCGGCGCAAAGTCACGCTGCATCAGGGAAAGGGAGAAGGGACGGCCCTCCCCAGCGGCCGCCATGCTCTCCAGAATATCGAACTCCTTATCAAAAGCATCGCCCTCCCGCTCAAGATCAAAATCGTTAACCGCCTGCAAGATCCCGTGAGACAGTCCGGAAAACGCGCTCGCGATACCCGCCAGCTCTTCCGTGGTTGCCTCCGAGGAAGGGGTCCATTCGCCATCGGCGCTGCGATGCACATCCGAGCGACCGGTAGAGAAACCGATAGCGCCCGCCTCCAGTGCCTCCCGCGTGATTCGTCGCATGGAGGCGATATCGGTCTCTGTGGCAGACTCATTGCACACCGCGCGATCACCCATGACATAAACCCGCAGGGGGTCGTGGGTCACCTGCACCGCAAAGTCGATGCTGTGGGGCTTGGCGTCCAGCGCATCCATGTATTCGGGCAATGTCTCCCAATCCCAGGTAAGCCCCTCAGCCAGAGCGATGCCCGGTATATCTTCAACACCCTCCATGAGTCGGATGAGTTTCTCCCGGTCCGCCTCCCGGACAGGCGCAAAGCCCACTCCGCAGCTACCCATCACTACAGTGCTGACACCATGGTTCACGCTGGGCTGCATTCCCGCATCCCAGGACACCTGCCCGTCATAATGGGTATGCAGGTCAATAAAACCGGGGGTAACAATGTGACCCTGCGCATCGATGGTTTTGCGAGCATCGCCGGGACAGTCGCCAACGGCCACAATTGTGCCGTTGCGAATAGCGACATTCGCCTTGTAAGCTTCGTCGCCGTCTCCATCGAACAGCAAACCACCAGTAATCTTGAGGTCGTAATCCATCTTTGCGCCTTTATCTCAATCAGTACTTACTTCCCTCGAAGAGTCTAGGCAGGGCAAGGCAGGCTGTCCACCGGGGAAAAATGTCTCCCTCAGGAATAAGGTTAGGAAAAAGCGTTCTTGATGAAGACGGTGATTTTCTTGCAGGTGGCAGCGCAGGTGATCAGAATTCGCCGCTCACAACGTACACATCCATGAAATCACTGTTGAGGACCCCGTAATGGCTGCCGTTGCACCTGCCAAAGTCACTGAAGTTAAACACTGGAACGATCGTCTGTTCAGCTTCAAAACAGAGCGGGCACCCGAGTTCCGGTTCGAGAATGGCCACTTCACCATGGTCGGCCTTGAGGTGGACGGCAAACCGGCGCTGCGCGCCTACAGCATTGCCAGCGCCAACTACGAGGAAGAGCTTGAGTTTTTGAGCATCAAGGTCGCAGATGGGTTACTGACGTCCCGCCTGCAGCACATCAACGTTGGCGATGAAGTACTGCTGGGCAAAAAGCCCGTGGGGTCGCTGGTGCTCACCGACCTGCGCCCGGGTCGACACCTGTATCTCTTCGCCACGGGCACGGGACTGGCACCGTTCATGTCCATTGTTCGCGACCCCGACGCTTACGAACGCTATGAAAAAATCGTGCTTGTGCACGGCGTACGACAGGTGAGTGATCTTGCCTATCATGACTATCTCGTCAAAGACCTACCTCAGCACGAGTATCTGGGCGAGGAGATTCGGGACAAGCTGCTTTACTACCCCACAGTCACCCGGGAGCCGTTCCGCAACAACGGGCGGGTCACCGAGCTCCTGGAAAGCGGTAAGCTGGAGGCCGATTTGGGCATTCCTGCCATCGATCCCGCCTGCGACCGGGCAATGATCTGCGGCAGCATCGCGATGCTGGACGATGTTTCGGCACTTCTGGACCGGCGTGGCTTCGAGGTATCCCCCAATCAGGGCACCGCGGGCGACTACGTGATTGAACGAGCTTTCGTGGGCTAGCTTTTGCTGCCACGGTAAACTCGGCCCATGCAAACAGCAGAAGCAGTTTTAGAATTCTGGTTCGAGGAGGCTGGCGCCAACCGTTGGTTCAAACAATCCGACGCCTTTGATGCGCTGTGCCGTGAGCGTTTTTTACCTACTTTGGAAGCCGCACGACTGGGTGAGTGCTGGGAGTGGCGCTCAAGTCCCTCGGGGCGCTGCGCAGAGATCATCATCCTCGATCAATTCTCGCGAAACCTCTTTAGAGACGACCCTCGAGCCTATGCTCAGGACGGCATGGCATTGGTACTTGCTCAGGAGGCCGTGGCGAGGGGAGACGATATTCGCATGAACGCGGACCAGCGTTACTTTTGCTACATGCCCTATATGCACTCGGAGTCCCTTGCCATACACGAGGAGGGGCTTAAGCTGTTTGAAGCCCTGGGCAATAGCGAAGCACTACGCTACGCCCGAGCGCACCAGAAAGTCATCGAAGAATTTGGACGCTACCCCAGTCGAAATGCAGAGCTGGGTAGGACCAGCGCAGCCGCCGAAGAGAAATACCTGGCCAATCGTCGCGGCTGGTAGATTCCGGAGCTACTTCCAGCCCCCCAATATCCCTCCCGTCAGCGTCATGGTCACAACCCAGTAACCGCCGTTGATCAGGATGTAGGACCAGGATCTCAGTTCAAACAAAGCAACCACGCCAAAGGCAAAGAAGATCCAGCCAAAGCCGGTGAGAAACCCGTAGAAGGCACCGGCTTGCAGCGTGATCTCGGGCGTCCCGAGAAACATCGCCAGGCAGTAACTCATGATCAATAGAAAGACGAAGGTCAGACCAAAAATTTTGGCCTTGTTGCCGGCGGCAATTTGCTCTTGGCTGATATCCGCCGCGCGCATCCATGCATTCCCAAAGAGCAGCGGCGAATACCACAAACCACCCACCACAAAACCAACGACAGCCGCCGCCAGTATGGCCCAGAGATTGATCACAAAATCGTCCATGGCATTCTCCTGACGGTCATTACGCTACCGCTCCTCGCCGGAGGCAGATTTCACCGCCTCGCTCATCTTGCCAAAACTCTCCATGATTTCGATGGGCAGCGGGAACACCACCGTGGAGGAGTTATTGCCGTTACCCATGTCCGCCAGAGTCTGCAGATAGCGTAGCTGCATGGCCCCGGAACTCGCTGACATCACCTGCGCGGCCTCCAGCAGTTTTTGTGAAGCTTGCAGCTCGCCCTCCGCGTGAATCACCTTGGCCCGGCGCTCCCGCTCGGCTTCGGCTTGGCGGCCGATGGCGCGAATCATGCTTTCATTGAGATCCACCTGCTTGATCTCCACATTGGCGACCTTGATGCCCCACTCCTCGGTCTGGGCATCAATAATCTCCTGTACGTCCTTATTTAACTTATCCCGCTCCGAGAGCATCTCATCCAGATCGTGCTTGCCCAGCACCGAGCGCAGCGTGGTTTGCGCCAGCTGACTCGTCGCGATGCCAAAATCCTCCACGCGAATAATTGCCCTCTCGGGATCTACCACTCGAAAATACAGCACCGCATTCACATGCACCGTCACGTTGTCCCGGGAAATCACGTCCTGACTTGGCACGTCCAGCGTAATCACCCGCAGATCCACCCGCTGGATCTGCTGAACGCCAGGCACCACAAATATGAGTCCCGGGCCCTTGACGCCCTGAAACCGGCCAAGAAAAAAAACAACGCCTCGCTGATATTCAGGAACAATCTTGATCGCTGATGCCAGGAGGACGACCAGAAAGGCTATCGGAGCAAAATAGGGCACGATGTCTGCAATCATGGTTTTCTCCCGTTGCGTTAGTTGTCGGCAGCGCCAGGCGGCGCCACCGTGACAGTTAATCCATTCACCCCTAGCACGCGCAACTGCTGACCCTCGCGCACGGGTTCGTCGCTGACGGCACGCCAGCGTTCACCGCTCATCGTGACATATCCCTGGTACTGCCCGCCCAAAGGCACAAACCCCTCGGTGGCCTGCGCTGACTCAGCAGTGAAGTGCTCAACCCCGTAAACCGGTGTGCGCCGGCGTAGCTCCATAAGCCGCGTAACGGCCCAGAGCAGAAAGCCCGCGGCAACCGCGCCGACACCACCTACGGCCGGCAACGATACCGCCTGGTTGGTTCCGTCCATAAGGATCACGGACCCCGCAACGAAGGCGATAATCCCGCCGATCCCCAGCACTCCGAAGCTCGGGATAAATGCCTCCGCGATGATAAATGCAATGCCAAGAAAGATTAGCGCAAGGCCCGCATAATTCACCGAGAGTATCTGAAAGGCGAACAACGCGAGCAGCAGGCATGTTGCGCCGATGACACCGGGGAACAGTGAACCGGGATTAGCTAACTCGAAAAAGATCCCGTAAAAACCGAGAAGTAACAAAAAATAGGCAATATTGGGATCGGTGATTACCGACAGTAGACGCGTGCGCCAGTCGGGATCTACACGCTCGATAGTCAGGTCTGCCGTCGCCAGGGTGATTTCACCATTTGCCAGCTCCACCTGCCGTCCATCGATCTGCTTCAGCAGGTCGTTAATATCGGTAGCCAGCGTGTCAATGACATTGGCGGCTAGCGCCTCCCGAGCGCCGAGGTTCGCCGCGTCACGCACCGCGCTCTCAGCCCAATCGGCATTGCGGTTATGCCGGGCAGCGAGTTCGCGAATATAGCTCACCGCGTCCTCAAGCACCTTGCGCTCCATGGCGCCTGCCGGTGGGCCGTCTGGCTTTTCACTATTGTCATCCGGCTCTTTTCCGGGCCCCGGCGAGTCCCCCGAGGGAAGACCCGGCAAGCCGCCGATGCTCACTGGCGTAGCAGAGCCAATATGCGTTGCCGGCGCCATAGCCGCGACGTGACTCGCCAGCAGAATATAGGTGCCCGCACTCGCGGCACGCGACCCCGAGGGCGCAACGTAAGTTGCCACCGGTACAGAGGAAGCCAATATCGACTTGATCAGTTCATGGGTGGAGGCCATCAGCCCCCCCGGGGTGTCCAGCTGGATGATCACTAACTGGGCATCGGCGCTCTCAGCACGGGCGATGCCACGCTGCAGATGATCCATGGTTGCCGGGCTTATGGAGTCAGACACGGTAAGGAGGACGGCCTCACGCTGTGGGGCCTGCGCCTGAATAAGCGGCGCAAGGGCACACAAAGCAAGCAATAAATAGGCGCAACGGCGCGCAGAACGAAGGTGACCAACCGGTGTCTGGCCTGATCGGGTCCAGAGCAACAGGACAGCCTTAGAGACTCTGGCAAGTATCGCTAAAGAGCGTGCCATCAGCATAAAATCCAATCTCCCCAAATGGCCATATTCCCAGTTATACGCCCTAAGCCCCGCGCTTAACAGAGGAACTCATCTGAGCGTGCAACACCCTCCTGTGCTATAATGCCAATCACTTTTGGGGGCGTTACGGATTCGACGACGGTAACAAAACCTGCGGTGCATGCCGTGATGGTAGCCAATCACGTAAATCCAAAGCTGCAAACTATTAGTTGCCAATGACGACAACTACGAGGTAGCGCTGGCTGCGTAAGCAGTC
>NZ_CBFHZO010000133.1:0-11568 GCF_965660375.1 Congregibacter sp. | reverse complement strand
CATATCCAGGGGCTGCACCCGGGTCAGCGTATCCGCATCGGACGATAGCTCCCCTTTGGTGAGTGCGTAGTGAAGGGCGTCGTCCACCAGATCTTTGAAGGTGTAGAGTTCGAAATCGCCATATTCCGTTTGCACCGGTTTCTGCGACACCAGCTCGACGGACTGCTCGTGGAGGGAGCGGTAGGTAATCAGATCTGCGATGGTACCCATGGGCAGCTGATGCTTCTCCGCGAAAAGCTCCAGTTCCGGCCGTCTCGCCATGGTGCCATCTTCATTCATGATCTCAACAATGAGCGCGGCGGGTTCAAAGCCCGCCATGCGGGCGAGGTCCACGCCGGCCTCGGTGTGTCCTGCACGTCTGAGCACGCCACCTTCTTTGGCAACGAGAGGGAAGATGTGGCCCGGTTGGCAGATATCCGTGGGTCTCGCATCGGCGCTGGCAGCCACTTTTACCGTGCGCGCGCGCTGTATGGCGCTAATACCCGGGGCGAGATTCTCGGCAGCATCAATGGATACGGTGAAATTGGTTTCATGCTGGGAACGGTTGTCCCTCACCATGAGAGGTAACTGCAATTGCCGCGCCCGTTTCTCTGTGAGCGGCATGCAAATCAAACCGCAGGCTTCACTGGCAAAGAAGTTGATAATTTCCGGGGTGACGGCTTCTGCGGCGATGATTAGATCGCCCTCGTTTTCCCGATCCTCGTCATCCATAAGGATCACCATCTGTCCCTGACGGATGGCCTCGATAAGATCGGGTACGCTGCTTAGAGCCATAACTAGCTGTCCTGCTGTTTTGATAAATGCGAATTGCCGTAAGCCATGAGTGCAACCGTCAGATCATTTCGATCCCAATGGCCGTTGCTTCACCGCCGCCGATGCACAGCGCCGCAACGCCGCGCTTGCCGCCGGTTTTACGCAGGGCGTACATAAGGCTAACGATAATGCGCGAACCGGTGGAACCGATGGGGTGCCCCTGGGCGCAGGCGCCGCCATGAATATTGACTTTGGCGTGATCGAGACCGTGCTCGCGCATGGCGAGCATGGTGACCATGGCAAAGGCCTCGTTAATCTCGAAGAGATCTACGTCCGCAACACTCCAGCCGGTTTTATCGAAGAGCTTCTGAATAGCGCCGCCCGGCGCCGTGGTGAATTCTGAGGGGGCCTGACTGTGGCGGCTGTGGGCCACAATGCGTGCCATGCCGGAAATACCCCGATTCGCGGCCTCGGTACCGGACATCAGCAGCAGCGCGCTGCCTCCATCAGAAATGGAGCTGGCGGTAGCCGCAGTGATGGTGCCGTCTTTGGTAAAGGCCGCGCGCATGGAGGGTATGCGATCCACATTAGCCTTGTGGGGCTGTTCATCATCGCACACCAGAGTGTCGCCCTTGCGGCTGCTGACGGTGACGGGGGCTATCTCCGGAGCCAGGGATCCATCGTCGATAGCAGCCCTGGCCCGACGCAGAGACTCGATAGCAAAGGCATCCATGTCCTCGCGGCTAACACCCTCGCGATCTGCGGTAGCCTGGGCAAAGGTTCCCATGGAACAGCCATCGTAGGCATCTTCGAGTCCGTCCAGCATCATGTGGTCAAAGGCGGTAGCAGAGCCCAGGCGGAATCCGCTGCGCGCGCCCATAAGCAGGTGGGGGGCATTGCTCATGCTCTCCATACCTCCGGCCAGCACGATATCGTTGGTACCGGCCATGATGCTGTCATAGCCAAAAATCGTGGCCTGCATGCCGCTGCCACAGGCTTTATTGACGGTGACCGCGCCGGTGCTCACCGGTATGCCTGCGGCGATAGAAGTTTGCCGGGCAGGGCATTGCTTGAGACCTGCGGGCAGCACGCAACCCATAAATACTTCATTGATAGCCTGGGGTTCCACGCCGCTTTTTTCCAGCGCGGATTGTGCAGCTACCGCAGCCAGTTGGGGGGCCGCTACACTGGCGAGCGCGCCCTGGAGACCTCCCATAGGGGTTCGGGCACCATCAACAATCAGCACGCTTTCTTCACTCATGGTTTCTTCCTTGGCTTCGTCTTCGGCGGGGGCGTGATTTAGCCACAGTGTTTCTTGCGCCTCAAGCTTGATTTCCCGCCGTTGCCCGGTCGGAAATTGCCGTTGTTGTGACGAATCGCTTGCCTCTTACCGCCTCGCGGAACGCCCGGGGGCTTAGATCAGTAGCGCTGCGAAAAGCCTGGGAAAAGCGGCTTGGGGAGCTGAATCCGCAGCGCCAGGCGATGTCCGCCAGGGCGAGGTCCGAGTGCTGCAGCAATGCGCGGGCTTCACGAATGCGCAGATTCTGGAGGTAGCGGATTGGTGTTTCGCCGGTGGCCTTGCGAAACCGCCGTCCAAAACTTCGGGGGGATAAGCCGCTCAGTGCAGCGAGGCGCTCCACGCTGTGTGCGTCGGCGGGGTGCATTTGCATATGGTCCTGAGCATCGCGGATAAGCGCATCATGATGGGCGCCGGAAGACTCCTGAAGAAAGGCCGCCGTTTCAAAGGACTGGCGGGCTTCCGGTGAGAACTGTGTCTCTACCGCGCGGGCGATGCGTTCACCGTAGTGCTGTTCTACATAGTGCACCATAAAGTCACCGATAGAGTTGACGCTACCCACGCAGTACAGGCGCTCACTCTGGGTAATAAGGTGACGGCGCTTCAGGTTGACCCGCGGGTAACTTTGCTCAAAGCGATCAAAATCATGCCAGTGGGTCGTCGCCGGTCGTCCGTCCAGAAGACCGGTCTCCGCCAGAAGGGCGCTGGCCGTACCAACACTGCAGATTGTGCTACCCCGAGCATGGAGTTCCTGCACCCTGGGAAGCCAGCCGCCGGCACGGTGCACCACGCGCCGGGGATGTCGCCAGATGGCCGGCAGGATCAGGAGGTCGCAGAATTCCAAATCAGACAGGTCACCGTCGAGTCCCAGCCGCAGTCCCGAATCAAGGGTGACCGAAGATTCACCTTGTAGCCCCAACAGCTGAATGTCGGTGTCCATACCCCGGCCACGAATTGCCCGCGACATTTGTGCGGCGGCGCGCAGTATCTCCGCTGGCAGAGTAACGCTGGTGGCGAGGGCCTCGGGGTAGAGAATCAGGGCAGCGGTGGGCATGGCGATTTTGGCCGGTTTTATAAATAAATTGACGCTTATAGGATACAGATAAAGGGGTAGGGCTGCCTACACTGCGTCTATCGCAGTTCTGTGCAGGTGTTCCCGTGGGACAAGCTCTACCCGTTATTGTCAGTTTTGGTGGCGTTAACAGTGCCGGCCGCAGTTCCATGCATCATGCCTATGCGCGAATGGTGGAGGGCGCCCTGAATGCTGATCGTCGCGGCAAAATGCTCACGGCGCTTCGCCAGCTCACGGGCGCTGCCGACGATAGCGACGCGGGCCTTCTGGATCGCACGCTGATTCGGCGCATCGGCCCCCAGCACTTTGATCCCACTCGCGTGTCCTGGAATCAGCGACTTCCCACTCGCAGCAATGGTGCACCCGTGAGCTTTGAGCTCCATCGGCGTTATCTGCCCGTGCCGGTGCCGGATGACTGGCAATTGCTCCCCGGAGAGGATCAGGAACACGTGCGTGTTCAGATTGTGGGAGAGCAGCAATTTTTGCTGCCCACGCACCGCGAGTTTGAGGTCAAGGCTGCCAGTCAGCTGCCCGATGGCTTTGACCCGGCGGCGCTTTATCAGTCACGAAATCACCCCCGGGGGCTCGCCATGTCAGTGTTCGCCGCCAGCGACGCCCTGGGGAATCTGGGATTGGACTGGGATGCACTGCTGACGACCCTGGCCCCCGATCAGATCAGTGTGTATGCCGGCAGTGCCATGGGACAGTTGGACGATAACGGCACCGGCGGCATGCTCAAAGCGCGCTATCGTGGCAGTCGCATCACCTCCAAATTCTGTCCTCTGGGTCTGGCGGAGATGCCTGCGGACTTCGTCAATGCTTACGTGCTTGGGACGGCCGGTTCTACCGGAGCAACCCTGGGAGCCTGCGCATCGTTTTTATACAACCTGCGCCATGCGATCCATGATATTCGTTCGGGGCGCGCGCGGGTCGCCTTTGTGGGCGCTGCCGAAGCCCCCGTCACGCCGGAAGTCATGGAAGGCTATGCGGCCATGGGCGCACTGGCGACGGATAAAGGCCTGCGTCAGCTGGACGGATTGGGTGAGGAAGTGGAGCCCGACCATCGCAGGGCCTGCCGACCCTTTGCTGAGAACTGCGGATTTACCATTGGTGAGTCTTCGCAGTTCCTGGTGCTTTTTGATGACCAGCTTGCACTGGAGACCGGCGCCAATATTCTCGGGTCCGCAGCGGATGTGTTTATCAACGCCGATGGCTTTAAAAAATCTATTTCCGGCCCCGGGGTAGGCAACTATCTGACCATGGCCCGGGCAGCCGCCTGCGCCCGCGCGATTGTGGGTGAAAAGGGCCTTCGCGAGGGCGGCCTGGTTCAGGCCCACGGCACAGGCACACCCCAGAATCGGGTGACCGAATCGGTGATTCTCAGCCGGGTTGCCGGTGCTTTTGGTATTGAGCATTGGCCGGTGGGTGCCATTAAGAGCTATGTAGGTCATTCCTTGGCCGCGGCCTCCGGGGATCAGATCGCGGCAACCCTTGGGATCTGGGCTGAAGGTTGGATGCCCGGAATCAGCACCACGGCGGAGCTTGCCGATGACGTGGCAACAGATAACTTAAGCTTCAATCTTGAACATCAGGAATTAGATTTGTCTAAACAGCGATATGCGTTGATCAACGCCAAAGGTTTTGGGGGTAACAACGCATCGGCAACAATTTTAAGTCCCCTGCAAACCATGGATATGCTCAAGGCCCGTCATGGCGCGTCGAGTATGTCCCGGTGGGAGAATGCGCAGGAAGCCGTAAAAGAGGCGCAGGAAGCGCGGGAGTCCCGCGTTCTTGCGGGGCAGGAATCTCCGCGATACCTCTTCGACAATAATGTGCTTGGCGATGATGCCGTGAGCTTTGATGGCGAGAGCATCGCCGTTGCGAACCAGCGTGTGTCGCTAGTACAGTCAAACCCCTTTGAGGACTAGTGCCCCGGTATTACCGCCAGCATTCCTCAGACCCTGACAACTTTGGCTGGAACTCGCGGGTGCTGATTTGAACAATCGAGTGACACTGCACCCCATAGCGGGCTTGCCGCAATCGATCACCCTAAGAACCCACAACCCCAGGACTGACCTGGTATCGCGAAAGCTGCACGAGGAAGGGGGGTGGGAGCCTTTTGAAACACAGCTTTGGATTGCCTCCCAGCGCCCCGGGGACATTGTGGTGGATGTGGGCGCGAACCTTGGCTATTTCAGTATTCTCAGTGCGCTTCATCCTGCGAGCGCGGCGCGCATATTCGCCTTTGAACCTGCGGCGGACAATGTCCTGCTTCTTCAGCAGAACCTTCGTTTAAACCAGTGTGAAAGTGATGTGGAGATAGTCCCCATCGCCTTGGGCGATGACGACGGGCAATGTGCGCTTTATCGCAACGAGGACAACCGGGGAGATCATCAAATCTATGCCGGTGACGGACGCCGGTCCAAGGAAATGATTACCGTTCGCCATGGCGCACGGCTTCTTTCGCCGCGCGTTGATCGCATTGATCTTCTCAAGGTGGATACTCAGGGGAGCGAGTATGCGGTCATGCAGGGGTTGCTACCGCTGTTACAGCAAAGCGCGGGCAGTTTGCGGATATTGCTGGAGCTGACACCTTACTCCCTTCGACTTGCCGGCAGTAGCGGCAGGGCGCTTGTCACTTTGATTGCGGGACTGGGTCTGCCGCTCTGGATCGTGGACCACGTGGAGCACCGTCTTGTAGCCTCAAACGCCGCGGCCCTGTGTGAATGGTCGGATAATGTAGATGCCGAGCAGGGCGACCGGGGGTTCATGAACATCTACGCGGGCGTTGCTCCCAAGGAGCTCTCCGGCTGAGACTCGCGTGTGCTGCGTGTGCCTGTAAATGCCGTGAATATCGCTGTTATCATGATTCTCCATTTTAAGCGATGAGTGATTCATGGCGACGGTGTTTAACGGCCTTAGCTTTCTGCAGCAGCGCAACTCCATGCCTCGGCTCACGGGCCCCGGGCCGGATGCAGCAGAGCTCGAACAAATGCTTCAGTGTGCATTGCGCAGTCCCGACCATATGCGCCTGCGACCCTGGCGCTTTGTCAGTATTCAGGGCGATCGACGCAGGGACTTCGGTGAGCTGCTTCGAGCCTCCCTGCTGCGGCGGGATCCTCATGCAGACGAGGCGGCCCAGGAAAAAGCACGAACTGCGCCCCTCCGTGCGCCGCTGGTCATCGCAGTCATGGTCTCGCTGAAAGAGCATCCCAAGGTGCCCGCCTGGGAACAGCGAATTTCCGCAGGTTGCGCAGCTTTCAGTCTCATACTCGCAGCGGAAGCACTGGACTACGGCGCCATCTGGCGCACCGGCGAGATTGCAGAGGATATGCAACTGCTTCGCGATATTGGCGGCGAGGACAATGAGGAATTTGTCGGTTTTATCTATGTAGGCAGGCCGGATTGCAATCCCAAACCGGTGCCAACGATGGTGAGCGATGAGTTTCACCGCGTTTGGTAATGACCATTTGTGAGACATGAGCATTGCAGCACAATGCTGCGGTATAAAGCGGAATATAAATTACGGACCTTTGAAAAAGCAGGAAGCAGACATGCAGCAGGAACAGATAATCCAACCGAACTTTGAAACCCTGGAGCTTACGGTCAACGCCCATGTTGCTGAGGTGTTTTTGAACCGCGGCGACAAGGCGAACTCCATGAACACCACCATGTGGCGGGAGCTCCAGGCCTGCTTTGAGTGGCTGGATAGTGAGCCCACGGTGCGGGCGGTGATTCTCGCTGCCCATGGCAAGCATTTTTGCGCGGGCATCGATCTCAAAATGCTCATGGAGGTGCAGGGTCAGAGCAAGGACCCGGCGCGGCGCGCTGAGTACTTTCGGCGCAACGTACTGGCGATGCAGGACAATCTATCTGCCATGGAAAAGTGCCGCAAGCCTGTCCTGGCTGCAATCCATAACACCTGCATCGGTGGCGCGATGGATATGGTGACCTGCGCGGATATGCGCTATGCCTCCGACGATGCCTGGTTCTCTATTCGCGAAATCGATATCGGAATGACGGCCGATGTGGGAACCCTGCAGCGCCTTCCGAAGATTGTCCCCTACGGCGTAGCCTGCGAACTTGCCTATACCGGTAGAAATATGACTGCGAGTGAGGCACAGCAGGTGGGTCTGGTGAACAAGGTGTTTGCCGATCGCGAAGCGCTGTTATCGGGAGTCCGGGAAATTGCAGCGATGATCGCCAGCAAAGCGCCTCTTGCCGTGCGCGGGAGCAAGGAAATGCTGCAATACAGCCGGGACCATAGTGTGCAGGAAGGCTTGAATTACATCGCCACCTGGAACGCGGGCATGCTCAGCGCCCAGGACCTTGAAGAAGGTCTTGCCGCGCAAATGGAGAAGCGGGCCGCCAATTACGACGACTGATGCTGCTGCAACGCGGTACGCCCCTTTTATAGAGGGGCTACCTGTTCTCAGGGGTTGCCGGGATATTTATCCATTTCGATGAAGGGGTGTAGCGCCAGCGCTATACCCTCATCAACAAAGCTGTTGTTCTCCAGAATGGAGCGACGTCTGATATAGCGACCGGTGGACGAGCGGGCATCGATAGCATCCGTGGCATCCAGACCGCCGCGGCTGACAAATACCCGCTTCAGTTCCGTATCAAAAATGGTGACCTGCAACGACGAGACGGCAGCGGGCATAGACCAGTCAAAGTCTGCGCTCACCCCGGTGCCCGGTCCCTGCATGGAAGGGCGCCGCGATACGCCATCCCAGCGGCCAATGTGCTTGAGTCCGATGTTGAAGGGCACCTCCAGCTCCACAAGGTCGGTGAACACAAACGCGTCCAGCTCTGTGGTTTCCGCAAAGCGGTCGCGGACACTTGTCATAATCTGGGAAAAGGTCTTCATATTCACGCGACCCGTTGTGGGATCCACGGGGTCACCGAAGGCGCGTACAGCGGTATTCCAGTGCTGCTTGAATTCCCGTTGGGGCAGTACGTTGTAACCCCCCGCCTTCAGGTAGCTGCTGATACGCGCATCGATACGTGGCGCCACATCCTCAAGGTGGTTTCGCGAAGGGATACCCAGATTCACGTGGGGGATCACTACAGTTTTTATCGGCGACTCCGCCAATTGCTCGCTTTCTATTTCAAAAGGAAACACCGTAGGGTTATAGCCGCCACCGGTGGCACAGGCGGTGAGAAATGTGAGCGTTGAGAGCGTGAGGAGTAACAGCTTTTTTGGCATATTCTTCGGTAACATGTCGGTGTGAATTTCAAGAAGGGCGAATGGTAACAAACTTGGCAGCAAACGAAGAACAGTCAGAGTGTGAGGCGTCATCCGCGGCAGGCTTACATGCCTCGGTACGTGGAGAGGGGGAGCCAGTGGTCCTTCTTCACGGGCTTTTTGGCATGGGAAGCAATCTGGGCAGCCTTGCCCGGGCGTTGGCGCCGTCATTCGAGGTGCACCAGCTGGACCTCCCTAACCATGGGCGGTCTCCCTGGCAGGCCCACAGCAGTCTTGATGATCTTGCAGACAGCATCGCTGGCTATATCAAGAGTGAGGATCTGGGCCCCGTGACGCTGGTCGGACATTCCCTGGGGGGCAAGGTTGCCATGCAGCTTGCTTTGACACAGCCCGAGGCGGTTTCCGCACTCGTTGTTGCGGACATCGCACCGGTCATTTATCCATCGTCTCATGATGCCGTGTTTTCGGCGCTTGCCGCGGTGGAGCTCGCCAAGCCGAGGTCGCGGGCGGAGGCGGGCGATATCATGGGCAAACTATTGAAAGAACCCGCACTGATACCGTTCCTGTCGCTCAGCCTTCGACGGAACGAGGAGGGGGTGTACGTCTGGCGTTTCAACGTTCGGGCTCTGCGGGAAAACTATTCGGCGTTTCGCGAGCCGCCAGGCGGTGCTCCCTGCAATAGGCCGGCGCTGTTTGTTTACGGTCTGAATTCAAGCTACGTTGATGAAGCGGGCAAATTGGCGGCCCTGGGACTGTTTCCCGCGGCGCAATTTGCAGGCATTGCCGACACGGGGCATTGGCTCCATGCCGAAAAGCCGGTGGAATTCAACGCTGCTGTGCTGGGTTTTTTGCAGCACGGTGGAATAGCGCAACGGGAAAATCAGCAATGACACTGACGATCTGGGACCTGGTGTTTGTGGGGGTTTTCGGCGGTCTCGCCTGGTACCTGTTCAGTGGCACCCGGGTGCGAGAACTGGCGGTGGCGGCGGCCAAACGATCGTCGGAGCTTGCGGATGTGCAAATGCTGGATCAATCCGTGGCGCTTTCCCGAACGTCTCTCAGTCGTGATGGCAATGGCATCTGGCGGGTCTGGCGTCAGTATCGTTTTGAATACAGTCGCGATGGTGTCGGCCGCGAGGTGGGCCATATCATTATGCTGGGGCCACGCTTACAGGCCGTGCTTGTCGCAGAGGCGCCGACGCTCCACTGATCACAGCGCCTGAGCCACCTGCGCAAGAATGGCGGCCGCTACCAATGCGAGGAGGATCGCAAAAACCCGGTCGATAGCACCAGCGCGCTTGCGAAGACCTTCGATCCACGCTCCTCGCGTAAATGCCACTGTGATCAACGTGTACCAGAGTCCATCGATGAAAAATGCCGTGGAAACCATCGTAGCCTGGCTTCCGCTGCCCGCCTCGGGATGCACGAACTGACTGAACAGCGCGAGCATAAACACCGCGAGTTTTGGATTCAGAAAAGCAATGGTAAAGCCATCACGGGCTGCGGCGCTGGCGTGAGCAGTGGCTGTATCCTTTATTGAAGGTTCCCCATGGGCACTGCGCCACAGTCCGTAGGCAAGCCAGAGCAGATAAATAGCGCCCAGCGTTTGCAGGGCGGTGAACAGGCGATCGCTGGTCGCTATGATCGCGCTCAGGCCGAAAACGGTAAGCGCTGCGTAGAGTCCCACGCCGAAGGCATGGGCCCAGGCAGCGGCAAGACCATTAATCCTCCCGCCGCTGAGACTCGCACTGATTACGACGGCCAGGCTCGGGCCGGGGGAGGCGGCGCCGGCCAGGCAGAGGCTGGCGAGACTGAGCCACTCCCACAGCGTCATAGCGTTGTTTTGCCCTTGATCAGCGCTAGTGGTGCCGGCAATGCCTGTGACAGGCACATGACGGTAGATCCATCCTGTGCAAATTGAGGTTTAATCATCGAATTTGTCCGGGTTGTCCACAAAACCTGTGGATAAAGCGGTGCACAATTTGTTTAGCATGCCCGTAATCCCCCATGTTGCGGTTCTTTTGTTTCCCTGGTTAAATTTCGAGCAAGTCTATAATTATCAATTATTTCAATGGTTTATGAGTTTTTATTCAGAGTAATACTGCGCGATGCAGCGTAACTTCGATTCTTCCGTTAGCCGCCCCATCGCTGTGCATAACAATTCTCAAGTGCTACGTCGCGTAACCTTTTTAGCGGTAACATGCAACGGCTGAGTAACGTTACTGTCACCGTGTTGTCACATAGCTGCACGGTTTCCCCGGTAGATACAGCCCGAGGTGCAGGTTTCGCGAATCTCAATTGCCGATAGATCCGGTAAGGCGGGCAGCACGCGATCCCATATCCAGCGACAGAGGTTTTCGCTGGTGGGATTTTCCAGTCCTTCAATGTCATTCAGATAGTAGTGGTCCAACTGTTCAATGACCGGTTTGCAGGCTGCTTTAATATCCCCAAAGTCCATGATCCACCCGGTTGTCTCTCCTGGCTCTCCTGCCACGTAAACGCGCAGTTGAAAGGAATGGCCGTGCAGGCGCTCACATTTGTGGCCCTGCGGCACCTGCGGCAATCGATGGGCTGCCTCAAAGTGGAAGTCCTTAAAGATCTCCATTAGTTCTCTCCCAGGTAAAGCGGCCTATTTTCGATGTATGTGCTGTCAATGGAAAGTCTTTGAAGCGGCAATTGTTGTATGCGTGCTGTTACTTCCGGGTCCAGAGGGCTCGCTGAAGACCACCGAGATTGCCAAGAAAGCTGCAGAGTCATGGTGGAAAATCGCCATGATCGCAGCGTCGATCCTGAATTTTCTCAACGCTGGTAAAATCCGTTGACAGGCAAAGGCAAGGCTCTATAATGCGCCCCTCCAACGCGGGTGATTAGCTCAGCTGGGAGAGCATCTGCCTTACAAGCAGAGGGTCGGCGGTTCGATCCCGTCATCACCCACCACGTTGCCTCAGGCTTTTTTCTTTGATGATAAAGCCGGGTTTTACGCAGTGAATTCGTGAAACTCTGGAAGTGTGTTAGCGCGTTGTCTACCCTGGAGCGGTAGTTCAGTTGGTTAGAATACCGGCCTGTCACGCCGGGGGTCGCGGGTTCGAGTCCCGTCCGCTCCGCCATTTTTTGGCACTGTTTCAAGTCCTTCCGTTTCAGCCTGCTCGCCAGGCTTTGTACTTGGTGCGAATCTCCGCGACGATCTCTTCGGGGCTTCTGTCGGTGGTATCAATCACCAGATCAAAGTTCCGTGTG
>NZ_CBFHZO010000132.1:0-3100 GCF_965660375.1 Congregibacter sp. | reverse complement strand
CGCCGCGCTGAGCGCGTCGTTACTTGTCGGAGGCAGCACCATGGCGCAAGCCCAGGTCGCGCAAGCCAAGGAAAATAGCTACGACTATTTTTTGGCAAACCGTCAGCTCATACGCAATGGTGTTCAGTCTCTACTGACCTGTAACGGACTGTTTACCTCACGCCGAAACCTCGACCAGGTGTTCGAGCAGGAGCTGGCCTATCTGGGCGATCGAGCCCTGGGAGATGCCAGTGGCGGCCCCTACACCGTTTATCCCCGAGAACGGGCGGTGAGCGTCGGCGGTGACGAACATGGCCCAGCCATTATCTCGGCATTCCGCAAAGGTATCGGCTGCGTGGTGATGACTCCCGAAATGAGCCTTTCGGACATTAACAGCCTACCCAAGCTGGAGATGCCCTATTCCAAAACTGATCCACGAACCCTGAACTGGCCCAATGGCGATGCCAACGCCGATATGCCCATACCGGCTGCGCTTAACGCCGACGCTCTCCAGGCAGCCTCAGATTGGGCCTTTGATCGCCCTACTGAGGAGCAGGACACACTGAGCCTACTGGTCATCCATAAGGGCAAGATCATTCACGAGCGCTATGCCGAAGGCGTCGATCAGACCACGCGCACGCGTACCTGGTCTACAGCAAAAAGTATTGCTGCCACGCTCATCGGTATGCGCGTCGACAGTGGAAAGATGACCCTCGACGGACCGCTGGATATTGACTGGGCACCGAAGCTACCGGGCGGGCAGGACCCGCGTGACGCCATCACCCTTCGCCACCTTCTCCGTATGTCCAGCGGGCTCTATCCCGTAGACAGCTTCAATATGGAATACGCCACGGGCTCCGGCCTGTCCTACTGGGCCGGCGCGAGTTCTGTCGATGGCGCGAGAAACCGGGGATTGGTACGCGAGCCCGGCAGCTTTTGGGATTACGAGAACTACGACACCCTGCTGGCCGTGAAGGCTTTCAAGAACACATTCGCCAGCGACTCCGCCTATCGGGAGTTCCCACGAAAACGCCTGCTGGATCGCATCGGCATGCGCAACACCCTGCTCTCCACAGATCGCTTTGGTGATTTCATACTGAGCAGCCAGGTGTATACCAATGCCCGGGATCTGGGGCGCTTCGGGCTTCTTTATCTCAACAACGGCATGTGGGACGGCGAGCCTCTGATTTCCGAGAAGTGGATTGAGTTTTCACGAACCCCGGCACCTGCGTCAAAGCCCCGAGGCTATGACTATGGCGCCCAGTGGTGGCTGGTGCCCGATAGTCGCAAAAAAGAAGTGCCCGCCGATGCCTACAGCACCGCCGGCAATCGGGGACAATACGTCATCATTGATCCTTCCCACGACCTGGTAATCGTGCGACGGGGACTGGATTATGGCAAGCAGGGCTTTAACCGCTGGGATTTACTCCGGGAAGTACTCAAAGCCTTCCCGGAGTAAAGCTCCGACCTAAAGCAGCTCGCAAACCACGCGGTGCTGCCTGCAGGCGGCCACCACCGTATTGCGAAGAAGACAGGCGATGGTCATGGGACCCACGCCACCCGGCACCGGTGTGATGGCTTTGGCCTTCTCTGCGGCCTCGTCAAAGGCAACATCCCCGACGAGGCGCGCTTTCTCCTGCCCCTCGATCTGCACGCGATTGATGCCCACATCTATGACCACAGCACCGTCTTTTACCCAATCGCCACGAACCATCTCCGGTCGCCCTACTGCAGCCACCAGGATGTCAGCTGTCCGGCACAATGCCGGCAAGTCGCGCGTTTTTGAATGGGCGACAGTCACCGTGCAGCTCTCGGCGATCAAGAGCTGCGCCATGGGCTTTCCGACAATATTGCTGCGCCCCACCACCACGGCATTGAGCCCAGCCATACCATCGGGAAACTGCTCCCGAAGCATCATGAGACAGCCCAGAGGCGTGCATGGCACCAGCGCCATGGGATCGCCATTGGACAAGGCGCCCGTATTCATCGGGTGAAAGCCGTCAACGTCCTTTGCGGGATCAATGGTCTCGATGACCAGTTGGGCATCGATATGCTCAGGGAGCGGCAGCTGCACCAAGATCCCGTTAACAGCATCGTCCCGATTCAAGGCCTCCACAAGATCCAGCAGTTCGCGCTCGCTGGTACTGGCGGGCAGCTTGTGTTCGAAGCTACGCATGCCCACCTCCGCGGTCTGTTTACCCTTGTTGCGCACGTACACCTGACTTGCGGGATCCTCCCCCACCAACACCACGGCCAGACCGGGCACCCAGCTGTGCTCGGCGTCTATGCGGGTCACTTCGATAGCCAGGCGGTCGCGCAGTGCCTGCGCTGCCGCCTTACCGTCGATGATTGATGCGCTCATGAATACTCCATTGGATTAAAGAATAACGGTACGTTGACCGTTGAGAATGACTCGCTGTTCGCAGTGCAGACGCACCGCCTGAGACAGGGCCGTCGCCTCGGTGTCATGGCCCAGATGCACCATTTGCTCCACGGATATCTCGTGGTCGATGGGCCGTACCTCTTGGGCAATAATCGGGCCCTCGTCCAGGTCGGCGGTGACATAGTGCGCCGTAGCACCGATAACTTTAACGCCACGATCGTAAGCCTGATGATAAGGCTTTGCGCCCTTAAAACCCGGTAAAAAAGAATGGTGGATATTGATGACCTGGCCCGAAAGCTCGGCGCACAGATCGTCCGACAGAATCTGCATGTAGCGGGCGAGTACCAGCAGATCTGCCTGACTCTCCCTCAGAACAGCAAGGATCTGCGCTTCCTGGGCCGGCTTGCTATCCGGCGTAACCGGAAGATAGTGGAAGGGCACACCGTGCCATTCGCTGAGTGCCCGACAGTCCTCATGATTACTGACCACCGCCACTACATTCGCAGGCAATGCCCCCGCACGCTGCTTGGTCAGCAAAGCGGTCAGGCAGTGATCGTAGCGCGATACCGCGACAACAATCTTGGGAAGGGTCGTTAGGCAGCGCAGTTGATAGCTCATTGCGAGCTCATCGGCCACGGTCCGCAGACGCACTTCAAACTGCTCGAGGCTGCAGCTCATCCCGCTCACATCGAATACGCAGCGCAGGAAAAAGGTATTGCTTATGGGGTCTGTGTAGTT
>NZ_CBFHZO010000131.1:0-46133 GCF_965660375.1 Congregibacter sp. | reverse complement strand
CGCAGGAGACTGGACATTAGGCGGTACGAAGCCTTTCCAGGCGCAGCCTCAGACGCTGCACCCGCTGTTCCAGGCGCTCGCTGCGCTCACTGAGCTGCTGAACATCCTCGTAAAAATGCTCCAGGGCCAGCTTGGGCGGTGCAATACGTGCTTCTTCCAGGGCAAACTCTTCCAGCTGGCGCCGAAGGTTCTCGCCGGACTGCCGGGACCAGTGGAACGCCGCGCTGAGCATGCCCGCCAGTTGGTGGCCGGCAACGTCGCCAAGGCCCGAGACCAAAGGAGCCTCCCAGTCGATGTCCAGATCATTAAACACGCGCTGCATATCGATGAGCGTGCTGCTGTTGCCTTCCAGCTGGATGCCGCCATTGATCAGTGCGGCAGCGGGATCTTCTGCCTGGGCCAGGGCGGCAAAATCCTGGGCCGTCCCTGTGACGCGGGTGGTCACGGGGCCATCGTGCACACCCTGAAAGCGCAGTTCACCGCTGGCTTCGCTGTGCAGATAAAGCGTGATGGCGGGTTTGGTGCATTCAAGAGCCAGCACGCGACCGGCAATGGGTTTGAGCGCCTCGATGCTGTGGGGCGACAAACGCAGTGCCGCATTGGCAGCCGCTTCGGCAGCGGCCAGTCCCGCGGTGTGGATCGTGGGCATACGAATGTCGTTCATGGTCAGTCTTTGACGCCGCGGTGTACGGCCACCACACCACCGGTCATGTCGTGGTAATCACAGCGGGCAAAGCCTGCGTCTTCCATCATTTGGCGGAGCGTTTCCTGGTCCGGGTGCATGCGGATGGATTCGGCGAGGTATTGATAGCTCTCGGAATCCCCGGCCACCAGCTTGCCCATAAAGGGCAGGACACTAAAAGAGTAGGCATCGTAGGCGCGGCTCAGCAGGGGGTTGCGGGGCTTGGAGAACTCGAGCACCAGCAGGCGACCACCGGGCTTGAGAATTCGCAGCATGGAGCGCAGGGCTCTGTCTTTGTCGGTGACGTTACGCAGACCAAAAGCGATGGTGATGCAGTCAAAGTGATCATCGGGAAAGGGCAGATACTGGGCGTCCGCCTGGACATAATGAAGGTTGCCGCGGACGCCATTATCAATCAGCCGGTCGCGGCCTACCCGCAACATACTCGCGTTGATGTCCGCGAGCACCACCTCGCCCTCGTCGCCGACCATGGGTGCAAATTTGGCGGCAAGGTCTCCCGTGCCCCCCGCGATGTCCAGCACGCGATTACCCCGACGAACGCCGGAGAGTTCGATGGTGAAGCGCTTCCAGATTCGGTGAACGCCGGCGGACATAAGGTCGTTCATCACGTCGTAGCGGCTGGCCACGGAATCAAAGACGCCGCGGACCATACCCGCTTTCTCTTCAGTCTTGACGTCCCGGTAACCAAAGTGTGTTGTGTCTTCGTCGCTCATGCTCTACATCCCAATTGCGAGGGCGCATTGTAGCTTGTAGTCTGCTGATAAGCAGTGCTTGTTCATTGGTCGTCGGCAGAATCCCCAGGGTGCTCCCCCGGCAATAATTCTCCTGATTCAGGGAGAGGTCCAGAGATGTCACTACAGGTAATAGGCGCTGGTTTTGGCCGCACGGGCACTATGCCCACAAAGGCGGCTTTAGGGCGACGGTGGATTTTCCTGCCTGTACGCAGTTCGCCGTGATTGCCGGGCATGTCCCCGACGCTAAAGTTGTTTTGAACATGTGCGACCCGGATCGCTGGTTCGATTCCACCCAGGAGACGGTTTTTTCCAAACCCTGGATAGATTGGTTGCCAAGCTCCGATGCCGGCGCCTACATGAAGGCGACCATCAATGATTACTTTGACGGGCGAATGCATGATCGGGAGCATCTCGTGTGTCGCTATCATGAGCATGTGGCTGCAGTGAAAGCGTTGATTCCCGAGGAGCGTTTACTGTGCTCTGAGGTAGCTCAGGGCTCAAAATGCAGGACCTGCGTATCCGGATCCCGAGACGCGCCTGCCTCGGCAAGATCATCAAGATAGGCCTGCCACAGTGCTGACTCCTGGGTGCACAGGCGATAGAGATAGTCCCAGGTATACAGGCCGCTGTCGTGGCCATCGTCAAAGAGCAGCTGCAGGGCGTAATGCCCCACAGGCTTAAGGTTATTGATCGCGACGTCACGCTTGCCTGTTTGCAGAACAGCCTGAGATGGATGATGTCCCCGCACCTCTGCCGAAGGGGAATAGACCCGCAGATATTCCCAACTCAGGCTGTAGCGCTCGTCGGCGTACTCAAGTTCCAAAACCCGCGATTTTTTGCGCAGGCGTAGGTGGATGGGACGGGGGGCGTCGCTCATAGGTCCTCGATTACAGAATGAACTTTGACAGATCTTCGTCCATCGCCAGATCTGACAGCTGTGAATCTACATAGGCGGCATCGACGGCCAGCACGCTGCCACTGAGGCCATCATCGGCGGCCTTGAATGAGGCGTCTTCCAATAAGCGTTCCATGACGGTGTGCAGTCGTCGGGCGCCGATATTCTCCGCGCTCTCGTTGAGCTGCCAGGCAAGCTCGGCGATGCGTGCAATACCGTCTTCGGTAAACTCCAGAGACATGCCCTCGGTGCCCAGCAGCGCACTGTACTGCCGTGTGAGCGCTGCATCGGGTTCTACGAGTATACGTCTGAAGTCCTCGGGCGACAGCGCCGCAAGCTCCACGCGGATAGGCAGGCGACCCTGAAGCTCGGGAATCAAATCCGAGGGTTTGGACAGGTGGAAGGCGCCGGAAGCGATAAACAGAATGTGGTCGGTTTTGAGCATGCCGTATTTGGTGCTCACGGTGCAGCCCTCGATGAGCGGCAGCAGATCCCGCTGGACTCCTTCCCGGGACACATCGGCGCCGGCGGTCTCGCCCCGCTTGGCGACCTTGTCCAGTTCGTCAATAAAGACGATGCCGTTTTGCTCCGCCGCCTGCACCGCCTGCTGTTTGATTTCATCTTCATTGACGAGCTTGGCGGCTTCTTCATCGCACAGCGCGGCAAAAGCTGCTTTGATGGGCATGCGGCGGCTTTTGGGTTGGGAGCGGGCCATGTTCGAAAACATGCTCTGGAGCTGGTTGGTCATTTCTTCCATACCCGGCGGCGCGCTGATCTCAACGCTGCTGGGAGTGTTGATTTCCAGATCGATTTCTTTTTCGTCGAGCTCGCCCTCACGGAGCTTTTTACGCAGCAGCTGGCGGGTGCTGTCACCCTGGCTTGCGGTTTCGCCCTTCCCGTCGCGGGCGCCTGGGAGGAGAATATCCAGAACGCGTTCTTCGGCAGCTTCTTCAGCCCGAAAGCGCATCTTGTCCATGGCCTGTTCGCGGAGCATTTTCACCGCCATTTCTACCAGATCGCGGATGATCGATTCCACGTCGCGACCAACATAGCCTACTTCGGTGAACTTGGTGGCCTCCACTTTTACAAAGGGCGCGTTGGCCAGCTTGGCCAGGCGCCGGGCGATTTCCGTTTTGCCGACGCCAGTAGGGCCGATCATCAGTATGTTCTTGGGCGTAATTTCCGCGCGCAGGATTTCTTCCACCTGCATGCGACGCCAGCGGCTGCGCAGGGCATTGGCCACGGCGCGCTTGGCGTCCTGCTGGCCAATGATGTGCTTGTCCAGCTCGTGGACAATCTCTCGGGGAGTCATATTTGACATGTTTTGGGTCCGGATTTGGCTGGGATCAAAAGTCGAGCTGTTCGATGGTGCGCTGCTCGTTGGTATAAATGCAGATGTCCGCGGCGATGCCGAGGCCTTTCTCCACGACTTCGCGGGCGCTGAGTTCGGTGTTATCCAGCAATGCCATGGCCGCGGCCTGGGCAAAGGAGCCGCCGGATCCGATGGCAATGAGATTGTTTTCTGGCTCTATAACATCGCCGTTTCCGGAGATGACGAGGGAGGTTTCCTTGTCGGCCACGGCGAGCAGGGCTTCGAGCTGCCTCAGCGAGCGTTCCGTGCGCCAGGCTTTTGCAAGCTCTACCGCCGCGCGGACCAGCTGGCCGCTGTGTTTCTCAAGCTGCGCCTCGAAAAGCTCAAAGAGGGTAAAGGCATCGGCAGTGCCTCCCGCAAAACCCGCGATTACCTGATCTTTATACAAACGGCGCACCTTCCGTGCGTTGCCCTTCATGATGGTGTTGCCCATGGAGACCTGGCCGTCTCCGCCGACGACAACGCTGTTGCCCCGGCGCACACACAGGATGGTGGTGCCTCTGAATTGTTCCACGGTAAATTCCTTCGCTCTTGAACTACCGTTATGGGGGCGCGGGAGGGAAGTTCAAGCGCCCTGCCGGAGCTGGTTCCAGCCTTACCCGCGATTGCGCTGGATAAGCAGGGTGTCGATATCCTGCTGGGCGGTGAGACTTCGGGCTTTTGCCATGGCAGAGCGGCTTTCGAAGGGCCCCAGAACCACGCGAAACCAGCGCCCGGTGTCACCCTGGGTGTCTTCCACACTGGGATTGAGTCCCAGGAGCAAAAGTTCGCCGCGCCGGCGATCGGCATCTGCGGCCTGACGGAAGGAGCCTGCCTGGAGTAAAAACTGTTTACCGGTGCCGGCACTTCGTGGCTTGGGAAGATCCGCCGGGTCCACATCGACGGTGATTTCCTGGTTGGGGAGCACCTCGAAAAATTCGTACTCCGGCTCTGGATTACTGGCCTTGGGACGGTTCGCAAGCTGCGGTTCGGCTCCGTTCTCCGGTGGCAGGGAGACGAGGTAGAGCAAAAAGGCGAGAAACAAACCGGTGGCAACGCCGGCCCCATACCAGCGCAAGCCGCCGTGGCTTTCGGTGGCCGTATTGTGGCGACTTGCGCCGCGACTGCTTCTCCGTTTTGGGGCCTTTGCCATGGGGACTTACATGCTCTCCGGAGCCGAGACGCCGAGCAGGTCCAGACCATTGGCGATCACCTGTCCCACAGCAGTGGTCAGAGCAAGACGAGCGCTGCGCAGTTCCCCGTCATCAATGAGCACCTTGTGGGCATTGTAGTAAGCGTGGAACTCTCCAGCCAGGTCGCGAAGGTAATTGGCGATCTGTTGGGGCTCGGCACTGGTGCCGGCCCGGGTCACAATCTCGGGAAAACGCGCCAGCTGCTTGAGTACCTCCACTTCCTGGGGTTCCACCAGGCGCTCCAGAGCCAGGGTTTCGGGGTCCAACTCTACGGACAGGCCGGCTTCCAGGAACTTGCGACGAACGCTGCACACCCTTGCATGGGCGTACTGGATATAAAACACAGGGTTGTCGTTGGATTGCGACAATGCCAGGTCAATATCGAAGGTCAGCTGGGAGTTGGGCGAGCGCGCCACCAGGAAGTAACGCGTGGCATCGCGGCCCACTTCATTGATGAGATCGCGAAGGGTGAGGTAGCTGCCGGCGCGCTTGGAGAGCTTGACCTCCTGGCCGTCGCGCATGACGGTGACCATCTGATGGAGCACGTACTCCGGCCAGCCCTCGGGAATACCCTCGTCCAGAGCCTGCAGGCCCGCACGAACCCGGGTGACGGTACTGTGATGATCCGCGCCCTGTTCGTTGATCACGCGCTCAAAGCCCCGGCGCCATTTATTCAGGTGATAGGCCACGTCCGGCAGGAAGTAGGTATAGCCACCATCCTTTTTACGCATGACACGATCTTTGTCGTCCCCGAAGTCCGTGGTGCGCAGCCAAAGGGCGTCGTCACTGCTGTAGGTGTTGCCGCTCTCCACCAGTCGATCGACGGTGGTGGTGACCTCCCCGGACTCATAGAGCGATGATTCAAGAAAGAATATGTCGAAAGCTACGCCGAAACTTTGCAGGTCGAGATCCTGCTCCCTGCGAAGCCAGGCCACGGCAAATTCCCGAATAGCGTCGAGGTTTTCACCATCGCCAGTCGCGGTGACAGATTTATCGCTGGCCTCTACGCTCTCTCCCGCGAGATAGGCCTTCGCAAGCTCCGCAATATAGTCGCCGCGATAGCCGTCGTCGGGCCAGCCGTCATCGTCCGGGGTCAGTCCCTTGCAGCGCGCCTGCACAGACAGGGCGAGGTTATTAATCTGCGCGCCGGCATCGTTGTAGTAGAACTCCCGCACCACTTCCCAGCCGCAGGCATCGAGAATTCTGGCGAGGCTGTCGCCAACCGCGGCGCCTCGGCCATGGCCCACGTGTAAAGGCCCGGTGGGATTGGCGGAAACAAACTCCACCTGTACTTTGCGACCCGCACCGGAGTCATTGTGTCCATAGCGAGAGCCCTTGCTGAGTACCTCCAACAGTGCCGCGGCCTGACTGTCTTTGGAGAGAAAAAAGTTAATGAAACCGGGGCCGGCGATGTCCGTACGATCGATAACAGAGTTGTCGGGGAGGGCATCGCAAATAGCCTGCGCCAGCTCCCGGGGTGGCATCTTCAGAAGCTTGGCCGTCGCCAGCGCAATATTACTGGCCAGGTCGCCGTGGGCGGCATCGCGGGTCCGTTCCACCTGAATCTCGGGTGCCGTGATGTCGGCCTGGCGAGCGGAGATAATACTTTGCAGTGCCTCACTGAGCAGCGCGGCAACGGTGTCTTTCATGATGTGGTTCCGTAAATGATGCGCCGTGATTGGCGCGCTATCTCATTATCCCGCTTCGTTCCCGCCTTTGCCAGATTTGCCGCCGCGTTTACAAAACGTCGCTGGGATCGACGTCAATAAACCAGCTGAGCTCCCGGGGCTTCTTCAGCTTTTCGGCACGCTCAACCAGCAGTCGGGCAGCCGCCATAGCACTTCTGCGCGAGGCAGCTAAACACCAGAGCTGCCAGCGAAAACGCCCTGCCCGCCGGGGCATTGCCGAGGGTAGGGGGCCAATCAACTGGCAATCGTTCGGTAGGTGCTGCCTTGCTTCTCTATATACGGTGCGCAGAAACGCTTCGCCATCACCCTCGTTTCGGGAGTCACTGCGCAGAAGCATGAGTTGGCCATAGGGCGGGAGTCGGGCGCTTTGACGCTTTTGCAGCAGTGAGCTGGTAATGGCCTCGAAATGACCGTCCCGCAATGCACCGAACAAGGGATCATCGGGATAGTGGGTCTGTATCAAAACCCTGCCACCGGCGGATTCCCTTCCCGCGCGACCCGCCACCTGCACCACTAACTGGGCCATGCGCTCCTCACCGCGAAAATCGGCACTGTAGAGAAGGGCATCCGCATCAATAACACCTACGAGCTGGACCGCGGGAAAGTGGTGCCCTTTGGTCAGCATCTGCGTTCCCAGGATCACACAGGGCTCTTCGCTTTGCGCTACCTCAAGGAGCGACTGCATGGCGTCCACGCCGCGCATGGCGTCGCTGTCTACCCGATGGACAGGGCAGTGGAGTACCTTGCGCAAAAAATCCTCGGTCTGTTCAGTCCCCAGGCCGTGGGTCAGGAGGGAGGTGCCACCGCAGTCCGGACACTGCGGTGGCAAGGCACGCTGCGCGGCGCAGTGATGGCAGCGAAGACAACGCTTGCGCAGATGCACCGTGAGTCGCGCGTCGCAATGATCACAGCCGGCAACCCAGCCACAGCTGTGGCACTGGAGCGTGGGGGCAAACCCCCGGCGGTTGAGAAAGAGCAGTGCCTGACGTTTGTGTACCTCAACGGTCTCGCGAATAGCTGCCATGAGGTAATCACTGATGCCGGCGTTGAGCTGTAGGCCCCGCAGGTCCACGGTCTGGAGCATGGGCAGCTCGCCGCCTCCCTGGCGACCCCGCAGAAAATGGTGCTGGTAGCGTTCCCTGCGGGCATTTTCCAGAGACTCCAGCGAGGGCGTGGCACTGCCAAGCATCACCGGGCAGCCTTCAAGCTGTGCACGTTTGACCGCCACGTCCCGCGCGGCATAGCGAAAGCCATCCTGCTGCTTGTAGGAGCCGTCATGCTCCTCATCGACGATGATGAGACCCGGGCGGGCGAGGGGCGTGAATATTGCCGAGCGCGTACCCAGGACAATGCCCGCGGTTCCGGACTGCGCAGCCTGCCAGGCAGCAAAGCGTTGTCTGTCGGACAAACCGGAGTGGAGCACTGCCACGGGGGCTTGGAACCGCGCTTCGAAGCGTTCAACGGTCTGGGGCGTGAGCCCGATTTCCGGGATGAGCACCAGAGCCTGCTCGCCGCGGGCCAGGCAGTTGGCAATGAGCCGCAGGTAAACCTCGGTCTTACCGCTGCCGGTTACCCCCTGCAGCAGATGGCAGCTAAAGCTATCCCACTTTACCGCTGCGACTGCCGTCGCCTGTTCCTCGCCAAGGGGAGGGCCTTCTTCTTTCAGCGCTGCGCTGGGCAGGCCCGTGGAGACCCGACAGCGCTCGATGAGATCTTTGGAAGCTAGCTCTCGAAGCACCGCGCTGGAGACGCCCGCTGCTTTGAGTGTGACGGGCAACTGTTCGCCGGTTTGCAGCAGAGTTAGCGCTTTGGCCTGGGATTTGGCGCGGCTTAGTGCGCCGTCGGGCAATCCCTTACCCCGGGTGGTGAGGCGCCAGTGCGTCTCGGACAGGCCGCGCCCCTCGCGCAGCGCCTTGGGAATCGCCGCACTGAAGACTTCCCCCAGGGGGTGTTGGTAATACTCCGAGGACCATTTGCACAGGGCGATGATGCTGGGGCTGAGCACCGGCTCATCGTCCAGCACTGTCAGTGCCGGGCGGAGCTGCTTCACATCGACACTGGCCTCCAGGGCCACCTCCAGCAGGATTGCCGTGATCTCCCGCTTGCCAAAGGGTACGCGCAGGCGCACCCCCGGACTCAGGGAGTCCGGGTTCTGGCCCTCGGGCGCGAGATAGTCGAAGGGTCTTCGCAGGGGCACGGGGGCCGCTACGCGAAGCACCGCAGGTTGTTTGCTTTGGGTCACGATGGGGCGAGAGCATAGCAAAGCACCGAGCGCTCCACGGCGGAATCTGCGCCGCTTTTCATCGCCCTAAATGCCGTATTGCACGCAGCGCTGATTCTGCTAAACTCCGCGCCCCGTTTGCCTGCCCCTGGTGCCTAACGCCCAGCAGCAGGTGACTCCCGGATGCGGTGCCTGGCATAGCGCGAACTGCTTTAATCAAGCAGCCTGCGTGGGTTCGGGTGGCGGCATCAACATACTGGAGATACACCATGAAAGCTGAAATTCATCCCCGCTACGAGGACGTGACCGCGACCTGTAGCTGTGGCAACAAGATCCTGACCCGCTCTACGCTGGGCCAGGACTTCAACATCGACGTTTGCTCTAACTGCCACCCGTTCTTTACCGGTAAGCAGAAGATCGTAGACAGTGGCGGTCGTGTAGATCGATTCAAGAAGCGCTTTGGCGCTCGTGGCTCCGCTCGATAACAGGAGCCCTGCCGCGGCGTTTCGGCCGTAGCAGAGACGAAAAACCCGCCGGCTCACTGTCTGCGGGTTTTTTTTGTGCCCGTCCACAGGGTCCCTCAGCTGTCGCTCTCGCCTCCCCGCATACTAAATGTTGTGGTTCTTTATGAAAAAGTTGCCATATTTGGCCTTTTCAGGCGTATAGCTGTCTCAAAACCATTAGCTATTAGGTACAGTGTCCGCCTAAGCGATATGCCCTCCCAGAGCACAGGTATAGAGGATTGATGTATGACCAAGATGGAACTGATTACTGGTGGAGCCCCGGCAGCCGTTGATGTGCCAATGCAGGAGACCTCGGTCGAGATCTGGGCGGAGAAGTATGGGCTCCGTGATCATGAAGGAAATTCCATCGACGGCGATATGAGCGGGTCTTTCAAGCGCGTTGCCGCAGCCCTGGCCAGGGTTGAGACCTCCGATCAAGAGGGCTGGAAAGAAAAGTTTGAGTGGGCTCTTCGCAACGGAGCGACTCCTGCCGGGCGCATCATGTCGAACGCCGGCGCAGAGAAGTACAAGCCCAGTACGTCCACCATCAACTGCACGGTGTCGGGACCGATCGGCGATTCCATGGACGGCATCCTCCAGGCGAACCTTGAGGCCGGTTTGACGCTGAAGGCCGGCTGCGGGATTGGATACGAGTTTTCTACCCTGCGGCCCAGCGGCGCCAACGTGGCGGGAGCCGGGGCCGAAACCAGTGGTCCGCTGTCGTTCATGGAAATCTTTGACGCGACCTGCAAGACCGTTTCCAGCGCGGGTGGGCGACGAGGCGCACAGATGGGCACCTTTGATGTATCCCACCCGGACGTATTTGAGTTTATTCGGGCCAAGCGTACGGACGGCATGCTTCGCCAATTCAATCTTTCGCTATTGATCACCGATGAGTTCATGGAGGCCGTCAAAGCTGAAGGTGACTGGCCTCTTGTGTTTCCGATCAAGGCGGACACGCTTGAAGATGCCGAGAAAAAAGCGGGTGATCGCGGAATCCTGTGGAAGCAGTTCCCGGTCACCGATGACTATCTTTGCAATGAGGTGGGGGAGGTTGCCTGCAAGATTTATAACGTCGTCAAGGCGCGAGAGCTTTGGGACGAGGTCATGTCGCTTACCTACGATTACGCTGAGCCCGGTTTCATTCTCATCGATAAATACAATGTAATGAACAACAACTGGTTCTGCGAAAACATCCGCAGCACAAACCCCTGTGGGGAACAGGGGTTGCCTTATTACGGATCGTGCCTGTTGGGCAGTGTCAATCTGACGCGCTTCATTACGTCACCTTTTACAGATGTAGCGGCCTTTGACTGGGATAAATTCCGAGAGGTAACAGCGATTTTCACCCGCATGATGGACAACGTGGTGGAGATCAATGGACTACCTCTTCCGGAGCAGGTTGAAGAGATCACTACGAAGCGTCGCCACGGCATTGGCTACCTCGGCTTGGGGTCAGCGGTGACGCTGATGGGTATGCGTTATGGATCTGAAGAGGCTGTAGCGTTTACTGATCGCGTTAGTCGTGAGCTTGCCGTAGTAGGTTGGAAGGTTGGCCTCGAGCTGGCGAAGGAGAAGGGTGCGGCCCCCATCCTGGACAAGAATCATGATGTCACCGGAGAGATGCTGCACGCGCGGCCAGAAATGATGGCCGACGGGTTTAAGCTGGGCGACAAGGTGCCCGGGCGAGTATTGATGGCTCGCTATAGCCGCTACATGCAAACTATCGCCGAAGTAGAGCCGCAGCTTGTGGCTGACATAGAGCAGCATGGCGCACGGTTCACGCACCACAGCTCCATCGCTCCCACAGGGACCATTGCGTTTTCTTTTGCCAATAACAGTAGCAACGGTATAGAGCCCAGTTTCGCCCATTCGTACATGCGTAACATCATCAAGGCGGGCAAAAAGACCAAGCAGCAGACGGAGGTTCAGTCCTTCGAGTTACTGGCTTACCGCCATCTGGTTAACCCGGAAGCGGATCCCTATGCGACGGAGGGCCCTAACAAGCTGCCCGACTATTTCATTACCACCAATGATATTTCGCCAAAAGAGCATGTGGATATGCAGGCGGCATCTCAAAAGTGGATCGACTCCAGCATCTCCAAGACGGTTAATGTTCCCACGGAAATTCCCTATGACGCCTTCAAGGACGTTTACATGTACGCCTATGAGCGTGGACTTAAGGGCTGCACCACGTTCCGGTATAACCCGGAGGCATTCAGTGGCGTCCTGGTGAAAAAGGACGACCTGGAAAACACAAAGTACGAGTTCACCCTCGAGGACGGATCCACTATTCAAGTGGCCGGCACCGACCAGGTGGAGTACGACGGCGATACGCACTCCGCCTCCAACCTCTTTGATGCATTAAAAGAAGGTATGTACTCGCGGTTCTAGAGCGATCCCCTCGCCCATTGTTTACTACGCGGGCCGCGGGCCCGCATTGATCAGAGGCCAAAAGCCATGACTGTAAAAATCGACAAGAAGATTACTGGCTGGAGCGTCGTGAAGCCCGGCGAGACTGATGCGCCAAAAGAGGAAGCGCAAGTTATTCAGATGCACGAGAAGATCAAGCGTCCCGAGCATCTCCATGGATCAACGTACAAGCTCAAGGCTCCAAATATAAAGCACGCCCTGTACGTGTCCATTAATGACATTGTGCTCAATGAGGGCACCGAGCATGAAAAACGGGCGCCCTTTGAGATCTTCATCAACTGCCGCGATATGGATAACTATCAGTGGGTGACGGCCCTCACGCTGGTCCTGAGTGCCATTTTTCGTAAAGGCGGTGACGTCACATTTATCATCGACGAATTGGAGCAGGTGTTTGATCCGAAGGGTGGCTACTTCACGGGTGGGCGTTTCGTCCCTTCTCTCGTCGCCGAAATCGGCATCATTATCAAGCGTCATATGCGGTCTATCGGCCTGATAACTGAAGAGGTCATGGATGAAGCGCAGCTGGCCTATCTGGAAGAAAAGAAAGCCCAAGTAATGGATGCTGATCCAGAAGAGTCCGGCTACCCAAAAAGCGCTACTCTGTGCAAGGCATGTTCTGTAAAAGCCGTGATCATCGACGGTGGCTGCGCCACGTGTTTGAGTTGCGGCGACAGTAAGTGTTCTTAGCGGCCGCTTTGCCGTCAATCTGTGGTGTTTTGTGTGCCTTTAATCTGTCCCTCAAGGAAAAGTCCTTAAGGAGAGCGCCCCTCAGGGCATGGCAATGATGGAGGAGATCGTCCCCTCCCGCCGGGGGTCAACGCCCCCCTCTAACTCGCCGTCACTGTGGCGCAAGATAACGCTGAGGCCCGAGTTCTCCCCCGCCGATTCCTTGATCTGAAATCCAAAGGCTCGCATGGCCGCGAGCATCTCCTGAGACGCGCGGGCGCTTTCCACTCGAACGGTGTCGCCGCGGGCAACCACGTTGGGCAGGTTTACGGCTTCCTGGGGTGTCAGCCCCCAGTCGATAACTCCCACGAGGGTTTTGAGAGTGTAGGCGATGATGGAATTGCCGCCGGGGGAGCCGGTGGCCATCTCAAATTCACCGTTGCCATTGAGCACGATGGTAGGGGACATGGATGAGCGGGGACGTTTACCGGGCGCGGGATGGTTGGCCACCAGCACTCCCTCGTCATCCCTGGGCTGCTTGGCAAAATCTGTAAGCTGGTTGTTGAGGAACATGCCGCCGGCCATGCGCGTGGACCCAAAAATACTCTCCACCGTGGCGGTCATGGACACCGCGTTACCCCAGCGGTCTACAACGACGAAATGGGTGGTACCCGCGTAGTCGATGGTGGTGTCCTTGCCCGGCAGTGAGGCGGTGCGCTCTGGCTGGAAGGCCCAGGGGTCACCGTTTGCTACTGTTTCTTCGGCACCGTCAGGGTTTATGAGGTTAGCGCGCTCGGCCAGGTAGTCGCGGTTGAGCATGCCGCTCAGGGGCACGGGTACAAAATCATTATCGGCGACATAAAAATCCCGGTCGGCGTAGGCCAGGCGCTGGGCCTCGGTAAACATCGCCCAGTCGGTCATTTCGTCGCCGGTGGGGAAGGACGTCGCTTCCAGCATGCCCAGGGTCATGGCGACCGCGACCCAGGAGGACGGCGGGGGAGGACCGCAGAGCGTGCGTCCGCGATAATCCATACACAGGGGTTCGACTTTGCGAGCGGTATAGTCCGCGAGGTCGCCCAGGCTCAGCGTACCTGCGCGGGGTGCGTGATGGGCTGCGGCCACCATCTCTTCGGCGAGAGGACCGCGGTAAAAATCTGCAGGGTTCGCTGCGATCAATTCCAGAGTGTTGGCGTATTGGGGATTTTTAATGCGATCCCGGAGCGTGCCACTCTCGTCAAAGAAGTAGTGGTAGGCATCCAGCGGCCCCTGGTCCTCGCTGCTGGGAATCAGGCGCATGCCGTACTTTTCAAAGAAGGACGCCAGTCGCGGTGAGACGGTAAACCCCTCCCGCGCCAGCTTTCTGGCCGGTTCGAAGAGTGCCTCCCAGGGCAACTGCCCCCGCTCGTCATGGGCCAGGGAAAGGAGGGAGACCATGCCCGGGACGCCAATGGACAGACCGCTGTTTTTGGCCTCCAGATAACCGTAGCGTTGGCCATCCTCCTTCAGAAACATATCGCTGTGGGCCCCCGCCGGCGCCTTCTCCCGTCCGTCGTAGACTTCGACGCGCTTATCGGCAGCATGGTAATAGACCATAAAGCCGCCGCCTCCGAGGCCGGAGCTTTGGGGCTCCACCAGACTGAGAACGGATTCGATAGCGATGGCCGCGTCCACGGCATTACCGCCGGCGCGGAGTATTTCCTCGCCGACGCGCGTGGCCACAGGGTTGGCGGTGACCACCATCGCCGCGCCTGTGCTCTTGCCTGCACTTTCGCCGGCACTGTCGTTTTCTGGAGGGGCAGGAGGCGCACAGCCGTTCAGTACCAGTGAGAGCGGCAGGAAAACCAGGGGTGCGAAGACCAGAGAGCGCAGGGCTTTGGAGGTAGAAAACATAATCGAATCGCTGTCAGTTAAAGGGAGCGACGGAAATTCCGTCGGCGAACGTATGATACAGCCTATAATACGCCGCGCTATTCACCTGGTTCAGTAGCAAACAGTCCCATTTAGGAGAACAGAATGCGAAGCATGCCATGGCTGCTCGGTGTCTTGTCTGTATTGGCTCTCAGCGCCTGTGAGGACGTGGAACTCCCCGCCAAGGAGCGCTCCGGCGCTGCGTCTGCCGTGCTGGTGGAGACAGAAATCGCCGAGCTTGCCCCCATTGTTCGCGACGCGGAGTCCGTGGGCACGCTGGTGGGCAATGAGTCGGTTGCGATTACCGCAAAGCTCACGGAGCAGGTGAGTGCGGTGCATTTTGAGGGCGGCGAGTTGGTCAAGGCCGGCGCGGTGCTTGTGGAGCTTATCGACGTTGAGCAACTGGCACTGCTGCGCGAGGCAGAAGCCAAATTGCGAGAAACCCAGCTGCAGCTCGACCGTTACCTGACCCTGGGCAAGGACATCGCCACCGCTGCAGAAATCGATGTGGCCAGAGCCCGCGTCGATGCCAACGCGGCCCTGCTCGAAGCGCTGCGTTCCCGCATCGACGATCGCACCATTCGCGCTCCCTTTGACGGCGTCATTGGTTTACGCCGTATTAGCGTGGGTGCACTGCTGACCCCGGGCACGGTCATCGCCGAGCTGGATGACATCAATCCCATGAAGCTGGATTTCACCCTGCCCGAGCATTACCTGTCGCAGATTGAAATTGGAGACATGGTGAACGCCATAAGTACCGCCTGGGATGGCGAAGTGTTTACCGGCCAGGTCACGCAGATTGGCAGCCGTGTGGATCCCGCTACCCGGGCATTTTCCGTGCGGGCACTCATTGATAACGGCGAGGCGCGGCTGCGTCCCGGTATGTTGATGGCGGTGAACGTGTCCCTGGGTGAGACGCCGGGTATTGTTGTATCCGAAACCGCACTGGTGCAAAGCGGCGCCCAAAGCTCGGTGTTTGTGGTTGACGGAGAGTCCATTGCGCGGCGGGTGACCGTGGAAATCGGGCGACGCATGCCGGGGCTCATAGAAATTCGCTCAGGGCTGTCTCCCGGAGACCGGGTGGTCCGAAATGGACAGATGACTCTCAGGCCCGGGGTGAAGGTGCGTGAGGCCGCCGAGCCGGTAGACGATCCCCTTGCAGGCAATGGAGCATAACCATGCGCCTACCTGAAATTTCCGTTCAGCGGCCGGTGTTTGCCACGGTTATCGCCTTGCTTCTGGTGTCCTTTGGCGTGATGGCTTTTCTGCAGCTCTCGACCCGTGAGTATCCGGACATGTCTCCCGCGCAGGTCTCCATCGTGACGAACTACGAAGGTGCCGCCTCAGATGTGGTGGAGACCCGGATTACTCAGCCTATCGAAGATGAAATCGGCGGTATTGAGGGTATCCGCACTATCCGCAGCAGCAGTGCCGACGGGCGTTCTACGATCACCGTAGAGTTTGAGTTGGGCCGTGACATTGATTCCGCGGCCAACGACGTCCGCGATCGGGTATCCCGTGCCAGTCGTCGTTTGCCCGAGGAGGCAGAGCGACCCCAGGTCACCAAGGCAGACAGCGAAACCACGCCTCTCGTGTACATGAGCGTGGGCGGTGAGGGCATGTCACCCATGGATATCACCGACTACGCCGAGCGCTATATCGTTGATCGTTTTGCTGTGCTCCCGGGCGTGGCCTCCGTACGCGTGTTCGGCGGAGCACCGCGCTCCATGCGCATCTGGCTGGATCGGCAAAAGCTCAGCGCCCGGGAGCTCGCGGTGAGTGATGTGCTGGCCGCTCTGCGGCAAGAGAACGTTGAGCTGCCCGCAGGACGGCTGGATTCCCAGTACATGGAGCTGCCCGTGCGCGTAGAGCGCAGCTACCGCAGTGCCACAGACTTTCGCCGTCTGGTGGTGCGCCGCGGTGATGACGGCCACCTGGTGCGCCTGGCAGAGGTGGCGCGGGTGGAAGAGGGCCCCTCCACCCGTCGGCGCCTGTTCTTTTCCAATGGCGAAAACAGCGTTTCCGTGGGAGTGGTAAAACAGTCCGATGCCAACACGGTGGAGGTGCTCGACGCGGTGCACAAGGAAATGCTTGCCGTGGAGCGGGACCTCCCGGACGGTATGGGCATCGCTTCCTCCGGCGATGCGTCGGCTTTTATCCGCGCTGCTATTAACGGTGTTTACACCACCATTGCCTTGACCATTGTTCTTGTCTCCATCGTCATACTCCTGTTTTTAGGGACTATCCGGGCCACGCTGATTCCTGTTGTGTGCATTCCCGTCTCTCTTCTGGGTGCGGTTATCGCCTTGCAGGCTATGGATTACTCCCTGAACCTCATCACCCTGTTGGCCATGGTCCTCGCCGTGGGCCTGGTGGTGGACGATGCCATCGTGGTGCTGGAGAACATCTACCGCCGCGTAGAGGATGGTGAGCCTCCTTTGCTGGCAGCAGCAGGCGGTGCAAAGCAGGTGGGTTTTGCGGTGATCGCCACTACCGCGGTGCTTCTGGCGGTGTTCAGTCCCGTGATATTTCTGCAGGACGCGTCGTCCCGGCTGTTCGTGGAGTTGGCGGTGACCATCTCGGTCGCCGTGTGTATCTCCTCGGTGCTCGCCCTGTCTCTGGTGCCCATGCTGTGCAGCCAGGTGCTGCGCCGCAAGGAGTCTCACAGCGTGTTGGACAAAGCCGTTGAGGCGGTCATGAGCAAGTTACGATCGTCCTACGAAACAAGCCTGCGTTATCTTCTGGGGCATGCCTGGATGGCCCTGGTGATCGCAGTGCTGGCCTTTGTCATGTTGCCTTTGCTTTTTCAGCAATTGAAGCAGGAGTATGTGCCCGTTGAGGATCAGGATTCGGTCATGGCGATCATCAACACCCAGGAAGGCACGAATATTGATTCCATGCGCGCTGTCATCGAACAATTGCAGCCGCCGCTATTGGAGTTGGAGAAAGCCGGGTCTCTCACCCGCGTGTTGTTTGTCGCACCGTTTAGAAACTCTACATCGACCTCCACGGCGTTCTCCCGGATTTCTATGGTGCCCTGGGATGAGCGGGATTACAGCGCCTTTGAGCTTCGGGATCAGATGGCCGCAACCTGGCGGGATGTGCCGGGAATTCGGGTAATGACCTTTGTGCCCGCGGGCCTCGGTCAGCGGGGACCCAATACACCGGTGCAGTTTGTGCTCCAGGGCCCGGATTACCAGACCCTCGCCGAGTGGCGGGACATCGTGATGGATGAGGCGCGACAGAGCGGTTTATTCGGCATGCTCAACTCGGATCTCAAGGAGACCCAGCAGCAAGTACATTTGCGCATCGACACAGCCCGCGCCGCCTCTCTGGGCGTCAGCGCCCGGGATGTGGCGGAGACTCTTCAGGCATTAATGACGGAGCAGGAGGTCACCACCTATTCCGTGGATCAGGAAGAGTATCCGGTCATCGTCCAGCTCCAGGATAACCAGCGCGCCACGCCCAGCGACATCGGCAACGTCCGGGTACGCAGTGCCAGCGGTGAACTCATTCCCCTGTCGAATCTCCTAGAGGCCGATAACGTGGCGGGTATTGCCGAGCTTCAGCGCTACAACCGGCTGCGAGCGGTAACGATCAACGCGACGCTGACTGCGGATGTGAGTCTGGGCGATGCTCTGGCGTTTCTGGAGCGGACCGTGGATGACAATCTTCCCGCCAATGCCAAAGTCGACTACAAGGGACAATCCCTCGACTACAAAGAGTCCTCCGGTGATATTTACTTTGCCTTCGGTCTGGCGCTGCTGGTGCTGTTTTTGGTGATGGCTGCGCAGTTTGAAAGCTTTATCCACCCGGCGGTGATTATGGTCACGGTGCCTTTGGCCCTGGGCGGTGGTCTGCTGGGGTTGTTTGTCACCGGGCAGAGTTTCAACCTGTTCAGTCAGATCGGGCTGCTCATGTTGATCGGCATCGCCACCAAAAACGGCATTCTTCTGGTGGAGTTCATCAACCAGGTCCGGGATGAGGGCTGGGCTTTTGGCGAGGCTATCGTCAAGGCCTCGGTGCTGCGTCTCAGGCCGGTGCTCATGACCGCGGTGTCCACGATTGTGGGCACACTGCCGCTGGTGCTTATGGAGGGCCCGGGATCTACCAGTCGCAACGTGTTGGGTATCGTGGTGCTTTTTGGCGTAAGCGTCGCGACGCTCTTTACCCTGTATTTGGTGCCCGCAATTTACAGCATAGTTGCCCGGGGCACCGGGTCACCGGAATCCATTGCGCGGGAAATGCGCGAACTGGAGGCGGGGCGCAGGGCACCGCCCCCTGCGGAGGCTCAGAAAATTTCCTGAATGAGGTCGTCGGTGCCGGTAGGGCCGGTGCCTTCTCCTTCTCCCGGCTCAGGGAGATTCTCGGCGCGGAAGTACTCAAAGATCGCATCCCGCTGATCCGAGGGCGCCAGGAGCCCGGTGGCAGGGTCGATGCGCACGTGGATAACGCCCGGCGGCAGGCCCCGGGGTTTCTCCGGGAGCCCCGCCAGTGCCTCACGCATGTAATTGATCCAGATGGGCAGGGCTGCGGTGCCACCGAATTCCCGACGACCCAGGGGAGTGTAATTGTCAAAACCCACCCAGGTCGTGGTTACCACATCCGGATTGTAGCCGGAGAACCACGCATCCATGGGACCGTTGGTGGTGCCGGTTTTTCCGGAAATGTCATCACGCTTTAGCACCAGTGCCCGCCGGCCGGTGCCTTTTTTAATGACGTCCTGGAGGATACTGTTAATAATGAAGTTGACGCGCTCATCCATCACCCGCTTTGGGGCGGGCGGGGCATCGGCTTCTTGTGCGGCGAGTATTTCTTCCATGGAAAGCTCTTCCGTCCCAGGCGCACGGTCGCCCTGTTCACAATCGCTGCATACGGTGGCGGGGCGTGCCTCAAAGACAGTTTCGCCCGCCAGGTCATCGATGCGCTGAATCAGGAAGGGCTCAACCCTGTAGCCACCGTTGGCGAGAATCGCATACGCGCTGGCGATCTCCAGGGGGTTCATGGCATGGGTACCCAAGGCGAGGGACAGGTCCGGTGCAAAGTCCCCGGTATCAAAGCCTAGCTGGTCGGCGTAGTTGATAAAACGCCGCACACCCAGTTGCTGCAGTAAACGTATGGATACCAGGTTACGGGATTTGGTCAGGGCCCAGCGCAATCGCGTGGGGCCAAAGAATTTGCCGCTGTCGTTTTCGGGGCGCCACACGCCCTCCAGAGAGCGGTCCTCCATCACAATGGGGGCGTCATTAATGATGCTGGCCGCGGTAAAGCCCGCATCCAGCGCGGCGCTGTACAAAAACGGTTTGAGATTGGAGCCGGGCTGTCGCTGCGCCTGAGTGGCACGGTTGAACTTGCTCTTCTCAAAACCGATGCCGCCGACGAGGCTCACAATGGCGCCGTTATTCGGGTTGAGGGATACCAGAGCGGCCTGGGCGTCGGGCACCTGGGCAAAGCGCCAGCGCTGTTTGTCGCTGAATTTCACCCGCACGAGATCACCCAGACTCACAACGTCTGCAGGTGTGGCGGGGGACGAACCCATACGATTCTCGCTGATATATGGCCGTGCCTGCCGGAGCCCGTCTTCCCATTCCACACGCACCTGGCGGTTGTCGCGGAGCAGCACGCTGATGCCCGCGTCATCAATGGCGATGACCACCGCCGGCTCCAGACCGGCGATTACCGCTGTGCGCTCAAGAGTCGCAAGCCATTCTTTCAGAGGCAGGGGTGCGTCGGGAGCAAGTTCTTCCTCAAGAAGCTGCTGTTCGGGACCGCGATAACCGTGGCGGGAGTCATAGGTCATAAGGCCATCCACTACGGCGGCACTGGCCACTTCCTGGAGCTCGCTGTCCAGGGTGGTGTAGACGCTATAACCCTCGTTATAGGCCGACATACCATAGCGCTCCACCATCTGGCGCCGGGCCATCTCGGCAGCATATTGGGCTTCCAGAGAAATACGGGCGCCGTGCTGGGTGGCGGTGACTGGCAGGTCGATTGCCGTGTCATAGGTGGACTGATCGATGTAATCCAGCGTCAGCATTCTCCCGAGAATCCAGTTGCGCCGGTCCTTGCCGGCCTCGGGTCCACTGAGAGGATTGTTCCGTGACGGAGATTTGGGAATGCCCGCCAGCATGGCGTGCTGCGCAAGACTCAGCTCGCCCATGCCCTTGCCATAGTAAACCTGGGAGGCGGCTTCGAAACCATAGGAGCGGTGGCCGAGGAATACGCGGTTCACATAGAGCTCAAAGATTTCTTCCTTTGAAAGGCGCCGCTCGATTTCGATGGCGAGGAGGATCTCGTTGAACTTGCGCATAAAGGTGCGATCGAGGGTCAGAAAATAGTTGCGCGCAACCTGCATGGTGAGCGTACTGCCCCCGGAGCCTTTTTCTCCGGTGAGCACCAGCTCTGATACGGCACGCAGCAGCCCACCGAAATCAATGCCGCCATGGGAGAAGAAGCCATCATCTTCAGCGGCCAGCAAAGCCAGCACAAACTGCTGGGGAATCTGATCGTAGGTCAGGGGGTTACGCTTCTGCTCACCAAACTGTCCGATGAGGTCGCCGTCGCGCGTGTACACGCGCATGGGGGTTTGCAGGCGAACGTCGCGGAGGGTTTCGACATTCGGAAGATTGGGACTGAGATAGAGGTAGATGCCGGAAAATAGCCAGCAACCACCCAAAAAGCCCAACACCGTAAGGCGCAGGGGCCAGCGCAGCAATTTCACAGCGTCTCCGGGGTTAAAAGGCTCGCTCGGGTTCGCTGCGCAGCGCCGTCATTGGCGGTGAATTCAGCGTAATTCGCGCGAGACTGTGGATGTTTGTTGATGGTAATTATATGCTTTTTTTGTGTTTTGATTGCATTGTAGGCTATCTTATCGCTTAATATTCAAGTACAAGAATACAAAGTGAAGCTAAGTCCGTGAAACTTATAGGAAAACGACTTGCTTGGGTTGCTAGGAAAACGTAAGCAGACGCCGTTGTTGGGGATCGATATCAGCTCCACGACGGTCAAGCTGTTGGAGCTCAGTCGTACTGGGGACAAGTACCGTGTGGAAAGTTACGCGGTGTGTTCGCTTCCCCAGGATGCGGTAGTTGAGAAGGCCATCAATGACGTGGATGGCGTGGCGAACGCTGTGCGCAGCGTGGTGGCCCAGTCCCGGTCCAAAGTAAAGCAGGTTTCGGCCGCTGTGGCCGGCTCCTCGGTCATCACCAAGCTCATCGACATGCCTTCGGGCCTCTCCGACGATGAGATGGAGACGCAGCTCACCCTCGAAGCCGATCAGTATATTCCCTATCCTCTCGAAGAGGTCGCACTGGATTTTGAAGTGCAGAATCCTTCGGTGGAGCGCGAGAATATGGTCGAAGTGCTTCTCGCCGCCTGCCGGCGGGAGACCATTGATCTTCGCGTTGAGGCCATCGAAGGGGCGGATCTCGAAGCCAAGGTCATTGATGTGGAAGCCTACGCGATGGAGCGGTCCTATTCGCTCATTCGTGAGCATCTCGAATTGAAAGAAGACAGCGTTGTGGCCGTCGTCGATATCGGTGCCACCATGACAACGCTCAGCGTCCTTAAAGATGGCAATACGATCTATACCCGGGAGCAGCTGTTCGGAGGCAAGCAGCTGACGGACGAGATCATGCGCCGCTACGGGCTTCCTCTGGAGGAGGCCGGTCTTGCCAAGAAGCAGGGTGGTCTTCCCGATGACTACGAACCCGAGCTGCTGAACCCGTTCAGGGATGCGGTGGTGCAGCAGGTGACCCGGTCGCTGCAGCTGTTCTTCTCCTCGAGTCAGTACAACGACGTGGACTACATTATTATGGCCGGTGGTGTGTCCTTTATGGACGGCCTGTCGGATCTGGTGCAGGAGCAACTGGGAACCCCCACCGTGGTTGCCAATCCCTTCGCCGAAATGACGATCTCTCCTCGCGTCAACGCCGTGGCTCTGGGCAGTGACGCCCCTGCCATGATGATCGCGTGCGGTCTGGCCCTGCGGAGCTTCGATTAATGGCGCGCATTAACTTACTCCCCTGGAGAGAGGCCCGGCGCGAGGAGCTGAAACGAGCCTTTTTGAGTATCCTGGGCCTGGTGGCTGCCGCCGGAGTCGCTCTGGTGATGCTGGGCGACCGCTTTGTGAACGCGCAGATCGACAGTCAAAAGGACCGCAACGACTATATTGCCTCCAATATCAGCGAGCTGGATAAACAGGTCGAAGAGATTAAGGACCTGCAACGCAAGCGTAACCAGTTGATCGAGCGTATGCGGGTTATTCAGGAATTGCAGGGCAACCGTCCCATTATTGTGCGCGTACTGGATCAGCTTGTGCGAACCGTGCCCGATGGCGTTTTTTACACCAACGTGAGTGCGCGAGGCATTGATCTCAGCGTCAAGGGCGTCGCGGAGTCCAACAACCGGGTGTCGAGCCTGATGCGTCGTCTGGACGCATCGGACTGGCTCAAGGATCCCAACCTTGATGCCGTCCGCGCCGCACCGGTCTATGGCGAACAGGCCAACACTTTTGATCTCAGCGTAAAAGTGGACTTGCCCGCCAAAGACAATGAGTCGGGGGATTGATCGATGGCGTTAGATGACACGCTGCGTTCCCTCCGGGAGTTTGATGTCAACGACATCAATCTCGACAACATTGGCTCCCTGCCGGTGGTGGTCAAAACGATTCTGTGCATCCTGCTTTTTGTATTGGTCCTTGTAGGTGGCTATTACTACCACATCAAGGACCTGCAGCTGCAGCTGGCCAGTGAGCAGAGTCGCGAATCCACCCTAAAGCAGGATTATGAAAAGAAAGCTTTTCAGGTGGCAAACCTGGATGCCTACCGCCGCCAGATGGCGGAGATGGAAGAGTCCTTTGGCGCGCTGATCAGCCAGCTGCCCTCAGATACCGAAGTACCGGGGCTTCTGGAGGACATCACTAACAAAGGTCTGCTGAATGGTCTGGCGATCAGCAGCATTGATCTGCAGCCAGAGGTCAGCCGCGAATTCTATGTGGAGCTGCCCATCGCGATTGTGGCGAGCGGGTCCTACCACGACCTGGGTGCTTTTGTGAGCGGCATGGCGGGTCTGCCGCGTATTGTGACCCTTCACGACTTTACCATCAGTGCTAACGGCGATAACTCTGCGGCCCTGAGTATGAACATCACCGCCAAGACCTACCGCTATAAGGAAGGGGAGGGCTGATGATGAGAGCGACGACCCAATTAGCGCTGCTTTTCCCGCTTTTTCTGCTGGTCGCCGGCTGCACGTCGCGGGATTTTTCTGATCTTGACAGTTTTATGGCTGAGAAGCAGGCTCGCCCCGGCGGCATCATTGCACCGATTCCAACTTTTAAAGCGTATGAGGCCTTTGCCTATAGCGCTACGCGTCTGCGCAGCCCCTTTGACCGGCCCATCGAGGTCCGGGAGATAACTCAGCTGCAGTCCATCAGTGCGATCAAGCCCGATGATAATCGCGCCAAGGAATTTCTTGAGCAATATACTTTTGACTCCCTGGCAATGGTGGGGTCTCTGGAGAGAGGAGCCAACAATTGGAGCCTGGTGAGAGATCCCGAAGGCGGGATCCATCGAGTGAGGGTGGGTAACTACCTGGGCCGCAATCACGGCAAGATTGTTGAGATGACAGATACCTATTTGGCCGTGGTGGAAATTGTTACGGACGGCACAAGCGACGGTTGGGTAGAGCGACCGCGCACCATAGAATTGAGCGGCTTGTAGGTCGCCCTGGGTGAAGACCATGAATGGAAACCAAACTGCGAGGGCTGAAATGGCCGTGAACGCTCAGCGCGGGAACGCTGGCGGAATGGCCTGGCGCGCCGCCCTGAGCCGATCTGCCCTGCGCATCGTGGCTGCAATGTTGGCGCTTTTAGGCTGCACGCAGGCCTTTGCCACGGCAGTTACGGATATTGAGTTCAGCTCGCGCCCCGGCAGCAAGTTTGAAGTGCGCCTGGATTTTGATGAGGTGCCGCCCTCGGAGCTGCAGTCCTATACCATCGAAAAGCCCGCCCGCATTTCCATTGATTTTCCCAACACCACATCCCAGCTTGAGCGTCGTCGCTACAGCCTGCCCTACGGTAATGCCACCGGCGTGCTGGTACTTGAATCCGGTGACCGTACGCGTCTCGTGCTCAATCTGGTGAAGCTGGTTCCCTACGACACCCGTGTCGAGGGCAACAGCCTGTTCCTCACGGTAGGGCAGGATGCGGATGCGGAGTACTTCAAGCAGGAAAGCGATGCCAACGCTGTAAAAACCAAGATCGAGTCCGTTGCTGACGTGCGATCCAGCATTTCCGATTTGCAGTTCCAGCGCTCGCCTCAAGGCGAGGGACGACTGATTCTGCAGCTTACTGATCCCTCGGTGGACGTAAACGTGTTCAGCGAGAGCGGCGATATCAAGGTCGAGTTTCTCGATACCGATATTCCTGAACGACTGCTGCGCCGCTACGACGTCACCGATTTTGCCACGCCGGTGAACAGCGTTGATGTGAACACCTCCGAGCGCGGCACGGCCCTGACCCTCAAAACGAACGGGCCCTTTGATTACCTCGCTTATCAGACAGATAACGAATACGTCGTCAGCATCAAGCCTCTGAGTAAAAAAGAGGCTGAAGAGCGGCGCAATGAGTTTGCCTACGTGGGTGACCGTATCTCCCTGAACTTCCAGGACATTGAAGTCCGCGCGGTACTCCAGTTGATTGCCGATTTCACCGAGCTGAACCTGGTGGCGAGTGACACGGTCTCCGGTCGCATTACCCTGCGCTTGAAGAACGTGCCCTGGGATCAGGCTCTGGAGCTGGTGCTCAAAACCAAGGGTTTGGACAAGCGTCAGATTGGCAACGTGTTAATGGTGGCACCGGCGGCAGAGATTGCCGAGCGGGAGCGTCAGGAGATTGAGGCCAACAAGCAGATTGCAGAGCTGGCACCGCTCTCCAGTGAGTTTATCCGCATTCGTTATGCCAACGCGGCGGACATTGTGGGTCTGTTCCAGGCGGGGTCTGAAGACGGCGGGAGCCTCATTTCGTCCCGCGGCTCCGTGATTGTCGAGGCGCGCACCAACTCCCTGATCGTCACCGAGACCTCTGCAAAGCTGGCAGAGATCCGGGAGTTAATTGATCGCGTTGACATCCCCATCCGCCAGGTCATGATCGAGTCGCGTATTGTTATTGCCCAGTCTGATCTTGAAAAAGAGCTGGGAATCCAGTGGGGCGGCGGTTATCTGGAGCCCGACGCCAACGGGGATATCTTGTCGGTTACCGGTGATGCTACGAATGCCGTTAACCTGAACAATTCGGTTATCAATGGTACACAGCCGGATCTCTCCTACCCCGGCGCCCTCCTTGTTGATTTGGGCTCCGGCTCGTCCACCAGCGGATTTGCTGTGGGCTTCACCTCCAGCAGTCTGTATCTCACCGCTGAGCTGTCCGCATTGGAAGCAGCGGGCAAAAGCGAAGTGGTATCCCAGCCGAAGGTGATTACCGGCGATAAGCAGCCGGCGACGATCAAGTCCGGTACCGAGATTCCTTTCCAGCAGGCAGCTGCGAGCGGCGCGACCGCGGTGCAGTTTAAGGAAGCGGTGCTGAAGCTGGATGTCACACCCAACATCACTCCCGATGATCGTATTCTCCTGGACCTGATCATCAATCAGGACTCCGTAGGTGACCTTGTGCCGTCCGGTCAGGGTGGTCTGATCCCCGCTATCGATACTACCCAGCTGACTACCCAGGTATTGGTAGGTAACGGCGAGACCGTAGTTTTGGGTGGCGTATTCCGCACGGAGAACCTGGAAACCACCCGCAAGGTGCCTTTCTTTGGTGACCTGCCCTATGTGGGCGCGCTGTTCAGAAATGAATCGAACCAGCGGACCAAGACCGAAACTCTGATCTTTATCACGCCAAGGATCCTTGCTGACACGCTGCTCGATTAATGCAAACCCGGTGCTGGCAGAGTGTGACGTGACGGCACCGGGTCTGTGAGCGGCAATGCCTGAGCACCCTCCTGTGAGCAATCCTCAGTGACTAACTACAACCGTGTGTTTCTCGTGGGCCCCATGGGCGCCGGGAAAACGACGATTGGCAAGTTGCTGGCCCGGGGTCTCAAATTGGGCTTTGCGGACAGTGATTCCGAGATTGAATCCCGCACCGGCGCTGACATTGCGTGGATTTTTGATGTCGAGGGTGAGGAGGGCTTTCGGAACCGGGAAGAGTCGGTCATTGACGAAATGACGCTTCTGGACCATACGGTGCTGGCGACCGGCGGTGGCGTGGTGGTGCGCGATGCCAATCGGCGGGTCCTCGCCTCAAGAGGCTTTGTCATCTATCTTCATGCAACCCTTGATGAGCAGATTCGGAGAACCCGAGGGGACCGCAGCCGACCCCTGCTCAATGGTAAGGATCCGGAAGCTACCCTTCGGGAGCTGTTTGCACTCAGGGACCCCCTCTATCGGGAGGTCGCGGATCACATCATCGATACCGACAGCAGTAGTCCCAAGGTGATTGCACAGAGACTCCTTGCACAGTTACCTTAAGCCGCCCTGTCGCAGTGCGGTTTTGTCCCTATGAGTACACTCAACGTACAGCTTGATGAGCGTAGCTACCCTATCTACATAGAGAGTGGCTTGCTGGACGATCCTGAGCGCCTGAACCGGCACATCAAGGGCAAGCAGGTAGTGGTTGTCAGCAACACTACCGTCGCTTCCTTATACATGGAGCGTCTTCTCGGGCACCTGGATGACTCTCTCAAAGTTTCTCAGGTGTTGCTCCCGGACGGAGAAGAGTACAAGACGCTGGCAACCCTGGAGCAGGTCTTTGATACCGCCCTTCGGGACAACCATAACCGCAGCACCAGCTTTATCGCTCTGGGTGGGGGGGTGGTGGGCGACATGGCCGGCTTTGCCGCAGCCAGCTATCAGCGCGGCGTTAACTTTATTCAGATACCCACCACCCTGCTCGCACAGGTTGATTCCAGCGTCGGCGGGAAAACCGGCGTTAATCATCCCCTGGGTAAAAACATGATTGGCGCTTTTTACCAGCCCCAGGCTGTGTTTATCGACCCCGACGTCCTGGATAGTCTTCCGGCACGGGAGTACGCCGCAGGTCTCGCCGAGATCATTAAATACGGCTTGATCTGTGATCCCGCGTTTTACCAGTGGCTCCATCAGCATCGCGATGACCTTGTTTCGCGCAACAAGGCCGTGCTTGAGGAGGCTATTGAGCGCAGCTGCGCGGCCAAGGCACGGGTTGTCGCGGAAGACGAGCGAGAGAGCGGTATACGGGCAATCCTCAACCTTGGACACACCTTTGGGCACGCTATCGAAGCGGCGCAGGGGTATGGCAACTGGCTCCACGGTGAGGCGGTTGCCGCCGGAATGGTCCTTGCCGCCCGGCTTTCGGCGCGGCGGGGCTGTATTAGCGACAGCGAGGTCGCTGAACTCGTGCAGTGGCTTGAGGCCATGGCGCTGCCCACTGCGCCACCGCAGGATATGTCCGTTGCTATCTGGACCCAGCACATGCTGCGGGATAAAAAGGTTGTTGATGGCAGATTACGCCTGGTACTGCTTGATCAGCTTGGCAAGGCCGCTGTTGTTGACGATATCCCCAGGGCCGAACTGGAGGAGTTTCTCCGGACCTTCTGCCCCGAATAAACGGGTTTGTTCCCGTTTTCGCAACTGTGTAAACTTGCTCCCCCCCGCCTGCAATAAAAACCACGCAGCAGCAGGTACCGGCCGACTCTCATTTCGACCACCGCAATGGTTGACAGATGAGGGTGGCCACAAGTAATTGTTTTTAAAGGAATACTATCAAGGTATGAGCGCAGGCCTGTACAGTCCTGAGGAAGTCCGCGACAACTGCGGATTTGGTCTTATCGCGCACATGTCGGGCGACGCGAGTCACCGCCTGCTGCAGGTGGCCATCGAGTCTCTGACCTGCATGACGCACCGGGGCGGTATTGCATCGGACGGACGCACCGGCGACGGCTGCGGCTTGCTCATGCAAATGCCCGAAGCATTCATGCGTGCTCTGGCCAAAGAGCATTTTAATGCCGACTCCATTGGGCGTCTTGCGGTGGGGCAGATATTCCTCAACCAGGACGAGATCCAGGCACAGGCAGGACGCGACGCGCTGGAGGCAGCGCTCCGTGACCGGGGACTTGCGGTATTGGGGTGGCGCGAGGTGCCGGTTGATACCAGTGTCTGCGGTGAGATCGCCCTTGCGGGGCTGCCACGCATCGAGCAGGTTTTTATTGATGCGGGCGATTTGACCCAGGACCAGCTTTCCACCGCGCTGTTTGTTGTACGCCGCAAAACTGAAATTGCCACGGAAGGCGACCGGGAGTTCTATATCTGCAGCCTGTCGTCCCGGGTGATTGCCTACAAGGGCCTGGTCATGCCCGTGGACCTGCCGCGCTTCTACCACGATCTTTCAGATGAACGCCTGTGCACAGCCATCTGTGTTTTTCACCAGCGCTTCTCCACCAACACCATGCCCCGCTGGCCTCTGGCACAGCCTTTCAGGCTTCTTGCTCACAACGGTGAGATCAACACCATTGAGGGCAACCGTAACTGGGCCACGGCCCGTACCGCGATGTTTGAAAACGACCGTCTGCCGGACATTGCCGACATCGCCCCTTTGGTGAATCGCAGTGGTTCCGATTCCTCCAGCCTGGACAACATGCTGGATGTGCTGCTTACCGGTGGCGTCGATATGCCCCGGGCGCTGCGTATGCTGATTCCGCCGGCCTGGCAGAATATTGAGTCCATCGACCCGGATCTCAAGGCTTTTTACGAGTACCACTCCATGCACATGGAGCCCTGGGACGGACCGGCGGGCATAGTGCTCACCGATGGTCGCTACGCGGTTTGCGTGCTGGATCGAAACGGCCTCCGCCCGGCACGATGGGTGCGTACCACCGATGGTTTTATCACCGTCGCCTCGGAAGTGGGTACCCATGGCTACAAGAATGAAGACGTGGTTGCCAAGGGCCGTGTAGGACCCGGACAGCTGCTGGTGATCGATACCCACACCGGCGAGTTTTTGCAGACCGACGAAATCGATAATCGTCTGAAGTCAGCCCATCCCTACAAGCGCTGGCTTAAGGAGAGCTCCCAACGCATCGTGGGAAGTTTTCACGGTGAGGGTACCCAGGGTATTGACCCTGACGATCTTCAGGCCTACATGAAGATGTTCCAGGTCAGCTTTGAAGAACGGGAGCAGGTGCTGCGTCCCCTGGCAGAGTCTGGCAACGAGGCCGTGGGATCCATGGGTGACGACACCCCCATGGCGGTGCTGTCCCTGAAGCAGCGCTCTCTCTATGACTATTTCCGCCAGAAGTTTGCCCAGGTTACCAATCCGCCCATCGATCCCCTGCGCGAAGCCATTGTTATGTCCTTGGAGACGGCCATCGGTGTGGAGCGGAATCTGTTTCACCTGGGGCCGGAGCATGCGGATCGGGTGATCCTCACCTCGCCAGTGCTGTCCCAGGGCAAATTTAATACGCTCATGAATCTGGATCGGCCGGGTTTTCAGGTTGCGGATATCGACTGCAGCTTTGATCCCAGGGAAACCGATTTGCGCAGTGCCGTCGAGGCGCTGAAACAGGAAGCCGAAGCGGCTGTTCGCGATGGCAACACGATAGTACTGCTGTCGGACCGCCGCATTGATGACGGCCGATTGCCCGTGCACAGTTTGCTCGCCACCGGTGCGGTGCATCACCACCTGATACAGGTCGGTTTGCGCTGTAATGCCAACCTGGTGGTCGAAACCGCCAGCGCCCGGGACTCTCATCAGGTTGCCTGCCTCCTCGGTTTTGGCGCCACGGCGGTGTACCCCTATCTCGCCTATTCGGTTTTGGAGGAGCTCCTGCGCAGCGGTGAGCTGCTGGGTGAGCCCGGTGCCTGCTACAAGAACTATCGTCGCGGCCTCAATAAAGGCCTACTAAAAATTATGTCCAAGATGGGAATCTCCGCAGTGAGCTCCTATCGCGGGGCGCAGCTCTTCGAGGCGGTAGGTCTGTCCCAGGAGGTCATCGAGACTGCCTTCTGCGGCGTGGCCAGTCGCATTGAAGGCGCGCGCTTTGTCGATCTGCAGGAAGACTCGGAGGCCCTGGCCCGATTGGCCTGCAGCCAGCGCAAGGGTATCAGTCAGGGCGGCCTTTTAAAGTACGTGCACGGCCAGGAGTACCACGCCTTCAACCCTGATGTGGTGATGACACTGCAGCAGGCGGTGTCGTCGGGTAGCTACACGCACTATCAAAGCTACGCCAAGCTCGTAAATGAGCGTCCGGTAGCCACGCTTCGGGATTTGTTTACGCCGGTCGCCAGCACAGGGCCTATTCCCATCGATGAAGTGGAGCCGGTGGAAGCCATCATGCGGCGCTTTGACTCTGCGGGTATGTCTCTGGGGGCGCTGAGTCCCGAGGCGCACGAGGCCCTCGCGGCGGCGATGAATCGTGTGGGCGCGCGCTCCAATTCCGGGGAGGGCGGGGAGGACCCGGCCCGCTTTGGTACCGATCGCGTATCCAAGATCAAACAGATTGCGTCGGGCCGTTTTGGTGTCACACCCCACTACCTGGTGAACGCCGAAGTATTGCAGATCAAGGTGGCTCAGGGTGCAAAGCCTGGCGAAGGCGGCCAGCTCCCCGGCGGTAAAGTCAACGAGCTGATAGCCCGTTTGCGCTACTCCGTGCCGGGCGTGACCTTGATTTCCCCGCCGCCGCACCACGATATCTATTCCATTGAAGATCTTGCCCAGCTGATCTTTGACCTTAAGCAGGTGAATCCTTCAGCTCTGGTATCGGTAAAACTGGTATCTGAGCCTGGTGTGGGCACCATTGCGGCGGGTGTTGCCAAGGCTTATGCGGATCTGATCACCATCAGCGGTTATGACGGTGGTACGGCGGCGAGCCCTCTCACGTCAATCAGGCATGCGGGGTCACCCTGGGAGCTGGGTCTTGCGGAGGTGCAGCAGACCCTCCGGGGCAATGGTCTTCGCGGTAATGTGCGTCTTCAGGCCGATGGCGGCATGAAGACGGGTCTGGATGTGGTGAAGGCCGCAATCCTGGGTGCCGAGAGCTTTGGTTTCGGTACCGCGCCCATGGTGGCGCTGGGTTGTAAGTACCTGCGCATCTGTCATCTGAATAACTGCGCCACGGGTGTTGCCACACAGAACGAATATCTCCGGGACGATCATTTCAATGGCACGGTGGAGATGGTGGTGCACTTCTTCACCTTTGTTGCCCAGGAGACCCGCGAATGGCTGGCGAGTCTGGGCATGCGATCCCTGGAAGAGCTGATCGGCCGCACAGATCTTTTACACCGACTCCCCGGCGATACCGCCCGGCAGCGGTCCCTGGATCTTGCGCCGATTCTCCACAAGTCCGAGGACGCCGAAGGGCAGCCGGAATTTTGCATGGTCGCCTCCAACGATCCCTTTGATCGCGGTGAGAAGGCCGAGGCGATGCTCAAAGAAACTTTGCCCGCTATCGAGGCCGGTAGCGGTGGCGAGTACGCTTTTTCTGTTACCAACTGCGATCGCTCCATCGGGGCGCGGCTGTCCGGCGAAATCGCCCGCCGTCATGGCAACATGGGCATGGAAAGCGCGCCGCTCACCCTCAGGCTTACGGGGACGGCTGGACAAAGCTTCGGTGTCTGGAACGCCGGTGGCCTGCACATGTATCTCGAGGGCGACAGCAACGATTACGTGGGTAAAGGCATGGCCGGCGGCAAGCTGGTTGTTTACCCGCCCGCCAACAGCAAGTACGCGTCCCAGGAAACAACCATCATCGGTAACACCTGCCTCTATGGTGCCACCGGTGGCGCGCTCTACGCGGCGGGCATTGCCGGCGAGCGTTTTGCAGTGCGCAACTCCGGCGCCCATGCCGTGGTGGAAGGCGCTGGCGATCATTGCTGTGAATACATGACCGGTGGTTGCGTTACGGTACTGGGTGACACCGGGGTGAACTTTGGAGCGGGGATGACCGGTGGCTTTGCCTACGTGCTTGATCAGCAGCGACAGTTTATTGATCGCTACAACAGCGAGCTGGTGGAAATTCACCGGGTAAGCTCGGAGTACATGGAGGCCTACCGGACCCATCTTTTGGATATTCTCAGGCAGCATGTAGCCGAGACGGGCTCTGCCTGGGGGCTGAAGATCCAGGATAATTTTGAAGACTATGTAGGTAAGTTCTGGCTGGTGAAACCCAAGGCCGCCGATCTTCAGCAATTGCTGAGCCGCCTGCGCGAAACAGACTAGGTAACACGTCGGAGCGACCTCTATGAGCGGACGCGTAAGTAACAATTTTCAGTTTATTGATGTCGGCCGCGCCGACCCCGATAAGAAGAATCTACCTTCTCGCAAGACCGAGTACGTCGAGATCTATGATCCCTTCACCAAGGCACAGGTGGAGGACCAGAGCGATCGCTGCCTCGAGTGCGGCAATCCCTATTGTGAGTGGAAGTGCCCGGTACACAACTTCATTCCCAACTGGCTGAAGCTGGTGACCGATGGCAATCTCTTTGAGGCCGCGGAGCTGAGCCATCAGACCAACACGCTCCCCGAAGTCTGTGGTCGCGTGTGCCCCCAGGATCGACTGTGCGAGGGGGCCTGCACCCTCAACGACGGCTTTGGTGCCGTCACCATCGGCTCTGCCGAGAAATACATTACCGACACCGCCCTGGCCATGGGTTGGCGGCCGGATCTGTCTGACGTGGTGCCTACGGACAAGCGCGTTGCCATCATCGGCGCGGGCCCTGCGGGTCTTGGCTGTGCGGATATTCTGGTGCGGGCGGGCGTCAAGCCGGTGATTTTTGATCGCTACCCCGAGATAGGAGGCCTGCTGACCTTTGGTATTCCGGAATTCAAGCTCGAAAAGCAGGTGATGATGCGCCGCCGCGAGATTTTCACCGAGATGGGTATGGAATTCCGTTTGAACACCGAAATCGGTCGCGACATCAGCATGGATACGCTGATGGAGGAATATGACGCCGTATTTATGGGCATGGGCACCTACACGCCCATGAAGGGTAACTTCCCTGGCGAGAACCTCCCCGGTGTGCACAAGGCGCTCGATTTTCTTATTGGCAACGTCAATAACAACCTCGGCTTTGAGCAACATCCTGATGCCTATATCAATCTTAAGGGTAAGCGGGTTGTTGTCCTTGGTGGTGGTGATACCGCCATGGACTGCGTACGTACGGCGGTTCGGCAGCAGGCGGAGCATGTGATTTGCGCCTATCGTCGCGATGAAGAAAATATGCCGGGCTCCCGCAAGGAAGTCGCCAACGCCCGGGAAGAGGGCGTGGAGTTCTTGTTTAATCGCCAGCCCGTAGAGGTGGTGGAGTATTTTGGCGATGCCTGCGGCGTAAAAACCATCGAAACCCGTTTGGGTCCTCCCGGCCCCGATGGCCGCCGTCGCCCCGAGCCCATTGCCGGTAGCGAGGAAGTACTGGAGGCCGACACGATCATCATGGCCTTTGGCTTTCAGCCCAGCCCCGCGCCCTGGTTTGAAGACGTGGGCGTTGACGTGAATGACTGGGGTGGAGTGGTTGCCGCAGAGCATCAAAAGTTCGGCTTCCAGACCAGCAATCCCAAGGTCTTTGCCGGTGGCGACATGGTACGCGGTTCCGATTTGGTGGTAACTGCGATCTGGGAAGGGCGCCAGGCTGCCGAAGGGATTCTCGATTACCTCGAGGTCTGAGATCGCAGCTCCCAGTAAAAAATAAACTAATGATTTAATGAGTCACCGGTCGGTCACGGCCGGTTGAGGAAAAAATAACGATGAGTGAACTGAAAAACGACCGTTTCCTGCGAGCCCTGATGCGCGAGCCTGTAGATCGCACGCCCTTGTGGATGATGCGCCAGGCCGGTCGCTATCTTCCCGAGTATCGCGCCACGCGAGAGCAGGCAGGATCGTTTTTGGACCTGTGTAAAAACACCGAGCTTGCTTGCGAAGTCACCATGCAACCCCTGCGTCGTTACGCCATGGATGCGGCGATTCTGTTTTCAGACATTCTTACGATTCCTGATGCCCTGGGTCTGGGACTGTACTTTGAGACCGGTGAAGGGCCGCGGTTTAGAAAAACCGTGCGCAGCGCCGAAGATCTCGCGGGACTGAACTCTTTCAAGGCGAGTGATGATTTGGGCTACGTGATGGATGCTGTCACGGCCATTCGTAAGGAACTCAATGGCTCCGTACCGCTCATCGGTTTTTCGGGCTCACCATGGACCCTGGCGACCTACATGGTGGAGGGTGGTTCATCCAAGGACTTCTCCCGCGTTAAAACCATGGCTTACGACCAACCAGAACTCATGCACGAGCTGCTCACGTTGCTGGCGGATGCCGTTGCCGACTATCTAACGGCACAGGTCGAGGCTGGAGCGCAGGTGGTGCAGATTTTTGATACCTGGGGTGGCAGTCTGAGTGCCGGTGCCTATAAAGAATTCTCTCTCAAGTACATGCAGCGCATCGTCTCGCGTCTACCTCGTGAGGCCGACGGCCGTCCGGTACCGGTTATTGTCTTCACCAAGGGTGGCGGACAGTGGCTCCCGACCATCGCTGGATGCGGTGCTCAGGCCGTAGGCATTGACTGGACCACCGATATTGCCACTGCCAAGCAACTGGTCGGTGATCGTGTGGCGATCCAGGGCAACATGGACCCCATGATGCTGTTCGCCTCCCCCGATCGTATCCGAGAAGAAGTGGCGAGCATTCTTGCCGGCTTCGGACACGGCAGTGGGCACATCTTCAACCTCGGTCATGGCATCACGCCCGGCGTTAATCCCGATCACGTGACCGCATTTGTCGATGCAGTGGTTGAGTTGTCACCCCAATATCATCGCGACTAGCCAGTCTCCCCGTCGCAGTATTGCTTAACCGTTGCGTGAGCGAGCACTGCTTGCTTGGTAGCGAATGGAGCGGACGTCGATCGCCATGGATGGCGCTCGCCGAGCCTGTCATGGATGACGCTTTTTGGCGGTCCGCGTAATCGCTACCGAGTAAGCAAAGCGTCTCTAGTATTCGGATTCAGCTACTCAGTCGTCGCAGCAGGGCCAGCTGTGGTCCATATCGAGAGCGGGTTGATCTGATTTGGGTTTGCCGACGACTTTGGCAGGCACACCGGCTACGGTCGTGTGTGGTGGCACGGGTTCCAGGACGACGCTGCCTGCTCCGACCTTTGCGCCTTCTCCCACGCATATGTTGCCGAGAATTTTCGCGCCGGCACTGATGAGCACGCCATCGCAGATTTTCGGATGACGGTTGCCGTGTTCTTTGCCCGTACCGCCCAGGGTTACGGACTGGAGTATCGATACGTTATTGCCCACGCGAGCGGTTTCGCCGATGACCAGGCCCGTCGCGTGATCGAGCATGATGCCCCGGCCAATGCGCGCGGCGGGGTGAATGTCGACGGCAAATTTGGTGCTTACGCGGTTCTGAAAGAACATCGCCAGAGACTGTCGGCCTTCGGTCCATAGCCAGTGAGAAACACGGTGCGCCTGCAGCGCATGAAAGCCCTTGTAATAAAGAAAGGGTATGTACAACTCATGGGTCGCCGAATCCCGGTCCAGAACCGCCAGTAGATCCTCCCGGACCGCATCCAGAATGGTGGGGTCGGCCTCAAAAGCTTCCAGCATCACCTCACGTAAGAGCAATGATGAGGCGGCCGGGCTGTCCAGTTGGTTCGCCAGCAGAAAACTCAGGGATCGCTCAATCTTCTTGTGATTGAGGATGGTGGCGTGCAAGTAACTTGCAAGCATCGGCTCGTCCTGGGAGTGGTGGCGCGTCTCTTCCAGTATTCGTTGCCAGATGGGATCGTCGATTCCGGGCATCATAAGTCTGCTCCTCTTTTTACGGCGCTGTAGTCACGGCGCTATTTTCGTGGGGCTAAGGGTAGCGGATTGCCGTGTCGTCTTCATGTCTGGATCTATACGGCAATTCCCTGCCTGGAGCTCACCATAGGCGCTGAAAGTGACCAGAGTTCGTGCCCACTATTCCGGTATTTCTCTTCAAACAGCGTCAGCGCTTCGTCATCAGAGGGAACTATCGCGACCCGGGACGGATGTCCAAGCAGACTGAGCGCGACGCCGAACTCTTCGACATACAGTTGCCAGTTGCTCCGTAGCTCCAGATCACCACCCAGGGCCAAAAGCAGCGGGAATGCGGGATGACCATGTACACGGCGACTGAGGTGACCGGGTTTTGGCCAGGGATTGGGGTACAGAATCTTGTGGGCCAATAGCCTTGTCTGCCGCTCTACCAGGTGTCGCCACACCGCTTCACAGTGGGCTTGCAGGAGCAGGCCATTCTTTGGGAGTGCTGGATGACGATCCAGCCGGTGAGAGGACTTGTCGACACCGATGACCAGGGCATCGGGGTAACGCTTGCAGAGCCGTGCGGTGCTCTGGCCGGTGCCGCAATAGGAATCCAGCACAACCGGTCCCTCGTGCGCTGTCAGTGCCGTATCCACAGCCCGCAATGCAGGCACATCAACCTGTTGTGTCGGTTTCTGCCATGCGTGCTGCTGATGTCGTCGCACAAGCGCCGGCAGTCCCGGGTGAACGCCGCGCTGACTGCTCTGTACCTGCCTGGACGATGACTGCATTAGGTAAATCTGATTGGTTGGCGGCGGGTTGGGAATGATACGGTTAGTTCTTCGATAGTCGCAAACTTACCGTTTCCTGATGCGTGATGACCTGAGACCCTACTGGGTAAAAAAAGCCTACCTTCGTTATCGCCGTTGGTATGTGGATTATTTTTTGCGCCCGGAGTGCGCCAGCCTTGGCGACTACTCAACCTTTATGAAACCGCGCTTCGTGATTATCTCGGGCCCGAACATTCACATCGGCGAGTGTTTTACCGCGGTGGCAGAACCCATGCACCGTGTCGAGATTGGGGTATGGGGTCGCGAGGCGGGGGCGGGCACGATTCGCATCGGTCGCGGCGTGCTCATGAGCCCGGGCTCGCGCATCAGTGCCTCCGATGAGGTCACCATTGGCGATGGCGTAATGATGGCCAACGGCACCTATATCACCGACTCCGACTGGCACACGGTTTACGATCGTACCCAGCGCAGTGAGCAGGTCACCCCGGTGCATATTGGCGACAATGTTTGGTTGGGGGATCACGTAACGGTGCTCAAGGGGGTCACTATTGGCGAGAACAGCGTTGTCGCGGCGCGGACGGTGGTGACGAAAGACATCCCTGCGAATGTCATTGTTGCGGGCAACCCCGCGAAGGTTGTCAGAGAGCTCGATCCTGAGCGGGAGATGGTTACCCGTCTTGATTACTTCGCAGACCCCGAAGGACAGCTGCGATTCTTTGATGAAGTGGATCGTATGGTATTGGGCAAGAATAGTTTTTGGCGATGGTTGTGGACAGTTGTGTTTCCGGCGTCGCGGCAACCGTGAGCACTGCGGCAGTCATAGCAGTCTCAACACAGGCTCCTGCAATCGCGAGAACTGTTCCCGCAGCTCCAGAATATGATCTGACCAATAGCGCTCGGAGTTAAACCACGGAAAGGCTTTAGGAAACGCGGGATCATCCCAGCGGCGTGCGAGCCAGGCGGCATAGCGGATAATGCGAAGCGTCCGCAGTGTTTCTATCCAATGTAATTCCCGCGGATCAAACTCAAAAAATTCTTCATAGCCTGCGACGACCTCGCCCAATTGAATCTCCTGCTCGTGGGGTTCGCCGGATAAAAACATCCACAGATCCTGAATCGCCGGTGCGGTCATACAGTCGTCCAGGTCCACAAAGTTTGCGGTGTCATCCCGCCAGAGAATGTTTCCCCCATGGCAATCGCCATGGATGCGAATGCCACCGGCTGTCTCCATTTGTTCAATCTTGGGCGCGAGTTCACGCTCCAGATCATCGAGAAGCGTCAGGTAGGCAGTCTTCAATTCAGTCGGTATGAAGTTATCCGGCAATAGACTGCGGCTCTCATCGATAATGTGCTGGCCCTCGAGCTTAGGTCGATAACTGAATGGCTTAGTCGCGCCGATGGCATGGATGCGTGCCAGGGTCCTGCCAAGCACCAGTAGGTTGTCGAGATTATCGAACTCCGGTGCATGACCGCCGCGACGGGGAAATAAGGTATAGAGTAAACCTTCCCACCGATGAACGGTTTCTCCGCTGCCTGATTTAAGGGGCGCAACCACCGGTATTTCTGCCTCGACGAGCTCCTCACTGAAGCTGTGTTCTTCGCGAAGCTGCTCTTCGGTCCAGCGGCCGGGGCGATAAAACTTCACAATCACCGGTGTGTCGTCTTCGATACCCACCTGATACACGCGGTTCTCATAGCTGTTAAGGGCGAGCAGTCGTGCGTCGCTCACAAAGCCGGCAGCTTCCACGGCATCGATAATCGCGTCGGGGGTCAGCACATCAAAGGGATGCTTGCTCATCCCGCGTCGCCCAACAGCGCTGTACTTTTTATCTGTGCAAACAAATGATCACCGGCTTGTAGGTTGAGGTCTTCCTGCGAGCGTCGCGTAATACGCGCCAGCAGACATTGCTGTGACAACTGCAGGCGCAGAAGGCAGTGGGCGTTCGAGAGCTGCCGGACCTCCAACAGCGTGACCGGCAGAATATTCTGAATACTGGTGTTTGACGGCTGCTCGCGACAGACACTCACATCGCGCGCGGGTACGCGCAGGCGGCGGGTATCGCCGCGATGCTCCTGCCCTGCCACCCAGAGCGAAAGCCCGTCTACGCGGAGTTCCGTGAGCCCAAAATCCGGATCCTGGCCATGCACTTCTACTGCAAGCAAACTTGCGGCTGATTCATCGTCGGCAAGCTGTGTATCCAAGCGACTCGCCAGCTCCAGCAGCGAACCTTGCTCGGTGATTCTGCCATTCTCGATGAACAGGATTTCATCGGCGATGGCGCTGAGCTCTTCAATCTGGTGACTCACGTAGATGATGGGTACATCACGTTCTCGATGAATACGCATGAGGCAGGCCAGGCACTTTGCAGCGGCGGCCTTATCCAGGTTCGCGAGAGGCTCATCCAGGAGCAGAAGCTTTGGGTCACGCATGAGCGCGCGGGCAATAGCAACGCGGGCTTGCTGTCCCGCTGAAAGGGTATGGGGGAGTCGGTCCATCAACGTTGCGATGTCCATCGCCTTTGCGATCTGCTGCGCGTCAGGCGGCGCGCTCGCATGCTTCGCGGCAAAGGTCAGGTTCTGTGCGACGGTCATATGAGGGAATAGTCGCGCATCCTGAAACACATAGCCTATGGATCGTTTCCAGGGCGGTGTGTGTTGAGTAACCGTTTGCCAATGCTCCTTGTCAAAGGAGATGATGGCATCGTCGATATCAGCCCGCAGGCCTGCGATGGAATCGAGGATTGTGGTCTTGCCACTCCCGCTGGGTCCGAAAAGCGCAGTCACGCCGGTAAGCGTCAAATCCGTGCGGACACTGAGCTGAAAGCCCTCCGAATCCCGGTGCTCTATGTGGAGTGACAGCCTGGTCATCGACCGATCCGCCAGCCGCGATCACGGTACAGCCAAAACAACAGCAGCAAAGAAAACGCGACCAGGCCGATTGCGATCTGATGTGCACTGCCGTAGTCCATGGCCTCCACGTGATCATATAGGGCGATAGACAGGACCTGCGTCTCGCCGGGAATGTTCCCTCCGATCATGAGAACGACACCGAACTCCCCCACAGTGTGAGCAAAACCCAGCGCGCCGGCGATCACAAAGCTCCGCTTACACAACGGCAAAGTGATGGCTCTGAATTGCTCGAGGGGTGTTGCGCCCAGGGTCGCTGCAGCGCTGAGAAGCTTGTCGGGAACCCGGGCAAAGGCCTGCTGCAGCGGCTGCACAACAAAGGGCAGCGAATAAATCACCGAACCCACGACCAAGGCCGAGAAGCTAAAGGCCAGTTGGGTGCCGGTGACTGACTGCCAGAGCTTGCCGGGGAGGGCATCGGGTGCAAGCACCAGCAATAGATAAAAACCGAGCACCGTGGGCGGTAGCACCAATGGCAGGGCAACAAGGGCTTCGATGAACGCGGCGAAGGATCCCCGCTGGCGCGATAGCCAATAGGCAAGGGGGGTGCCCAAAAGAATCAAGATCACCGTGCTCACCGTCGCCAATCGTAGCGTTAAGCTTATAGCCTGCCACTCAAGTTCGCTCAGGAGCATTGCTGGTATCCAAAACTGGCAAGCACCGGTTCGCTCTTCGGACCCAGAAGATACTCAAGAAAAGCACCCGCGGTCGCCAGATTTTCTGAGCGGGCATTCAACACCGCATATTGTTTGATGGGTGGGTACCAGGTCTTGGGAACAGCGATGCCGTCGATAGGGCTCAAGGAGCGGGCAACCAGCGCTAGGTCCGCGCCACCGCTGGCAAAAAACTGCATTGCCTGCTGCACGTTACTCCCCCGTACAACCCGCCGCTGTGCAGCGTTCGCAAAACCATCCCGCCCCAGAACTGCTTCGGCGGCAATGCCGTAAGGCGCCGAACGAGGGTTGGCAATGGCGATGCTCTTGCTCCGATCTGCAAGGGCGGATTGCAGGTCGTCTGCGCCCAGAAGCACTAGCGAGCCTACGGCATAGCACTCCGCTGGGCCCGGGCTTGTTCCGTCTTTCACCAATGCCTGAGGTCGCGCGCGATCTGCAGCCAGGAGCACATCGAAGGGGGCGCCGCGGCGCATTTGGGCGGCAAGCACACCGGTTGATGCACTGCTGATCTGCACTGGCACCCCGCTGGCCGCGGAGTACTTCTCAGCTATTTGCTCGGCGGCCGCCCGAAAGTTGGCCGCAACCGCCACCCTTAGCGAGAGCTTGTCATCAGAGCGGCTGTCATCACCAAAGCTTTTGTTCGGACTCAGTAATACCAGGGCGATGAGCAGTAGCGATAGGCATGAGTATTGATAGCTTCGCGGCTGACGAAAATTCCTGGCGTAACAGGCGTAGAAGAGGCGCAAAAATCCGGTGGCGAAGAGGGTGAGATACATCGCTGCATTGTAGGTCAACGCGATGGCGTTCGGGCAAGACAAAAGAGATGCACTTCGGATGCGCCTGCCTGCAAAAGGGCCGTTGCCATGGCGTTACCCGTCGCGCCGGTGGTGCACACATCGTCAACAATGCCCACGGAGCATCCGCTCACGTTGCCTTCTACGGCGAAAGCCCCTTGGAGATTGCCCAGCCGCTCCCGTCGTGAAGCATGGGCCTGGGCTTTGGTGATCTTCTGGCGTTTAAGCGCTACACCCGATGGGCGCGCGCGCCCTGGCGAATGCTGCAGCGCCCAGAGCGCCTCAAGCAAGTCCTCGCTTTGGTTAAACCCGCGGCGTAGGCGTCGACGCCAATGGAGTGGCGTGGCAAACAGGATGTCACAATTTTTGAGGGTGATGCCTGTATTGTTGATTATTTTAGCTGCCGTTAGCGACATATTCGCCTCGCCAAGATATTTCCAGCGATGCATCAGGTAGGCGATTGCCGCGTCGTATACAAAAGCGGCGGTGACGCTGGTCAGAGCAGGATCTTCTTTCAGGCAATGGGGACACAGCCGCCCGCCCATGCCCGGCAGTGCGCAGCGCGGGCACGGGGCATCATTTACGGTAAGTGCATCCTCACAAACTTCGCAGATTCTCTCCAGACGGTGGCTGGGCTGGTCGCAGTAGATACAAAGCTGCGGTGCAAGGTAGTCGAGGAGGTTGCGCGCCACGCCTTTTATCACGCTGTTAACCATTAGTATTTAGGTTGGTTGACCAATGGAGCTGATGATTTACCATGGCGACCCCTTAATGAGAGTCCTTCTATGAATCAGCCCCTGCCATCAAATATCACCCCGGAGTCCGAGAGCGGAGGCTATGGGGGCCAGAACATCGACGTCGCGGCTTCTGGCGAATCTGGTTCGCACCTCCTTCGCCACGATTGGCGGCGAGCGGAGATAGCGGCGCTCTTCGCGTTGCCATTCAGTGAACTGGTGTTTCGGGCGCAGTCTGTGCACCGCTGTTATTTTGACCCGAATGCGGTGCAGGTGAGCACTTTGCTTTCGATCAAAACCGGCGCCTGTCCCGAAGACTGCGCCTACTGCCCGCAAAGCACGCGGTTCGATACTGGTCTGTCGGTTGAGGCACTTATGGAAGTTAATCAGGTGCTGGAGCAGGCGAGAGCGGCGAGACGATCCGGCGCGACGCGATTCTGCATGGGGGCCGCATGGCGATCACCCAAGGACCGCGATCTACCGGCACTCACTGCGATGATAAAAGGCGTGAAAGACCTGGGCCTGGAAACCTGCATGACCCTGGGTATGCTCAGCGATGCGCAGGCCAAAACCCTGGCCGAGGCGGGTCTCGATTACTACAACCACAACCTTGATACCTCGCCGGAGTATTACGGCGACATCATTACCACGCGTACCTACGCCGATCGCCTGGAGACGCTGGAGCATGTTCGCGATGCGGGTATGAAGGTCTGTAGCGGGGGCATTGTGGGCATGGGTGAAGACCAGGCTGATCGCGTCGGTTTGCTGCAGCAGCTGGCAAACCTGCCCGAGCATCCGGACAGCGTGCCCATCAATATGCTGGTGCGTGTGCCAGGCACGCCATTGGCCGAAGAGGCTGATCTGGATCCCTTTGAGTTTGTCCGGACCATTGCTGTTGCTCGACTCTTGATGCCCCAATCCCACGTGCGGCTATCCGCGGGTCGGGAGGACATGAATGAGCAGACCCAGGCGCTGGCATTTTTAGCCGGCGCAAACTCGATTTTCTATGGTGAGAGGTTACTCACCACCGCCAATCCCGGCGCCAATAGTGATCTCGCACTGTTTGCACGATTGGGTATCAATCCTGAGGAGCGGGAGATGTCTGGAGAGGAGAATGCAGATCCCCGGTTTTACAACGCCATGAAAGCCTAGACTGACTTGGCCGCGTGAATACCCAATAACAAAAGCTCTCGTTGTGAGTGAGTATTTACTTACATCAGGTATTCCCGATCGTTGCAGGTTGTTGCCCAGCTTTTGCGCGCTTAAGTGACCAACTTCTTGCGGGCACGATCACAAAAATATTCATGCAGCGTCAGAGAATTTGACTATAATAGGCCCCGAAGTTAACACTGAACACATCGGCTCAAGGCCTCGCAACGGACGAGTGTCACCGCCGACCTTCTGGGGAGAGAGTCATGCCAACCTATAAAGCGCCGCTGCGCGATATCCAGTTTGTCATCAACGAGGTGCTCGACACCGAAAAGCTGTACGCCGGCTTAAAAGGCTACGAAGAAGCGACACCAGACTTGATGAACGCCATCATCGAAGAAGGCGCCAAATTTGCCGAGAACGTGCTTTCACCGTTGAACCAAAGTGGTGACGAAGAAGGCTGCGTCTGGTCCAAAGAGGGCGTAAAGACTCCCGAAGGCTTTGCGGAAGCGTACAAGCAGTATGTCGACAATGGCTGGCCGTCGCTGTCTGCGGAGCCCGAGTTTGGCGGTCAGGACATGCCCAATATGCTGGGTATTGTGATCAACGAACTGGCGGGAACCGCTAACTGGTCCTGGCTTATGTACCCGGGTCTGTCCCACGGCTGCATCAAGACCCTGGAAGCCCACGGATCTGCGGAACAGAAAGAGCAGTATCTGCCCAAGCTGGTCGCAGGTAACTGGACGGGCACCATGTGTCTTACTGAGTCTCATTGCGGCTCGGATCTGGGCCTGCTACGCACCAAGGCGGAGCCTCAGGCGGACGGCAGCTATGCCATTACCGGCACCAAGATCTTTATCTCTGCCGGCGAACACGACATGTCCGACAACATCGTGCACATCGTGATCGCCCGTATGCCAGATGCGCCCGAAGGCACCAAAGGTATCTCGCTGTTCGTTGTCCCCAAGTTCAATGTGAACGAAGACGGCAGCCTTGGGGACCGCAACGGTGTGCACTGTGCCTCTATTGAAAAGAAGATGGGCATCAAAGCGTCGGCGACCTGCGTGATGAACTTCGACGGTGCCAAGGGCTACCTCATCGGCGAGCCCAATCGTGGCTTGAACATGATGTTTACCTTTATGAACACGGCGCGTATCGGTACCGCGATCCAGGGTCTGGCCCACGCCGAGCTCTCCTATCAGGGCTCCCTCGAATACGCCCGCGAGCGTCTGGCCATGCGCAGCCTCACCGGTCCCAAGAACCCCGATGGTCCTGCGGATCCCATCATTGTGCATCCCGACGTCCGTCGTATGTTGCTAACTCAGAAATCTATCGCCGAAGGCAGTCGCGCTATGTTGTATTACCTAGCGCAGCTCGGTGACATTGTTGAACGCGGTGACGAAGAGAGCGCCAAGAAAGCCGATGACCTGATGGCAGTGCTTACGCCCATCGCCAAAGCTTTTGTGACGGAGGCGGGCCTTGAAGCGGCCAATCACGGCATTCAGATCTACGGTGGCCATGGCTTTATCCGCGAGTGGGGCATGGAGCAGATTGCCCGGGACGCGCGCATTGCTACCCTATATGAGGGTACAACCGGTATTCAGGCTTTGGATCTGATCGGCCGCAAAGTGCTTGGCTCCGGCGGTAAGCTACTCATGGGCTTTACCGAGATGATGGGCGAGTTCGTCGATGCCAACAGTGATGAGGCTTACGCTGAATTCACCGGTCCCCTGGCGACCTATAAGGACGAGTGGCTGACCATGTCCCTTGAAGTTGGTGGCAAGGCCATGGAAAACCCTGATGAGGCGGGTGCCGCCTCCGTGGACTATCTCATGTACTCTGGTTATGTCGTGTTGGCGTATTTCTGGGCGCAGATGGCTATTGTCGCGCAAAAGAAAATTGCCGCAGGTGAGGGCGATACCGCGTTCTACGAAGCCAAGCTGATGACAGCGCGCTTTTACTTCGAGCGCATCCTGCCGCGAACCTTGTCACATAAGCAGTCATTGCTGTCCGGTGCCGACAACCTTATGGCTATGCCGGAAGCAATGTTCGCATTCTGATCATCTTGAAAGCTCCCCCATCGCTTTTGCAGGCGATCCGGGGGTGCAATATCCAACGGCGGGCGCGATAATTCGCGCCCGCTTTCGTTTCCAGGAGACGTTAAATGTCTCAAGACCAAGACAAGCAGGAGTCCCCGGCGGCAGGCCCTGCCGAGGAACCCGAACGCCAGCTGTATCCAGAAGATCAGGCCAAGGTCGACGCGTTCCTGAAACGCGGTGTTAACTCCGTCGAGCGAAAACCCTTCAAGCCTCTGTATTTGTTGGTAATGCTTATCGTGGTCGTTGGCGGCCTGAGTCTTTTCAGTCAATGGCTGGCGCATCAGGCCGGCGTGTACTGATCAGCGTGTGCTGACCGGTGTGTACTAAAAAGACGAGTTTGCTATGATTTTGCCGCTCGTAAGAGCACTGTCGGTGTGTGGCGCAGCCTGGTAGCGCACTTCCTTCGGGAGGAAGGGGTCGGAGGTTCGAATCCTCTCACACCGACCATTCTACAAAGGGTCCGTACCGGAGACATCCTTTACACTTTATACCGGACACATAGTTTACAGTTCCGGTTTAAAAGGATTCGGTGCGGGTTCTACCCGGCCGACATCCTCGTCAAAGAATCCCAGATCATAATCCATAAAGCTGACAAGCCAAATATTGTCGGCGACTTCCCGTATACCCACTGATTGCCCGGCAAATACCGTGCTGAGGTTGATTTTGCGTCTTCCGATGCAGATACGGCCGCACCGCGTCACGTTAATCGTGCGGTCATGGTAGGGGTACTCAGGAGGCTGTGGCGTTTGGTAGGCGCGCACTGAGGGTGTAAAGAGATCGCCGGGGTACTTACCGTCGAGGGCCTGATGAGGCCGCTCGTTGTTGTAAACCTCGATGAACCGGTCAAATCGCTCCTGCTGCTGCAGGAAGTTGAAGGAGGCGGGTTTG
>NZ_CBFHZO010000130.1:0-29249 GCF_965660375.1 Congregibacter sp. | reverse complement strand
GCGAGTTCCCACCAGGCCAGCAGGAGCATCTGATTGCCGTTCATGCCCACCAGTTGATCGGTGCTCAGATTGGTGAGGGTGATGGAGCCGGCAATGAAGTACCAGGACAGGGTGCGTCCCGCCAGAAAATACTCCGCATTGTCATCACCGCTGCGCGGTGCCTTTCGGCATTGCAGATAGGTAAAGACCGCGATGGCTGTGGTGATGGCGGCGAAAACAAAAAACTGTAGGTTCATGGCAGAGCCTCGCGTAGTTGCTGTGCGGCCCGTTCGGGGGTCAGGTCGCGCTGAGACTCGCCGAGCATTTCGAAGCCCACCATGTGCTTGCGCACCGTCGCAGAGCGCAGCAAAGGGGGGTAAAAATGCGCGTGTAATTGCCAGTGTGTAGCTGCGGTCGATGCGGGCGCGCCATGCCACCCCATGGAGTAGGGAAAGGGTACAGCGAAGAGTTGATCATAGGCGCCGAGGAGCTGCTGCAGAATGGCTGCCAGCGACTCGCGCTGTGCCTCGCTCAGCGCCGGTAAATTGGCCACTGGCTGCAGGGGCAGCAGCAGAACCTCAAAGGGCCAGGTGGCCCACCAGGGAACAACCGCAAGCCAATCTGCATTACTGCACACCGTTCGCTCGCCCTTGGCCAATTCCTGCTGCGCGTAGTCCAGCAGCAGGGGCGTGGCGTGCTGATCAAGGTACGCAGCCTGCTGTTGATCCTCGACCTTGATCTCGCTGGGCAGCGCATCAAGGGCCCAGATTTGTCCGTGGGGGTGCGCGTTGGAGCAACCCATGGTGGCTCCGCGGTTCTCAAAAATCTGCACGCATTGGTAGTCCTTGCTCAGCTGCTCTGTTTCCCTGGCCCAGGTTTCTATAACGGCGAGGAGCTGCGCTTTGCCCATGCTTGCCAGGGTCAGATCGTGCCGCGGGCTATAGCAAATAACCCGGCAGCGACCCCGCACCGGGTCGGCGCGGAACAGCCCGTTATTCTCTACATCAGCTGCGCTGTCTGTCAGCAGTGCGGGAAAATCATTATCGAAGACAAACACATCATCATAGTTTGGGTTGTGCTGACCGCCGGCACGTTGATTACCCGGGCACAGATAACAGTCTTCGCTGTAATGAGGTTCAGGAGCGGGGGTGTCCTCGAGCTGTCCCTGCCAGGGACGTTGATCCCGCTGAGGGGAGACCAGCACCCAGCGATCAGAGAGGGGGTTGTAACGGCGATGGGGGTGATCACTCATGTCAGGGTCCAGGATCGAGCGCCGGCGGCGGCGGTGACCCAGCGAATCGTTGGCTCTGTAAAGCCTGCGGTACGAAACTCAGCGGTAAGCGCTTTTTCAAACGCCACCGTTTTAGCACGGTCTACAAAGGCCACCATGGAGCCTCCAAAGCCGCCACCGGTCATGCGGGCACCCAGGGCGCCGGCGTTTTGCGCTGCAGTCACCAGGGTGTCCAGCTCAATGCAGCTCACCGCGAAATCCCGGGACAGACTGCGGTGGCTCTCATACATCAACTGTCCGGCGGTTACCTCATCATTCGCGGACAATGCCTCCACAAAGGCCGTTACCCGGGAGTTTTCACTGATCACATGCTGCGCGCGCTGGCGAACCCTGTTGTCAGGGATCAAAGTCAATTCCTCCAGACCACTATCCCGCAGGGACTTTCCCAGCGAGTTCTGGGCGGTTTCCACCTGTGCCCGGCGTTCGGCATAGCCACCGTCTCCCAGGGCATGGCGTACACCGGAGTCCACAATCGCGACCCGCACATCGTCCGGCAGCCTTACCTCCGTGACGCTTTGGTCACGACAGTCCAAAAGCATCGCGATGTGCTCTTTGGCAAAACTCACGGCAAACTGGTCGAGGATGCCACAGGGCACCCCCGCGTAATCGTGCTCCGCACGCTGGCAAAGGAGCGCCCTGTCTAAAGGCGGCAAGGCGTGCCCGGTGATCCTCTCAATGAGTGCAGCAAAACAGAGCTCCAATGATGCGCTGCTGGAAAGACCGGCCCCCAGGGGCAGGTCGCCGCCGATGACCAGGTCGAAGGGAGGTACCGCGGCGCCGAGTTCCTGATACAGCGCAAGTACACCGTCCAGATAGTCCGTCCAGTCTCCGCGGCGCGACTCGCTGCCCCGCAGTGACAGTTCAGCCTCGCCTTCCTCGGCGCTGAACACCCGTATTGCCTGAGGACCATCATCGCGGGGTGCCGCCACCATGAGGGTGTACAGATCAATACCCATGGGGAGGGCGAGGCCCTCGGAGTAGTCCGTATGATCCCCGATGATATTCACCCGACCCGGTGCGGCGGCGGCCCAGATCGGTTCTTTTTCAAAGCGCGATCCAAGGGCCGTTTCCAACGGTGCGAGCAATGCCGTCAACGACGGATTGTGCGATTCAGTCACGGGGGCTTTGCCAAACGGCGTATTCGCCTTGCGCAAGATCCCGGGTACCGATGACGCATTCGGCATCCCTGACTTCCAGCCGTTGGACCTCTGGTGAGAAGTTGAAGGCGAAGGTGAGCAATCCTCGCCGACGAATGCGTAACCCCTCGGGGAGTGGGCGATAGGCCCGGTCTCTATGGGAGAAGATTTCCTGCATCACCACGGTGAGGAATTCCGAGGACACATGCGCATTGATGTAGTGATGGTTGTCTTGGCTGTACCAGAGGCCGGCGCCATCATTACAGCGGATGCGCGGCTCAAGATCCGAGGCTATGGATTCATGCCAGCGACTGGCCTCAAAGCTTTGCTCTCCATAACGGAACGATCGCATAGCGCCGCGCCGCATGCTGTCCACCGCCAGTACGCGAAGCGGTATGACGTCCTGGAGCGGTCCCGGAGCGAGTGTTTCTGGCAGCGCGCAGTGCTCATCGCGGGAGCCGCTGCGGGCACCTATGAGGCAGCTCGCGCCAGCGGCTTTTGCGCGCGCTGCGAACGCCGCATCGACAATGATTGTCCCGGGAATAATGACCAGCTCGTAGCCGTACAGCGGTGATTGTGCACTGACGATATCGATATCCAGTCCCAGGGCGCGGGCAGCGCTGTAATAGTGAAGAGCGCTTTGCAATGTATCCATGCCCGGGGCGTGAGGCTGGATGGCTCCCGCCCAGCAGGACGGGTAATCGAAGAGCAGCGCAATGGGCGCCTGTAAGCTCTCGTTTTGCTCCAGGTTCTGAAGCTCTTCGGCCAGCCGGGTAACGGGTGTCCATGCCGGCGCGGCCTCTCCTGTGGGCAGTCGCAATGCCGCGTGCATCTGTTCCTGCGCACGAGGTAACTGTTGATAGCGGAAATAGCTGACAAATTCGGCGCCATGAGCCACGGCCTCCATGCCCCAGAATGCCGGTGCGTTATCCAGCGGCTGGGCATTGGATTCGGCCCAGTTAACCGGGCCGGGCTGTTGCTCCATGACCGCAAATCGGCCGTTCCCCACGGCGCGGTACAGGTCGTGATGAAAGGCTGCCCAATCCGGGTGCCCAATGCGCCGGTAGCGGAGTTTTTCCTCTTCGCTGAACCAGCCCTGATCCAGAAACCCGAGGGGATAGCTGTCCCAGGTGGCGACATCCAAATCCTTGCCTACATCGAAGTGATCGAAGTCGATGAAGTTGCCCATAAAATTGTGCGTGACCCAGCGATCGGAGCCCTGGGAGCCCGCGAGTAACTGACGCTGCTTTGCGTTGTATTTCCCCACCTGCTCGGAGGCGAAACGCCAGTAGTCCAGCTGATGAGCCGGGTTGGCCTCGGTTACCGTGAGGTTGGGTCTGCCTACCTCGGCAAAGCTGCGGTATTCCTGGCTCCAGAATACCGTGCCCCACGCCCGGTTGAGCGCGTCAATATTGCTGTGGCGCTGTTCCAGCCACCGTTGAAAGGCCCGTCCGTCATCCTCACTGTAGCTCAGCGTGGTTTCGTGGCATCCGTACTCGTTATCCAGTTGCCATCCCACGATGGCAGGGTGGCCTCCATAGCGGTCGATGACCGCCTGGCTGATGCGTATCGACTCATCGCTATACACCTGACTGGCAAAGCGATAATGGCGCCGGGAGCCAAAGCGAAGGACCTGGTCGCTGCTGTCCACCGGCAGAATTTCAGGGAAGCGTTCCACAAGCCACAGGGGAGGGCAGGCCGTGGGCGTACACATAATAATTTTGAGATCTTCAGCGGCAAGGGTCTCTACGGCCTCATCCAGCCACTCCCAATCGAAGTGACCGGGGCTGGGTTCTATGCGCGACCAGGCAAATTCGGCGATGCGTACAAGTTCAATTCCACCGCTGCGCATGGTGCTGGCCTGCTCGGACCAGCGCTCCCGGGGCCAGTGCTCGGGGTAGTAGCAAACGCCGATGGTAGCCAGGGCCATGTATCACCTCGTTAAACGTTAAGCCTGCGTGCCAGGAGTAATGCCAGCAGTGCGGCAACGGCACCGGCAATGCCGGTCCATCCCAGTCCGATAAAGCTGGTTACGGCGCCTCCAAGAGACGAGCCCAAACCCTGGCCAGAGTAAAGCATGGAACCGTTTAAAGCGAAGGCGATGGTAGCGGCTGGTCCCGCTGCGTTCGCCAGCTGACTTTGAATCACGGGGGACGTGCCGAACAGGGCGGCGGAGTTAAAGGCCATGGTAAACACCAGCACCGGGATTGCCAGAGCGCCGAGATCAAAGAGCATACCCAGAGAGAAGAGCAATTGGGTGAGCAGAACCGACCCGAGGAGAATGCTCAATGCTTTGCGGGTGCTCAGCCTCGCCAACATAGCGCCGGCGGGAAGCCCCAGGAGGCTGCCCATGCCCGTGGACAGCTGTATGGCGGCGATGCCCGAGCCGGTGAGCCCCGTCGATGCGGTAATAACCGGCCCGATGAAGCTTACCGTCGCAAAAGTGCCGGCGAAACTGAGCAGCGTAATCAGCATGAGTTTGGGGTTTTCCCCCTGTAGCGCCCGCCGGAAGCTGGACGCACCGGCTTCCGGTGCGTGGATGTGCGCGGGGGCAAAGAGACCGATGACAACAAAGGCCACGGTAGAGATCCCTGCGGCGAGCCAGAACGCCGAGCGCCAGCCATAGATGTCCCCCAGAATGCTGCCGGCGGGCATGCCGATAAGAAATGCCAGCGTGTAGCCCGCAAGCACGGTGGCGATGGCCTTGGGTCGGCTTGCTTCGGGAACGAGGCTCACCGCCAGGGTGGAGGCCAGGGGTAGGGTCAGAGCGGCAAAAAATCCCGCTGCGAAGCGGATGCCTCCGATGGCAATAAGATTGGGTGCCATGGCGGATCCTAGATTCATGGCGGCAAGTATCGCCAGCACGCAAAGGAGCAGGCGTTTGCGATCAAAGTCTGCGAGGAGTCGGGCCAGCACCGGTCCGCCAATGCCGCAGGCGAGAGCGAAAACGGTCTGCAACTGACCTACGCTTGCGATACTTACTCCAAGATCCCGGGACATGGGCTCGATGAGTCCGATGTAGATAAACGCGCTGGTGCCGAGGGCAAACGGTGCGAAGACAAGGCTGAGCAGTCTGAGATTCAAGGGACGGATTCCGAGGGATGGGCGACGGGGGTATGGGGGCCCCGTGGCTGTGGCGCCGCCCATAGTGATCACGCGATACTGCAGTATGCCAGTATCACAACAACAGCATTGATACGTTCAAAACGGAGACTAGATTCATGAAGGGACTTTCCATTGGGGGACTGCTTGTCCTGTTGGCTGTGCTGATCGGGTTTGCAGTGGGTCCGGGCCTGCTCGAGGGTTCCATGAACAAAGTTCTTGACCACGAGCCCTATCTCGTCACTGGAGCGGCAAAGACACTGCACGACTCGCTGGTCGTGGGTGATCTGCACAGCGACAGCACATTGTGGGCGCGGGATCTTACCCGGAGAGCCGATCGCGGTCATGTGGATTTGCCGCGCCTGCGAGAGGCCAATGTGGCTCTTCAGGCTTTCACCTTTGTGACCAGCTCACCCAAAGGTCAAAATTATGAGCGCAATGAGGCCGATGCTCCCGATAACATCACGCGCCTGGCGATAGTTCAGCGCTGGCCCGCAGCGACCTGGTCGAGCCTGACAGAGCGGGCCCTGCTGCAGGCAGATAAGCTTGCGCAGATCGAAGCTGAGGACCCTACTGTGTTGCGCATACTCCGCTCCCGGGGTGATCTCGATGCCGTCATGGCGGCGCGCGCCGACGGCGCCGAAACCATCGGCGCATTGCTGGGCATCGAGGGGTCGCATGCCCTGGATGGGTCTCTCGACAACATCGATCGTTTGCAGAGTGCAGGGGTTCGCATGTTCGGGCTGCATCACTTTTTTGATAACGCCCTGGGCGGCTCTCTCCACGGTACCGGCGGTGGCGGCCTCAGCAGTTTTGGTCGGGATGTGGTGGCAGCCATTGATGCCAAAGGCTTGATTATCGACGTCGCCCATTCCTCGGAGCAGAGCGTCAGAGATGTGCTGGCGATGAGTGATTCACCCCTCATCGTCAGCCACAGCGGTTTTCAGGGACACTGCCCGACGCCACGGAATATCGCCGATGAGCTTATGCAAAAAATTGCACAAGGCGGTGGCTTGATTGGTGTGGGGTATTGGGACGCGGCTATTTGCGATGTGTCCCCCGCCGGTATTGTCGCTGCGATTCGCTACGGTATCGATCTTCTGGGCGTTGAACACGTGGCCCTCGGGTCCGATTACGACGGTTCAACCACCGTGCCTTTTGATACCTCTGAGCTGGCGGCGCTCACCCAGGAGATGCTGAATCAGGAATTCAGTGAGGAAGAAATCCGCCTGGTGATGGGGGGCAATATGCTGCGATTTTTGCAGGAAAATCTGCCCCCGGTTGGCGCGTAAAAAGCCATAAGCCCTGCTGTCACTTTAGGGCAATTTTGCTGAGCGCTGCCAACCTTGGACCCCGGGGCCCTGCGATGCACAATCAGGTCCCGTAAACGTTTTTACCTTTCAATAAAAGGAGCAAGCTATGTCAGCCAAGGAAGTTCTCACAGAAAAGATCGATGGGGTGCTGATAATTACCCTGAATCGACCGGAAGCCAAAAACGCCGCCAATCGCGCCCTGGCCCTGGGCGTGGCTGAGGCCATCGACGAGCTTGAATCGGATGACAGCCTCCGCGTGGCAATCCTCACGGGCGCCGGGGGGACCTTCTGTTCTGGCATGGATCTCAAGGCTTTTGTCAGTGGCGAGCTGCCTCAGGTGGAAGGGCGGGGTTTCGCGGGCCTGACCGAGTACCGTTCCACTAAACCGATTATTGCCGCTGTCGAGGGCTATGCTCTGGCGGGAGGCTTTGAACTTGCCATCAGCTGCGACCTCATCGTGGCCGCCGACAGCAGTAAGTTTGGCATCCCTGAAGTGAAGCGCGGTCTTGCCGCTGCAGCGGGCGGCCTGGTGAAACTGCCCAAGCAGATACCTTCCCGGATCGCCATGGAGCTTGCATTAACGGGCGAGTTCATCAGCGCAGAGCGCGCTTACGAATTAGGTTTGATCAACCGCATCGCGGAGACGGGCAAGGCGCTGGAAGGGGCTCAGGCCCTGGCCCAAACTATCGCTGCGAACGGCCCCCTGGCTGTTGCTGCGAGTCTGAAAGCCGTTGCCGGCGCCCAGGACTGGAGTAGCGATGAGATGTTTGCGAAGCAGCAGGAAATCGTCGGACACGTGTTTACCAGTGAGGACGCCATCGAGGGTGCCACGGCCTTCGCGCAGAAGCGCGCACCCAACTGGAAAGGCAAATAGGAGCGTTAGCTATGAGTGAAGCCTGGATTATTGACGCCTGCCGTACCCCCCGGGGTATCGGCAAAAAAGGTAAGGGGGCTTTGGCGCACCTCCATCCGCAGCATCTGGGTGCTACCGTGCTTCGGGCGATCGCCGAGCGTAATGACATTAACACGGAGGAGGTCGATGACATTGTCTTCGGCACCAGCTGGCAGCGGGGTACCCAGGGGGGAGATTTGGCACGCATGGCGGCGCTCGATGCGGGCTATGACGTGCGCAGCTCGGCGGTAACACTGGATCGCTTTTGCGGCTCCGGCATCACCTCGGTGAACATCGCAGCGGCCTCTATCATGAGCGGCATGGAAGACCTGGTGGTCGCCGGTGGCTGCGAAATGATGTCGCTCTACGGCTCCGACCCCAGTCAGTCGCCGTTCATGGATAACGACAATCTGCATTTGCGGGAAATGCAGCCCCAGCCCCATCAGGGCGTGTGCGCCGATGCCATCGCCACCATTGAGAACATTCCCCGGACCGCGCTGGATGCGCTGGCGATTACTTCCCAGCAGAATGCCGCTGCTGCGATTGCGGCGGGGCATTTCGAGCGCAGTCTTATCCCCGTGCTGAATCCCGATGGCAGCATGGCATTGGACCATGAGGAATTTCCCAGACCCGAAACAACGCTGGAAGGCCTCGCAGAACTCAAAGCCTCCTTCGAGCCTATTGCGGATTACCCCCTTGATGAGCAGGGCACGACCTATCGTAAGCTGGTAAATCAGGTTTATCCCGATCTTAAGATCAACCACGTTCACCACGCAGGCAATTCCTCAGGCGTGGTGGATGGGGCTGCAGCGCTGCTCTTGGCCTCGCCCGAGTACGCCAAAGCCCATGGCTTGAAGCCCCGGGCACGCGTTGTGGCTATGGCCAACATGGGGGACTCCCCCACGTTGATGCTCAATGCGCCGGTGCCCGCCGCACACAAAGTACTGAAAAAAGCCGGCATGAGCCTGTCGGATATCGACCTCTTTGAAATCAACGAGGCTTTTGCGGTGGTTGCCGAGAAGTTTATCCGCGATCTCGACCTCGATCGCAGCAGAGTCAACGTCAACGGTGGCGCCATGGCCCTCGGTCATCCCATCGGAGGGACAGGCTCCGTGCTCATCGGTACTATCCTTGACGAGTTGGAGCGCCGGGACCAGCAGTTTGGTCTGGTGACCATGTGCGCAGCGGGCGGCATGGCGCCGGCGATCATCATTGAACGGATAGCGGCTTAAGCAACCCCCATAATCAGGGAGCAGCACTGTGTTTGAATTTAGTAAAGCCTCACTGGCATTTCAGGATCAGCTGCGCGCCTTTATGGATGCGCATATTTACCCCAACGATCAGACCTATCGTCATCAGGTGGATGCCGCGGAAGACCGCTTTGCCTATCCGCCCATCATGGAGGAGTTGAAGGCCAAGGCCCGATCCGCTGGCCTGTGGAATATGTTTGTTCCCCCGAAGCTGGCGGAGCATGCGGATCATGACGGTCTGAGTAATCTGGATTACGCACCTCTGGCAGAAATTATGGGTCGCGTGATCTGGTGTCCGGAGGTGTTTAACTGCAACGCGCCGGACACGGGCAATATGGAAGTGTTCATGAAGTACGGTACACCCGAGCAGCAGGCGCAGTGGCTGACGCCGCTCCTTGCGGGAGATATCCGCTCTGCCTACGCCATGACGGAGCCGCAGGTGGCATCCTCGGATGCGACGAACATCGAACTTTCCATTCGCCGCGATGGCGATGAGTATGTGTTGAACGGTAGCAAGTGGTTTATTTCCGGGGCCATGTACGAACGCTGCGCGATTTTTATCGTCATGGGCAAGTCAGATCCTGATAACGAAAGTCGTCACAAGCAGCAGTCTCAGGTGCTGGTGCCCAAGGGTACGCCGGGTTTAGAGATTACCCGTCCGCTGACAACCCTGGGATACGACGATGCGCCTATGGGGCACGCCCAGCTGCAGTTTAACGACGTGCGCGTGCCCGCGGAGAATATTCTGCTCGGAGAAGGTCGCGGTTTTGAAATTGCCCAGGGGCGTTTAGGCCCCGGCCGCATCCATCATTGCATGCGGCTCATCGGTGCCGCGCAGCGCTCCCTGGAGCTGGCCTGCGATCGTGTGACCCGGCGCAGTACCTTCGGGCGCAAGCTCAGTGAGCATCAGTCGGTGCGTGAGGACATCGCCAAAAGCTTCTCCGAAATAGAGATGATGCGATTGCTGGTCCTCAAAACCTGCCAGCGCATGGATGAGGTGGGCGCCAAGGGGGCGATGGACCTCATTGCGGCCAGCAAGGTGTCGGTGCCCATCATGGCGCAAACGGTGATTGACCGTTGCATGCAGATGCATGGTGCGGGCGGGCTCACGGAGGACTACCCCATGGCCGAGGCCTATAACTACGCGCGCTGGTGTCGTCAGGCTGATGGTTCCGATCAGGTGCACCTCATGGCTCTGGGTAAACAGGTCATTCGTCACTACGCCGCAGATTAAGGCGCTGCCGGGCCGAGAGGCTCGGCATTTTCCCGACACAGCCCGCGCCTAATTGTGACAACCCCCGTCCGGTGGTAGTGTTCGTGGCTCGCTAACTACCGGAGCTTAACTGTGAGCAGAAAGTCTCTACCCCTCCTAGTCACACTATCCCTGTCTGTACTGCTGCAAAGCGAAGCGGGCTTCGCGCAGAACTTTGATGCCCTTGAATATCGTAACGTTGGTCCCACCCGCGGTGGGCGCGTAACGGCGGTAGCCGGTACGGTGCAGGCACCGGGCACCTTTTATCTCGGCGCCTCTGGCGGCGGAGTTTGGAAAACCAGCGACTTCGGAACCACCTGGAACAATATCTCCGACGGCTACTTTGCATCGCCGTCCATTGGCGATATCGCGGCTTCTCAGTCTGATACAAACCTTCTCTATGTGGGTACGGGGTCCGATGGTTTGAGATCCAACGTTATCCCCGGTAAGGGCGTCTACAAATCGATCAATGGTGGAGACAGCTGGACGCACATCGGGCTGGAAAACAGCGGTCACATCGGGGCGGTGGAGATTGATCCCACGGACAACAACACGGTGTGGGTGGCAGCGATCGGCTCCGCCTTTGCCGACAATCCCGAGCGCGGTCTTTATAAAACAGAGGATGGTGGCGTGAGCTGGTCCCAGGTCCTCAAGATTTCTGACGCAGTGGGTATCGCGGATGTGGAGCTCCTGCCCAACAATCCGGAAGTGGTATTTGCTGCGGCCTGGAAGGCGCGGCGTCAGCCCTGGACGATTATCAGCGGAGGCACTCAGGAAGAGGGTGGGCTGTTTAAATCCGTCGATGGTGGCGATAACTGGCGACGCATTACCGAGGGACTTCCCACGGGTCTTATCGGCAAGATCGATATTGCGATATCGGCCTCGGACAGCAGCGTTGTTTACGCACTGGTGGAGGCACCGGGCGAGGAGGGCGGTCTTTACCGCAGCGACGACCAGGGCGAAACTTTCACCCAGGTATCCGCCAAGAAAGGACTCCGCATCCGACCCTTCTATTACGGGAACGTGGAAGCCGACCCCACAGACGCCAATGTGGTTTACGTGCTGGCCACGGACTACTTCAAATCCGTTGATGGCGGCGTGAGCTGGGAGGAACTCGATCCACCCCATGGGGATAATCACGATATGTGGATCAACCCCAATGACCCGCAGTTGTTTATTCAGGCGAATGATGGTGGCGCAAACGTCACTCACAATGGTGGCCTGACCTGGTCCAGCCAGTTCAACCAAGCGACCACCGAGCTTTATACCGTGGATGTGGATGATCAGTACCCGTACTGGCTCTACGCGGGCCAGCAGGACAACGGCACTGCCATCGCCGTGCCCAGCCGGGCGCCATACAGTGTGCAGAACGTCAATGCCTGGCTCATCGAGGCGGGCGGTTGTGAGACCGGACCCGCTATCCCGAAACCGGGTGATCACACAACGGTATACGCCAACTGTAAAGGGCGTTTCTCGACCTTTAACAAAAACACCGGCACCGAGCGTAGCTACTACGTGGGTGCAACGAACATGTACGGCCAGAATCCCAGGGACCTCAAGTACCGCTTCCAGCGGGTAGCGCCCATCGCGGTATCGCCCCACGACCCCAACGTGGTGTATCACGGCTCGCAGTATCTCCACCGGACCAGTGACAACGGCGTGACCTGGGAAACGATTTCTCCGGATCTCACGGCATTCGAAGCTGATAAGCAGGTGGTCTCGGGCTCGCCGATTACCCGGGATGTGACCGGTGAAGAGGTGTACAGCACGCTGTACTCTATTCGTGAATCCGCTATCGCACCGGGAGTGATCTGGACCGGCTCCAACGATGGTCCCGTACACGTGACGCGGGACGGCGGAGAGAGCTGGGACGACGTAACCCCTCGGGGTCTCCCAAAAGGTGGTCGGGTGGATTCTGTTGAGCCCTCCCGCCACGATCCGGCGGTGGCCTACATTGCGGTGCTTCGCTACCAACTCGGTGACGATAAGCCTTACGCCTATCGCACATCGGATTACGGTAAGCGCTGGACCTTGATGACCGACGGCAAGAACGGTATTCCCAGAGATTATCCCGTGCGTGTAGTGCGCGAGGATCCCGTGCGCCCGGGGCTGCTCTATGCAGGTACGGATTCCGGGTTGTTCGTTTCCTTTGACAATGGAGACAGCTGGCAGTCTTTCCAGCAGAACCTACCGGTAACACCAGTTACCGATATCCGCGTCCATCGGGATGATCTCGTGGTCTCTACCATGGGCCGTGCTTTCTGGGTGCTCGATGATATCTCCGCACTGAGACAGGACCCCATGCCAGATATGGGTGATGCGGTGGTGCTCTTTGAGCCGGCAGAAACCGTGCGTTACCGCGAGCGTCCAACTTACGGCGATAAAGATCCTGATGCGATACCCCAATACCGGGAGCCGTCGGCGATCATCGACTACTACCTCCCTGAGGGCTTCGACGGTACTGTCCTCGTAGAAATTACCACTGCTGATGGTGAGCCTGTGAACGCATTTACCACGACGGACGCGATGGATAAGGATGATCGAGGAGAGCGCGTAGACAACATGGCGCTCAATGAGATTCGTTACATCAAGCAAAGCAGCCTGACTGCGGATGAAGGCCTTAATCGCTTCCATTGGGATATGCGCTACCGCGGGCCCTGGCGAAGCAACGAAAAGCGCCGTTTCACCGGTGGTGCACTCGCGGCGGCCGGCGATTACACGATCACACTCACTGCCGGTGACAAGACCGTCACTCAGCCTCTCTCCATTGTGATGGACCCCAGGGTATTGGAAATGGGTGTCACCGAGGAAGACGTGCAGGCCCAGCTTGCGCTCCAACGCCAGGTTCTCGACTTGCTCGATAAGGCCCGGCGCAAGGCACACAGTCTGGAGAGCGAGCTTGAGTCTCTCGACGCGGGTGATTCTCCGCGGCGCAGCGCCGTTGAAAACGCCATCCGTCTGCTGGTGACCGAAGAGGGCACCTATATGCAGCCCCGACTCATCAGCCAGATCAGCTACCTGTCGCGCATGCTCGATAGGGCCGATCAGGAACCCGGTGGTGAGGCGCTCGCTCGCTTTGATGAGCTGCAGGCGGAATACGAAGCGGTGTTGAAAGGCCTCGAAGGGTAGACGGGTAACCTTGGTCTAGCTTCGGGCCGCGGGCGCTGCTCACTCCACTCGCTGGGGTGGGTGACGCTCGCTTCGTAAGCAGCCCCCGCAGCCCTTGGTGCCATGTTCAATGGCTGCGCTTTGTTTTAGAGCAGTGGAGAACCATCGCACGGTCGTCAGGCAAGCGTGTGCGAATAGCGGAGTGAGCGTCCCCCATTCCAGCGAGTGGAGCTGTTCGGACACGCTTGCCGGAACTTATTGAGAGACGTTCGCTGAACTGGTTTTTGCCCAAGTCACATCGATGCATTCAGCTAAGTCTCGGGGTAACCTAGGTGGCTAGATCTCGCGTCTTTACCGATAAGGAATCAGTCCATGACCACCAAGTTCAAGTCAGGTTTACTTGCCCTGATACTGGCAGCGCCGCTGTCGGTTTCTGCCCAGGATTCAGGGCGTCCTCAGTTTTCTGTCGATATGAGCTACCCCTACGATTACAGCTCCATCACACCTTATGCGGATGAGCATGCTGCGATTTACAAGCATATTGACGATAACCTGACAGCGCATTTGGGTAATCTTCAGCGCTGGTTACGCCAGCCATCCATTAGTGCCCAGGACGTGGGTATCGATGACATGGCCCGGATGCTGGTGGATGATTTTCGCGCCATGGGCTTTAAGGAAGCCGAGCTGGTCCCCACAGATGGGCATCCTGGTGTCTGGGGCTATTACGATGCGGGCGCTGACAAGACCCTGATGGTGTACATGATGTACGACGTGCAGCCGGTTAATCCCGATGACTGGGAGTCACCGCCATTTGCGGCGGAGCTTGTAGACCACCTCACGGGCAAGGTGCTTATGGCGCGGGGCGCGACTAATCAGAAGGGGCCCGAGAGAGCGTTCCTGAACGCGCTGGAATCAATCATTGCTGTTGAGGGTAATCTCCCGATCAATCTCATGATCACCGCAGAGGGCGAGGAAGAACTGGGTTCTCCGCACTATCCGCAGATTGTGGATAAATATGAGGATCGTCTGCGCACGGCCGATGGGGTAATTTTCCCGTTCAATATGCAGTCCCCGGCCGGAGACCTGAATCTCTTTCTGGGTGTCAAAGGAATCGCCTACTGGGAACTGGAGGCCCGCGGTGGCAGCTGGGGTGGTCCGGTGACCTCCGAGATTCACGGCTCTTACAAAGCCGCTTTGGATTCCCCGGTATGGCGTTTGGTGCAGGCGCTGTCGCTGTTAACGTCCCCCGACGGTAATACTTCCCGGGTGCCGGGGTTTTATGACGGTATTCGCGGTCCCACGGAAGAAGAGCAGTCGCTGATCGCAGCCTCGCTTATGAACAATGATCGCACCAGTGCATTAAAGGAGGCCTTTGCCATTGAGCGATGGGTTGACGATGCGGGTCCTGAGCAGCTGGCCATGGAGCTCACCTATACCCCCACGCTCAATATCGATGGCATCTATGCGGGTTACACCGGAGAGGGCGTGAAGACGATTCTGCCCCACGTGGCAACGGCGAAGATGGATTCGCGTCTTCCCGTGGGTATCGACCCCGATGAGCACATGGACAAGATCCGCGCCTATCTCGATGCCAACGGTTACAGCGATATTGTCATGCGCAGACTGTCCAGCTATCCCGCCGCGCAAACGTCAATTCAGGCGCCGTTGGTTCAGGCTGCTTTGGGCGTCTCCAAAAAATACGCGGGCACCCCGGCGGTGAATCCCCGTATTGCCGGCTCCGCACCGTTCTATCAGTTTACCCAGCGACTGGGACTGCCCATGATGCCCTGGGGTATGGGCTTTGGTACTGGTGCACACTCACCGAACGAGATCATGCTCATTGAGCCGGCCGAGGACACGGGCGCCGCGGGTCTTGCCGATATCGAGAAAGCCTATGTGGACTTTGTCTACGCGCTTTCTGACGACTGAGGTGATTTTGCCGCCGGTATGTGACTAGCCCCAGAGTGCAGCACTGGGGAGTCCTACGGTACCGCCACTGCGGTACTCCAGACCGTTCTCGATATCGCGGGCCAGCAACAGGGGGCCGTCGATGTCGACAAACTGGCAGAACTGCGCGATCACGTAACTGGGGGCCATGGAGAGGGAGGTCCCCGTCATATTGCCTACCATGATCTGCATGTCCCGGCTTTGCGCGGCGCGCACCAGGGCCAAACCTTCCGTGAGACCACCGCATTTATCCAGTTTGATGTTGAGCACGTCGTAACGCTCAGCGGCCCGCTCAAACTCGTCAAGTCCAAGGCAGGACTCATCGGCCCCCAGGGGGACGGGTGAGTTAAAGCCCTCCAGAGCAGCGTCCTCGCCCCGGGGCAAGGGTTGCTCGATCATTGCTATTCCCAGCGTCTGGCACGCGGGTAAATAATCTTTGAGAGCCTCAAAGCTCCACCCCTGATTGACATCGATCACCAGCGTGGCATCGGGGCGTGCGGCACGAATGGCTTCCAGGCGCTCTATGGGCTGATCGTCATTCAGTTTGATTTTCAGTTGCGGGAACTGTGTAGCCGCGGCAGCGCGCTCGGCCATCACGGCGATGTCCGCCATACCTACAGTGAAAACCGTGGTGACTTCCTTCGGGGTGATGTCGAGAAGGTCCCAGATGCGTTGTCCTGCGCGTTTGGCCCGCAAGTCCCAGAGGGCGCAGTCCAGCGCGCAGCGGGCGCCACAGAGGGGCATGAGGTCCTGCAGACTCTCTGGGGTGGTCTTCCCATCGATCTTTCCAACGATGGCCTGCAGGTCATTCTTCATGCTCATAGCGGTTTCGTCGAGATAATAGCTACCGACCGATTCCCCGCGTCCTACAACACCGTCGTGCTCCACGGTGACGCGTACCGTGTCTGTGTCGTGAAAGACATGCCCGGTAATTGCGAAGGGCACTTCCATGGGATAGGACACTATATCGACGCTGATTTTCATAGGATGTTTCTCATGAGACGTTATTCATAATGCGAGGATGCCTGATGGTTGGGGCGTTGTGCTGGAAAAGAACGTCTCTTTCCAACTAGCTTAACTCGCGAGTGATCGCTGCTGTACCAGTCACCAGTGGGTCGACGCAGGGGAGATCGTACTTCGACGAAAGTTCTGCAAGGTATTCATCGCGCTCTTCGCTGGGCACGGAAAGGGTATTGACGCTGATGCCTATGCAACGAATCTGCGGATTGGTGAGTGAACCGATGGCGACGGTGCGTTCGATAACCTCGCCAATGGTAGCCAGGGAGTAACCCTCCCAGCCTTCGATGTGTGTGCGCCCCGCAGCGTGACAGACCACGAAGGCGTCCGGCTGGGAACCAATGAGCAACCCATGACTGACCGCCGCATAGCCGGGATGAAAAATCCCGCCCTGACCTTCGATGACATCCCAATGATCGGGATCATTGTCTGGCGACAGCACTTCCGCTGCGCCGGAAATAAAATCGGCGACCACGCAGTCAATGGGGACGCCGCTGCCTGCGATCATGATGCCGGTTTGTCCCGATGCGCGAAAATCGGCGTCCATGCCTTGCGCACGCATGTCGCGTTCCAGCTGCAGCGCCGTGTATTTTTTGCCCAGTGCGCAGTCCGTGCCCACGGTAAGCAAGCGTTTGCCGCTGCGCTTTTTGCCACTTGCTACGGGAATCCCGGGAGGCGGTATGCGAATGTCCACAAGGCGGCTACCTCCGGCATCGGCGGCTATGCGAAGTCGCTCGATGCTGTCCAGACGCGTATGCAGTCCAGCGACGATATCCATGCCGGAGGCAGCGGCTTCGCAGAGCGTGGTCAACCAGTTGTCGGGAACACTTCCTCCAACCAATGCAGTGCCGACGATCAGCGAGCCTACGCCCGCTTGTTTGGCTTCGGCTATTGTCATATCCGACAGGCCCAGATCCGCTGCGTCCGCACTTAGGCGCAACTGCCCTGCGCAGAGCTCCGGGCGCCAGTCGGCCACGCCTTTGCCGGTTTTGGCATAGGTGGTTCGTGACTCATCTCCCACAAAAACGAGATAGGGGGTGCGTAGTTGTAAGGTGGGTGTGTCCATCACTGAGCTCAGGCGCGCTGCGCGACGCTGTGGATGCCGTCTGCGATTTCCTGCAGCAGGGGCGTTGGTAGATCATGGGCCATGCCCGGCAATATGCGCAGCTCACTGTCGTTAAGATGTTTGGCGGTGTCGATGCCACATTCCACTTTCACCAGCGTGTCCTCCTCGCCGTGAATCACCAGTGAGGGGGCATCAATGCGGGTGAGAAGCTTGCGCCGGTCCTTGGCAACGATAATTGCGGCAAGCTGTCGTGCCACCCCCTCGGGATAGTAACCGCCGCGATTGACGGCATCAGCGGCGGTTTCGCGAATCTCTTCGTCATCCTTGGGGTGGGTGCGACTCTGCAATGCTTTTCGAACGCGAACATTGCGCTCGATGATTGAAGCGGGGTCATCGGGGTTATCCGGCTTCAGGAGCAACGCTTTGGTCGCATCGCGATCTGCCCGCGGGAGGGAACGATGTCCTGTGGTCGACATGATGGATGTGAGGCTTAGGGTGCGCCCGGGATAATGCGCCGCGATCAGTTGCGCAATCATTCCCCCCATGGAGGCGCCCACCACATGGGCCTTGTCGATCTTCAGCGCGTCCAGAAGTCCGATGGCGTCGGCGGCCATGTCTTCCAGGGTATAGGGCGCGGGAGCGGGGATTTTGAGGGTTTTCAAAAGGACGAGCCCCGGAATATTGGGCATCCGCTCGTGATCGAAACGGCTCGAGAGCCCGATGTCGCGATTATCAAAGCGCAGCACATGGTACCCATGATCCACCAGGTACTCGCAGAAAGCCGGAGGCCACCCCGTGAGCTGTGTGCCGAGCCCCATAATAAGGAGCACCGTGGGATTCTCGGGATTGCCGTGGGTTTCGTATTCGAGCTTGATGTTACTCACGCTGACGTTGGGCAAGGGAATGAGGTCCTGTTAAGTTGCACGAAAAATAAGCGTTACTTGTTGCGGGACACGCACGGCGCTTTGACAGATGCCGCCTTAGCGTCCGGTGAATTGCGCTTTGCGCCGCTCCATGAAGGATTGTACGCCCTCGGCGGCATCTTCACTTTTCATGATGGGCACCAGTTGCTCGAATATCTGCCTGGCACAGGCAGCGCGGTCATTCTCCAACGAGTAGCGGCTTGCTGACAGCAGTCCCTGCACGCCCAGCGGTGCGGCATCCGCTATAGAGGTCGCGAGCTCCATGGCGCGATCGATCTGTGCACCGGGCTCGGTAAGCTCCTGCACCATGCCCCAGCGCAGGGCCTCTTCTGCACTCCAGCGATCACCGGTGAGCAGGACTCGCTGGGCGTTACCCCAGCCTATCTCCCGGGGTAGGCGAAAGGTAGCGCCGCCGCAGGGGAACAAACCCCGCTGCACTTCCAGCATCTGAAACTGTGTGTCGTTGGCGGCAACACGGATTTCGGTATTCAGCAGCATTTCAACGCCCCAGGTAAAGCAGTAGCCCTGCACGGCGATAACCACCGGCTTGCTGTGCTGAGGCCCGGTAACGCCCATGGGATCGATTCGTCCCTCGCCAATGGGCCAGCCTTCGCCGCCGCCGAAGTAAGGTGCCCATTGGTCGAGCTCAACGCCCGCGGTAAAGTTGCGACCCTCAGCAGAGATCACCGCCACGCGTAAATCCGGGTCCGTCTCCAGACGATGAAGAGCCTCGGCCAGAGTGCCGTACATTTCGAGACTCAGAGCGTTGTATTTCTCCGGTCGGGTAAGATGCAAATGCATGATGTGATTGGCCGTAGTAACGTCCACCTGTGACATGGTGATGCTCTCCTTGTAGGTTGTGCTTATCTATTGTGCTTGTATTTTCAATTTCGCTAAGGTGCGAGCCTGCTGTTAAAAACCGAGCAATGGGACTGCGCCAAGGTTAAACGATTCCTCGGCGGAATTCGGCCGGATTTGAAAAAAATCCGCAGGGAGCTAACACTGGCGCTCGGCGCGGGCGAAACCCGTGCACAATTCATAAGTTTGGGTGAAAAGCGATGATCGCAAGAATTCTTCTGATGTCTATCATGGGGTTACTAATGGCGTGTAGTAAACAACCAGGTGACGAGCAATCGGGTAGTAGCTCGTCTGGAGCGGTTCCGGTTAGCGGGCAGGAGACGGTAGTCAAGGAGCTTCCCTATGGCAGCTGGCCTTCCATCATCACCGCAGCGTCACTGGTGGAGGGGAGCCGCGGTATCGGCGGTCTCAGTAAGGATGGCGAATATTTTTACTGGGTGGAGTCCCGCCCGGAGCAGGGTGGGCGCAATACCATTATGCGTTGGCAGCCGGACTCGTCCCCCGAGGAGATATTGGACGAAGCTTTCAATGTGCGTACCCGTGTGCAGGAATACGGGGGCAGCAGCCTGGTGATCCATGGGGGCGTGCTTTGGTTCAGCAATTTTGCCGATCAGCGTGTGTATCGTTTCACCGCCGGCGAGACCCCCGTCGCCATCACTCCCGAGGCTGATCTGCGTTATGCCGGTTGCAGCTTTGATATTCAGCGCAGCCGCCTCCTGTGCATCCGCGAAGATCATCGCGGCATGGGCGAACCCGTGAACACGCTGGTAGCGCTGTCTCCGGATGAGGAGAACGAGGGGATCGTGTTGTTTTCAGGTACGGATTTTGTTTCCGCTCCCCGCCTGTCTTCGGACGGCAAGCGCATTGCATTCACTAGCTGGATGCACCCGAATATGCCCTGGGATAGCACTAGCTTGCACAGCGCCGCGTTCGATGAGGCCGGCATGCTGACGGGCCTTCAGATTCACAATCCTCAGAGCGATGAGTCAGTGATCGATCCCCAGTGGCGGGATAACAACACGCTTGTTGCTCTCTCAGACCGCGACAACTGGTGGAAGCCATACACCGTAAACGAGTCCGCCTTTACCGCTATCGACACGGGGCTGGAGAAGGTGGAGATCGGCGGGCCCGCTTGGAGCATTGGTGGTCGCTACTACTGGTTCCTGCCTGATAGCAGCATGCTTTTTGTCGCGCGGAAAGGCAGCGTTGAAACGCTGGTGCATCTTGATAGAGAGGGAAACACCACCGAGCTTCAAACCGGCGCCGTCAGCTACGGCAGCCTGGTCTACGATGACGGGCAGCTGTATTTCACGGCGGGCTTTGCCGACAAGCCTGCGGCGCTGGTGCGTGCGAGTCTTGAAGGTACAGTTAACGATGTTATCCGTCGCTCGTCCGATTCGGCGTTGGACGTAGATTGGGTTCCCGCATACGAGCAGGTCGCCTTTCCCTTGCCTTCCGGTGGTGAGGCCTACGGAGTTTACTTTGCACCCAAGAACCCTGATGCGGCCGCTGTTAAGGGAACCGCGCCACCGCTGATTGTCAGTGTTCATGGCGGTCCTACCTCAGTAGCGGGCGTGAGCTACCGCCCCGAGCATTATTACTGGACCAGCCGAGGATTTGCGGTGCTGGATCTCAACTATCGCGGTAGTACCGGCTTTGGTCGTGAGTACCGCCGTGCGCTTTACGGACAGTGGGGCATCACCGATGTGGAAGACGCCGCGGCCGGTGCCGCCTGGCTGGCGGAGCAGGGCCTCGCGGATGCCGAACGTCTGATTATCCGCGGTGGCAGCGCCGGCGGCTATACAACCCTGGCGGTTCACGCCTTTTACGACACCTTTGCCGCTGGAGCTTCCTATTTCGGCGTATCGGATATTGAGGCCCTGGCCAAGGACACCCATAAGTTCGAGTCGCGGTATCTGGACCAACTGGTGGGGCCTTATCCTGAGCGCAAGGATCTGTATGTGGAGCGCTCGCCCATTCACCACCTGGACGGCTTTAAAGCACCGCTACTGCTATTGCAGGGTCTCGACGATCCCATTGTGCCTCCCAATCAATCGGAGATGATCTACGAGGCCCTGAAGACAAGCGGCGTGCCCACGGCCTATGTGGCCTTCGAGGGAGAGTCCCACGGTTTCCGAAAAGCGGAGAACCAGATCGCTGCTCGTGAAGCGGAGCTGTATTTTTACGCCCAGGTGCTGGGATTGAGCCCGGCGGATGACCTGCCGGAAATTCCCATTGATAACCTCAACTGACAGAGTCGTTTTGCGGTAATGGTTGCCGGTGATACCACAGACGCGATTGTCATCGGCGGTGGTCATAACGGTCTTTGCTGCGCGGCTTATCTCGCGCGCAGCGGACTCACCGTGCGGGTGCTGGAGCGGCACAGCGTGGTCGGCGGCGCGGCGCTCACCGAAGAGTTCCACCCTGGTTTCCGCAATTCGGTGTTTTCCTATCTGGTGAGTTTGCTGGATCGCTCGGTGATGGACGATCTTGAGTTGGAAAAGCATGGACTGACACTGATCCATCGCCCGGGCGGATCGCTGTCCCTGCTTCCTGGCGATCATCTGTATCTGCCGCGGGATACGCAAGCAGCCCAAGCTGCGATTGCGCGTTTTTCAAAGGCTGATGCCGAGGTTTTTCCCGCCTTTGAGGACATGCTGGAGGATATGGGCGAGCTGGTGCGCGGTATCGCCAGGGAGATTCCCCCGAATTTTGGTGGTGGGTGGGCGGATCTGTGGCGTCTTGTCCGACAGGCCAATGCTTTTCGACGCCTTTCCCCGCAGCGGCAGATCGAGCTCAGCGAGTTAATGACCATGTCCATCGGCGATGTTCTTGACCGGTGGTTTGAAAGCGACGTCGTGAAGGGACTTTACGGTTTTGAAAGCATTATTGGGAACTACGCGGACGCCTATACGCCCGGTACGGCCTATGTACTGCTGCACCACGTCTTCGGCGACATCGACGGACGCACTGGTGCCTGGTCCTATGCCCGCGGCGGTATGGGCGCTATCAGCGAGGCGATGGCGAGCTACTGTCAGTCCCTGGGTGTGGAGATTCTCCGGGATGCCGCGGTTGCCCGGGTAGAGGTCGAGGCGGGAAGCGCCAAAGGCGTTGCGCTGGAGGACGGTCGACGCTTTTCGGCAAAGGTAATTGCCTCTAATACACACCCCCAGGTGCTCTTTGGCCAGCTGATTGATCCGTCGGATACGCCAAAGCATTTTCAGCAACGCATTGCGGGTTATCAGAGTGAGTCTGCAACCTTTCGCATGAACGTCGCGCTGTCGGAGCTGCCGCGCTTTGAGACCGTCGATCACGATGTTCAGGGATTGATGGCCATGCAGAACACCATAGACATTTGTCCGTCCCTTGATTACATGACCCATGCTTACAATGAAGCAGGCAGCAGGGGTTGGACATCCAAGCCGGTGATCTCCATGTGTATACCCACACTGGTGGATGATTCTCTCGCGCCCCCGGGTCAGCATGTGATGAGTCTCTTCTGCCAGCATTTTCGCCGTCATCTACCTGATGAGCAGAATTGGGACGAGGTCAAGGAGCAGGTTGCCGACGAGATCATTGATGTTGTTGCGCAGTACGCACCTAACTTTCGCGATGCGATTGTGGGACGGCAGATCAATTCACCTCTGGATATTGAGCGCAAGCTCAATATGCTTGGCGGGGATATCTTCCACGGTAAGCTGTCGCTGAATCAGATCTTCTCGCTGCGACCGGTAGGCGGCTACGCCGATCATCGTATGCCTGTGAAAGGCGTTTATCTGTGCGGCTCCGGGGCGCATCCCGGGGGCGGAGTGTCTGGCCTTCCCGGGAAAAATGCGGCGAGCGTTATTCTCAAGGACTTCAAGCGCGGTTAAGTATTCAGCTTGGGTACTCCGCACTATCGCCCTAAAAAAGCGGGTTTAACGCTCGTACTGAGCTTTCGCCAGCGTCATCCCTTCGACGACCTTTGGGGAGCACCTTGTGATCCGCTGTAAGTCGACCGGTGTTCATGGGTCACGATCTCCCAGAGACTGTTCACCCTCGGGCGCTTCCCGGCAGATCAATAATCTTTCCGGGATTCAAGATACCCCGGGGATCCAAAGCGGCCTTGAGGCTTTGCATGAGGCTGATTTCTGTAGCTGAGCGGGACAAATGGAGATAGGGCTTTTTCTCAAAGCCAATACCATGCTCCGCCGATACAGAGCCGCCAATGTCCTCCAGAGGGCCATAAATGGTTTGCTCTATGGTTTTCCGATGCTTCGGTGCATCACCGGCACCGGTTTGAACAATGATATGGAGATTGCCGTCTCCAAGGTGGCCGAATATCCAGCAGATCGCGTTGTCCAGTTGCTGATCCAGCGCGGCGGTGATTCCAGCGGTGTAGTCCTCCATCGCAGCAATGGGTAGAGACACATCAAACACTACCGGAGGGCCATAACGGAATGTTTGCTCAACGTCATCGCGGATGGACCAGAGTTTTTGTCGCTCTGTGGAGGATTGCGCAATAACAGCGTCCACGATGTCACCGTCTTCCAGCGCCCCCTCGAGCACCTGCTCGAAGCGCTGTTTGTCGACGGCGTCGTTATTGCCCTGTGCCTCGATGAGCGCGTAATAGGGGTAATCCGCGGCCAGCGGTGGCTGGTTACTTGCGGGCGCTTCTGTCACCAGACGGTAAAAGTCCTTCCAGAGCACCTCATAGGCTGAGAGCGCGCCTCCCAAGTCCCGGTCAACGCGTTTTAGCATTCCGGGTACCGACTGAAAATCACTAAAGGCCACAAAGGCGACGTTCTGTGAGCTGGGCGCCTCACGCAATCGCAGCACCAGACGGGTGATAACGCCTAGCGTACCCTCAGATCCAAGGAACAGCTGTTTCAGGTCATAACCCGCGTTGTTCTTGATGAGGTGGTTCATGGAAGAGACTACCGTGCCGTCGGCGAGCACGGCCTCAACGCCAAGCACCATATCCCGCATCATGCCGTAGCGAATGACGCGATTGCCGCCGGCGTTGGTGGCGGCATTGCCGCCCACCGTTGCAGTACCTCGTGCGCCCAGGTCCAGAGGGAAAGCCAACTGATGCTCCTCTGCCGCCTCCTGCAGCGCCTGGAGGGTGACCCCTGCTTCCACCGTGGCCGTGCGCTGAATCGGGTCAATGGATTCAATCCTGCGCATCCTTTCGAGAGAAAGGATCAGCTGCTTGGGCGTCGCGTCGGCACCGTGCACGAGCCCTGTAAGCCCACCTTGTGTCACCACGGGTACATTGTGCTCGCTGCAAAGGGCTAGGGTCTTTGAGGTCTCAAGGGCATTTCGCGGTCGGGCGATCGCCATGGCACAAAGAGAATCGCCACGCCAGACACCTGCTGCGCGGCTGCTCACATCGTCTCCGGTGAGTAATCCACCATCGCCCAGTAATACCTGAAGTTCTTCCAGCAGTTTCATCTTAATTCCCCTAGCATCGCAGCTCGCAATGAAAACTCACGCCTTCTGGCTTGGTCCTTACTCCTGGTCATGCCAAACTGAAAACAGTCTACTATTAGTCGTTCATGCGTTTTAGCCCAGGTCCACTTTACAAGCACTATGAATATGCCATTGAAGAGTAAATTGCCCCGAGTGGGCACGACCATTTTTACCCGGATGTCAGGTCTCGCGCATAGCCATAATGCGCTGAACCTTTCTCAGGGCTTCCCGGATTTTGCCCCGCCGGAGGGACTTGCGCGGGCTCTGGGGGAGCACGCTCTGCAGGGCCATAACCAGTATGCGCCCATGGCGGGGCTACCACGGCTTCGCGAAGCGATTGCGGTGCAGTTGGCCCTGCATCGAGAGGTGGCGGTAGATCCCGAAGCTGAGATCACCGTGGTGCCCGGAGCAACAGAGGGCATTTTTTGTGCGATCACTGCCATCGTGGAGGCAGGTGATGAAGTCATTGTGCTGGACCCTGTTTACGACAGCTACGAGCCGGCGATAACCCTTGCCGGGGGACGGGCAGTGCACGTGCCGTTGATGGCGGGAAGCTACGCCATTGACTGGGACAGAGTTGAGGAGGCAATCAGCCCGAAAACCAAGCTGTTTATGTTAAACAGCCCCCATAACCCCTGTGGCAGCGTTGTCAGCAGGGCGGATCTCGATGTGCTGGCGCTGCTGGCCGAGAAGCACGATTTTTTTGTCTGCAGTGACGAGGTCTATGAACATCTGGTGTACGACGGGAGGCAGCACCAGAGCGTGCTCCAACACCCTGTGTTGAGAGCACGCAGTTTTGCGCACTTTTCTTTTGGAAAAACCCTGAGTGTGACTGGGTGGAAAACCGGCTATTGCGTTGCACCGCCGGCGTTAACCCGGGAGCTGAGAAAAGTACATCAGTACGTCGCGTTTGTTGCGGTGACGCCGGTGCAGCATGCCTTGGCGGATTTTTTTGAATCCGATCCGCAGTATCCCGCAGGCCTTGCCGTCGACTACCAGCGACGCAGAGATCTGTTTCTCTCAGCCTTGTCCAAATCCCGGTTTTCCTGGACACCCACCGCCGGCAGTTACTTTCAGCTCCTTGATTATACGGAAATCAGCAACGAGTCAGACACTGATTTAAGCGAACGCTGGACGCGGGAAATTGGAGTAGCCTCTATACCCGTATCGGTTTTCTATGAAAAATCGCCAGAGCAAAAGGTCCTGCGTTTTTGCTTTGCAAAGTCTGACGACATTCTTTTGGAAGCAGCGGAGCGTTTATGCGCGATTTGAAAGTAACCCTTGTGCAGCAGGCTTTAGTCTGGGAAGACCCCATAGCCAATCATGAACACTTCACCCAGGTGTTCCTTGAGGCGCAGCCGGAAACCGATCTGATACTTCTGCCAGAGATGTTCACCACCGGTTTTTCTATGAACGCCGAGGGGAATGCGGAAGAGGCAGGCGGCGTGTCCCAGGACTGGTTGCAGTCCCAGGCGCGTATCTATGATTGTGCTATCGCGGGAAGTGTAGCCACCCGGGAAGACGGACGTGTTTACAACCGACTCCTGTTTGTCACGCCGGAACGTGTAGAGACCTATGACAAACGCCACTTGTTTCGTATGGCGGGAGAGCACAATCATTATGCAGCGGGGGATCAGCGCCTTGTGCTGGAGTGGCGCGGTTGGCGCATAAAACCCGAAATTTGTTACGACCTGCGGTTTCCTGTGTTCAGCCGAAATCGCGACGATTACGACTTGCTGTTTTTCGTAGCGAACTGGCCCTCACCCCGATCCCATCACTGGCGGGCGCTACTTAAAGCGCGAGCTATCGAGAACCTTGCCTGCGTCGTGGGCGTCAATAGGGTCGGGGTTGACGGCAATGGCCTGGAATACAGCGGAGACAGTTTGGCTTTTGATCAGCATGGGACAGCGCTGGCTGATCTGGAGTCGCGAGCTGACGTGGAAACGGTGTGCTTTAGTGGAGAGGCGCTAAAGGATTATCGCGCTACTTTTCCCACGCCTCTGGATGCTGACCGTTTCACGCTGGAGCTTTGATCGGGGCTCGCATTGGCTGGGGTTGCCGGTGCAATCCATTGCCGGTGCGCGCACATCTGGTCTCGCAAGCAGCTCGAAATGCCGGCGCTTATTTCGACTGCGCTTCGGTTTTGGGGTTGTCTTGAAGGAGATGACATGAGGGATCTCCCAGGTGCGAGCAGTAGGGCACCAGGTCGCAGGTTTCTAGGCATTGGGAATATTTTTCCCCAAACACGCGGGGCGGCGGCGGTGGGTTGCGCCGAACGGGTAAATCGAGAAGCGTTAAAATGTCCATGAGTCGAAATTAGCGCTTGACGCCTGCCCGCACACCCACATTGGGAAGAAAGCGCGAAACCCATCACATTCCTGCTCCAGTTAATTCTGGAATGTGATGGGCGTCACAGAGCCCGGGTTCGATAGGTCCGTCAGGGCCCAAATGGTTGGGGGTGGGGTGTCGCGGGCGTAGATGGCGGCAGCTGTGGAAGGGCAAAGTCTGGCTGCTCACCCGTCAAGGTTTTGAGAAACGCGACAATCTTTGCGGTGTCTGATTCACTGAATCGCCGTCCCAGCTGTATTTCGCCCATGATTTGCACGGCTTCCTCCAGAGTACTGACCTTGCCATCATGGAAATACGGGTACGTGAGCTCGATGTTCCGTAGAGTCGGTACTTTGAAAACCATACGATCCGAGTCCCGACCGGTCACCGCATATCGTCCCAGCGCGGGGTTGTCGGTTTCATAGGCCTTCACAAGGCCCATTTTCTGATAAAGGGTTGCGCCGACCGCGGGTCCATTGTGACAGCCTGCACAGCCATTTCCTTTGAACAGCTGATACCCCTCCAGCTCTTCTTCCGTGATAGCTTGCTTGTTGCCGGTCAGCCATTGATCGAAGCGGGAGTTGGGAGTCACAAGGGTTCGTTCGAACTCCGCGATGACTTCGGTTACCCGCTCCAGATCAATACGATCATCGCCATAGCTGTTGCTAAAGCTTTCGACATATCCAGGTATGGAGGCGATCACCTCCAATGCGACGTTGTGCGGCTGGGCCATTTCTCCGGGGTTGGCGATGGGGCCCGCCGCCTGCTCCTGCAGATCGGCCGCGCGACCATCCCAAAATTGTGCCAGGTTGTAGGCGGAGTTAAGCACTGTGGGTGAATTGATAGGGCCCTGATGCCAGGCGTGACCTACGGAAGAAGGGAGGTTGTCAGCCCCACCCATGCTTAAGTTGTGACAGGAATTACAGGAAAGAAAGCCGGACTTTGAGAGGCGTGGATCAAAAAAGAGCTGCTTGCCGATTTCTGCCTTGGCGGCGTCGACATCAGTGGGTGCCTCTATGGGGGTGATGGGCTCCGCTGCAAAAGCCATTGTTGATGAGCACAGTGCGAGGCCTAGTCCCAAGGTCGCTGTTGCATTGAGTAGTTGCATAGCTTCTTCTCCCCTATCTATCTGTTTTGCATGCTGACGACAAAAATCCCGCGCAGCTCATTGAGCCCATAACCCGTCGCCTTATCATCGGGATAAAGCGCATCAATCACTGACAGAGTCTCTGTAGAAATTTGCGTATTCTCATCCCCGTGGCATTGCAGGCAGACACCGCCTGTAACGATGGGATAAAAACCCACCTGTTTGCCGTCGGTGTCTCGGACCACAGGTTTTACGGGCAGCCCTTGCGCAAGATTCGCCTTTGCGTCGGCGATGTAAGCAAGCTCTAGGTCATTCGCTGTGTTAGCCGGATTACGTGGCCGATCACTTACGCGAGATACTGAAGCGCCGGCTTTAGCAGACACAGCGCTCGTAATTGGCAGCGCCTTCTCGTTGCAAAACTCCACGGCGGCGACGGGGCCGCCCCTGCCCATGGCCTGCTGTAGCTGTCCGCCTAACTCTTTCTTCGCAAGGAGCGCGATTTCCCGTCCTTGTTCGATGTAGCTAACACTTTGGTCAGTGTTTTGCGCCCCGGTGTTGCCCGCGCCCAGGGCAAACACCACGGTGAAAATGCAGGCCAGGGGGGCTCGGTAAGCAGGTAAAATCTTCACCTCAATTAGCTCCTTTAAAGTAGTATTTAATATAGTATTTATCACCTTGATGTTAAAAGCAATATCTAATATCGTACTTTTAATCGTTGGGACAAAATCAAAGGCTGATGCTTTATGCGACTTACCGCTTATACAAACTATTCCGTGCGGATTCTCATTTACTGCGCTTCGCATCCCGGACAGCTTGTACGAATACAGGATGTCGCTTTTGCATTTGGTATCTCTAAAGCGCATCTCCTAAAAGCGGCCAGGCAGCTGGGACAGTTAGGCTATTTGTCAACGGTGCGTGGTCGCAGTGGAGGTGTCCAGCTGGGCATGGCAGCGGAGAGGATCAATATCGGTGAGGTTATTCGCGAGCTGGAGGACAGCAGCGAGTTCGTCGAGTGTTTCGATCCGACGACCAATACTTGCCCTATTGCGGGGACCTGTAAGCTCACCGGCATATTCCGACGGGGGTTGGACGCGTTTTACCGGGAGCTCGACGCCGTTACGCTCGCAGAACTTGTTGGTACTGGTAAGCAGCTCAGAGCCAAACTGCCGCTCTTGGAGCTGGCTTAGCTAGCGACGTTACCGTTCTTTTTTGCCAATCGACAGTAATGACGGCCGTGATGACTTACTCT
>NZ_CBFHZO010000129.1:0-2391 GCF_965660375.1 Congregibacter sp. | reverse complement strand
TCCTGACCACATCGCCACGCGTTTTACCGTCATGAGCTAATCCTGGCTGCGTGTATGGAGACGTCCCGGGCCTTCGATGTAGTCGGCAACGTAGCGACGGTAGGCTGACTGCAGCTGGGATACCACCGGCCCCCGCTCCCCCGTGCCGATGGTTCGACCGTCCACTTCCCGTACCGGCACCAGACCGGCAAAGGTGCCGGTCACGAAGGATTCCTCGGCGTTATAGACATCGGTGAGGGTGAAGTTCCGCTCCTTGACGGTCATCCCCTCGGCCGCGGCAATATTCAGCACCTTCCGACGGGTAATGCCATCAAGGCAATAGTCACCGGTACTGGTCCACAGCTCTCCCCGACGGACGATAAAAAAGTGTGTGGAATTGCAGGTCGCTACAAATCCATGGGGGTCGAGCATGAGCGCTTCGTCATAGCCGGCCTTGGCCGCCTGAATGCAGGCCGTGACGCAGTTTAATTTTGAGTGGGTATTGAGAGTGGGATCCTGGACATCGGAGTAACCGCGGCGCACATGCACGGTAAACAGGGTCACGCCTTTTTCCACGGTCTCGGGTAGCGCGGTTTTGTACTCAGGGATAATCACAATGGTGGGCGGCGTCACCGTCATCCGCGGGTCCTGGTAGGGTGTGGATTTCACGCCCCGGGAGACCATGAGCCGGATGTGTACGCCGTCGTGCATGTCGTTGGCAGCAAGTGCCCCGTAAAGTCTGTTCGTCAGAGCCTCTTTACTTACCGCCACTTCAAAATCGAGGGTATGCATACCTTCATAGAGCCGGTCCAGGTGCTGCTCGAGAAACAGTATGGTGCCGCTCTCAACCCGCAGCCCCTCCCACACGCCGTCGCCCAGTACAAAGCCCGAATCGAACACCGACACCACGGCCTTCTCCCGCGGCAACAGCTCGCCGTTAATGTCGATGAGAATGCTCTGATTGCGATCAGCGCCGTCGTATTCGTGAGTGCCCTGCATAATAAAAAATCCCGGATTGTGCGCGGAGGAACAAACGTTGAAAAACGCGTCGCATGCTACCATGCGCGGCCTGAAACGCTGAGACCGGAGCACCTGGGTGCGCTGGCAAGTTACCAAAAAAGACACCGTTACCGTGAGTGATCACCCCAAACATTCAAACCCCGACACGCTCTTCAGCGACCCCTTGCGGGCGCCGGGGCCGTTTCGTTTCGACAGCGATGTGGTGTCCGTCTTCCCGGACATGATCCGTCGGTCAGTGCCGGGCTATGAAACGGTTATTGCCATGTCAGGACTGCTGGCGGGTCGCTTCGCGCGCCCCCACAGCCATGTTTACGATCTGGGCTGTTCTCTGGGAGCGACAACGCTCTCCATGCGTCGGCATATCGAAGTGCCGGACTGTGTGATTGTGGGCATCGACAACGCCGCGGCCATGATCGAGCGCTGCCATGAGCTCATCGCCCTCGACGCCGGAAGCGTCCCCGTGGAACTCCGGGAGGGCGATATCCTCGACAGTGAGATAGCCAATGCGTCCATGGTTGTTCTCAATTACACCCTGCAGTTCGTGACCCTGGAGCGCCGCCGGGAGCTCCTTGCCCGCATCGCGGATGCGCTTATGCCTGGCGGCATCCTCGTGCTCTCAGAGAAGGTTGTGTTTCCCGATGCATCTCTCAATCAGCTCAACATAGACCTACACCACGACTTCAAGCGTGCCCACGGCTACAGCGATCTGGAGATCGCGGGCAAGCGCGACTCCATAGAAAACGTACTGGTGCCCGAATCCATTGAACAGCATCGCCAGCGTCTGGCTGAAGCCGGTTTCAGCTCCAGCGACGTGTGGTTTCAGTGCTTTAACTTCGCCTCCATCATCGCGCTCAAATGATTGATATTCGTGCACTGCAGGAACGCTGGCAGGATGGACCGCTGGCGCCCTGGACCGAGCTTCTACCCGCACAGATTGAGGCTGGACTGTCCGTGGCACGGCACGGCGACATTCCCCGCTGGCGCACGGCGTTGGAGTCGCTTCCAAAGATCGCGGCAGACAAGGTGGTCCTTGATGCGGCTAGCGTGGGAGTCAGCGCGCAGGACGCCCTCGAAGAAGCAACGCTGGAATCTCTCGAAACTGCTCTGCGGGGTCTATGCCCCTGGCGCAAAGGCCCCTACGAGCTTTTTGGTCTCGCTATCGATACCGAATGGCACTCGGACTGGAAGTGGGATCGCCTTAGCGCGCATATCGAGTCCCTCAACGGTCGACGGGTGCTGGATGTGGGTTGCGGTAATGGCTATCACTGCTGGCGCATGCGCGGCGCCGGGGCCGCGGAGGTTATCGGCATCGATCCCTCGCCGCTGTTTGTCATCCAGTTTGCCGCGCTGCAGCGCTACATACAGGACCCTGCAGTGAGCGTTCTTCCTATG
>NZ_CBFHZO010000128.1:0-57160 GCF_965660375.1 Congregibacter sp. | reverse complement strand
GCATGCATGCCCCCACGCGTTGCCTCAGTGGCAGCGATGTTTTCCGGTGAAGAAATCACAACGTAAAACAGCTGACGGCCTTCCCAGCTGCGTCCGTATTCCTTGATGCGCACGCGCTTCGGGGCCGCCATCGCCAGAGCGTCGAAATAACGACGCACGTCGTGGGACCAGGTGATGCGCTCACCGGACTCATAACCCAGGACGCTCTCAATCGTCGGGATCGCCGGATCATAGTCATCGGCGGGCCAGTGGGTATCGGCGAGACCCGCTCGCGCGCACATGAGGCTTAAGATCAGGGCCGCTGCGCAGGCCGCTCCACGGTTTAATGCCGCAAGAAAAAATGCAGACTTCATGAGGGGTTTTCCTGAATTGGGATAAAGCCTATGTTGGCGATCTATGTTTGTTCGCACAAGACCCACCACAGGATTCCCCTATGCAAAAACCCATCAAAACACCTCGAACTCTCGACTTGCTTTGCGCCCTCTGCGCGCTGAGCGTAGTGTTTGCCTTCCCCGCGATGGCAGAGGACAACCCCACCAAGCAAGCCATCAATACCCTGCTGGATGACTTCCATCAGGCCGCTGCCGATGCAGATGAAGAGCGTTATCTGGGCCATTTCAGCGCCGACGGCGTATTTATGGGCACTGACGACTGGGAACGCTGGCCGTTACCGGCTTTTCGTGAATACGTCAGTGAGCGTTTTGCGGGAGGAACGGGCTGGACCTATGTACCCGAAGATCGCTACATCACCCTGGGCCCGGCGGGCGCCAGCGCCTGGTTCGATGAAATTATGGTCTCCGAGCGCTGGGGACGGTTTCGCGGCACCGGTGTGCTGGTCAGGGAAGGCGAGGAATGGAAGCTCGCTCACTACTCCCTGACGGCGCTTGTGCCCAACGAACGTTTTGCGGACGTCGCAGAGGTAGCAACAGAGGGTTTCAGGGCTCGGGCTGCCGAGCTACCCAAGGAAAATAGCGACAAGGAAAATAGCGACAAGGAAAAGTAATATGTCAGATGCACTACTCGGCGAGGGACACACGGTGAGCTACTCGCAAACCACGATTACGGAGCTGATGATTCCCGCCTACGCCAACTTCGGCGGCAAGATCCACGGCGGCACCCTGCTATCTCTGATGGACAAGGTGGCCTACGTCTGCGCGAGCAAACACGCGGGCAACTATTGCGTGACCGTGTCTGTGGACAACGTCCATTTTCTCGCGCCGGCCGAAGTGGGCGACCTGGTATCGCTTATCGCTTCAGTGAACTACGTGGGTTCCAGCTCCATTGTCGTGGGTATCAAAGTGATTGCCGAAAATGTGCAGACCGCGACAGTGGTACACACCAACACTTCCTATTTCACCATGGTGGCAAAAGGCGAAGACGGTAAAAAAGCCAAAGTGCCGCCCCTCATACTGGAAAGCGTGGAAGACATTCGCCGTTTTGCCGGTGCCCTGCGCCGAAGACGCCTGCGCAGCTACATGACGGAGCGCATGGTGGAATACAAAAAAGATTTTGTGGTGGATGACGAGACCCGCGCCTTTCTGGCCAACGAGCGCTGCGCCATCCGTCTAGAGAGCTAAGCCATGGAACTGCAGGAGTCCCAGATTTTTTGCCCCTACTGCGGGGAGCCCCTCTCCATTCTCCTGGATAGCGGGGACAGCGACGCCGAGTACATCGAGGATTGTCAGGTGTGCTGCCAACCCATGGTGGTCACCCTCATGAGCGAGTCCGACGGCAGTCTCAGCGCCAGCGTGCGCCGCGAAGATGAATAGAGAGACGCATGAAGCGACAGTTTGCTAATCGAGTGAAGAAACCCAAGGTCATCATCGTCGGTGGAGGTTTCGCGGGACTCGCCTGTGCCAGGGAGCTGCCCTCAGAGGATTTTGCGGTCACACTGATTGATCGAAAGAACAGCTTTGAATTTCTTCCGAATATTCACGAACTGGTTTCCGGAGTAAAAAAACCAATGCAGGTGCAGCTTCCCCTCAAAGGCAATCTGCGCGCCGCCGGCCACCGCTTTGTTAAGGGAGACGTCACGGCGATGGACCCCGATACACGGCGGGTCACTCTGGACTCTCAAAAACACTACGACGCCGACTATCTGGTTATCGCGCTCGGTAGCAGGGATGCGGACTACGGGGTTTCCGGTGTCGACCGGCACAGCTACGGCTTTAAATCAGTCGCCCAGTGTCAGGCGATTCACAAGCGTTTGAACAGTTTAAGTAAGAGTGGCGGCAAAACAGTCATTATCGGCGGCGGCCTGGAGGGTATTGAAGCGCTGGGCGAAGTACTCCGCCGATACCGGGACAAACCACTGGAGCTCACCATAGTAGAAGCTCAGGACCAGCTATTGCCGGGTGGGCCCCACGCGGTGGGCAGGCTCATTGCCCAACACTGCGAAGAGTGGCAGGTGGCGTGTGTCATGGACGATCCCGTAGCGCGCATCACTGCCAAAACCGTTTTACTGTCCAGCGGTCGCAGACTGCGCTCGGATCTTACCGTTTGGACCGGAGGTCCTGCGCCGCCGCCCCTCCTTGCGGCGTCAGGCCTCGCCGAGGCAGAGCGCTGGGCACCGGTGGATAAATTTCTCAATCATCCGGGCTACCGCAATATCTTTATCGCCGGTGACGTCGCAGAGCCAGAAAAGCCCATCAGCAAGCAGGCTTACCACGCGCTGGACATGGGGCGGCTCATCGGGGAAAACATTCAGAGGCAGGAAAAGGGAAAGCGTCTTCGCCGCTACAGGCCTTCGCCAAAACCCAGCCTGCTGTCCTTTGGCGATATCGATAGCGTGCTTGTCAGCGATAATCTCGCCCTGGCGGGTCCGCCCCTGGGAGCGGGAAAGGAGGCCGTGTTTGCCGCCGTCATGGCACAGCTGGATATGCGCGCAACCAGGGTGAAGCTGGATGCGGTAGTGGGGCGGGGAAAGCAGGCGACAGAGCAGTTACTATGGCCCACGCTCGCCAACTGGCGAGCCCTCAGAAAGCAGACAAAGGTGCGTAAATTGTCATGAAGCGGGTCATTTTTGACACTGATATCGGCATCGACGATGCCATGGCACTACTGTTCTTGCATTACGCACCCGGCGTGCGCATCGAGGCCATCACCACGGTCTCCGGCAACGCCAGCATCGCCAACGTGACGCGCAACGCCTGCCATGTGCGGGAACGCTTTGGCATTGATGCCCAGGTGTTTCGTGGCGCTTCCGGTCCCCTGGGCCCGGCCCTTGGTCAGGGTCACCCGGATTTTGTTCACGGCAAGAATGGTCTGGGGGATATCCAATTCGCCGAACCACTCCAGGACGCGGAACTGCAATCAGCCGCCGAGGCCATCGTCGAGCTGGCAGAAGCCTATCCCGGTGAAATCACTGTGGTCGCCGTAGGACGCCTCAGTAATCTGGCCAAAGCGCTGGACCTCTGTCCGAGACTGCCGGAGCTGCTGAAAGAAGTCATCGTCATGGGGGGGGTATTTATGCGCCGGGGACACCAGGGCAATGTCTCCCCTGTCGCAGAGGCGAATATGGCGGGGGACCCCACCGCCGCAGACCAAGTCCTGGGGAGCGGGCTTGCCGTGACCATTGTGGGCCTTGATGTCACCGAAGAGACGGTGATGGACGAGGCATTCATAGATACCCTGCGCGCACAGGCGGGTGATGCGGGCAGCTTCATTCACGGCATTACGCGCTTCTACTTTGATTTTTACGAAAGCATCAACGGTGAGCGCAGTTGTCCTATTCATGACTCCAGCGCCGTTGCCTACCTGCTGGCACCACAGCACTACCATGTAGAAACAGGACCCACCCGGGTGGTTTGTGATGGCGTCGCCATGGGGCAAACCATTCTGGGGCTGCACCCCGAGCGCTATGCCAGTGATGCCTGGCTGGAGCGTCCGTCCTGCCGCATCTGCACCGCAGTGGACGCGACTGCAGTGCAGAAGCTCTATCTGGAAACCCTGGCGTTAGCGGGCGAGTAGATCCAGTCGCTCGCGGAGATAACTTCCCGCGGTATGTTGCCTGGACAGCTCGATATCCAGGTCCGGCGCCAAAAAATAGGGCATGGAAATTCGCGAGAGATTGCTCCCCTCATCGCTTGGGTTGATTACCCGGTGGGAGGTCGAGGGTAGCTGTCGTCCCGAGGCCTCCTGAAGCATATCGCCGGAATTGACGATCACATCACCCGGTCTGCCCGGAACATCGGTCCACTGCCCGTCACGCCCTCGCACCTGCAGCCCCGGCTCTGAGGAGACCGGCAACAGGGTGATCAGGTTGATGTCTTCGTGGGCGGCTGCCCTCACTGCGCCCGGGGGCTCATCACCGGTAAGCGGAGGGTAATGGAGGATGCGCAGCAGGCTGTCCGCCGGCGACAGACTTTCGGCCAATTGCCCACGCAATCCCTGCGATAAGGCACTGCCCATGTGAATATCCAGCCACCCCAGAAGCAGACTCCCCAGCGCCTGGGCATCGTGCAGATGCGCCTCGGCATCATCAGCCAGAGCAGCGGGGAGAATGGTGTCAGGCACAATATGAAAAAACTCCTTGAGATCTTTGCGATCGTGACCTACCGCCGTCTCTGACACGTCGGGGGGTATATAGCCGCTGGTATTCCCCGAGGGAGTCTCCTCTGCGAGGTATTCCCATTTTTCTTCGCTATAGAAGAACTCCCGCCAGTTTTCCGCCATCTTGAGCAGGCGCCGGGCATCCAGGGGCGGGTTTCGCAATACCGCAAAACCGGTACGCCGGAGCGTCTCTACAAACGCCATTTCGGCCTCGGCACTGAACATATCTACCACGGCGACGGTCATGGCCCGGTGTTCCTCAAACAAAAGTTCCTCAAACAAAAGTTCCTCAAAGTAAAATCCCCACGCCCCAAATCGCTAACTCAGACACCCGGTGCCGCGGTTTCATCTTCACCGCGGTGCATGATCCACCAGGCAGCATAGACAAGAATCGCCAGCACAAGATAGCAAAGGGACCCAAACTGAAGAACCGCGCGGGCATCCGCCGCAGTCACAATCAAGCTGGTGATCTTTGGACTGATGGCGGTACCCGATGTGGCACCAAAGAGCAGGGCCGCGACCAGGCGTGGGCTGGGGTTGGGCACCGCAAGGGTGGCAAAGGAAATCACAATCTTTAGTAGTCCCAGGTTGGCGATGCCCCAGAGCAGGGACAGCCATGGCAACAGACTCAGGGACTCGCTCACCCACAGGGGCAGCGACCCCAGAAAAGCGCCGCTGACGCAGAGCAGCACCAGCCGGCGGGCTCCGATACGCAGAACCCACCAGGCAACCAATAGCTGCGCGATGAGCATTCCGGTCCAGAACCGGGCCACCACCGCGCCCGCTTCATCCCGCGGGGCACTCAGGAACTCTTCAAGGTACGTAGGCAGCCACCACAGCAATGAATATTGCCCGAGGGTGTAAAGAAACAGAGCCGTCACGCAGAGCCAGACAGGCAGTGGCCACACGCTTTTTTCCGTGGCATCCAGAGGCAGGGGACTCTTGGCCGGAAACCGCGCCGTCGCAACCAGCACCACCACGGCAGCAGCCACCGCGGCGACGGCCAGATAGGGCGCCGACCAGTGAAGACCTGCCGCCACCAGGGATACCGCCAGCGTTGAGATAACGATACCCGCCACACTGAATGAGCCATCGGTGATTACCAGCATAGAAGCACGACGATCCTCGGCATAAAGCTGGGTGATGGTACTCGCAGCCGCAGCGAGACCAATGCCACAGGCAGTACCCACTACCCCCAGGGACAGGCGCAGCGCGAGAAGCGAGTCACTCAAACGCAGGGTGAGCAGCGCGATTACCACCGCGAGATACACCAACAAAATCCAGAGACGCACCGTCAGCACATCAAACACCACCAGCGCCAGGGCTGAGCCGAGAAGAATCCCCAGAGTGAGCCAACTGAAGATCGGTGCCACCGCCGCCACGGGCTCGTCCAGATAGTCAGCCAGGGGTGGAAGCACGATGCCTATGGGGGCCAGCATTCCGGACATCACAAAATAGGCAAAAAAACAGGCCAGGGTCACGCGTATCGTGTTGCTTGAGTTATCCAAGAAGCTTGACGCCTGTGCGGTACAAGGAAGATGCTGGAGAGCTTAGCAGTGCGAGCTTGCCACGGGCCAGTGAATCCCTGCGGCGGCCAGCAATCAATCCTTTCGGACTCAATAGGGCTTAACACCATGAAAACCGTTGTCATTACCGGCGTATCCACGGGCATTGGCTATGCGGCCGCAAAGACCATGATTGCCCGGGGCTTCCGAGTCTTTGGGTCCCTGCGCAACGAGGCGGACGCCCGGCGGGTGCAGGAGGAGCTGGGGGAGCATTTTTCACCATTGATCTTCGATGTGGTCGATGCCTCAAAAATCGCCGAAGCCGCCCACTGCGTTCGAGAGGCGCTGAATGGCAAGAAGCTGGCGGGGCTGGTGAACAACGCCGGTATCGCGGTATCCGGTCCGCTCCTTGAGGTTTCCGAAGAGGACTACCGTCAGCAGCTGGAGGTGAATCTTGTGGGGCCGTTTCTGGTCACCCAGGCCTTTGCGCCCTTGTTGGGCGTTGATGCCGAACTCCGGGGCGAGCCCGGGCGCATCGTGAACATCAGCTCCGTTTCCGGTATTCGCGGTATGCCCTTCCTGGGCCCCTACTCCGCCTCCAAGTTCGGCCTCGAGGGCTACTCCGAGTCTTTGCGCCGGGAGCTTATGCTCTTTGGCATCGATGTCATCGTCATTGGACCGGGACCGGTAAAAACGGCGATCTGGGATAAGGCAGAGGAGGTGGATATCGAGCAGTACGCGTCGTCTCCCTACCTGCCCATGCTGGAGCGTTTTCAGAAGGTGTTCATCAACCAGGGGCGCGACGGCTATCCCGCAGAGCTCCTGGGAGAGATGATCTGTACGGCACTCACCACAGCAAAACCCAAGGTCCGCTATGCCGCCGTGAAAGGCCGAATGATGGAAAAACTGTTGATGCGGGTGGCCTCGCCAAGAGCACTCGATAATGCGATTGCCAAGATGTTAGGGCTAAACAGGCGGTCGTGAACCGGGGGAGCAAGGCTCCCCCGCTAAACATCATTCCATTGCAGCCTTATAAAGGGATGCCTTGGGCGCAGCAAACACTCGTCGGACCATGGGCTCAAAGAACTCGAGAGCGTAGGTTTCAGCTTCCGGATCAAATGCCGGCGCATCGTACTTCTCGATGAACTCCCGGGTGTAGTCGTAATAGGGATGGGACTCAAACTGCTTGTGCTGATCCCGGTCCAAACCAATGTGATGGAAAAAGTAGTAGCCCTGAAAGATTGCGTGGTGCTTCACCATCCAGTGGTTTTGCTCGCTCACAAACGGCTCAAGGTAGGTCGCCGCGATGTCCGCGTGATTATAGGGCCCCAGGGTGTCGCCGATATCATGGAGCAAGGCGCAGACCACGTACTCCTCGTCTTTGCCGTCCTTGTGGGCCAGGGTCGCGGTCTGCAGGCAGTGGGTCAGGCGATCTACGGGGAATCCACCACAATCGCCGTCCAGCACCCGCAATTGTTCCAGCATGCGATCGGGCAGCTCCGCCGCCGCAACCTTGACCTCTTTCATGATCACCTGCCAGTCTTCCGCCGTGCCATCCTTCATGTGATGAAACTTGGCGCGTTCCGGTAATGCCGTATTCATAGAATCTCCTTTCTTTATTAGAAATCGCCCTGTGTCAGGGCGCGTAGATCAACACACTGAACGTTAAATTAGGCCGACAGGTATTCGCTGCGGTCACCAATGGGCGCGTTATTATAGTGCAAGCGACGAAAAAGGCCTGAGTCCTGCGCTTGCGTTAGACTAGCGCTTCCAGGAGGGGAAATACTGTCATGAATGCGACTATTCAAGCACCGCCGGCTAGCAAATCTCTTATCGGTATTGCCATCGCCGTCGCCATTGCCGCAGGTATGGCCGCCGCGGGCAGTTACCGCGGGCAGGAATTTCAGGGATTGCCGGTTTTTGCACTCATCGCTGCCCTGGCCTTCGCAATCCAATGGCTGGTTTTCATCCCCGCTTACCTCAGCCAGTCCGAGCGCTACTACGACTTCACCGGGTCGGTAACCTACGTCACTGTTGTAGCCTGTGCGGTTACCGTCAATAGCGACCCGCGATCCCAGCTGCTGGCCGCCCTCGTGGCGATCTGGGCACTGCGCCTTGGCAGTTTTTTATTTTTGCGCATTCGCGACGCCGGCTCTGACCGGCGTTTTGACCGGATCAAGCCGTTCTTCTTCCGCTTCATGATGACGTGGACGCTGCAGGGCTTATGGGTGCTTGTGACCGCCGCCGCCGCCCTCGCCGCCATGACTTCCGGCAAAACCCTGGAACTCGGCGCCCCGGGGGTCATTGGCCTGGGGGTATGGGTCGCGGGTTTCGCTATCGAGGTTATCGCCGACAAACAGAAGCGGGAGTTTCGGCGCGACCCAAAAAACAGCGACCGATTTATCCACCAGGGACTGTGGGCCTGGTCGCGGCACCCGAACTACTTTGGAGAGATTCTGCTTTGGTGCGGTATTGCCGTCATTGCGGCGCCCGCGCTACAGGGCTGGCAGTACGCGACGCTGATCTCACCCGTGTTTGTTTATCTGCTGCTGACACGAGTCAGCGGCATTCCCATGCTTGATGCCCATGCCCTCAAAAAGTGGGGTCATGAAGAGGGCTACCAGGCGTATCGGGAGGCAACGCCGCCACTTTTTCCCAAGCCACCCGGGGTGCGTGCGTAGCACTACCAGTAATGGATCCTCGGCCTGCGGGCATCTATTTCTCTGACAATAGCTCAAACGTCGTTGGCACCGCTTCGTGAAACTGGCGGATGAGACTAAACCGATAGAGGCAAGAGGAAGACGCAGTGAGACAACTTTTTGAATAACCAGGAGCTGCCTTTTTTGTCGCTGAATCCTCAACGGGGCAGAAGGAGGACAACCTATGGGTAACCAACCCCTGCAACTCGGCGCTGTGCTATACCCGGGCTTTGAAATGCTTGACTACTTTGGCCCACTGGAAATGTTTTCGGTGCTTGGCTCCTCTCTGATTACTATCAACACCGTCGCTGAGCACAGCGGTCCGGTGGCCTCGGCCATCGGCTCCGAAGGCGCTGTAGGTCCCAAGGTTGTCGCTGATTACGGCTTCGACGATGCGCCTGCTTTCGACATGCTTTTGGTCCCGGGTGGGAGTGGTACGCTCACCGAGTTGGAGAACCCGGCGATGCTCGACTTTCTTCGGGTCCAGGCAGAAAAGGCCCAATGGGTCAGCTCGGTCTGCACCGGATCAGCGCTCCTTGCAAAGGCGGGCGTTCTCGATGGACACCGGGCGACATCCAACAAACAGGTATTTGCCATCGCAAGCATGCAGTCCGATAGAGTCGACTGGGTAGAGTCCGCGCGCTGGGTTGAGGATGGGCAATTCTTCACATCCTCGGGTGTGTCAGCGGGCATGGATATGAGTTTGGCCATCATCCAAAAGCTCTTTGGTAAAGAGGCGGCGGAGACGGCTGCCAGCTATACCGAGTACACGTGGCATCGCGATGCGAACAGCGACCCCTTCATCGATGAACTCAACGTTATGGCGAAGGAGCTCGGTCTGCTTTAATTGCTCTCACGGTTTGTCGGGGCACCTTTGTCAGGCGTCAAACGCAGACAGTTATCCAAGGCGCTTCCCAAGTCACAAAGAGCGAGAGTAGTGCGCAACGGCAATAATAATGAAGATACTCGTCTACAGCGATTACTCCCGTATTAACCACAGCGTGAGACCGGAAGCGGAAATCTTTCTGCAGCTGGCATCGATGGGGCACACGGTCAGCGTTTTCTCACCGCGCCTGGACCCCGCGGAGCCTTTTACCGCCGCCGGCATCAGAACCGCCACCACCGCACAGACAGCCAAGGTTTCTCCAACCAGTATCCGTTTGCTCCGCCGCGAGCTTAGAAGAGAAAACTATGATGTTGTCTTCGCTACCAGCTCGCGCACGATTCCAACAGCGGCCTTTGCCTGTATGGGGTTCAACTGCAAACTCGTCGTTTATCGGGGCACAACGCGAGGTTTGAAGCGCAGCGACCCCACATCCTTTCTGAGCGTGCTCCACCCTCGCGTCGATGCAGTGCTTACGGTGTCAGATGCTGTCAGCGAGGCGGTTAGGAAGAAACTGTATAAGAACCGGGACAAGGTTGTCAGCATATTCAAGGGCCACGATATTGAATGGTACAAGGACCCACCGGCCGATTTAGCTGAGTTCTCGATCCCCCCGAATGCAGTGGTTGCCATTGCGGTCGCACGGTTCAGGCCATCCAAGGGATTGCGCTATCTGCTGGAGGCGAGTGAGCTACTGGCAGACATCGAACCGCTTCATCTACTCATCGTAGGAAGCGGAGCCGATCAGGCGCCTTACACCAGTATCGTGATGAACAGCCCCATGAGGGACCGTATTCATATAACCGGCCGTCGTGAGGATGCTCTGCGATTAATTGCCGCTGCGGACATGCTAGTACAGCCCTCAGTTGATGGAGAGGGCCTGCCTCGCTCGATCATTGAGGCACTGGCATTTGGCAAACCCGTTATCAGTACGACGGCCGGTGGCGCAAAGGAAGTTGTGGAAGAGGGAAAATCCGGATTGATTATCCCACCGGCCAATAGTGTCGCGATCGCTCGCAGTATCAGAGCGCTAGCCGCAGAGCCAGAGACTATTCAAACAATGTCAGAACACTGCCGAAACCTTGTGCGTACCCGACTTTCTCACACGAAAACGGCGGCTGCTTACGAGCAGTTTTTCCAATCCTTGTGCAGCGAGCAGGCGCCGATACCGCGCAGTATCGGGGACCACCAGGGAATCTACACTGCAGTCGCTCCGGACTACCTACAGCACCGGGCGGCCATTTTGAAATTGCTTGAGAATTTTGACGCCAGTGGTGAAATCCTGCATCGCAAGCGCAACACCGTAAAGAAAATGCTGCTCTGCGACACCCCCGTTGTGGTTAAGTCGTTCAATATCCCCAGGGGCATCCGAGCGTTTATTTATGGTCGGGTCCGGAAGAGCAAAGCCCGGCGCTCCTTCGAACATGCGAGGCGGCTACGCACTCTGGGCATATCGACTCCGGAACCCATTGCCTTCATTGAGGAACGTCGGCGGGGCCAACTGGCGGCAAGCCATTATGTGTCAGAGTATTTTCCTCACGACTTTAGTATGACCTATGGGTTTTCAGGGAACGAAGACAGCGCGATCATCAACGCGTTTACACAGTTCACCTTCGATCTGCATGAAGCTGGCGTGCTGCACTGGGATCACAACCCGAGTAATACGCTAGTGCGCGACCAGGCGGGGGCGTGGGAATTTACGATTATCGACATAAACCGCATGCGTTTCGGGTCGCTGAGCCTAAAGCAACGAATGAAGAACTTCGTGAGACTTACCGACGATATTTCCACTATGAAAAATCTGGCCCACTGCTACGCGAGACTCGCCGGAGAGCATCCCGAGCTGTGTGAGACATTGCTAATGAAGCAGAAACAACGACACTGGCGAAAGCTGGCGCTAAAAAAGCAGCTCAAGAGGCTGTTTGGCAAGGGTCCGCGATGAAACGTGGCGACACGGACAATATCTATGAGTGGGACCACCACTCAGACCAGCCACACGTTATTCACAACAAGCGTGCGAAGCGACGCCTCTATCTGCTGGGCGCTGTGGGCAGTATCAAAACTCTGCTCACCGCGATGGTAGCTATACCGCTGGCCTACCTGGTCCGAGGGGCGCGCCAAACAACGGTGTTGCCAGCAAGCGCCAGTGCTATAGGCATTGGCGTCAGTGTGGAGTCTGCGCTCGCAGAAAAAACGCTGGTGCCCCTTGAGATGCTTCAGCATTGTGTTGATGAACTCGGTATCGATCACCTCTTACTGCGTGTTGTCCTGGGCGAACCCCGGAGCCTGAGGCCATACCTTGCACTGGCCAGGCAATTTGCAGAAAAGCAGCTGCTTATCGATGTCCTGCAGGACCGCGAACATATTGAAAATCAGAAGTTGCTCGAAGCTCATCTGCGGAACGTGTTCACCGCGTTCGCAAGCGTCACCAACACTTTCAAGATCGGCAACGCGGTCAATCGTCGTAAATGGGGGTTTCACTCGCTGGATGAGTACTTTGTTTTTTATCGTATAGCTCAGCGCTTGCGGGACAGTGAGTTTCCACAGCTGGAGTTGCTGGGTGGATCCATTATCGATTTTGAGCTTCCGAACTTCGCGCGAAGCCTCCTGCATTTTCACCCGATCAGGTACGACGCGGTCGCCGCGCTTCTGTATGTTGACCGTCGGGGCGCACCGGAAAACCGTCAACTGGGCGCTAACCTTATGGGGAAAATAAGCTGGTTCAAAAGTCTGATGAGGTTCAGTGACAAATGTGAAAACAGGCTGATCATTACCGAAACTAATTGGCCATTGTTAGATACGCAACCCTTCGCCCCAGCCGTGGGCGATTGCATGGTTGATGAGGATAAACAGGCGTCCTATCTGGCCAGATACTACTTGCTTGCCTTTGCCAGTGGGCAGGTTGAGGCAGTCTTCTGGCATCAGTTGGTCGCCCCGGGCTATGGTCTTATCGATAATCGTAACGACTACTGCCACGGCCATCTCCACGACAACGTCCACGACAACGTCCACGACAACGTCCGTCGTCGTCGGGCTTTTTATGCTTTGAAAACGCTAACGCAGCTTTTCTCAAAAGCGACCATCATCGGCTTCGAAAAGCGTGGAGACCTTTACCTGCTCACTGCGGAGCGTGATCAGCAGCGCCTTACCGCGGTCTGGACCAACGATAAGGCTGGGACCCTGGAAATCGCAAAGATACCAAGGCGGGACTCGGCGTCGCCACTCGAAGGCGTTGTCATCTACAACCTTACGGGGACGCAGCTGGAGGCGGCCAACAGCCTGGCTGTCAGTGGTGAGGTTACCTATATTGTTGAGTCACTGAGGAGGTGACTGCCACCTTGGACGATATTCAGATCATCCTCGGGAACTCGAACAAGCGCTTTTCAGGCGTGACATCGACCATGTTGCAGGTACTTGAGAAGCAGCAGACGATGGCGAGTACCGCGGTGCTGGGTCGACAGCACTTACATGAGGGCACTACCGCCCTCGGCTTTGTTGAAATGCTCAGGCTCTGCCGTAAACCCCTGCCCGATGGTTGCTACCGCGTGTTTCACGCCAGGCGCAACGATGAGATGATCCAGGCGCTCTGTGCCAGGGCGCTTGGTGCAAAAGTCAAAATAGCGTTCACCTCTACGGCCCAACGCCAACACAGCCGGTTCAGCCGCTGGCTGATGTCCAAAATGGATGGTGTCATTTCCACCAACACCACCGCAGCGTCCTATCTCAGCAGTCCGCCCGCCATCATCGTACCCCACGGCGTAGACACCAAACGGTATCGACCACCCCCCGATCGTGGCGAGGCCTGGAGAGCGCTGGGGCTTCCCGGTGACTACGGCATCGGAATGTTCGGACGGGTACGACAGTCGAAGGGCACCGACCTGCTGGTTGACGCTGCGCTGGAGCTACTCCCCCGGCACCCCCGTGCAACGGTCGTCATCTGCGGCGATTGTCGACCGCCGGATCGGGAGTTTCGCCAGAAACTTCTGGAAAAAACTGACCACGCCGGACTAAGTGGTCGTATACGTTTTATTGGCGAACAGCCCTTCAATCAATTACCGGCCCTCTATCGGGGCATGAGTATTGTCGCTGCGCTGAGCCGCCACGAGGGCTTTGGGCTCACCCCCGTTGAGGCCATGGCCAGTGGTTGCGCTGTGCTGACCAGTCGCGCCGGAGCCTGGCCGGACATCGTGGAAGACGGTGTGACCGGCTTTACCACGCCGACCGGCGACCTGAACGCTGTCAAGATCGCGCTGGCGGAATTGCTGCACGATAGCGAGCGTACGGAACGCATGGGTGAGGCAGGCCGCCGACTCGTTGAGGCCCGTTACACCGTGGAGCGTGAGGCGCGCGAGTTAACCGACTATTTATTGGGTCTGGCGGCAAGCCCGTAAAAGAGCGCTCATCCCGAGCCAGTCGGCCATGGCCCCTAATCTAAAGAGATTGCCGCTAGCAGGACCTTGCCTCTTTGCTTTATCGTTGAGTAATGCCACACCAAACGTCACGCCAAAAGCAGCACGAGGAGCCAACCGGGGCTTCGCTCTACACCCCGCGCCACTGGCCAAGCTGGCTGGCGGTCGGCGTACTGCGTTTGATCTCCATACTCCCGTTTCGGGCAAAGTTGGTCGCAGGCAAGTATTTTGGACTTCTGGTTCTGCGTTTTGGGAAGAAGCGCCGCCATATCACCGAGACCAATATCCGTTTGTGCTTCCCGGAGCTTGATGCGGTTGGGCAGGCGGCTATGGTTCGTGAAGTCTTCATTCAGAACGGTATTGGCTTTTTCGAAATCGCCTGGGCCTGGTGGGCGAGGCCGCAGGAGATAGCAGGACGCTACCAGGTAGAGGGACTTGAACACCTTCAGGAGGCACAAAAAGGCGGCACAGGCGTTGTTTTAGTCGGAGCGCACTTTGTGCACCTTGATTTGTGCGGACTGATGCTTAACCAGGTCGTGCCTATGGGTGTCATCTATAGAAAGAACAACGATCCTGTGTTCGAGGAGGTTATTACCTCCGGGCGGGAACGCGTGTTTGAAAACGTGCTTGAGCGCTCCGATATGCGGAGCATCGTGCGCAAGCTGCGCGAGGGCCGCGTCATCTGGTATTCACCCGACCAGGACTTTGGCGGAAGGCAGTCGGTCTTTGCGCCTTTTTTCGGGGTTAGTGCATCCACGCTCACCACCACGGCTCAGCTGGCAAGGATGGGTCGGGCCAATGTCTGCTGTGCGTTTCACTATAGGGAGCCGGATAGTCACCGCTATCGCCTGGTTTTCAAACCGGTGCCGGAGGAATATCCCACGGGCGATGACATCAAGGATGCCACACTGATAAACCAGCTGATCGAATCGGGCATTCGTGAACGGCCGGAGCAATACATGTGGGTCCACCGTCGTTTCAAAACTCGACCGGACGGACAGCCCTCGCTGTACTGAGTCACCGGCTGTAGAGGACCCGCAAACAAGGGACTTCATGGCGCTTCCAGAGAAGGCAATATGGCATAATAGCGCGCTCTCCCGCTCTAACAGCCTGACGTAAACGATTTGATAAGCCAGCAGCAACCCGTACTCTCAGGACGTCTGTTATCGCATGTACTGGGTGCCAGCCTGGCCCTGTCCCTTGTCACTCCCAAGGGCTTTGGCCTGCTTTTGGGTCTTTTCCTCGTCATTGGCCTTCTCGCTCTGCAGCGTCGGGAGCTGGCCGCGCTGCGTTGGCAAGACGGCATTTTCCTCGTGTTACTCAATGCCTATCCTGTGATGGTAGCCCTCAGCATGCTTCTCCACGGGTCCTGGGATGTCTCGCTTTTTGATAATGCGTCGCGCTTTTTACTGCTTGGCGTCGGATACGTGGCGTTGCGGGCAAAGTCATTCGACCTGGGCTACGTCGTGATCGGTGCCATGATTGGCTGTGGACTGACAGGCGGCGCGGGCCTGCTGCATCAGGTTTTCGGAGTGACCCTGCTACAGAGTCACGAGCAGCTGCGCTACGGGGGCTTCGAGAACCCGGTGGTTTTTGCGCAGATCCTGTTCTTCCTGCTCCTCGTGGCAGTTACGCCAATAAAACTGGCCTGCCTGTCAAAATCACAGACACGCGGACTCTTGATTAGCGTGATATTGCTAGCGTCCATCGGCGTGGTGGTCAGCGAAAGTCGGAGCGTGCTGTTTGCGCTTTTGGTTCTTTGTGGCTACCTGTTGTGCTGCGACTCACGCCTCTCCAGCACGCGAGCTACAAAAGCGGTTGTAATGCTCAGTGCAATCTATGCGGTATTTATCCTGGTTAACTCAGCTCATCTGCCCCACCTGAGTGGCACCGCCTCAGAGTTGATGGGGAACTACGAACAGTTCGACCAGCGTACTGCCATGGGACAACGGCTTTCACAGTGGTCTCTTAGCTGGGAGCTAATCGTCAAACAGCCTGCTTTTGGTTATGGCATCGGACAGTTCGAGGCAGCGTTCAACGGTTTGCCGGGAGCCGACTCCCTGACAGAAAAAGTCCGCTCCTACAGTCACGCACACAATGACTTCCTACAGATCGCCGTAGAGCAGGGTCTGGTGGGTCTGACAATCTTTGTGTCTGCTCTTTCTGCCATCGTGTTCATGACTGTTCGGGAGGCCTTCGCCGCAGCTGCCCGCCATTTGCTGCTTGTCACGATGGCTGGCTGGCTGTTCTTTGCGCTGACTCAAACCCAACTCGCTCACCAGAAAACCACGATGATGTTTGCCTTTCTGCTTGCTCTGGGTTTCAGTCACGGTATGAGCGAAAAATACGGCTCTCTAAACAGAAGCTCCGCGTAAGACTAATCGGAAAACCAAGAGCGGCCAGGACCTCGCTGAGGTCTTAGGGCCCAAGAATCCATAGATCACCGGCTGTTGCCAGTCCGCCAGAGATCCAGCATGCCATGGACCTCCTCATTGGGGACAAGGATGCGATCCGGTTGAGAAATTCCAAGCATCGCTTCCGGTGAGTCAGTTGCTCGTAGCTGCTCATCGGGCCCCATGGACAGCAGACTGTAATCAAGTTCTTTCAGCAGCGAAAAAAGCTCTTCGACCTTTCTCAGCCGGGCCTCGTATTCGGGGCTAACGGGATCGGGCGCGAGCACTTCGCATATGATTGGCGGCCGGTGTTTCTCCAGCGTAGCGCTGAGTCCCCGCAGCACTTCCAGTTCGAAACCCTCGACGTCAATCTTAATCGCACTGATCGCTGCCAGATTAAGGTCTGCAAACAGCGGGTCACCTGGCTGGGTAATCACGTTAAAGGAAAAGGGTTTATCTTTCTCGACACGGTGATCAGCAAGCAATGAACCCATCTTGTCGCCCAACCTCCGGGCAAAAAAGGTGCTCATTCTCCGGCTATCCGACAGCGCGACGGGGAACACATTGGCATCAACAAAGTGATTACAACGGATGAGTTCCTGCAAGTAGAAGTAACATGCAGAGTTTGGCTCAAAACCAACATAGGCTCGTCTTTCATCGAGAGATTTCAGCCAAATCAGATACAGGCCTACATTCGCACCGATGTCCACAAATGCGCCGGGGCTCTCGTTCAGCAGACGGGCCAGCAGGTGATAGGTCCATGGCCGGCTGGTGCGACTCAGGTGATCGGCGCCGAGTCCGTAAATCAGCGGGATCGTCAGCTTCAGACCTTCGAAGCGGACGCGAGCGCTGGCGACGCGAAGATTTTTTGACAGGCTTTTGAACAGCTCACGTTTGAGCTTGCTGGTCGTAGCTGCAATCCGAGACTGCTGATTCATCAACAAAGGGGTACTTTTTGAAACGACGTTATTATAACACTTCCCTACTCTTCCCCTTACGGGCGAAAATTCACAAACGGGCACAGCTGTTCCAGCCGGATCAGGCGTCGGGGGTCCAATCCGGTGAATAGTAGTCGACCAGGTTCCGCGGCCGAGTGCGAAAGCGTTTGTATTCCCACTGGTACTGCTCCGGGCACAGACTCAGACAGGCTTCTATGCCGTCATTGAGCGCCTGCAAAGATACGTCCAGGTCATCGCTATACATTGACTCCTCCGCAGGGATAAGGTGTATGCGGAACCCCCCGGGAACACGCTCCGCAAATCCGAAGAATGCCGCAGCGCCCGTGCGATGCAGAAGCTTGCTAGCGAAGGTCATCGTGAAACAGGGCACTCCCATGAATGAGCTGTTTTCCCCTGATTCCTCCACCGAAGGTATCTGGTCCGGCAGAATTCCCGTTACTCCACCGCGCTTCAGGGTTTTTACCAGAGTGGCCAGTCCCCGAGGAGTAGTCGGGACGAGTCTCGTGCCGGTTCGCTCCCTCGCCTCCCGGACTACGGACTCCAATGCCTGCATACGGGGGGGCTTGTAGAGCGCAAGGGCATCTCCCCACTCGGCGATAAACAGGCCCATCACCTCCCAGTTACCGAGATGAGGACCCAGAATTACCACACCTCGGTCCTCGGCAAGCGCTTCCTTAACCGCGTCCTCCCCCCGTATTTCGACAATCTTCTCCCGCACCTTGCGCCAGGGACGGTGCCACACAAAGCCCATTTCGGCGATGAGCTCGCCGGTAGCCTGCAGGGAGCGCTGCGCCAGCTGGGCCTGCTCGGCCTCGTCCAGGTCCGGAAAGGCCAGACCAATGTTGCGCTCTGTCACCTGTCGGGAACTACCGCCCGCCAGCCACACCAGCTTACCCAGGGTGCGCCCGACAACCCGACTGCTACCTAAGGGCAGTCGCGATGCGAGCCAGAGAAGTGCGGAGATAAGCCGAGAGGTCAATGAATAAAAATCTCAGGATTGATAGTTAAGATGCTGACGAGGCGTACTCTACCTTGCACCCGAACGGTGCGCTACTCGCTAACGACCGTCAAAGAAAGGCTGATCCAGGATCGTTACCGGGACTTCGGGCATCGCCAATATTTTACTGCTGTTCGTTTTTTGCCGCGCGCTTCTCCTCGCGGGTCAAAGTCCACAACCCCGCGTACTTGTTGAAGCTATTCTGCGCATAGTTGATGGCAACCAGAAAGCCCACAGGGCCATCGAGAAAGCCGCGGCGGACTATGTAGACGAGAAAAAACACCCACCACGACTTTAGCAGGGCGATAGTTAGAGAGTGACAGCGTCGGCCGCTGTCGAAATATTTTTGGCTACTAAGCCAACTGTAATTCACATTTTTTTCCAGGGAGTGGCCGTAATTGCGGCTCGTAAAGTGAAGCAACCTTCCGTTAGCCCTTACGATTGTCCCGGAGGCAGTGCGAAGTTCTTCGTGTACCTGCGCATCGGTGAAGCTGGCACCCGCTCTCCTCACCAGCCGCAGCGGCGCTCGAGCACTGCGCCCATGATCAAGGCGCTTGCCATACACAGTGACGCCCCAGGGCAATCGGGCGCCAACAACGTCGCGCTGCTCCTGCGCCAAAAACTCCGTGAGCCACTGCTGCATCTCCCTGTCCAGGGCTTCGTCGGCGTCAATACTCAGCACCCAGTCGCACCTGGCTTTGTCGAGAGCCCGCTGCTTTTGTCGACCGTAGCCCGGCCAGTCAGTGGAAAAGAATTTATCGGTGTAGCGCGCTACGATATCAAGCGTCTTGTCAGTGCTGCCGCTGTCCAGCACGATAATCTCGTCAGCCAGCTCCTTCGTTGACTCGAGGCAACGCTCGATCCGATCCTCTTCGTCTTTGGTTATGATAAGCACCGACAAGCTTTGCCGCGCAGGTGACTCCGTCTCAGCCATCACGGCCACCAGAACTTGAGTTTTCTACGCATTTTCAGCTCGCGAACCAGGTTCAGAGGCTTGCTTCGACGGACCTGCAAGCCCTCCTCAATAATCTGCTGTACTGCATCAACAATTCGTCCACTGGAGAGGCCGTCCCGGTAAGGATGGATCTGCCGGGCGTACTGCTCAATAGCTGCATCGCGCTGTGAATCTTCGGACAAGCCATTTTCAAGTGCCTGCTCTAGCTCCGCCGGGTCACTAATATTTATCAAATGCGGGCCCGGATTCTGATTCCGGAAAGCGACGACGGGTCTGTGCAGAAGCAGGAACATCATCAGGATCGAAGAGGTATCGCAAAGCATAATATCTGCGGCCTGCAGTAAGGGGATGACATTGTCGGTTTCAATGAATTGCAGGTTCTCATCAGAAATTTCGCGGTATTTGTTGATAGTCTCGACCGACATCTTCGGGTGGAACTGCACCAGCCAGCGAAATCTATCACGCGCCTTAAGTTCGCACACAGTGTCGTAGAGAGTTTCGGCACAGGAGTAACGGCGTGAGAACGTAGAACAGAACAGGACCGTTGGACGCGTATCGACGCTGTCGACATAGGGATTCCTTACCTGCGGCGTGAACAGGGCGTCGACCATGGGCCAGCCAGTTTCGACAACCTGGAAGTGGCCGTGCTCTTCTGCGAGCTGCTGGAACTGCTCTGTGTTGGACGGCCCATGGGTGCAGTACAGATCGAAACAGTCGCGGATGGCGAAATGCGCATCCCTACCCCGACCGTAGCTCTTCCCCGCCGCAAATCCATGAAAGACCTCAACCTTGAGTCCGGGGATAGCGCGGGGCACGGTGTCCCCCGGGACAAACACGACGTGCGGCTGCCACTGCCGGATCTTCGTTACTGATGACAGCGCTATCTCGCTGGCGCTCAGGTAGCCAGAATCGACTTCATCGCCAACGAAAAACCAGCGCACCTCGCCGCCACGACCCAGAATCTCGGCCTGCAGCGGGCGGAGAATCGCAAAGCAATAGTTCTGCTCCACATAAAACAATGCTCGTAACACTATGAATTCCCGGCAACCGTATCGGCTAGTCTGCGACGCGAATTTAACACTCAGACTCGTTAACTGGCCACATTTCCAGGTCGATCAACACGCTTTCTGTCATGAACGATGCGAAGTCTCGACCGGACCGAAGCTTTGATGGAGATACCCCGGTGTGCCATCACTGACGCTGTCGATGGCCTGCGGCCCGTGTACACCCTCTACCGTATCCACCTATTGATCACTTCACCGATGAAGAACTGAGAGTATAGTAATGCGGAGCAAAGCCAAGGTGTATCGGCAATGGCAGATATCTCCAATGGGCAAGGCAGCGATATGCAAAGCAGCGACAAGCAGAGCCACAATCGGCAGATCAGCGGGGACCGGAGTAGCAATGATCAGGAGCGTCCGGCGCACATTGTACCCGTGCTTGCGGGAGGCGGAGCGCGTTTGCCAGCACACATTGGTATTCTGGCGGCCCTTGAAGAGCTGGCGATTGAGTTCAGACAAATTGTCGGAGTATCGGGCGGCAGCATCGTCGCTGCCCTCCTCGCGGGCGGTTATGACCTCACTGCCATTCGACAGATATCTGATGACACCGACTTCTCCCGATTCCTGGGACAGAATTTCATTTCACTGTTGAGAACCGGTGGTCTCTCGAGCGGCGATCGTTTCGAAAGCTGGATGGACGAGAAAATGCAGGGGCGGCGATTTTCTGACCTGGATATGGATCTCAGCGTGGTGGCTACCGACGTGCGATCGGGCAAAGCGGTGATTTTTAATGCTGCCGTCACCCCCCGGATGCGGGTTTCCGAGGCGGTGCGCTATTCCATGTCCGTCCCGCTACTCTTCAGTTTTAAAACTCTGGGCGAGCAAGTGATGGCGGACGGGAGCATTCTGTCCGAGGAAGCGCTCCGCCGGGACTGGTCCGGGGCGGGAACACCGGTGGTGGTGTTCAAGCTTCGGGGTTCCGGGGCCTTGAACCTGAAAAGCCGCAAGCCTGTTATCCCCCTGAGCAACTATCTTGCGATGCTCATCCACACATTTATGACCACCCTGTCCCACGAATACATCAACGAGGCCTTCTGGTTATCGACCATCGTTGTAGAGACCGGCGACGTATCGCCGGTTGCGTTTACCCTGGGGCCGGAGCTTAAAGCGACGCTGTTTGAAGCGGGATACCGCAGCACGATGGACTTTCTGCCACCCAAACTTGCGCGAAGCGAAATTGAGTCAACCCGCTTTTAGCCAAAGAGCGACTTTGCGGCGCCCAGCAGTCCGCCGGCACCACCGGCCATATCCAGAAGGCTACCGCCGCTACTGGACTTATCCATCATCTGGGGTAAGACATCCGCCAGGCTACTGCTGGCGGTCTCGGCATCGGTTCCCAGTTTGCCCGCGAACTCCGCGAGCTTGTCACTGCCAAAAATCGAGGAGAGGCTCTCGGCAGAAATCGGCGAATTTTCGCCGTCCCCCAGCCAGGAACCGACAATAGCGCCGAGATCACCGCTGCTTGCCATCTTGCTGGCAATTCCCGCAAAGTCGATCTGGCCCTCGGCATTTGACAGTAAACCGCCCAAGGCCTCGCTCACTGCCCCGGGATCCAAATCCATACCCAGTTTTTCAGACAGCATTGATGCACCTAATTCCATAATATCCATGGCTATTCTCCAGCTGTTATCGTTGACCTGTAAAAGTGAAAGTTAAAAAAAGTATAGCTCGCGTTTGAGACTTTCACGCGACAAACTTCAGACCTCGCCTTGGGTCTCATAAACGGACAGGGAACGCCAAGGCGGATAATTCCAATAACAGCGCGAACCAGAGGCACCTTCTATGACATTTCCAAAGCTGACCACCAGCTTCCTGCTGGCTTTTTCCCTCTTGCTGACGGGCTGTACAAAGGAAAAGGATCCGATGGATATCGCTGTTACGGTCAATGGCGGCCAAAACCCCTACGCGGTGCCCTTCAGCTCACCGGACTATCTGAAAGCGCACGCTCGATACCTTGAAGAGGAACTCTTTCAGATTGGGGATACACCGGTTTGGGACTACAACACGCCCAACCGGGGCTTCGGTAACGTCATCATGATTGAAGGCGACGACGGTCTCATCATTGTTGATACCACCACGGCCACAGCCCACGCTTCCGTGGCGGAAAAGGCTTTTCGCGAAATTTCTGACAAGCCCGTCAAGGCCGTGATCTACACCCATCATCACGCTGACCATATCAGCGGCGCCGGCGCTTTTATCAATGGTGAAGATGCCGAATCCGGCGAGGTGCAGGTCATCGCCGCCGAAAATTTTCTCCGGGAACTTGAAGACGAAAACCAGGTAACAGCGCCGATTATGGGTGTCCGCGCCCTTTACATGTACGGACAGCTTCTCGACCCGGTCACTGACGGGCGGGATTATCATATTTCCTGCTGCGGCTACACACTCGGTAGCGAGCTCAGTTCCTACATCCCACCCAACCGTTTTATCCATGGCAGCGAAGCGCTGACCATCGCGGGTATTCGCATGGAGCTTTTTCAAACCGGTGGCGAGTCCGCCAGCCATCTTGCGGTTTGGCTGCCGGACTATAAGGTCATGCTCACGGGGGATGAAATCCAGGGACCCAATTACCCCAACCTGCATTCCCTGCGCGGCACCAAACCCCGGGACGCGATCAAATGGGTTGGCGCCATCGACCGCATGCGAGCCTATGACGCCCTGCATCTCGTGCCCAGTCACGGTCAACCCGTGGCGGGACGGGAGGAAATTCAGGGCGTGCTGACGATCTATCGGGACGCCATACAGTACACCCATGATCAGTCCCTGCGACTGATCAACAAGGGCTATACACCCGACGACCTGGCCAATGCCATTGCTCTTCCATCGTCTATGGATCGCGACCCCTGGACCCGGGAGATGTACGGCACGGTGAAGCACAATGTTCGTGAGTTCTATGTCGCCTACATTAGCTGGTGGAATGGCGATCCCGCTGAACTGGACCCCCTCCCGCGCCTGGAAAAAGCCCGGCGGCTGGTGGAGCTAATGGGAGGTCGCGATCGCGTGCTCGCCGAAGCCGAGGCAGCCTTCGAGGCAAAGGATGACCAGTGGGCCGCCGAACTCACTGCCTACCTCGTGCGTATCGATCGCGAAGACATGCAGGCCCGCTATCTCAAAGCCGCCGCCCTGCGACGTATTGGCTACAACACAGCCAATACCAACTGGCGGGGGTTTTATCTCACATCGGCTCGCGAGCTTGAGGGCTCGGTGGTCCCCAGGAACGTGCTTATTGGCATGCAGAAGAAGCGCTTTGACCCGACTCAGCTGGATACGGGACAGCTTCTCAACCTGCTGCGCTTCCGTGTTGATGCCGAGACCGCTGACGGAAAAACCGTAAGCGTGGCTTACCAACTGACGGATACCGATGAGGCCTACACCCTGCACCTCCGCAACAGCATCCTCGATATTCAGCCGGTGCTGGCGGCCGATGCAGACGTGACCCTGCGACTGGATCGAGCGCTCCTTGATCAACTGTTCCTCGGTGAAATCAGCTACGCCGACGCAATCGGTGAAGATCTGTTGGAGGTGGAGGGCTCAAAGCTCAAACTACGCAGCTTTGGCCAGGCCTTTGATCGCGATCCCGGACACCCCTATCTGAGTCTGCGTTAACGTCCAATTCTCTGTGGGTGCGTATAACTCGCATGGAAAATACAAACATGCGGGACGCTAGCGAGAGCGAAACTCCAACGTTCGCGGTCCTCTTCGCTTACGGCTCCCTGGCTTTCCCCCTCGCCGGCGCGTTTATCGCGCTGCAGGTGATTGTCCCAACCTACTACGCACAGTCTCTGGGATTAAGCCTGTCGGCCGTGGGCGGGATTCTTCTCGCGGCAAGACTGTGGGACCTGATTACCGATCCCGTGGTGGGTTATCTCTCGGATCGCACTCCGGCAGCCTGGGGACGGCGTAAAGCCTGGGTAGTCGGTAGCGCGCCCCTGATCGCAATAGCCGTCTGGATACTTTTCAATCCACCCGAGGGCGCTGGAAACAATTTTCTGTTGCTGGCTACGCTCGCGATCTACGTAGCAGGCACCATGAGCATCGTGCCCATGAATGCCTGGGGTGCAGAACTCAGTGCGTCCTATCACCAGCGCAGCCGCATCTCCGGTGCCCGGGTGGTGTTCGGTCTGACGGGCACCCTTGCTGCGCTACTGCTGGTGGATAACAGCGACAACAGCGCGCTCGCGGATTCACTCTTTGCGATAACCCTGCTGACCATTGCGGGACTTGTGATCAGCACACCCCTCGCCGCTACAGTGGTCCCTGATCGCTCCATCGTGGATAGCCAGAGCAGCACCCTGCGAGAGGCCATGGACCTCTTGGGACGCCCCTCGCCTTTCCGTCGTTTGCTCATTGCCTTTCTGCTCAACGGGCTGGGCAACGCTATCCCCGCTACCCTGTTTTTGCTCTACGTCACTCACGTGCTGGAAAAGCCCGGTATCGCAGGCCCCATGCTCTTTGGCTACTTTGTCTGCAGTGCTTTATCGGTGCCGGTCTGGGTCGCCATTTCCAAACGCTGGGGCAAACACCAAAGTTGGTGTGTTGCCGTGCTTGGCTCCTGTGTGTTCTTTGCCCTGGCACCGTTTCTGGGCAGCGGTGACGTGGCGCTCTACACCATGATTGTGGTGGGCACGGGGCTCATGATCGGCGCTGACCTTGCACTCCCCACGGCAATCAACGGGGATCTAATTGAATGGGATGCGCTGGAGAATAACCGGCGGCGACCGGGTCTGTTCTTTGCGCTCTGGGGCACCGCATCCAAGCTGGCTTTCGCCTTGGCGGTAGGTCTGATCTTCCCTGCACTGGAGTGGGCGGGTTTTGATGCCACCATCGACAACTCTGCCGAGAACGTTCGTCTGCTGGCGGTGCTGTATGCCGTGCCCAGCATCATCTTTAAGCTGACTTCCGTTGCCATGATGTGGCGTTTTCCCATAGACGAGGCTGAGCACCGGCGCATTCGCGCAGCACTGGACGCCCGAGGTATCTAAGGGCAGGCTTGTAAAACCCAGTATCATGAGTCCACGCCGTGAGCGATTGGAATGCAGCGCACTACGACAATTTTGCCGACCAACGGCAGCAGGCAGTAACAGACCTGATCACTGCTCTGCCGGGTGCCAACCCGACAACAATCGCCGACCTCGGCTGTGGATCGGGACTGTCCACATCACTGCTGGCAGAACGCTGGGCTGACGCTGCCATACACGGTATCGACCAGTCCCCCGCCATGCTTGCCCGCGCGAAGCACCGGGTGCCTAAAGCACGCTTCAGCGAGGGAGACATCGCCCGTTTCGCACCCGCCCAAGCCTCGGATATGTTATTCGCCAACGCCAGTCTTCACTGGCTGCCGGAACACCGTGCATTGCTCCCGCGTCTCATGGCGACGCTGGCCCCGGGAGGAGTGTTAGCACTACAAATGCCCAATAACCTGGAGGAACCGAGCCATCGCCTGATGAGAGACGTCGCGGAATCTCCTGACTACGCAGGGCATCTTGAGGATTTCTCCTCGAGCCGCGGCGCGCTGCTGTCCCCTCGGGAATACTACGAATGCCTTTCACCGCTGTGTGAGTCCCTGCGTATCTGGGAGACGCACTATCACCATCCGCTCTCCGGTCCCGAGGAAATTGTGGCCTGGTTTAAGACCACGGGGCTCAAGCCCTTTCTGGATATGCTTCCTGCCTCCAAACAGAACGCTTTTGAGGCGGACTATCTTGAACGCATTAGCATGGCTTACCCCAGGCTGTCTGATGGGAGTGTGATGCTGCGATTACCCCGGCTCTTTATTATCGCCAAAAAGGGAATGGGACAGGGCTTTTGAACGCCGCATGTGCAAAATCATGGACGCCGTGGAACACTACACCGAGCAGGAGGTTCTGGAGGCCCGGGACAGCATTGCCGCGGGGCAGGACCAGCTTCGCGAGGAACTGGGCGAGGAACTGGAATCAATTAGCCGGCAGATCAGCCGCCTGCAGGAATTAGCCCAGCAACTGAAAAAGGAATGACCGTGCACACTGGTGACAAGAATAGCTACAAAGAGATCATGCGAGTCCGCTTTCGGGATACGGACGCCCAGGGACATATGTTTTTTGCCAACTACCTGGTGTTTGCTGACGAGGTCGCGGGCAACTACATGCATAAGCTGGGTTTTGACTGGAGCGACACCAGCAAACTCCCCTCCTATGTTTTTACCGTGAACGCCAGCTGCGACTACATCCATGAGTGCCATGCGGGCGATGAAGTGGAAGTAGAGGTTGGCTACGAGAGGCTGGGCAACACGAGCGCGACCCTGGGCTTTGCCATGCACCGGGTAAGCGACGGTGAAGCGCTGGCCAAGGGGAGCTTCATTCAGGTCTTTGTGGATCGCGACAGCCGCAAACCTACCCCGGTACCGGACTCCGTCCGCGAGATCTTAAACGCAGCCCCCGACAAACAGCCCTGAACAGCACGGGGGAGCCCGTGCTTATTCCTAAAAGGGAACGAGCGTGTAGCCTTCCTGCTGCAGACGCACATGAGCCGTCATCGCGGAAAGGGACATGGTCACCGTGGGACTGAACTCCTCCGGCGCCATACCACGGAAGGCGGCTGTCTGACTGCACAGGTAAATGGGCACGTTCGCCGCATGCAGTTCCTCAAGCAATGGCGTGTTGGGGTTTGCTTCGTTGTAGCGCTCTTCATAGGCCTCGTCAGTCAGCAGATCCTTCGCCGCCTTACCGTGAACGATGAGCGCAAATTCGATGTTCTCCGCGGGTATGCCATTGCGGGCGTGCATGTTCAAAAATCGGGCTGCTGATGTCAGGTGCCGATTCTGGTCACCGGGAAAATCCGGTGTGGTGTACATGTCCATGGACACTTTGTAGTGCACATCCGGGTCAAGATTAAAGGAGCCTGCGGGTGGCGCCATCACCGGCCCAAAGTTGGGCACGACCGGGCCAAGAGTCGGCTCTGCTGCCCATGAATTACCGGCGGTCATCGCCCCAGATACGAGGACGGGCAAAATAATGGCATTGCGTAAAAAAGATCGCATCAAAAGCTCCTGATTCAACGGTAAAAAGTGCCGTATTGTCGCAGCTGGTATTCAACACCGCGCAGTACGTACAATGTCTTTCGAAAAAGAGTATCGGCGATGTTTCCCATGAAAACCAGTACTTGCCAGACCGTTTTTAATCGGCTTTTTACGCGCCTTTTTACGCGCCTCCTCACGCTCACTTTTCTTTGCTTCGGGGCCACAACGATCGTAGCAGAAGAGGTCCAGCTCGATGATCAGGAACCGGTGCTGTCAGGACGGCTCCTGCGCAGTGATAGCTGGCCCGGTGGTGACGTCGCGCTTCTTCTGCACGGAACGCTTTCCCACAGAGATACCGAGATCATCCAGGCCCTGGAGATACTCCTGGGCGATGAGGGCGTAAGCACCCTGGCGATAAATCTCAGCCTCGGCATCGATAACCGCGCCGGAGCCTTTGCCTGCGACAGTGTGCACCGACACCGTGAAGACGATGCGAGCACAGAACTGGCACGCTGGTCCCGCTGGCTGGCGGGACAGGGTGTAGAGAAGATTACGGCTGTTGGCCACTCCCGGGGCGCCAATCAACTGGCGCGGTACGCAAAGGATGGTGCCGACCCAAACATCACCCGGCTGGTGCTCATCGCACCACCACAATGGTCCTGGGACGCCACTCGAACCAGTTACGAAACCCGTCATAACAGCTCCCTTGAGGAGGTTCTCGCCGAGGCAGAGACACGGGTGGCGGCGGGGGAAGGTGATACCCCCATGCCCGGGAAGGTAGGTTTGCTGTATTGCGACAACACGCGTGCTACTGCGGCCAGCTTTGTGTCCTATTATCGCAGGGACCCCCTACGCGATACCCCGACAGTCCTTGCCCGCTTATCCCTACCGGTACTTGTCGTGGCAGGCAGTGATGACCAGATTGCCTCGGGGCTTCCTATAGCTATGGCAGAACGGGCTCCGACAGTGACCGTCGAAGAAATAGAGGGCGCGGATCATTTTTTTCGCGATCTTTATGCCGACGAGCTTGTGGAGATCGCGATAGACTTTATGCACAGCGACCAATGATCAAATCCCAGGAATCAGCATGATGAACCCCCGCAGACCCGGCAAAGGGCTGACCCCGATAACAGCGCTGATTGTATTCTGTGCTTTGCTGCTCTTTGGAAGTCCTGGCGGGGCCCAGTCACTGCCCAAGCCGCAGATAGTCGGATCGTCCTGGATTTATAAAACAGAAGGGCTTTATCACAACGTTCGTGACGACCTGGTGCTGGCAATCCAGGGGGAGGGGCTGGTGATTTCCTACACGGCGCACCTGGCGAGCATGCTCCAACGCACTGCCGATGCCACGGGCGCCCAAAAGCAGGTGTATGAAAATGCCGAGTCACTGCTGTTTTGCAGTGCAGAGCTCACCTATGAGCTCACCCTGAGCAATCCCCATAACATCACCCTCTGCCCCTACAGCATCTCTATTTATACACTCAGTGCCGATCCGGACACCGTACATTTGAGCATTCGTGCGCCGGAACTGGAGCAGCCCGACTATGCTGCCGTGCACCAGCTTCTGGAGCAGATCATTGCCGCAACCCTTAGCTGGTGACACCGTTTTTCAGGCCTTCGACGAAGGTGTTTCAGCTTAGGGTGCCACTGTAGTCCGCTATCCCGGGGTTTCCGCCGACGTTCACAAGCGTGGGGGATTCAAGACGGTCAATACGCACGGACTTTTGCGCTCGCAGGTGGCGCGCCACCACTTCCCAAACCGGATCACCGGTGGATTGAGAGCCCACTGTCGCCCAGCCAGCGACCTTGTAAGACCCGCTATCCTGCATCCGCTTGCCGTTGGCCAGTGTCATGTCTGACACACGGGACCCCATGGCAGCTTTAGGGTCGAGACGGTAGTTAAAGCCGCCGGTGCGCACCATATCTCCCCCCTGCTGATAATAGGGGTCGGCATTGAAGAGATTATCAGCAACGCTTTCGAGAATATTCCGAAGCTCCGCGCCAGTCATCTCGCGCACATAGGTTTCGGGATACGTCATGCAGGTTTGATCAAGGAGGCGGTCCATGGTGATCGCTTCACCGGGCATCACCGTGGTTCCCCAGCGAAACCCGGGGGACAGGGCTATTTGCGCATCGAGCTCCTGACGCATGGCATCCACTATGAGCTGATCAAAGCTGCCGTTGAAGTTTCCCCGTCGGTACAGCAGGGAGTCGGCAACAGCCAGCTCCTCTTCCAGTACTTCCCGGTGGGGGGCGCGCACGGCATCAATATGTGCCTGCATCGCGGTGTTGGGTGCCAGTAACTCTGAAAACACCGGAAGTAGTTTATAGCGGTAACCGCTGACACCGTCTTTGCCAAACTCCAGGTCCAGCACGGCGACAAACTTCCCGTTGCTTCCCGCATTGGTCACGACGGTTTTACCACCGCTGTTTTCTACCTCGATGGGGCGTGGCATACCATCATGGGTGTGCCCGCCAAGAATGAAGTCGATGCCCGTCACCCGACTTGCAAGCTTGAGATCCACATCCATGCCGTTGTGGGAGAGCAAAACCACCGCGTCGGGTTTTTCCGATCTACGAATACTCTCCACAAGCTGGCTCAGCTCTTCATCACGTATACCGAAGGTCCAGTTGGGTATGAAGCGTTTCGGATTTGCGATGGGCGTGTAGGGAAAGGCCTGGCCAATCACCGCAACGCGATGACCATTCAGCTCACGCATGGTGTAAGGCTTAAACACATGACCGGTATCTTCATCATAGACAGGTACGCCGTCGAAGAGGGCGTCCTCTGTGGCATAGGTATTGTGCGCCAGGAATTCACCATTGAATGCTTCGATATTTTCGAGAATTTCTTCCTCCCGGTAAGTAAACTCCCAATGTCCTGTCATGATATCTACGCCGAGGATGTTGGTGGCCTCCACCATGTCTCGCCCGCGGGTCCACAACGCAGTGCCCGAGCCCTGCCAGGTATCGCCACCGTCAAGGAGCAGGCTACCGCCATCGGCGACTTCTCCACGCAATTGATCCACCAGGGTTTTGAGGTGGGCAAAGCCCCCTACCCGTCCGAACTTCTCCGCCGCTTGCACGAAATCCAGATAGGTAAATGCATGGGCATCCCGGGCCGAGATATCTCCCAGTTCTTTCAGCAGATTGCGGCCAACCACATGCGGCCAGCGGCCAAAAGCTTCCCCCAGGCCGATGTTCACATTGGGTTCACGGAAGTAAATGGGATTTAACTGCGCGTGGCAGTCGGTCATATGCAGAAGGCGGGCACTACCGAAACTCTCAAGATTGTAAAGGGCGCGGGCGCTGGCCTGCGCGCTGCCGAAATAGGCGCCGGTTCCTGCAACAGCGGCGCCCTGGAGCAATAACTGGATAAACTCTCGTCGATTCAAGGGCGACTCCTCAAAGAGTGAGTGAACGGCACAGCAATCTGTCGCCGATCAAAGGACGGACTCTAGTTGCCTTAGCGGCCCACCACGCGTGTCTGCCAGACGGATTTCTCTGTCTCGGCCTGCTTAAGTGACTGCTCCGCAACGAGCAGCGCGCGGTCTGCAAGGGACTGCGCCTTCTCACTATCCCCGGCTTCCATCGCCGCTCTTGCCTCTTCCATCAGAGGCTCCGTCACTGCCCAGCCGTGCTCCTGCGCCAGGGCCTGCTGATGTAATTCACTCGCCCGGGCAAGCGTCTCCGCCGGATCACCTAAAGCGACGAGAGGACTCAGCGCAAGGGACAGCAACAAGCTCTGTCCCATCACAAAAGGTATTATTTTTTTCATAAACGCCTCTTTGCTGCGTAGCGCATCACTTGCGTGACGCCGGCCCATTGAGCGCCATGCCGTTGCTCATATAGGTCAAGAAATATTCCAGGTTTCGGTAGGACTCGCTTTGAGCTTCCAGAGGCACGGCACGCACCTGCGAGTTGCACTCAATAAATCGCTTGTGCAGAGGGCCCACTTCTTTCCATTTCAGACGATACACCGGCCAGTGTGTCGTGTGCCCCAGGGCCGCACTCAAACGCTCAGCGCGAAGGGCATTCCCCGCCATGGACACGTGACAGCTGCTACATGCGAAATTAAGCTGCCCCCGACGGGTGTAGAAGAACTCCTTTCCGTCGTTGTAGGCCGCCTGTGCCCGGGGGTCATCGGGGACTTCAACCGCAATGGTCTCGTCACGGGATTCATAAGCAATAAACGCCATTAGGGAGCTCATCTCAGCCCCAAGGTAGTCCCAGGGCTCATCACCCGCGGCGGTGCGACAGCCGTTGATCCGCTGCTCCAGAGTTTCTACCTGGCCACTCTCGGGGTCAAAGCGCGGGAAATGCTGCTTGACCACCGGCGCGCCATCACCCAGACAATCCTCATAACTACTGCCGTCGGCCAACGGCGAGTCGTAAAGCTCGGCGCCATCATCTATCGCAATTTCATAGGGCGGAAAATCTTCCATCTCCAGCCACTGGTCACGCTTATCTGCATCCAGCGCGTAAGCACCGTCCCCGTGAGCATCGAGCGCCACATCGGGAAACCGCTGCTCGTAAAATGCACGAAGCGCGGCGCGATCCTCTTCCGGGCCCGCCATCGCTGAAGCCCCGATCACAAGAAGTAACGCTGTATAAACACCCTGCCTCAAAGTAGGTAGCATGGAGAGAGTCCTCGCTGTATTACAGAGTGATATCACCAGAGGAAGTATTCCCAAGGTTATCTTTCCAGCTCACCTCAATCACATCCCCTTCCTTGGCGTCAGCTACCACAAAACCGAAGTAAGGATCCTTGGAAACAGAAGCCCCCCAGTCAGCGGAAATAAACACTTCGCCGTTTTTGGTACAGGTCACCGTCTCGATGAAATGTGCAGGGATTTTGTTGCCATCCAGGTCTTTGCGTACACCGGTTTCCATGGGGTGCGGCATGAGGCACTTAACTGAAGCCTTGTCACCGCGAAGGCGACCGCGAATCTTGATTGGTTTTACGTCCATGTTGCTTCTCCGTTCTGTGCTTGTTTAGCCGCCACAACCGCCAAGGGTTACCTTGACGTTCTTGGTTGCCACGTAAAGTGCATCAGCAGTTTCGATGACTGCGCGCACATCGGAGCTCTCGCCCATCTTGATTCGAGTTTTGAACTCTGGCACCGCTCCGGGCATAAAATGAAAACGCGCCGAAAGGGGGTTGGGATTGGCGTCGACCAGCAGGGCAATGGATTTAACCCCTTCCATGTCTGTGCTCACGGTTACCGGGACAATGGACCCATCCTCCGCAATATCGGGCACCTTAAACTCGAAGCCGTCGGTCTCTGTCACGGGCTTGTCACCAAAGAGCGATGTGATTGCCGCGTCGGATTTAACAGCCTGAAACGCTTCTCTGCTACGCGCAAAGGCCTGTAACGGTAGGGTTGCAAGCGCTGCGAAGGCCACTATGGCCTGACCGAAACGCCGTCTTGTTAATGTTCCCTGCATGGGATACTCCTGTGTTTTCTTTTATTTAAAGTGAGTGAATGTAGTCGGTCACGAGCTCCAGCTCGCGCTCGGTAAGAATCCCGTGGGCACCGTAAGGCGGCATCACCGTATTGGGGTTTCTAATACGCGGGTCAGCAATCTGGGCTTTGAGCACTTCCCGTTCCGGGAACCGCAGCTGCATCTGCATCAGCGGCGGACCGCCGTTGCCGGTCATCTCCGCGCCCTCAGCCATATGGCAGGAGTAGCAGTTGCCGCGATTGCGATCAGCTGCAATTTCTCTTCCCTCGGCAATGGCCGCACTGTCGGCGGCATGAGCAGTGACGCTCCCCAAAGTCGCCATGGATCCCAGGAGCAGTAAAGCGGCGGACAAGCGGTGCGCGCCAGATAATTGTCGGGTAGACATAAACCCCCTCCTCATTGACTCTGCTCCACAATATAGTCCACAGCCAGGTTGACTTCATCGTCAGGAAGATTCACAAAGCCCCCTTTGGGCGGCATGATTCCTTCTTCGCCGGTGTAGCCCTCAATGGCGTGGCGATACAGGACATCGACGCCCTGTCCGATGCGTTGCGCCCAGGCATCGGTATCACCAAGCATGGGGGCACCGCCAATACCTTCGGCGTGGCACAGTGCACAGTGACGCTCGTAAATACCGCCACCAGTGACCGTGGTAACGAGGCCATCGTCCTGCGCCTCTACCTCACTATAAAGTGCATCGGGGCCTCCTTCGGGTATATACGCTGCGGCCTCTGACACCACCTCCACGTTGGCGGGATCCTTACAACGCTTCATACAGCGTTTATTACGCGTATCGGGACGCTGATCGGGAATAAAGTTGTCCTCGTTAGGCAGGTGAACATCGGAGAGGTTGTCCTGCGTCAGAACAAAGTCATAGTCAACAATATCATTGAGATGAAGCACGTAAGCGGTGATCGCATAAACCTCGTCGTCACTCAATGACTCGGGCTGCGTAAACGGCATAGCCCGATGAATATAGTCCCAAAGGGTACTGGTATAGCGCCAGTAACTGCCAACCGTCTTCTTGGGCCTCGGATCTGTAAGACTGCCTTCGCCTCCCGCAAGGGCAGGATACCCTCCCACGCTCTCTCCGAAAGAGCCATGGCAAAGGGCGCATTTTTCTTCGTAAAGCCACTCGCCATCCTCCACGGAACCCTCACCCGGGGGCAAACCCTTTCCGTCGGCACGTACGTCAATATCCCAGCCAGCGATCTGCTCCGCCGTGGCGGGACTTCCGTAGCCAAACCGCTCATCATCAGCAGCTAGCGTTGAGCCCGTGACAAACAGGCAAGTGACACTGGCCGCAGTGACAACGATCGCACGGCATTCATTAAGCAAGTTGCGCATTGACGACACTCCCATCACCGTTGAGCTTCCAGGTATGGATTGCATTTTTGTGATAAATCGATGATGACCCCCGCGCATCGCGCAGTTGCCGGTAGGTGGGCTGCACGTAACCGGTTTCATCGACAGCGCGACTTTGTAGCAGCGCCGGATTGCCATTCCAGTCCCATTCCACGCCGAAACGGGTCAGTGCGCGAGGCTCTACAACACTGGTAAAGCGCGCTTCCCGCCAGCTCACCCCGCCGTCAAAGGACACGTCCACATGCTTGATGCGTCCTCTGCCGGACCAGGCCAGGCCCTCCACCCACATCTTGCCGGGTTTTGTTAGTGGCTTTTCAGGGCAGGGGTTGGTCAGTACCGAGTTGGCTTCCTGCACAAAAGTGAATTCTCTCGCTTTACCACTGGGCAGCAAATCGGTGTACTTGGAAGTCTCTTCACGGTGATACCAGGGCTGGTCACCGATCTCCAGACGACGGAGCCACTTCACACAGGTGTTACCTTCCCACCCGGGGTTGATCAGCCGGACCGGATAACCCTGCTCCGGGCGCAGCGCCTCGCCATTCTGCGCGTAGACAATGAGGGCATCGTCCATGGCTTTCTCCATGGGGATGCTGCGACTCATGTGAGAACCATCACTCCCTTCGGCCAGAATCCACTTCGCACCCTTTTGCACACCACACTCTTGCAAAAGCGTCGACAGCAGAACCCCTGTCCACTCACAGCAGGACAGCATGCCGTGGGAAAACTGTAATCGGTCCATCTGCGCAGCGCGCCACTCCATACCACCGTTAGCAGGACATTCAAGAAAGCGAATCATGCTCACCGATGGAAAGCGCATGAGGTCTTCCATGCTGAAGACCAGAGGACGATCCACCATGCCGTGAATCATCAAACGGTGCTGATTGGGATCAACGTCGGGTAAACCGGCATGGTATCGCTCAAACACCACGCCGCTGGGTGTGATGATCCCTTTAAGGTCAGCCAAAGGGGTAAAACTGACTGACGCGATCTTATCCGCTGTCAGCCACTCCACTGTGCGTCGCTGCACGTTTGACTCGTGGGGCGACGGCATTCCGTAGGGGTTGGTGTTCACCGCAGAACCAAGACTGCGAGTCCAGGAGGGTATGCCCGGGGGCATTGCCTCCGATAGCGCGCCCGAAGCTGCGCTTGTCAGCCCTGCTCCGCCGAGAAGTGCGAGGCCGTTTTTTAGAAAATTTCGCCGCTCAGTCCCTCTAAGCTTTTCACCGGACTCGGCGACGGCGCGGACCCACTGGTCCAGCTGCTGCTGTTTTTGCATTTTGGCTACCTTTTTTATATTAGTTGCTGCGAGCCAGTCGGTAGTAGACTCATCAGCATCCCCACATTCGTTAATATATTATAAATTTCTCATATAACAAACCCGGAAAATTATGGATCTTGAAAAAATGCACAGCTCAGCCTCCGATGTCAGCGATCTGCTGAAGCTTCTGGGGCATCCGGACAGGCTGATGGTTCTCTGCCAGTTAAAGTTCGGGGAGCAGTCCGTAGGCGAGTTATCGCGCAATTTGGGCGTCAAACAATCACCCCTTTCCCAGCACCTGGCGCGCATGCGTCATGAGGGCGTGGTCGCCAGCCGACGAGACGCACAAACGATGTACTACTCCATTACGGACCAGAAAATAGCGCAAGTCGTGGGGGTTCTTTACGACCTTTATTGCACTGACGATGAAGGCTAAGCCTCGTCACCATCGATAAAAAAATATGCTCCTCAAACAGGCTTGCCTGACAAAAGCCTGTAAATAGTCGTTTACACCAAGCGAAAATCACAATATCTTAATATTCGAATGTAGTACGGCGAACCCAACGCTGATACTGCGGGGGACAATAACGATAAGTTGGAAAAGGAACGAACCATGCGAGCAAACAAGTTCTTCGTGGGTGGCGCTATAGCGTCGGCACTTTTTATCTCCGGCAACGCTGCCGCAACTAACGGTTACTTTACCCACGGTATAGGCACGCATAACAAGGCGCAGGCGGGCTCTGGCACGGCATCGCCGGAGCAGTCTATTGATGCGGCCAACAATATTGCATCCGGCGTTTTGGTGGGCGACCGCCTTGATGTGGGCATCGCACTGTTCTCCCCAAGACGGAGTTACAACGCCTCGGACAGCCAGCTCAACGGCCAGTTCGGCTCCTTCACGGTCAACGCTGACAACGTAGAAAGTGGCAGCGAGTACTTCCCCATTCCCTACATCGGAAAAAGCTGGGCACTGGAGAATGATCGGGCACTCAGTCTGATTTTCTACGGTCGCGGCGGCATGAACACCGACTACAGCGGTGGCAGCGCCACTTTTGATCCCGATGGTCCGGGGCCTGCGCCCATCATGACACTCCCTGGCACCTTTGGCACGGGCAATACGGGTGTCAATCTGAACCAGGCGTTTCTCGAACTAGGTTACAGCTTCAAGACGGGCGACTTTGCCTTCGGCATCGGGCCGGTGATCGCTATGCAGGCCTTTGAAATTGAGGGCGTCAGTGCCTTCGGTGGCTTCACCAAAACCTTCGCAGCCAGCGGCGGCACTCAGCCTCCCACCGCACTGAGCAACAATGGCACCGATTACTCTCTTGGCTACGGCCTGAAGGTCGGAGCCATCTGGGATGCCACGGACACCCTGGATTTTGCCGTGTCCTATCAGTCCCGGATGGAGATGCAGAAGTTCGACGACTACTCGGATCTTTTTGCCAGGCAGGGCGCTTTCGATATTCCCGCGGTAGGACGCGTCGGCATGAGCTGGCAGGCTAGCGAGCGCCTCAGGCTCCACCTCGATATCGAACACGCGCAATACGGTGAAATTGAATCCATCGCGACACCGCTCCAGCGCATATTCGACTGCCCCACAGTGAACCCGCTTAGCACCAATGTCGAGGCCTGCTTTGGCGGCAATCAGGGCGCAGGTTTTGGCTGGAGCGACGTAACGACCTATAAAATCGGCGGTAGCTACGTGCGTGGCGATTCACCCTTCACCTATCGCTTTGGCTACAACTACAGCGAACAGCCCATCGATGAGTCAGCGGTGGTGTTGAATATTCTCGCCCCTGCGACAGTGGAGCAACACTTCACCTTTGGCGTGTCCCGCAAGACCCAATCAGGCAATGAGTTCAGCGTCGCATTCATGTATGCGCCGGAAAACACGATCAGCGGACCCAATGCCTTTGATCCCACGCAGACTATTGATCTGAGCATGGATCAGTTTGAAATCGAGTTTTCCTGGAGCTGGTAGCACATCATTGAGCTTGTGACTCTTTGGCACCGCAGGACAACTGACGCTGTTTACTCCACTCGCTGAGTGGGGGGACGCTCGTTACGTAAACAGCGTCAGCGGTCCTGCTCCGTGCGTAGTTCTGACACCGCTCCGGGGTAAGGCAAGCTGGGCCGATTCGCGGAGTGAGCGTCACCCAGCTTAGCGAGTGCAGCGGATCGGGCCAGCTTGCCGTGTTCATACCGCTAGAGCCCTGCTCGGCGTTAAAAGAGTTTCTCTTCCATCTGCCTGAACAACCGCCCTGCATTCTTTCGGGCAAGCTCATCGAAGGTATCGAGGTGACTGTAGGCGGACTGATCGATCTCGTAGGCATCGCTTAGATCACCGTAGTCATCCAGGATGATCTCGATCTCGTCCCGCAGGAATTCCAGATAGCCCTGGGTGTAGTAACGGATGGTATCCAGGTCCGTAGGCCCGCCATGTCCCGGGATAACCACATCAGGCTCAAGGGCCGCCATGACGTCGAAGGAGTCTATCCAGGCGTCTACATCAGAGTCCGGAAAGATTCCCAGCAGGCGTTCATGGAACGCGATATCACCGGCAATCAACAGGCCTTGCTCAGGGAGCCAGACAGAGAGATCACCGGGAGAGTGGGCACGGCCGAAACGGCGCAGTTCAATGGGCTGCCCCTCCAGATTCAGCCGGTAACTGTCCTCCACGGCAATATCAGGCACAACCACCTTTGCGGAATCCACTAAAGACCCCATGCGCTCCCGCATTTGTGCCAGGGAATTCTCGCCATGGGCTTTTATCGCTTCGATGGCCTCACGCTGAGCAATGATGGGAATGCCGAGCTCACTCCAATAGCTGTTACCCAGAAAGGCATGGCCCTGGCCATTTTCGTTGATGACATAGCGCACCGGCTTATCGGTGCGCTCGACTATGGCGCGGTGTAGCGCGGCGGCGAGTAAGGCGTTATCCCCTCCATTCACCACAACGACTCCACCCTCGGTAATGATGAAGGTCAGATTGTTGTTATGGCCAAAGTTATCCCGCGAGGGGGCAGCCGTGGCGCCAATGGCAGAGAACACGGAATCGCTCACCCGGGTGATTTCAAGCTCGGGGAGCGAAGTGCTCGCATCTGAAGCCCACGAGTGCCCCGCCCCGAGCAGCAGCAATGCAACTAAGAAGATAAATTTGAATGTCTTTACGCCATTTTTCTTTGAACGCATGGGCCGGGAACCAAATAGTCGATTTACTTAATATTTTAATTTGCTAATATTCGCGGACGCTACAGTAACAACGATAAAATAAACAGGGAGAGCGCTTTGAAAAAAGACTTCATCATTTCTTGGAAAGCCGCGGGTATTTCGCTAGGCTTATTACTGATCATTGCGACCGCGCTGGTGAAGCCTCTCGGCGTCTCCACACAGTTTGTAGTGACCGACGGCATCGTTGCCCATAAGGTGGCACCCCAATTCGCCGAATCCAACACCTATCTGTCGAAGTACGGCCTGGACGACGACTGGGGCGTTGGCTACGGCTGGATGCTGGTATTCGGTATGGTGGTCGGAGGCGGTGTCACCTCTTTACTGCTTCGCCGGCGTCAACCGGAAGCCGACAAGGGCTCCATGCCTGAGCTTTGGAAAAACGCCTTTGGACCCTCTCAGACAAAGCGCTATCTGGCCTCTTTCTTCGGTGGGGTGCTGTTGCTGTTTGGGGCGCGGCTGGCGGGAGGCTGCACCAGCGGCCACATGATCAGCGGCATTTCACAGCTTGCACTGAGTTCTTTTATCTTCGGCGTCATCACTTTTGTATCCGCGATTCTGATGGCCAAATTCCTTTATCGCGGGAGAGCGTGATGGGTACATTAATCATAGGGTTTCTCATCGGCTGCGCCTTTGGCGCGATTTTATACATGGGCGGCGCGACGAGTTATCGACGCATTCTGGGAACGCTGCTCCTGAAAGACATGTGGATCATCAAACTGATGATGACAGCCATTGGCGTGGGCTCTCTCGGTATCTATCTCCTCGATATGGGCGGCCTGGCAAATATGTCGGTCAAACCGGCCTATGTCTGGGGCATTGCTATCGGTGGAGCCATCTTTGGCATTGGCTGGGCGGTAGCGGGTTATTGTCCGGGAACCTGTGTGGTGGGCAGTGCCGAGGGTAAAAAAGATGCGATCTTCACCCTGCTGGGCGCCCTGGCGGGCGCCTTCCTGTTCTCGCTGGCCTTTCCATTTCTGGAGTCCAAGCTGATCCAGCCTGCGAACTTCGGTGAAGTTACTCTTGAGTCACTGCTGGGCGTGAACGGTATTTATATTGCCCTGCCATTTAGCATCGCTCTGCTGTTGCTGGCGTTTTTTGTCCTGAAGGACCGCTACGACTGATGCACTCGGGCGCCGGGGTTGTTGATTTTCACCCCGCGCCTTCCTTTCGCGTTACTCTCGCCTTCCTTTCCATCACGTCTGGATCACAGTAGGCTGGCCCGCTAATTTGTACGTGGGCCCTAGCCTCCTATGGATCAATCTGTTCTCTATACCATGGCCGCTGTACTGGTGCTCGGCGTCGGCGCCCAGTGGCTGGCCTGGCGGCTAAAGCTTCCGTCCATTCTGCCGCTCCTGGCACTGGGCATCCTCGCAGGACCAGCAACGGGCATTCTTAATCCTGACGAGATGTTCGGGCCTATTCTTTTTCCCATGGTTTCCCTGGGCGTTGCTCTGGTTCTGTTTGAGGGCGGCATGACCCTCAGATTCAGGGACATTCGTGGTCATGGCGCGGTCGTCACCAACCTGGTGAGTTGGGGCGCGGTGCTCAACTGGCTCATCATCGCCGCGGGCGCCCACTATCTGGCGGGCCTCTCGGGCGACATCGCCATGCTCTTTGCCGCGTTAATGATTGTCACCGGTCCCACGGTTATCAACCCGCTGCTGCGCACCATGCGCGCTGAAAACAGCGTCAGCCAGGTACTGCGCTGGGAAGGCATCATGATCGATCCGGTGGGGGCGCTCATCGCCGTACTGGTTTTTCAGTATCTGCTTACCGGTCAAAACTCGCTCATGCTTTTTGCCGAGAGTATCGCTACCGGTACGCTGCTGGGGCTCGCCGGTGCCGGCAGTCTCGGCCTGGTGCTTCGCCGGCATTGGGTGCCGGAATACCTGCTTAATGTGCTGACCCTTGCCTGGGTGGTGATGATTTTTGCCGTGAGCGATGCCTTTGTGCATGAATCCGGCCTGCTTGCAGTCACCATCATGGGCGTGCTGCTGGGCAATATGCGCAATGTCGCCGTTAACGAGATTCTCAGTTTTAAAGAGAGCCTGTCGGTACTCATTATCTCCATGCTGTTTGTGGTGCTGGGAGCCCGGGTCGATCCCGCAGAAATTCTTGCTACCGGCTGGCAGGGTGTCGTGATCCTGCTGGTGATTCTTGCCGCTCGACCGGTCGTGGTATGGCTCTCCACCATACGCAGCGGTTACCGCTGGCAGCAGAAGGCCCTGATTGCCTGGGTTGCGCCCCGGGGTATTGTCGCGGCCGCCGTGTCCTCGCTCTTTGCCATCCGCCTTGAAGAGACTGGCCATGAGGGCGCATCTACCCTCGTCGCGCTGACATTTCTGGTCATTCTCGCCACAGTGGTTCTCCAAAGCTTTACCGCGCGCCGTATGACTGCAGCTCTAGGGCTGGCCGAGGCGGAGCCCAACGGCATGCTGTTCCTTAGCGCCAACAGCGTAGCCCGGGCTCTCGGAAAGACCCTGCAGGAAGAGGGCTACCGGGTAAAACTGGCGGACACGTCCTACGAAGAAATTCGCGCCGCGCGTATGGCGGGCCTCGAGGTCTACTACGGAGATCCGATCTCCTCCCACGCCGATCAGTTCCTGGAACTCTCGGGTATCGGTCGTCTGTTTGCGGTCAGTCGCCGCTCGCGATGGAACACCCTGGCCTGCATGAAGTTCCGCAGCGAGTTCGGCCCCCAGCGTGTGTTCAGCCTGCGCAACAGCGAAGATCGCAAGGAAACCGATCGCTCCAGGATCGCCGACGAATATGCCCCGCCCCGCCTTTTCACGGCCGATGTGACTTTCGAAAAACTGGCCAGTCTTCTGGCCGGCGGCGCAGAAATGAAAATCATCCGCCTGGGAGAGGACTTCAGCCTCGAGGACTACAAACGGGAAAGCGGCTCTAAACTGATTCCGCTGTTCAGCCTGGGGGAGAAGCAAAAGCTGCGCGTCATTGACGACCCCGAGACCATTACCAACCAGACGGAGCCTCAACGCCTCATCGCGCTGGTATGGAAAAACAACGAGAAAACAGAATCGGACAAGGTCAAGGGGAGCGCCTGACTGCGAAGGCGACTTAGGTAATTTCTGAAGCAATTGACCCCGGGGATTGTTTGCACCGGTAGATTGCAGTAGCTTAAGGGAGACCTCTAGGAGTAGGAGCGCATGCAAGCGATCCTCAAGCTGGACCTGGCAGGACAACCCCGTGGGTGGCTGTCACTGCACGAAGCCATATCGGCCTATGCCCGAGGCGACGTTGTCTACGGCATAGGCGACGTATTACCGCCGGTTTTCGGGGGCGTCCAGCGACTCTCCGGAGAGCGTTCCCGCATCGACCTCCAACCCATCATCGCGCTTCAGGGCCGTATTGTGCAGGGCTTCACGCCACCCCTTTGCAATCGCACGCTGTTTCGCCGGGATGATCACCGTTGTCTTTACTGCGGAACCCAGTACGGTCGCTCGGACTTAACACGGGACCATGTGCTGCCGGTATCCCGCGGTGGCCGTGATCGCTGGGAGAACGTCGTTGCGGCCTGCAAGCGCTGCAACTGGCAAAAGGACAACAAGACGCCGGAAGAAGCGGGGATGCCACTCCTCGCCGTGCCTTTCAGGCCCAATACCTACGAGTGGCACTATCTCGCCAAAGATCGCATCCTCGCGGATCAGATGCAGTACCTGTCCCAGCAGTTCAAGGCGCCCCGGGACTGGGCGCACTGACCCGAAAGATTCAGCCGCGATAGTAGCGCTGGGGTACCAGGGGGAGTTTGCAGACCACCACTGGCAAGGCCTTACCCCGCACATCAACGCTGAGCTCGGTTTCCATCGCCGCGTAGCTGCTGTCCACAAAGGCCATGGCTACCGGCGCATCCACCGTCGCCGCAAACGCGCCGGAGCTCACAACACCCACCACCTCACCAGCTGCGTTGAGCACATTCTGCCCCTCGCGAACGGGACGCTTACCCAGCACCCGCATACCCACCCGTGTACGGGCCGTACCGTCACTCAATTCACGGGCAACGCGCTCCGCGCCGGGATAGCCGCCGGCCTTTGCACCGCCGGGGCGTCGGGATTTACTGATGGACCAGTTGAGTTTTGCCTCGATAGGCGAGATTGTGGGCGACAGCTCATGACCATAGAGGCACAGGCCCGACTCAAGACGCAGGGAATCCCTGGCGCCCAGACCGATAGGGGCCACATCGTCATGCTCCAGTAACTTGCGCGCCACGGTCTCTGCCTGCGCCTCGGGGATAGACAGTTCATAGCCATCTTCCCCGGTGTAGCCCGAGCAGGTGACGTAAATCGGCACGCCATTGAGCTCACAATGAGCACCCTGGAGAAACACCAGCTCCGCAGCGACAGGCAGCAATTCGCCCAGCACCGCCCGGGCCCGAGGGCCCTGCAAGGCAAGAAGTCCCTGCCCTTCCAATTCCCTTAAAGATTGTTCGGGGGCAAGCCGAGACTCTATCCAGGCACGGTCCTGAGCCTTACAGGAAGCGTTAACCACCAGAAAAAACGTGTCGGGCCCCCAGCGGGTGATAATCAAATCGTCCCGTACGCCGCCCTCATCATTGGTCAGGAGTGCGTAGGTCTGGCGGTGCTCCCCCAGCGCCTCAAGATCCACGGGCACCAGGGACTCCAGCGTTGCCGTCATACCCGGCCCCTCAAGAACGAACTGCCCCATGTGTGACACATCAAACAAACCAGCGCGTTCCCGGGTATGGCGATGTTCCGCAATAATCCCGTCGCTGTACTGCACCGGCATGTCGTAGCCGGCGAAGGGCACCATACGCGCACCCAGTTCCCGGTGGAGTCCGTCTAGCGGCGTGTGTTGTAGGCTCATGGCTGTTTTCCCTGGCGAGTCAGGAGGCGCACTTTACCATGCAGCGAAAGCGCTTTGAGCCTCTGCCAGAAGTGGGGATAATGCACGCCCGCAGAAGGAAAGCATCATGAGTAATATCCGGAGTCAGTTTCAGACTGTCAGCCTTATTGGCATGCCCGGCGTTGGCAAAAGCACCGTGGGGGTTATCCTGGCGAAGCTCATCGGTATGGAATTTACCGATACCGACCTGTCGATTCAGGCACGGGAGGGGAAGACCCTGCAGCAGATCATCGATAGTGACGGTCACCTGCGACTGCGAGAAATCGAGGAAGAGGTCCTCCTCAGCGAGCCTGTGAACGGTCGGGTTCTGGCCACCGGGGGCAGTGTGATCTACAGCGAGGCCATCATGGAGCGTCTTCGAGCAGCGGGTCCCGTCGTTTACCTCCGCGCCGATGTGGCAACCCTCGTTCAACGGGTAGCTGCCAACCCCGACCGTGGAATCGCCAGTGGTGCAGACCAGACCTTTGAGGATATCTATAACGAGCGAACCCCGCTCTACGAACGCTTTGCCTCCCACAGCGTTGATGCCATGGGCGGCAGCGCGGACGCCGTTGCGTCACTCATCGTTCAGGAGCTGTACTCCTAGTCTCAATCGATCAGTGTCCCCGAGATGAACGCGTTCGCGATACATCGAGTGTCGCGTCCGCCTGCCGGCTCTGACCACCAAAGCTCCTGGCAGACGCAGTCAAAACGCTGTTTTCTGTCACAAAACATCTTTTCCGCGCCCACAAATCAGTGGCACAGGCCTTGCTAACCCCATTGTGCGTCCCTGGGGGACGTACGACGAGGCTCCCGGACACGCAGCCTACGGGCCAGGCACAGGGATGTGCAGCGTGAATTCATGGAGGAAGTCCGGGATCGCCCGTCAACTTTTCGGCTTTTATAGCACTTTTTGATCGTAATTTTTCATGTAAATCAGGGGCCTGAACAGATTGACTCTCCAAAACCGCTGCCGGATATTGGCAACTGTGGATGGCCCGTAATCATCAGGAGGTGGTTTGTGGGAGATCGCAATCAGGAATCCGTCAGCGACGGCATGGACGAAATGTTCGAGCCTGTGATCGGAGATTTTTCGGAAGAAGCCTATGAAGGGCTGAATTCGGAACCTTCGGGAAAGCACCAACTGGCAGAAAAACGCCGGCGTGCGGAGCAGAGAATCGAGGAGCTTAGGCTTCGCGAGGAGCTCGGCGACTACGACCTGGAGTTCGACGACTACTGAGCCAGCGCCTGGCGCTGTGTTTGGTCATCGTTACCCCGTTCTGCGGTATTTACGCGCGGCCTCCGTAGTTATCGCCCGATTTTCCGCTATTGCTTAAGGCCTGGCGATTCACGCCGGCTTCACTTACGATTCCTGCGTTTCCCGTTGCCAGTCAAAGACGTTCAGCTCAATAAAGATAAAAGCAAACAGCCACAGGCTGGCGTCATAGAAATCCAGGAACTTGCCGGCAATGCCCCAGTAGACCGCGGCAACGAAAAGCGTGGAGTAAAGACAGTATTTTAAGTAGCGGGTGCCGTCGACAACGGCATCGGTAAGACTGCCCCGCAGCTGCAATCGCACCTCAATCTCCAGCACTACCACCACCATTATCCAGGCTGCAGCGTTAATCACATCGGTCCAGGCGAGATAGCGGGTAGCGCGGAGGGTCTCCGCATCTGCCACGATATTGAAATCACTGATACGGATAGCAGTATCGGCCACCACGGCACAATTCTCGGCACTGAGGGGTGCATATTCGTCCAGGCGCTCCAGCAGCGACCAGCCGCTCCCCAGCTGCGTACAGCCGTTCCAACCCTCCATAAGGGTCACCTTGTACAAGGTGATGAGCTCTGCGCAGTACCCGGTAAACGCCCAGACGATAGCGGCACCGCAAAGCATCCGCACACCGTGGAGGACACGCTTTACTGATCCGCGAATTTTTTCGTCCTCGAGCACCGAGGTTTCAAGCTCAAACAGCAGGAGCAATACCACCCAGGCTGCGGTATCCAGCGTGGCCGCAAACACCTGCACATACTGACCGAGGGACATAGCGCCGCTGAAAGTATGCTCCAGAGACTGGGTCTCCTCCTGCAGGAAGAGAAACACATTCCCGAGCAGAAGCAGATAGGTCAGATACTTGACCGCCGTAAACACGCGGCCGCGCAAACTGCCGCCAAAGACTCCGGACTCCATGGCGTTACACCTGCAGGAGCAGGTGCTCCCGCTCCCAGGAGCTGATCACCCGGTTGAACTCCTCGAACTCGTCAAGCTTGACCGCCGCGTAGGCCCGCAGAAACAGATCACCAAACAGCTCTGATAGTTCGGGAGTATTCCCGAGATTCCGCAAACCTTCCTCCAAAGTTCGCGCTACCTCGACACTGTCCTCATTGGCGGTACCCCGATGAGGCTCCGTCGGCGTCAGGTTTTTCTGCATACCTACGAGGCCACTGGCCAGTGAAGCGGCAATCGCAAGGTAGGGATTGGCATCCGCACCGGGAAAGCGGTTCTCTACCCGCGTGGCGGCAGGGTCACTCTGGGGCACGCGAAAAGCACAGGTGCGGTTGTCCAGTCCCCAGTTGAGGTTGATAGGTGCGGAAATTTCCGGCGCCAGACGACGATAGGAATTCACATTAGGCGCATAGAGACTGATCAGCTCCGGCGTGTATTTCTGCAGACCGGCGATATAACTCAGAAAAGCTTCTGAATGCCCGCCATGCTCATCAACAAACAGATTGTTACCCGAAGCATCCAGGAGGCTCTGATGAATGTGCATAGCACTGCCGGGCTCCCCCTTCATGGGCTTGGCCATAAACGTAGCGTACATATCGTACTTATGGGCGGTTTCCCGCACGGTACGCTTGAACACAAAGACCTGGTCGGCAAGGGAAAGGGGGTCACCGTGGCGGAAGTTGATCTCCATCTGCGCGGCACCGTTTTCATGGATGAGCGTGTCGACATCCAGGGACTGGGCGTCGGCGTAGTCGTACATGTCCTCGACGAAATCTTCGAATTCTGCAACAGCGTCGATACTGTAGGAGAGTCGCGCGGTTTCCCGCCGGCCGCTTCGCCCCACGGGTGGGACCAGCTCATTGTCTGCATCCTCATTGCGGGCCACCAGATAAAACTCCATCTCCGGCGCAATCACCGGCTGGATACCCGCAGCACGATAGGCCTCCAACACCTTGCGCAATACCGAACGCGATGCGAGGGGGTGTAGCTCCCCCGCCTGGGTGTAGCAATCGTGGATGATCTGCGCAGTAGGTTCCCGCCCCCAGGGAACCGGGCGCATGGTGGACTCGTCGGGGCGCAGCAGCATGTCGTTGTCTGTGGGCGCCACAAAGTCCCAGTGCTCATCGCAGTACTCACCGGTCACTGTCTGCACCAGAATACTCTCGGGAAGTCGCGGGTCGCCGTGGGAGATGAACTGATGCGCGGGAATAAACTTACCCCGTGCGTTGCCGGTCATATCCGGCACGAGACATTCGATCTCGGATATCTGCTGCTGCTTAAGCCAGTCAGTAATAATCTTGTGGTTCGCGCTCATGCGATTCGTCCTGATGTTTGCCAAGAAGTATCGCAGTAGCCTCCCAGCCCTAGCAATACCCACATAAGGCTAGCTTTGAGCAGAGCATTCACGGCTCCCGGGCAAAAGACTGACTGCTGTCGCGGCGGTTATGGCGCTGCGCTACTATGGTGCGCTTAAGCACTATGATCAGAGTTCCATTGAAACAACATGAGTGAAGGTCACAGCAACTCCTGGTACGCAGCCACCGCTAACTTCCAGCAGATCTTTCCCGCTCTCGACGGCAGCGCGAGCAGTGACGTTTGTATTGTGGGCGGCGGCTACACCGGCTTGTCCGCTGCGATCCATCTGCGCAAACGGGGTTACAGCGTTACGCTGCTGGAGGCCCATCGCCTCGGCTGGGGCGCATCTGGACGCAATGGCGGCCACGTGGGGACGGGGCAGCGCGCAGATCAGGAAAGTCTTGAAAAACTCGTCGGCACGGAGCGCGCTAAAAGCCTCTGGGAACTGGGTCTCGAGGGCGTTGCGACCGTTTGCGAACTCATCGATGAGTTTACCATCGACTGTGAGTTGAAAACCGGCAACCTTCATACAGCCTGCACAAAGAAAGCGGCCGAGGAACTGCGCGATGAAGCGCAGCACCTGCAGTCGGACTACGGCTACCAGGGTATCCGCTACGTAGACAGCGACGAGCTGACAAGCATGACCTCAGCTCAGGGATTTCACGGTGCCGTGCTGGATACGGGCGCACGCCATCTTCATCCCCTTAACTACTGCCTGGGACTGGCCCGCGCTGCACAAGAGCTGGGGGTGGTGATGCATGAAAACAGCCGCGTTACTCACTATGACGAGAATGCACGGGTACAGGTACACACAGCACAGGGACAGGTCGATTGCGAGCACCTGTTGCTGGCCTGTAACGGTTATCTCGGCAAGCTCGAGTCTCGCGTGGCAGGGCAAATCATGCCCATCAACAATTATGTGATAGCCACGGAGCCTCTGGAGGAAGAGATGGCGCGGCGCTTGATACGTGACGACACCTCCATGTCGGATTCACGCTTTGTCATCAACTACTGGAAGCTGTCTGCGGATAACCGACTGCTCTTCGGAGGGGGAGAGTCCTACACGTCCCGTTTTCCGAGGGATATACCCGCCTTTGTACGGCCCTACATGCTCAGCATCTATCCGGAACTCGCAGATACCAAAATCGATTACGGCTGGGGCGGCACCCTGGCCATCACCCTTAACCGCATGCCGGCCCTCGGCCACGTCTCGCCCCGCATTGTCTACGCCCATGGTTACTCCGGACACGGTGTGCCTATCGCCACACTCGCCGGCAAGCTCGTCGCAGAATGCATCAGTGGGACCGCGGAGCGTTTTGACGTTATGGCCAATGTGCCCACGCCCAGGTTTCCCGGCGGCACCTTACTGCGCTGGCCCGGACTGGTAGCAGGGATGCTGTATTACAGCCTGAGAGATCGCCTGGGATGAACGCTGCATCATCGACACTTAAATTACACAGCAGCCAAAGCTGGCAGGAACAGTTGCAGGGCGCGATTCGGACACCCTCGGAACTCGCCGCTGCCCTGGGTCTCACTCTGGAAGAGCTGCCCTACTCTTCCCGGGCCGACGACGCTTTTCCGCTACTGGTGCCTGCAGCCTTTGTGGAGCGCATGGAAGGAGGCAACCGGCTGGATCCATTGCTTCGTCAGGTCCTGGCGATCGACGAAGAGACTGTGGCTGCGGAGGGCTTTACCGATGACCCCGTGGGGGAAACGAGCCTTTACCGAGATACTCCGGGGGTCATTCGCAAGTATCAGGGCCGGGCGTTACTGGTCGCCACCGGACAGTGTGCAGTCAATTGCCGTTACTGTTTCCGACGCAGTTACCCCTACAGCGATAACAGCCAGTCCAGCAGGGAGCGCCTCGCTGCCATCGATACCCTTCTGGAAGATGCCTCCATCGCTGAGCTGATTCTAAGCGGTGGGGATCCATTGCTCCTCCCGGACGACAGCCTCGCGGCAATTGCCGCGCGCGTTCGCACCGGTGATCGTGGCGTCACGCTGCGCATTCACACGCGCCTGCCCATCGTGATTCCGGATCGCGTGACCTCATCGCTCATTGATGCCCTTACGCCCCGGGAGCAGCGCGTAGTGGTCGTCGTGCACAGCAATCACCCGAAGGAGATTGATCATGACACGGCGCGATCACTCAACCGCCTGCGCGATAGTGGCATTACGGTACTCAACCAGTCGGTGCTGCTAAAAGGTGTCAACGACGATGCTGACATCCTCGCCGAACTCAGTGACCGGCTCTTTGCGGCGGGAACCATGCCGTACTACATACATATGCTGGACAAGGTGGCGGGGAGTGCCCACTTTGAGGTCAGCGAGGCGCGTGCCCGGCAAATACTGGGACAACTAGCCAGCAGACGTCCGGGTTATCTCGTACCGAAACTCGCCATAGAAGTACCGGGAGCAGACAGCAAGCAGGAAATCGCGCCGGACTACGCAAGCGCCCCTTAACGGGTTGATAGTAATCCGACGAACTTGACGGGGAGCTCATCAACCCTCAGGTCCGCGGGGAAGGCGTATACTTGCCCTTGGGAATTCCCGGGGTCCAATGCCGGTCTGGAATAAAATAATGACGCTACCAAAAAGTACAGTCCTGTTCGCCGCTGGTTCAATCCTTTTTGTCGGCATCACGCATGCCCAGGAAGGCACCGACTTCGGCTCTCGTGTTTTTGACACTAAGCACAAACTCTCTATTGGAGCGACGCGACAGACCACCGACCTCATCATCGCTGCCACCAACGAGAATTTTGAGCCGACGCCGCTTACCCTCGATGACCTGGGTGTGAGTAACACTGATACCTCATACTTTATTGACTATCGCTACAAGTTTGCCAAGCGATGGTCTTTGTTCTTGGGCGCCTACTCCTTTACGGGTAGTGGTGAGAATGTATGGTCTCGAGATTTTAATTTTGATGGCACAGAGTTCAGCGCCGACACCCGCGTTCGAGCAGATCTTGATGTCGACACCTACATGGTGGATGTGTTGTACACGGTACATCGCAGCGACAACGTCCAGGTTTTGTTGGGAGCGGGATTACATGCCCTGGACTTTGGCGTTGGGCTCAGCGGGCGCCTTGAAATCAACGAGGTGGTAGATGAAGCAACAACGGCCGGCACCACTCTGCTGGCACCGGTACCGAATGTCAGGGGCTCCGCAAGCTGGGCTGTCAACGACCGGATTTACTTCAGCCTTGTGGGCGGGTGGTTATCGGCCAATGTCGACGAGTACGAGGGAGACTTCACCTACGCTCACCTCCGGGGGTTTTATCGAATAGGTGAAAAGCTTGGCGTGTCTTTGGGCTACCAATCCACCGATATCGACATTCAACGTATCAGGCCCACGAATACTATCGACATCAATGCGCAATTGGACGGCCCGACCTTCACACTTACCTATACTTTCTGAGCAACGGAAATGGGGAATTAGGCACAAGATCTATGGCGAGGCAAATGACCAGCAGCGAGGCAATGAGCCGAGCGGCGCAGCAGGAAAAAGCCGGCAACATCGACGAGGCCAAGCGCTCGAATCCGGGGGTGCGTTTTGTCCTGAGCACGGAAAAGCTCGAAGAAGGTAACCTCAAGCTGCAGAATTCTGGCCGTTTTGCTCATTCCCATGACTATGTGCAGCGCTGTGCCGTTGATGCAGGATTACAACTTGTCCACAGCGAAGAAATCCCTCTGAGAAAAGAACGCGGCGAATGGCTGGCCGGCGAGCTTTTTGTTTTCACCCTGTAAAACCTGATACGCGGGTACCAAATATGAAAACCCTGAAACGGCTTTTGCTACTCAGCGTCGTGCTGAGCAGCAGCATCTTCAGCACGAATCTTTTTGCCCTCGACACCGAGGACAAGGTGGCGATTATCACCGGCAGCAGCTTTGGTCTTGGACGGGAGCTTACACAGCTCGCGAGAGACAGCGGCATGAAGCTGGTACTGGTGGATATCCGTCCAGAACCCTCCGAAGCGCTGGTGGAGGAGATAACCGCAGCGGGCGGAGGAGCCATCTTCGTGGAAGCTGATCTGGCCATCGCTGAAGAGCGCCCTCAGATCATTGAGCGTGCCATGGACACCTACGGGCGCATAGACTTTCTGTTTAACAACGCCGGCTATGCCTATCTATCGAGCCTGGAAGCTATGTCCCTTGACGATGCCCACCACATTTTCGAGGTCAATTACTGGGCCTACGTAGACCTGGCGCAGCGCGTTATCGAACCCATGCGCAGCGCAGGCGGCGGCACTATTGTGAACACCGCTTCCATCCTGGGTGTACGCCCCTCTCCCCCCACCTACGGACACTACGGCGCAACCAAGCATGCGCTGCTGGGCCTGTTTCAAACCGCCGCCAAAGAACTTGCCACGGACAATATCAAAGTCATCATCGCGGCACCCGCCGGCATGAAAACCAATATCGGCAAACACGCGAAAGGCCCGGCCGTCGACCCGGGCTCGGACATCTCTCAGGATTGGGAAGATCCGGCTATCGCTGCCAGGGATATTTTCGATGCCCTGGACGGCGATGACGTTGTCATTTATCCGGGCTATATCGGTCGGCAGATGCAGGGGCAGTGAGCCGGCTACACAGCATCACGCGGACCGATGGGCACAAAAAAAGGCGCTCTGTCTGACAAAGCGCCCTTCTGATTTTCGCAGGCTGGATTCTTAGGCTGCAGCAGATTCTTGATCTGAAACACTGGCCACTTCCGGCATTGCGGAACTGTGATGCTCGACAATCTTCCAGTCGCCATCGATCTTGCGATAGAGATAGGTGTAACGTGCGGTCACCTGGGACTGATCGCCGAAAGTGAAAGTGTAGACACCGGAGTTAATCGCCAGGCCATCCGCGAGAAAGCGGATGTTTGCTTCATCGATAACACCCTTGGGCTTTTTCGCCAGAAAGTTTACGAAGTAATCACGGATTTCTTCGTGATTGTGGCGTACCTGATTGGACACTGTCGGCAGAAGAATTGCGTCTTCGGCGTAAAGTGCGGTCACCGCATCGGGATTGCCTGTAGCGAGGGCATCGTTCCAGCGTTGAAAAAACTTCATTACGTTAGCTTCTGTCATGTTGATCTCCTTTACGCGTCAACAAGGGGGTAGTTAAAAATCTCAATTGGCCGCAACGGCCTGAACTAACCGTGCCGAGCGACCGTTTTGATCAATGCCACAGCGCTCGGCAATCGCCTGCAGGGCCTCAATTCGGGTCTCAAAGTGGGCATCATCGTGGAGGCTTTCATCTGATCCGAGACTGCTTAGAGTGTCCTGAATCGATTGCGCCATCCCGGTGATGTACACGCGCTTGCCAGCCTTGTGGGCGTCATCGGCAATGGTTTCCACAGCCCGTGCCGCGGAAACATCCAAAAAGGGAACGCGATTAAAATCCAGAATGATGGAATGGGTAGCCTCCTTGTAGCGCTCCCGTACGTGGTGACCCACATCAGCAGCGGCACCAAAACTCAGCGGCCCACCGAATTCAAAAAGGGTTACCTGGTTACCCAGACGATCCAGCAGGTCGCGCTCTTCTTCCGAGGTTTGGGCGTTGGGGCGCGATAAGAGATCTTCGAGCTGAATCTTGGCCGTCTGCTGTACGTAGGCGAGTGCGGCGAGTACGACGCCAGCACCAACGGCAGTAATGAGGTCAACAAATACCGTCAGACCCAGAACCAACGCCATGAGAGCGAGATCCCAACGAGGGCCACGGTGCGCGCGCTTGAGGTAGCTGAAGTCGATGATGTCCATGCCCACCTTCACCAGTACTCCGGCAAGGGCAGCGTGGGGAATGACGGACGCGACGGAGCCTACACCCAGAACTACGGCTATCAATACGACTGAGTGAATCATTCCGGATAAACGCGTCACACCACCGGAGCGGATGTTGATCACCGTGCGCATAGTTGCCCCGGCGCCGGCGATACCGCCGAACATACCGGCAACCGCATTACCCACGCCCTGACCAATGAGCTCCTTGTTGGAGTCGTGACGGGTACGCGTCATGTTGTCAGCCACCAGCGACGTCAGCAGGCTGTCGATAGCCCCCAACACGGCGAGAATAAAGGCAGCTTCCAGAACCAGCGCCATGGCTGACTGATCAAACACCGGCATATGAAATGACGGCAACCCTGAGGGGATATCGCCCAGAATAGGCATTGCAGGCATAAAGAGACTGAGCACCGTACCGATGGCGAGGGCGGCCAGGGCCCCCGGTACATAGACACCCCACTTTGTTGGCCATTTGTAAGCAACAACGAGAGTGACCAGGCCCACGACCAACGCCGAAAAGTTGATGTCCGACAGCACGGTGGGCAAATGCGCCAGGGCGTTGAGTGTGCCCGAAGGCGACTCGTGACCAAAGAAGGCGTCAGCCTGGAGAATAATGATGATGACGCCGATGCCGCTCATAAAGCCCGATACCACGGGGTAGGGAACCAGACGGATGTAATTGCCCGCGCCAACGGCGCCAAAAATAATCTGAAACACACCGGCGAGCATGACTGCCGTGAAGATCAATCCCACATCACCTGAAAGGCTCGCAAAAAGACCGGCCAGTACCACAACCATGGGGCCCGTGGGGCCAGACACGTTGGTGGGGGTGCCGCCGAACATCGCTGCAAAAAAACCGACGATGATGGCACCGTACATGCCCGCGATAGGCCCCAAGCCCGAGGCCACACCAAAGGCGAGCGCGAGGGGTATGGCAACAACGCCGGCGGTCAATCCGCCGTAGATGTCTCCGCGCAGGTGGCTCAGGTCAAACTTCAATAACGATCGCATTTCCGGGTCCTTCCCCAACTGGCAAGGGGATCTTTAACTTGATGCCCGTACTATGAATCCTGCTTAACGCAAAACAAATGCAAGCTACGCTTTTCTGTTATAGTTTTTATCTATATAGCTAATCCCTATGGTCAGTTCCCAATGGCAACGATCAAGCAGATTCAGTACTTTCAGGCGGTGGCAGAAACGCAGTCCATACGCCGCGCCGCCGATAAACTGGATATTGCGCAGCCAACGCTCTCCACCCAGCTCGCTGCGCTGGAGAAAAGCCTCGGAGTCACCCTGTTTGAGCGCAGTCGACGGGTAACCCAGCTCACCCCTGCGGGTAGGCAACTGCTGCCGGTCACCAAGCAGCTCATCGGTCAGTGGCACGAGATGCAGGAGCTCGCCCACACCCTCTCGGATACGGCGGCCTCTACCCATCGCATGGGTGTGCCGCCCACGCTGGGCCCTTACCTCCTCCCCAACATTGTTCCGGCAATCCATAAACAGTTCGATCGCCTCAAGCTCTACGTGCGTGAGGAACCTCCCAGCCAATTGGAGGCGGGCGTCAAAGAGGGTCGTCACGACCTGGCGCTCGTGCCGTTGCCCCTGCGTTCAAAGAGCCTCGCGGTGGACGTGCTGTTTCGTGAGCCTCTCCTACTGGTAGCGTCGAGAGAATCGGGACTCGCTGTGGACGGTGTGCTTCAGGAGCAGGAACTGGCCGGGATGAGCATTCTGAGCCTCGACGAGCGTCACCAGCTCCATCAGGAGGTGCAGCGCATTTGTGAACGCACCGGCGCCGTGCTCAATCGCGACTACGAGGGCACCAGCCTGGACACGCTGCGGCAGATGGTCGTCATGGGCATGGGCGTCGCCTTTTTACCGGCGCTGTATATTCGCTCGGAAATCCATCGCCCCGAGGAGCTGGATGTCATCCGCATCGATGGGGCGCGGCTATACCGGGAGCATGCACTGGTGTACCGCAACGGCAGCCCGGTGCGACATCTGTATCAGGCACTGGCATCACTGATACGCGAGCGCATGACCGAGTCCTTCAGTGATGTGGTAACGCCGATTTTTGATCGCTAAAACCCGCTGATAGGCGATCCGGTCACCGCGTGAGGCTTCACCACTACAGACAACTTTTCCCAAGCCCGGATATCGCGTAGCATCCGGCTGCAAATACATAGCAAGTCCTTGTTTTGGAGTCACTTTTCATGAGTCGCAGCCTCTTTATCTCAATCCATCTCTACCTTTCATCTTTCTTCTCGGCGGTGGTAGTGCTCGTCGCCTTCTCCGGCGGCATGTACCTGCTGGGCGTAAAAGGCTCCCTGGAGACGACTCCGGTGGCGCAGGCCGATGGTGGGGTGGCGTTGATGGCTGATCCCAGCAAAACGGCGGTGCTTGCGGCCTTGGCAGAGGCAGGCATTGATGATTTCAATTTTGACTACGTGATCACCCGCGGCGACACGCTGTATACGCGGCCCACATCGCGCACCTACTACGGACTGACCGTGGATGGCGACAGCGTCAGCATCAGCCGCAACGAGCCCAGCTTCCAAAAACGCATGCAGGAACTCCACTTTGGTCATGGACCGTCCATGTACCGGGAGTTTCAAAAGGTTTTTGCGGCGGGCATGCTGTTCATTATTCTAAGCGGTGTATGGCTGGGACTGTCGTCCTCGCGCCTGCGAGTGAGAACACTGATCGCAGCCGGCGGCGGTTTACTCGTTTTCCTGGGTTTGGTGATGTCCTGACCGCAGCAGCACCTTTTTCAGTCACCGCAGAAAACCAGCGAGCAAAGACATGACAGAACTCGTCACCATCCAGGCAAACGAAAAATACACGCTACTCACCATGGACGATGGCAAGGCAAACGCCCTGTCCTTTGCCATGTTCGATGCATTTAACGCGGCCCTGGATACCGCAGAAGCCGCCGGCAAAGTGCTCATCATCGCCGGTCGTCCAGGGAAGTTTTCGGCGGGCTTTGATCTCTCCGTTATGGGCGCCGGTGGCGAACCCATGATGAAGCTTCTTCGTGCGGGAGCGGACCTGTCGGTGCGCCTGCTGACCTTCAGCACCCCGGTGGTACTGGCCGTAAGTGGCCATGCGCTGGCTATGGGCGCGCTGCTGTGTCTGTCGGCGGACTACCGGGTCGGCATGCAGGGTAACTACAAACTGGGACTCAACGAGGTTGCCATCGGGATGACCCTACCGTGGTTTGGTATTGAGCTTGCGCGAGCACGTCTGGACGAAACACAGATCAACGATGCCGTGGGCCTTGCTCACGTTTATGACCCCGAAAGCGCCGTGAGTGCCGGCTATCTGGATGAGGCGGTGGAAGAAGATCAACTGATGCACCGCGCTGTGGAGCTTGCCGAGAGTTTTAGTGCGTTGAATATGGCCGCCCATAAGGCGACCAAGGCGCGCGTGAGAGAGCCCATGATGGCCAGCCTCGAAGAGGCCCTTCGCCGGGATTTTGAGGCCGGCGGATCGGCTATTGCCGCGAGCAACTGATGGCCCTGTCCCAGGCTCCACGGGAATCGCCCCCAAGCGAGGCTACTTTCACCAGCCCGCTGTTATTCGCCACTCCCAGCAGCTGGGTGGATGTGGTGATGAAGGATTTTGATCGGTTCCTGCTGGATCATGCTGCCGCTGAGAAAAAGGCTTCGGGCATGGCGGTCTCCATGCTCTCTCATTATCCCGATAGACCTGAGCTGGTAGAGGCCATGGCGGATCTGGCCATCGAGGAGCTGTCCCACTATCGAGAAGTGGTTAAGTGGATCCACAGCAGAGGACAGCGCACCGCAGCGGACGAGAAAGACCCCTACGTCGGTCGTTTTCGTAAGTCCATCCGCGATGGCAAGGAGATCTATCTGCTGGACCGCCTGCTCACCGCGGGCATTATTGAGGCTAGAGGCGCAGAACGTTTTGCGCTGGTTGGCGACGCTTTGGAATCCGGACCGCTGCAAAAGTTTTATCGGGCTATTGCACGCTCGGAAGAACGTCACTTCGAGCTTTTTTACGAACTTGCGTCACTGTATTTTGCAAAGGATGTCGTTGCAGAACGCTGGCAGGAGTTACTGGAGGACGAGGCGGCGATTGTACGATCTCTGCCGCTACGCGCCGCCCTGCATTGAAGACAAACCGGCAGTATCTCGAGCGCTACGCGGCGCCTGAAGCGCTGGCGATTTTTAAGGAGTTCTCCGACGCGCGAGCAGGCGTAAAGC
>NZ_CBFHZO010000127.1:0-2276 GCF_965660375.1 Congregibacter sp. | reverse complement strand
GACCTTATCGCCCAGGGTCGAATCCTCAAGGCAGAACAACTCTGTCGGCAGTTTCTTATGCAGGCGCCAAGTCATACCGAGGGCATGCGACTCCTGGCCGACATTGGCTCCCGCCTGGGCGCGCTGGAGGAAGCAAACTTTCTCCTCGAAACCGCCTGTGAGCTGGACCCGGATAACGTCGCTCTGCGCATTGATCTCATTCGCGTGCTCAGTAAGCGCCAACGCTTTGAAGCATCGCTGGAGCAGGCGGAGCACCTTCTCCGTACGGCGCCTCAAAACCTGCAGTTTCAATCCCTCAAAGCCATCGAGCTATTACAGCTGGGTCGCTACGAGGAGGCCATTGCGGGCTTTGACGGTATTTTGGAACGACTGCCGGGCGACGCCATCACCCTCACCTCAAAGGGCCATGCGCTGAAAACGCTGGGTTCGGGCGCTGAGGCTATCAGTGCCTATGAGGCCGCCAGCGCCGCGGCGCTCGGCGGTGGCGAGGCCTGGTACGCCCTGGCCAACCTCAAAACCTATCAGTTCGACAATGGGCAGTTAGAGAAGATGCAGACTCAGCTTGCCGCCAACCCTCCCCTTGTTGATCGGATTTATCTGGCCTTCGCTTTGGGTAAGGCTTTTGAGGATCGCAGTGATTTTGAACATTCCTTCAAGAACTATGCGCTGGGCAACGGCCTCAAGCGGGCGAGTCTTAACTACCAAAGTGCGGGTTTTGAGCGCGAGGTCGATGCCCAGTGCGAGGGCTTCACGCACGAATTAGTTGAAGCACAGGGGGCGAAGGGCTGCGATACGCCAGATCCCATTTTTATTGTGGGCATGCCCAGGGCGGGAAGCACCCTGCTGGAGCAGATTCTGGCAACGCACAGCCAGGTAGACGGCACGCGGGAACTCCCCAATATTCTCTCCCTCGCCCAGCGCCTCAGAAGACAGCGCAACAGTGCTGATGAAACACCGGGCTACCCGGGCATTCTCGCGGATATGAGCGCCGATGAACTGCAAAAGCTCGGTGAAGAATTCATTGAAGACACGCGGGTCCACCGCGGCGACGCCCCGTTTTTTATCGACAAAATGCCGAATAATTTTAGGCACATCGGCCTGATTAAGCTCATACTCCCTCGCGCCAGGATTATCGATGCCCGTCGAGAGCCCATGGCCTGCTGCTTCAGCAACTTCAAGCAGCTGTTTGCCGAGGGGCAGGAGTTCAGCTACGACCTGGCTGATCTGGGACATTACTACCGGCAGTACGAACGCCTGATGACGCACTGGGACACGGTGCTGCCAGGCAGCGTGCACCGGTTGCAGCATGAGGCATTGCTGGATGATTTTGAGGGAGAGCTTCGCCGACTTCTCGATTTTCTGGGGCTCCCCTTCGAGGAGCGCTGCCTGCGTTACTACGAAAATGACCGCCCGGTGCGCACCCCCTCATCAGAACAGGTCCGCCAGCCACTGTTTCGCGATGCCGTGGAGCAGTGGCAGAATTTCACACCATGGTTAACACCTCTCCGCGCCGCCCTGGGCGACGGAGAGGCGTGAGCTTCTGCTCGTGGCAACACAATCAGGAACATATTCGGAAATACATTCAGGAACACATTCGGGAAATACGTTGATGGCAGATTTACTTGATGACGTGCTGGTATCCCTGCGCCGCATTCTGCGCGCGACCAGTATTCATTCTCGCAAACTAGGCAAGTCTGTGGGAATTACGGCGCCGCAGCTCATGGTACTGCGGGCGGTAAATGCCAATGACGGCCTGACAGCCACCGAAGTGGCCAACGCTGTCAGCCTCAGTCAGGCTACGATCACCGCCATCGTTTCTAAACTCGAAGAAAGGGGGCTCTTATACCGCGAAAGAAGCAATGTGGATAAGCGTCGGGTCCATGTATCGCTCACGGGAGCCGGTCGCGAGGTGCTGCTGGAGGCGCCCAAGCCGCTGCAGGAAAGCTTCTCGCGACGCTTCGAAGCCCTACCCAGTTGGGAGCAGCATCAACTGGTATCATCCCTTGAGCGCATTGCGCTGATGATGGATGCAGAAGACCTCGACGCAGCGCCGCTGCTGACCGATCATCCCGAGCTTCACTAAGGCGCGAAACGATCCGGATACGGCCTCGAGTACTTACTCTGGCTCTGCTACCACCCCGGCCGGTCTGCCCGGCGCAGCAGACGCATGCGATCCTGGCGCTCCCGGTTGACGCGCAGGAGGTCTGTCATTGCGTCGCGATAAACCCCCTGAATTTCGTCCATCCACTGCAGGGTCAGGCGCGTGTTGTTGGCCG
>NZ_CBFHZO010000126.1:0-60189 GCF_965660375.1 Congregibacter sp. | reverse complement strand
GGTAATGGCTATCACTGCTGGCGCATGCGCGGCGCCGGGGCCGCGGAGGTTATCGGCATCGATCCCTCGCCGCTGTTTGTCATCCAGTTTGCCGCGCTGCAGCGCTACATACAGGACCCTGCAGTGAGCGTTCTTCCTATGGGCATAGAGAAATTGCCACCCAAGCTGCACGCCTTTGACACGGCTTTCTCCATGGGCGTGCTCTACCATCGGCGCTCGCCCATGGAACATCTGACCACGCTGCGCGACAGTCTGCGCCGTGGCGGGCAACTGGTACTGGAAACGCTGGTTATCGAAGGCGACGAGCGCCAGTGCCTGGTGCCCCAGGGCCGCTACGCCCGCATGGGTAACGTCTGGTTTATTCCCAGCTCGGCAATGCTCGTGCTCTGGCTCGCAAAACTCGGGTGGAAAAACCCTCGAGTAGTGGACGAGTCGGTCACCACCACGGAGGAGCAACGCCCCACTGACTGGATGAGCTTTCAATCCCTGGAGCATTTTCTCGATCCCGAGGACTCGTCGCTCACTCTTGAGGGCTACCCGGCTCCGCGGCGGGCTATCGTAATAGCGGAAGCTCCTTAACATGGCAGCTTAGGGAACACTCCGGGCACAACACCGTTAGCTCGGAACAAACATAGACGACCCGGCACACCACAGGAACACTCCCCGAAAAAGCGGTGGGGGATCGGCTCGCTTATCCTGTGCTGTGCCGGGCCTCTTATGCTGCGGGCGAAGTGGCTCAGTCAACACCCCAAACGTGAAGACGTCTCGACACGATCAATGCAAGGGCTTATCCCGGCGATGATCCTCAAACACTGTTTCAAACACATCCCGGAAGGTCCGCGCAAAATGCACGTTGATACCTTCTCTGAGGTAATCGGGAAGCTCCTCAAAGTCCCGGCGATTGGCGTGGGGCAGGATCAGCTCCATAATTTTGGCCCGCCGCGCCGCAATGACTTTCTCGCGTATACCGCCGACGGGGAGCACCTGCCCCGTGAGGGTGAGCTCACCGGTCATTGCCAGTGGGCGGCGAATACGCTCCTTCCGCGCCAGGGACACCAAAGCCGTGGCGATGGTGATCCCCGCGCTAGGACCATCTTTGGGGGTTGCCCCCTCCGGCACGTGGAGATGCACCATGCTGGTATCGAAAAAGTCCGGATCGCAGCGGTAGTCCTTAAGATGCGACACGATAAAGCTGTAAGCGATGTCGGCGGACTCCCGCATGACGTCACCCAGACGACCGGTGAGCTTGAAACCCCGATTGAGGGTGTGTACCCGTGACGATTCCACCGGCAGAGTGGCGCCGCCCATGGCCGTCCAGGCCAGCCCCGTCGCCACACCAATACCCCGCTGGGGCTTCTCCCGCTGGAACAGCGGTTTGCCCAGCAGGTCCTCGATATCCCGCTTGCCGATACGCCGTTTTTCAGCGATGGATTTGGCAGCCTTGGCGGTCTTTCTTCGCCCTTTGCCACGATCCTTCACGAACTCGACGATCGCCTTTCGCATGATGCGCGACAGCTGCTTTTCCAGATTACGGACGCCGGCCTCACGACAATAAGACTCAATGACGTACTTCAGCGCTGGATCGTTTATCTTGAGCTGGTCGATCTCCAGTCCGTGGCGCTCAAGCTGCTTGGGCCAAAGGTGGTTGCGGGCAATGGCGAGTTTTTCTTCTGCCACGTAACCTGCCAGTCGCAGAGTTTCCATCCGATCCAGGAGAGGCCCGGGAATCGTGTCCAGCTGGTTAGCCGTGCAGATAAACAGCACCTGGGACAGGTCGACGCGCAGGTCGAGGTAGTGATCAAGAAACTCACTGTTCTGTTCAGGATCAAGGACCTCCAGCAGTGCAGAGGCGGGGTCACCCCGAAAGGACGCGCCAATCTTGTCGATCTCATCCAGCATAATCACCGGATTGGCGACTTTGACCTCCTTAAGCGCCTGCACAAACTTCCCCGGCATGGCGCCGATATAGGTGCGGCGATGGCCTTTAATCTCGGCCTCGTCTCGCATACCGCCCAGACTAAAGCGATAAAACTCCCGACCCAGCGCGCTGGCGACGGAGCGGCCTATGCTGGTTTTACCCACGCCGGGAGGCCCCACCAACAGCAAAATGGAGCCTGCGATTTCTCCTTTGAAGGAACCCACCGCAAGAAATTCCAAAATGCGGTCTTTAACGTCGTCCAGGCCATCGTGGTCCGCATCCAGCACCGTCGCCGCATGTTTAAGATCAAGATTATCTTCCGAGGTCAGACCCCAGGGCACCTGCGTCGCCCAGTCGAGATAATTTCGCGTAACGCCGTATTCTGGTGACCCCGGCTCGAGGACCGATAACTTCTGCAGTTCGTCATCAATGCGCTCGCGCACGGCGTCGGGCAGCACCAGCGCCTCCAGGCGCTCTTCAAAACGCTCGGCGTCGGAGGTGCGATCATCCTTGGAGATACCCAGCTCTTTCTGGATCACCTTCATCTGCTCGCGGAGAAAGAACTCGCGCTGCTGGTCGGAAACTTTCTCATTGACCTGCTCGGTGATCTTGCCGCGAAGCTCCGCGACCTCCTTTTCCTTACCCAGCAAACCGAGAACCTTTTGCATGCGGGACTGCAGCGGCAGCGTCTCCAGTATCTCCTGGAGCTGGTCACCCTTGGCCGTCGTCAACGCGGCAGAAAAATCCGCCAGCAGGCTGGGCTGATTCGGATTGAAATTGGCGATGTAGTGGCGCAGCTCTTCGCTGTACATAGGATTCAGGGGCAGCAGTTCCTTGACCGCCTGGAGCACCGCCATGGCGTAGGCTTTGACGTCATCACTTTCCCGATCACCCTGGCTCCGGGGATACTCCACCTGCACGCGATAGGGTGGCTTGTCATTGAGCCAGCGCACGATACGAAAACGCCGCACGCCCTGCGCCAAAAATTGACCTGGATTCTCTGCAACCATAGGCGGACGATGGAGGCGCACTACACAACCGATCTCGGGAAAATGTTTCGGGTCTGGCTCCGAACCGCCGAGCTGGCCAGGATCCACATAGGCGAGACCCACCACCCCATTGGAACTCTCCATCACCTCCTTGATGGTGCCGCCCCACTCCTCGATGTCCATACCCACGGGCTGCACCTGGCCCGGGAAGAAGGGTCGCTGAGGCACGGGTATCAGATACAGGGACTCGGGCAGCACATCGTCGGCTACCGCGGGCGTCGAGGACTTGAGCACGGCCTCGTCGTTAACGATCTCCGCGCTTAAATCCAGACCCGGTGATTCCTGGTCGTCGGTCTTATCGTCTGGCATAAACATTCCTCTGCTTAGACGAAAGAGATGGGGCGCTCAGCGCCGATTTCAACCAAACTTTACAAATACGCGTTGACACCAAGCTTGGCTCGAGCACGGTCGAACGAGCGAATCACCCAGGTCTTTTTCGGGAGTCGAGCGGGTCCAAGCCAAGCCGGACCCAACGGGTGCCTAGTCGTCGCTGCTGCGAGGCTTCACGGGGCTGGATGGCATGGGAAAGGACGTCACGTTGGTATTCTCGCCGGGCTTCACATCGGAGATTTTGGCGATACCCTCTTTGGCTACTTCGTCGATACGAATCACCGAGTGAAGGGGGATGTAGCTGCGCTGAACGCCGTTAAACTCTGTTTTGAGCTTTTCCTCGGCAGGATCCACAAGAATCTGGGAGCGCTCGCCAAAGAGAAGTTCTTCCACCTCGATGAAGCCCCACATGTCGCTCTGGTAAATCTGACGCGCGAATATCTCTACGACCTGGTTGCCGTTCTGGAAAATAACTTTATAGACAGGACTGCTGGACATGGCGTTTCCGTTTACTCACTGTGGCTGCCCGGACGTCCTCCGACGTTCCGGATTGCCGCGTTTTAGCGGGCGCGAGAGTCTACCTAGCCTGCCACCGGAATACCAGTAAATTCACTGGGCAGCGGGGACATCCGGCGCTATACTCCGCGGCCCTTTTAACAAGGCTCATCCCGCGTGTTGCATCGCGAGGAGGTGCCCGCAAGGTCAGGAGCCGTGAGCAAAAAAGTCTTCGTCAAAACCCATGGATGTCAGATGAATGAGTACGATTCCGCGCGCATGCAGGATTTACTCGTGGACAGCCATGGACTGGTACCTACAGACCGTGAGGATGACGCCGATGTCATCCTGCTCAACACCTGCTCCATCCGCGAAAAGGCCCAGGAAAAGGTCTTTCACCAACTGGGCCGCTGGAAGAACCTCAAGCAGAAAAACCCGGAGCTGATCATCGGTGTGGGCGGCTGCGTCGCAAGCCAGGAAGGCGCCGACATCGGCAAGCGCGCACCCTACGTCGATCTGGTGTTCGGTCCCCAGACGCTCCATCGGCTGCCGGAAATGCTCGACGAGCGTCGCGGCAGCGGCAACCTCGTGGTAGATATCACGTTTCCGGAGATCGAAAAGTTTGATCGTCTTCCCGAACCCAGCGTCGACGGGCCCTCGGCCTTTGTGTCAATCATGGAAGGCTGCAGCAAATACTGCAGCTTCTGCGTGGTCCCTTACACGCGGGGTGAAGAGGTATCCCGCCCCCTCGATGACGTCATTGCCGAAATCGCCAGCCTCGCCGGGCGCGGCGTGCGAGAAGTCAACCTTCTTGGACAGAACGTCAACGCCTACCGCGGGGAGAGTCACGAAGGTGACATCGTCGATTTCGCCGAGCTCCTCCACTTTGTAGCCGCTATCCCAGGCATCGACCGCATCCGTTACACCACCTCCCATCCGGTGGAGTTTTCTGAAGCGCTGATTCAGGCCTATGCCGAGATACCCGAACTCGTGGATCATTTGCATCTGCCGGTGCAGGCGGGCTCCGATCGCGTATTGGCCAATATGAAGCGTGGACACACCGTGCTTGAGTACAAGTCGAAGATTCGCAAACTCCGTGCTATCCGCCCGGACATCAGCCTGTCATCGGACTTTATTATCGGCTTTCCTGGAGAAACGGAGGCCGACTTTGCCGCAACCATGAAGCTCATTGACGACATCGGCTTTGATATGTCCTTCAGCTTTATCTACAGCGCTCGACCAGGCACGCCGGCTTCGGACCTCGAAGACGACACCGATGAAGAGACCAAAAAATCCCGGCTGCATATTCTTCAGGCGCGGATTAATCAGCAGGCGCAGGCCATCAGCCGGCACATGGTGGGCACCCGTCAGCGCATCCTGGTCAGCGGCCCGTCTCGAAAGGATCCGGGGCAGTTGCAAGGCCGCACGGAGAACAATCGGGTGGTTAACTTCAGCGCGGATGACCACAGCCTTATCGGCCAGTTTGTGGATGTCACCATTGGCGAAGCCCTCCCCAACTCCCTTCGGGGTGAATTGATACCGGGCACCGCGGGTTGACTGTGGCGGATTCGTGACTATTCTTGCAGTTCCATCGACATGGCTAGCGCCACCAACAACGATTTGACCTCAGAACCTCCCAGTCCGGGCGGGCAGCCTTTCAGGCTGACCCTAGAACCTGATGATGCACGACATCTTGCTGCCCTGTGTGGGCAGTTTGACGCGCACCTGCGCCAAATCGAAGAGCGCCTTCAGGTCACCATCCGCTCCCGCGGCAATCAGTTCACTCTGGAAGGTGACACAGATGCCGTCGCCACCGCGAGTGCGCTCCTGGAGCATCTCTACGCCGAGGTGTGCCAGGGCATTGGCGTAACGCCGGAGTCTCTGCATCTGCAACTGCAGCACGCGGGCACCGAGGGACTGAACACCGGGGACGGCGCCTCCACCTTACAGGTGATCAGAACCCGCAAAGGCTCCATCAAGCCCCGGGGCAGAAACCAGCAGGCCTATGTGCGCAGCATTCATAACTGCGATATTAACTTTGGCGTGGGTCCTGCGGGCACCGGAAAGACCTATCTGGCGGTAGCCTGCGCAGTAGAGGCGCTTCTCGAGGAAAAAGTGCGTCGCATACTTCTGGTGCGCCCGGCAGTAGAAGCGGGAGAGAAGCTCGGTTATCTCCCGGGGGACCTCAGTCAGAAGGTGGACCCCTATCTCCGCCCCCTTTATGACGCACTCTACGAGATGCTCGGATTCGAAACTGTCAGCAAATATATTGAGCGCAGCATTATCGAAGTGGCGCCCCTGGCATTTATGCGCGGGCGCACACTGAACCACTCTTTTATCATTCTCGACGAAGCCCAGAACACCACCCGGGAACAGATGAAAATGTTTCTGACACGTATCGGCTTTGGCTCCACGGCCGTGATTACCGGTGACGCCACACAGATTGATTTACCCCGGGGCACCCAGTCGGGACTCACCCATGCAGCCAACATCCTTGAGGATGTGGCGGGCATCGGGTTCACCTGGTTTGCCAACAGAGACGTGGTTCGTCATCCACTGGTACAGCGCATCGTCGCCGCCTACGAGAGTCATGACGCGAACACCACAAGTCTGGAGAAGAGTAAGCCCTGATGCTCACCCTCGACGTATTTCGTGAGACTGTCGAGAAATCCCCGGATGATGAGACGCTCCTTCGCGCCGCCAAAACTGCATTAGCAGTGGGTTCACCCGAGACCGGCAAGCACTGGGAAGCCGCTCTTCGCATTGTCGATAAACCGGAAATGCAGCAGTTGAACGGGCAGTATCGGGCAAAGGACAAGCCGACCAACGTGCTGTCCTTTTCCGCGGATTTACCCGCTGATGTCACGCTGGATCTTTTAGGGGACATCATCATTTGCGCGCCGATAGTAAGAGAAGAAGCAATGAGCCAGGGCAAGTCCCTCGCCGCGCACTGGGATCACCTGCTGATTCACGGCGTGTTACACCTACTGGGTTTTGACCACGAAATTGACGCTGAGGCGACACACATGGAATCCCTGGAAACCCGGGCGCTGGCTACCCTTGGCTGGCCCTGTCCCTACAACGCCGACCGGGCAACTCAGACATCGCAAAACCAGGCACCGGCAACCCAGCCAGAGGTAGCGCCCGGATGAGCGACGATCGCAACGGCAGCGAAGAAAAATCTTTTTTGAGCCGCATTGCCCAGGCGTTTTCCAGCGAGCCACGCAGCCGCGAGGATCTCAAGGAGATTCTTCAGCTGGCTATGGAGAACGACATCATCGAAGAGGACTCCATGTCGATTATCGATGGTGCCATGCAGGTCAGTGGCATGCAGGCGCGGGACATCATGGTGCCCCGCCCACAGATGGTAGTGATCAAGGCGGAAAGCACCCTTGAAGAGATATTGCCGCACATCTCCGTTAGCAAGCACTCCCGCTACCCGGTGATCGGCGAAAGCCCCGATGACATCCTCGGTATCCTGCTGGTAAAAGACCTGCTTCCACAGATTCTGTCCGATGACCGCGAAAACTTTGACGTGCGCCCGCTGCTGAGGCAGACCGTGGTGGTACCAGAGAGCAAACGTCTTAATGTGCTGTTGCGGGAGTTTCGTGAGAACCGCAATCACATGGCCATCGTGATTGACGAGTACGGCGGCGTCGCCGGCCTGGTCACCATCGAGGATGTTCTGGAAGAAATCGTAGGCGAGATCGAAGACGAGACGGATGAGGAGGAAGATCAGTTTATCCGCCGCATCGCCGATGATGATTTCTTTGTTCGGGCACTCACGCCCATCGAAGATTTCAACGCCTACTTTGAAGTGGCATTCAGCGATGACGAGTTCGACACCATCGGGGGCCTGGTCATGCACGCCTTCGGACATATGCCCACGCGCAATGAAATCACGCATATCGACGGCTTTGAGTTCAAAGTGATCAACGCCGACCAGAGAAAAATCCACAGTTTGCGGTTACGTCCTCCCGGCGCGGAATGAGCAACGCCCTGAACCCGCCCGCGAGCGCTCTGCCCCGCTGGCAGGTTTTACTTCTGGCGCCCTCCGGGGGCGCCCTGGTCACCCTGTCTCTCGCGCCATTTAATCTCTGGCCCCTGGCGATTTTGGGCTGCGCCATCTACGCCTACCTCCTCGCAAGCTGTACAGCGGCACAGGCCTTCCGACGCGGCTGGCTGTTCGGCATTGGTCTGTTCGGCTCTGGCGCCTCCTGGGTCTATGTCAGCATTCACGTTTATGGCAACGCCGGATTCGCCCTAGCGACGTTTCTAACCCTGGTGTTCTGCGCGGGCCTGGGACTGCTCCATGCACTGCAGGCCTGGCTGTATACCCGCATCGTCAGGCCTCTACCCGGCGGCATGCTTCTGGGCTTTGCCGCTTTCTGGGTGCTCGGGGAGTGGCTGCGCAGCTGGCTGCTCACGGGATTCCCCTGGCTGTATCTCGGCTACGCCCACGTGGACACCTGGCTGTCGGGTTGGGCGCCGATCACCGGGGTTTACGGTCTCTCCTTCGCGGTGGCGTTTACCGCGAGCTGCGTATTCCTCACCTGGCGCAGCCCCCAGCCTGCGACGGTACTCAGCTATAGTGGATTACTCGCCACGCTGTGGGGGGGCGGATTGATGCTCAAACCCATTGAGTGGGTAGTCCCCGCCAGCGAACAACCGCTGAGTGTCGCCATCTACCAACCCAACGTTCCCCAGGAACAAAAATGGGATCGACGCCGCTACCAGAACATTCTCGCTCAGTACGAGCGAGCAGTGCGGCCCATGTTTGATCAGGACCTGGTGCTGTGGCCGGAGTCGGCCATCCCCCGAGTGGCCGATCGTGCGGGGGACTTTCTCGACCCCATCGCACGCCGGGCGAGCCTCAGCGACACAACGCTCATTACCGGCATACCCACACGGGATGCGCAGAACCGCTACTTCAACAGCATCATTGCCCTGGGTCAGGGTAGAGGCCAGTACGATAAACAACGCCTCGTGCCCTTTGGGGAATATGTTCCCCTGGAGGATCAACTTCGGGGACTCATCGACTTCTTTGACCTGCCCATGTCGAATTTCAGCCGCGGCGACCGCAAGCAGGGACCGCTGGAAGCGGGCAATCATCGGGTGGCGCCCCTCATTTGCTACGAGATCGTCTATCCCGAGTTGGTTGCCAAAAGCGCCCAGCGGGCGGAGCTGTTGATCACCATCAGCAACGACAGCTGGTTCGGCGCCTCCATCGGCCCTCTGCAGCACCTGCAGATGGCGCGGATGCGGGCTTTGGAAAATGGTCGCTATCTGCTGCGCGGCACCAACAACGGGGTGTCCGCGATCATTGATCATCGCGGCAAGATCATTGCCCGCACGGAGCAATTTGTAGAAAGCACCCTGCTGGGCAACGCCCAGGTCATGCTGGGCAATACGCCTTTTACCAGCTTTGGATCCATGCCGTTGCTCATCGCCCTGGGATTACTCCTTAGCAGCATGGGACTGATGTATCGCACCCTCTGGCGCGACGTCGATAACGGGGACTGAGGCTTCGCCGGAAAACGGGTTTGCTGCTACCATGCGCGCTCGAAAAAACGCACCCAGCAGAGCCCATGGAACACTACTACGACCCCCAAAATATCGAACGCGACGCGCAGACGTTCTGGACCGAAAACCGCAGCTTTGCAGCGCGGGATACCCTTGAGGGCGACAAGTTCTACTGCCTCTCCATGTTCCCCTACCCCAGCGGCAAGCTGCATATGGGGCATGTCCGCAACTACTCCATCTCCGATGCCATTGCGCGCTATCAGCGCATGCTGGGCAAGAACGTGCTCCATCCCATGGGCTGGGACGCCTTTGGCCTCCCCGCAGAAAACGCTGCCATCGCCAACAAGACCGCGCCGGCAAAGTGGACCTACAGCAACATCGGCCACATGCGCGAACAGCTCAAAGCGCTGGGCTTCAGCTTTGACTGGGATCGGGAGCTAGCCACCTGCACACCCGAGTACTACCGCTGGGAGCAATGGTTCTTCACGCGTCTGTACGAGAAAGGCCTCGTTTACAAAAAAATGGCGACGGTGAACTGGGACCCTGTGGATCAGACCGTGCTTGCCAACGAGCAGGTGATTGACGGCCGGGGCTGGCGCTCCGGTGCGCTCATTGAGCGCCGGGAGATTCCCCAGTGGTTTATCCGGATCACCGCCTACGCAGAAGAGCTGCTCAAGGACCTCGACAAGCTCGAGGGCTGGCCCGAGCCCGTGCGGATCATGCAGCGCAACTGGATCGGCAAAAGCCGGGGGGTCGAGCTCGCCTTTGGCCTCAAGGAGGCTATCGCCGACCAGGCGCGCATCGAGGTGTACACCACCCGCCCGGATACGCTCTTCGGTGTCACCTATGTGAGCCTCGCTGCAGAGCATCCCATCAGTCTTGCCCTGGCTGCGAATAATCCAGCGCTTGAGCAGTTTATCGGAGAGTGTAAAAAGGTCTCGGTTGCCGAAGCCGATATGGCCCAGGCAGAAAAGCTCGGTATGGATACCGGGCTTCGCGCCGTGCATCCACTGACGGGCGAAGAAGTCCCGGTGTGGGTCGCCAACTATGTGCTCATGGATTACGGCTCCGGTGCGGTCATGGCGGTCCCCGCCCACGACGAGCGTGACTACGAATTTGCCAGCAAGTACGAACTGCCCATCAAAACCGTGATTTGCGATGAGCAGGGCGAGGCCGCGGACGTCAGCGAAGCTGCCTACACGGACAAAGGCGCGCTTACCGCCTCCGGTGACTTTGACGGACTGGGATTCGAAGACGCCTTTGATCGCATCGCCGCACGCCTTGAAGAGCTGGATGCAGGCAAGGTCACCACGCAGTATCGCCTGCGCGATTGGGGCGTTTCGCGACAGCGTTACTGGGGCACGCCCATCCCCATGCTCAATCTTCCCGACGGCGGTGAGATCCCTATCCCGGCAGATCGACTGCCTTCACTGCTCCCCGAAGACGTGGTCATGGATGGGGTGGCATCCCCGATCAAAGCCGACCCCGAGTGGCGCAAGTTTGATCTTGACGGTCAGGCCTGCGAACGGGAGACGGACACCTTTGACACCTTTGTGCAGTCCTCCTGGTATTACGCGCGCTTTACCTGTCCGGAATTTGCCGACGGCATGCTGGACAAGGAAAGCGCCGACTACTGGTTGCCGGTAGATCAATATGTAGGCGGCATTGAGCACGCAATTCTCCACCTCCTCTACGCGCGCTTTTTTCACAAGCTCATGCGCGATGAGGGACTGCTGAGTTCTGACGAGCCCTTCACCCGTCTGCTGACTCAGGGCATGGTGCTCAAAGACGGCGCCAAAATGTCCAAGTCCAAGGGCAATACCGTGGACCCCCAGTCACTCATTGACAGCCACGGCGCCGATACCGTGCGCCTGTTCAGTCTGTTTGCCGCGCCGCCGGATCAATCCCTGGAATGGTCGGAAGATGGCGTTGAGGGCGCGCACCGTTTTGTAAAGCGCCTGTGGCGGCTGGTGCATGAACACACGGATCAGGGCCCTGCCCCCGCATTGGATACGGGTGCACTGAACGACGCGGAGCGTGATGCCCGGCGCAAGATTCACGAAACCATTGCTAAAGTCAGCGACGACATGGGCAGACGTCAAACCTTCAACACTGCTATCGCTGCTGTCATGGAGTTATGTAACGAACTCGGCCGCCTATCCGGCCCTGGCGCTCAATCCCGCGCGGTGATGCAGGAAGGGCTGGATGCCGTGGTGCGCATGTTGGTACCTATCGTCCCTCACATCTGCCATCACCTGTGGGGAATGCTGGGCGGTAAAGGCGACGTCACCTATGCGAACTGGCCCACGGTGGACGAATCCGCGCTGGTGCGTGACACGCTGGAGATCGTGGTACAGGTGAACGGCAAGGTGCGGGCCCGCATGGATGTTGCGGCGGATGCCGACAAAGCCGCCCTGGAAGCGGCGGCGCTTACGGCCGAGAACGCGCAGCGCTTTATCGAGGGCAAAACCATCCGCAAGGTGATCGTCGTGCCGGGCAAGCTTGTGAATATTGTGGTGGGGTAGACTAGGCCCCATGCCCAAGCATTCGTTTACCTGCTTTTTCAGGAGCTCACTACTCAGGAGCCACCTGCCCACGAACCGCGCTTCCCGGCGCCGGCTCAGGGGATCCTCGATCGTGTTGGCGCTATGCCTGCTGATAACCGCCTGTGGTTTTCAGCTGCGGGGCACCGGTGGCGCCTCAGCACTGCCATCAGGCTGGAGCCGTATGTATTTGGCTTCCAACGATCCGAACGGAGAGCTCACCCGGATTGTTGAATCCACCTTCAGTGCCAGTGGCATCATCTGGGTGCCCCGGGCGGAGGCACAACATATCCTGCGCCTGGGTCCTGAAACATTCAGTCAGCGCAATCTGTCGGTAAACGCCCAGGCCCGCGCGGCCGAATTTGACCTGCAAATGAGCGCGGACTTCATCGTTTTTAACAGTAAGCGCGAAAAGGTCATGGATCGCACCACCGCCTCGGTCAACAAGCAGATGGAAAACGATCCCCAGAACGTTGTGGGCAAGGCCGAGGAAGTGCGGGTGCTGCAGGGTGAGCTGCGCCGTGAACTGGCCACGCAAATCCTGCGCAGAATCAGTTTTGTCGCGGCTAACGCCGAATAACGGCAGCCCATGCGAATCTATCCCGAAAAGCTTGCCCAGGATCTGGACCGCACGCTCCATCGTGTCTACCTCATTAGCGGCGACGAAACGCTGCTGGTGCAGGAGTGCGCCGACCAGGTTCGAGCAGCGGCGCGCCGGGCAGGCTGCCACGAACGTCATGTCGTCGACGCAAGCGATCGCAGCTTTAACTGGCAGGATCTCACGCAGGATGCCAGCAGCATGTCGTTGTTTGCGGAACAGCGTCTCATCGAAGTGCGCATTCCCAACGGCAAGCCGGGCACCGAGGGCAGCAAAGCCCTGCAGGAATACCTGGATCAGGCGCCGGAGAACGACACACTGTTAATTGTCGCAGGGAAGATCGACAGGGCCAGCACCAACAGTAAGTGGTACAAGGCCATAGATCAGGCGGGCGCGACCATACAGCTCTGGCCCGTCAATGCCGATGAACTTCCCCGCTGGCTGGAAAGGCGTGCGCGAAGTATCAATTTGTCCATTGACCGCGACGGCCTGACCCTCCTCGCCGAAAGAGTCGAAGGCAATCTGCTGGCGGCCGTGCAGGAACTGGAGAAACTCCGCCTACTGGCGGGCGACAGCACGGTAACGACCAAACAGGTTGCCTATGCGGTGGCCAACAGTGCCCGTTTTGACAGCTTTGCGCTGATTGACGTGGCGCTGGCGGGACGCGCCGAAGACAGCCTGCGCATGCTTCACGGCCTCCGATCGGAGGGCATCCAGCCACCGGCGCTGCTGTGGGGAGTGGTGCGGGAATTGCGTCTTCTGCGGGGGCTTTTGCAAGCCTTAGAGGCAGGACGACAACCCATGCAGGCGCTCAACGAGGCACGGGTCTGGAAAAGCCGCCAGGCAGTGGTTCAGGCCGCTATGCAGAGACACTCAGTGGAAAGCTGTGAAGAACTCCTTTCCCTGGCCGCCCACGTTGACGGCTGTATCAAGGGCTACGCCCAGGGTGACCCATGGGAGCAAACCGAGTGGCTGGTGACCGGTATTGCCCTTGACGGAAAGCCCACCCTGTCCCGGTCGGCCTAGTTTGGGTACGCCACCCTCGAAAACCTGTTTTGTGAACATGTCTCAATAGACGACAGGTCAAAAGTATTTACTTGCGGAATGTTCGAATCCAGACTACTGTTTTTATATACAGTACTTTTGGAGAGCGGCGATGCATCAGGATCCGGGCAATACTTTACAAGGCAAGCTTCATAACCCCCACAACGCCCATAAAAGCGTTCATCACCTGGCGGCAGGACTGGCAGAGGGACTGGCAGCAAAAGAGATTCCCGAAAGCCTGCACAGCGTCATCAACCGGCGCGATACCTGGCTCGGTTATAGTGATCTTGCCCGTACGCCACTTGTTGAAAGTCCTCAAAGCAAACGACACAGTGATGGCGCGGCAAACAGTGACCTCCATCACCATCAACGCATCCCTACCGGATTTGGCGCACTGGATGCCCGCCTGTGCGAGCAGGGCTGGCCCCTGGGCACCTGCATCGAAGTCATGAGTGACGCCTCGGGCATGGGCGCCATGGGTTTGTTCCTGCCGGCCATGGAAGATCTCAGCCAGCAGGAGCGCTGGCAGGCGTTTATCGCCCCCCCCTACACGCCCTATGCTCCCCTGCTCGCAGCCCGGGGGGTTGATACCCAGAAAATCCTCCTCATACACCCCAGGGAACGCGAAGAACTACTGTGGAGCACCGAGCAGGCCCTCCGCAGTGGCACCTGCAGCGTGGTGTTCAGCTGGTTGGGAAATGGCGAGTACCGTTACGCAGAGCTGCGAAGGCTGCAATTGGCTGCGGCGCGAGGCAATACGCTAGCCGTGTTGTTCCGCTCTCAGGACGCCGCACACCAGCACGCTCCGGCTGCCCTGCGCTTACAGATGAATGCGTACCGGCAGGTGCATATCCTCAAGCAGCGCAGCGGCATACAGGGTATCGATGTCTATTTACCACCGGAGGATGATGTGCCCCACCAGCCTCAGCTTTGGGAGCTGCCCAAGGACGAGATTGCACCGGCGAGTCGCGCCGCCTCTTAGAGCCAAACCGGAATCCAAGCCAAAACCTGCAACAATGGGGTAATGGCCGCGGAACCGTGTTACCTGTTTCCTGTCATGAGTGCTCTGCCATAAAATGCAGGCACTTTATCGAACACGTCCATCAAGACAGGAATGATTCTCATGCAAGATTTCCCCCATCACTATCAGGCCAGCGGCCGCGCCACAACTGACAGCCCCGTGGTAATCACCGCCGCTAATGTTTCAGAAATCGTAACGGCGCCACCGGCGGAATTCGGCGGCCCCGGAGACAAGTGGTCCCCCGAGTCATTGCTCGTTGCGGCGGTAGCGGATTGCTTCATTCTGTCCTTCCGGGCTATCGCCCGCGCCTCAAAACTGGATTGGAACGAGCTGCAATGCCACGCATCCGGCACTCTGGATCGCGTAGAGCGGGTTACTCGATTCACCGGCATCAAGGTAGAAGCCTCCCTGAATATTCCCGCCGGTGCCGATGCCGAAAAAGCCGAGAAACTCCTGCACAAAGCTGAACAAAGCTGCCTGATCACGAACTCGCTCATCGCCGACAGCACTCTCAGCACGACGGTCACGGTGGACGACTGACGCCTCCCCATGGATCTGTGGCTCACAGAGTACGGCGTCACCATTGGAGTCGGCGGTCTGATTCTATTTATGGTGTTTATCATCTGGGATCTTGCCAAGCGCAGTAACGCCGGCGTCTTTGGCACCATGATTCTCTATCTTGCCCTCGCCCTGGGTGTTCTGGGTTTCGTGATCAAGATCGCCATCAGCTATCTTTTAGAGCGCGGCATGAACTAAGAGCAGGTCTTTTCGACCGCCAGCTATCGCCATAAACCAGAAAGTCGAGTACTGTATAAATATACAGTGCTCGGGCTTTTCTCATGCAACTCTGGCTATGTCTGCGCCTCAGTGAACTGGCGGTTCAATGCCTCCCTCAGCGGCGGCCTCAAGCGCTCGCTGTCGTGGAGAAGCAGCGCATCCATGCCGTCAACGCAACGGCCAGCCTGCTGGGCCTGGAGCCCGGCATGGATCCGGCCGCTGCTCGCAGCCTGGCAGGAGACAGCCCGCTGCAGCTCTTGCCCCGGGAACCCGAGGCCGAAGCCCAGGCGCTGGAGAATCTCTGCTGCTGGGCCTATGGCATTACCCCACACCTGTATCCCTTTCGGGGCGACTGCCTGATGCTCGAAATTGGCGGCTCCCTGAAACTCTTTGGCGGCAGCGATGCCATTATTCGTCATGCCCGCCAGGGACTGGCGGGGCGCGGTTACAGTGCAGATATAGCCCTGGGTACAACGCCTCTCGCCGCCTGGGCGTTTTCTTACACCGCAAGCGGCGATAGCGCTACGACGGATTACTCCCAGAGAGACAAGCTTCATAAGCTTCCCCTGCGCATACTGGAACCCCTGCACGAACAGTTTATTGTCTTGCAGCGCAGCGGCTTTAAAACGCTGGGGGAGGTTCTCGCACTCCCCAGCGCCTCCCTGAACCGACGCTGCGGAGCACAGTTCCGGAAGCTTCTTCAGCACCTAAGCGGCGAAGTGGTCGCGCCGCCGGTGCATTTCGAGCCCCCCAGCTGCTTTGTGGACAGTTACCCGCTGGGTTATCCCGTGCGCAACCAGGACGAACTGGGCCCGGCGCTGGAGCAATTGCTGGCATCACTGGATGATTATCTCCGCCAGCGACAATTACAGACCCGGCAGCTTGTCTGGCATTTTTCCGGCGTTAACGATTACCGGGAAGTACTGGACGTACGTACCAGCGAGGCGCGCACACCGCGACAGGACTGGTATCGTCTGACCCGGCTTCGCCTGGAGCGGCAGCCTTTTACCGAAGAGGTCGAACTGGTGCAGCTGCGCGCTGAGCAGCTGGAATCCGCGCACCCGGCCAGCGGTGACCTGTTCCGCCAGGCCAGCCAATCAGATTCAACCAGCGAGCTGGTAGACCTGCTCAGTAACCGCCTGGGAACCCAGGCAGTCAACAGCCTCCACCACCGGGATGCCCACCTGCCAGAGCACACTACAGCGGTGGCAACCACGGGCACAGCCAACCCACTCCCTCCGGCGGATACGGCGCAGCGACCCTTCTGGCTATTGCCAAAGCCGGAAGCACTCCGCCATGAGGCCGGCGAACTGCTGTTCTGGGGCGGCCGTCTGGAGCTGATTTATGGACCGGAACGCATTGAGGACGGCTGGTGGGAGCGCAGTACCAGCCGGGATTATTTTGTGGCGCGCAACACCCAGGGACAGCGGTTCTGGGTGTTCCATGAGCGTCGGGAGCAACGGTGGTTTATGCAGGGGTTTTTCGCGTAAGCGGCAAATAGTTCGACCGAATATGACAATATTATTACAATTTTATGAAAAATATAGCTTTTCCCTGTGAATTCGGCGTATTATGGATTCCTGCTTAGCACAGCTTTATGTCATTTTTGTGACAATTTGCATCAGATCGTCATGATCAGGCCGTTATAAGTAAGTCCTTGTAAACAGGTCCTTGTAAATGCAACTGCAGGCATAAATTTTAACCCCGGGTACCGACAGGAACGGAAGGAATCGAGAAACTTGCAGGACCCACATCGCCGTGAGGCGAAGGAGACACAAATGAACAACACAAAGAAATCAAATAACCGTCTGCTTAAAAGCAGCCTGCTCATCGCAGCAAGCGCTATGGGCTTATCCTTACTTCCCATGTACGCCAGCGCCGAAATAACTCAGGAATGCATTCTTGAGGGCACCGTGGACATGCGTAAAGCTAAAGAACTCGGACAGCCCGTTTACGTGAAGTTCCGTAACGCGCGTCGCGGTGAAGAGGCTGGATGCAGTCTTAACCGCCGCGCAAAAAGCCGACGGGTACAATTCATCAGTAGCCCGGATACCACGGACGTCGAGACTGCAGCTCACGGCAGCAAAGTTCGCTACCGTTACATCGAGCGCGACAACCAGGCGGGCAAATGGGAACTGCTGGACGTCAGCGGAACCTAAGCACCGCTTACTACACAGCAAACTGGCAACAGCAACCTAGCAACTCATCCAGAGGTCCGGCCGACACGCCGGACCTCTTCTGGGCTATCCGCCAAGCTCATAAATAAAGCAGTCTAGCCAGCTAGCGCTCAGGCCTTACCTGCCCATCGCAGGCCCCTCATCCGCCTCCACAGGCGAGTGCTCTACCCAGATCAGCTCCTGAGTATCAAAACCCAGCGCAGAAGCCCTCTCCACAAATTGTGACTGCAGGGCATCGGATACCGTCGGCGTTCGCGCGAGCAACCACAGATAATCGCGATTAAAGCCCGATACAAAGGCATAGTCGTAACTCTCGCGCTCAAGTTCAAACACGACGTAAGAGGCATAAAACGGTCCGAAAAAAGAAACTTTCAAATGCGCTTCATCCTGGGGACCTACAAAACTGGCCTTACCTTCTATATCGCTCCACTCCTGATCTTCGATGTCATAACCGCGATTAAACACCCGTACCGAGCCGTCCTCCCGCCAGGCGTACTCGGCGGTAACATTCCTTAAACCCCGTTCAAAGCTGTGGTCCAGGCGCGCAATTTCATACCAGCGCCCAAGATAACGCTCGGCTTCAAAATCCTGCACCGCCACCACGCCATCGGGCGTACCCAGACATGCCGTCAGCGATGACAGCAAGACACCCGCCAGAACCCATCGAGCGATGCGTCCCAAGCCCGCCGTTCGTTTTCTCAATTTCATAAATTTCCTTTTTAGGGCCGTCACGACCTCTTCCCCGCGGCCAATAAAAAAAACAGCACAAGCACTGTCAGTGGAGACATCTATCTAATCCTGAATCTACAGCCAGCGCCGGACACTACGACGATAACGCGCAAAATCATCTCCGAACCTCTGCGCCATCAAACGCTCCTCCGGTACGATCTGAAACCGCGTCATGCACACCGCGAACACAATCGCGATAAACAGCGACAAGCCACTACCCAGATACAAACCCCAGGCGATAAGCACCAGCAACATACCGAGATACAAATGCAAAAGCGGCAACGCTGTCCACAGGAGCCATAGCACACATCGCTAACCCGGCCCCTGCGAGGAGTATCACCGGAGGCATTATCAGTTCCAGATTCATGGGGAAAGCTTAACGGTTTTTACGGCGCAGCTGACGACTGAATTTACGACAGCCGGCGGCCTGAAACTCTTCTTCATAGCGGGTGCGCGACTTGCGCCACGACGCCATACGCGCATTAGAACCCCCTTTACGTCGCAATCGGGTGTAATGCTCAATCTTTTCACTGAGATATACACAGCGCTGAAGGGCCTTATCGGGGTCCGCGGCAAAAGGTGTTTGCGTCGCCAGGACAAGTGACATGAATAATAGTAGAGGAGGCATGCCCCCATGATCGAGCTTTGTGTATCACTGCGGAACATTCTTCCCGTGCATCAGTGCTCAAAAGCGTCCACCTGCGCGATAAACGGAATCAAAGATTACCACTCAGGTGAAAAAGGCGCCCTCGCAAAGACCTGCCGTTTCACAGCAGGCCGATCCGCGCTTTGCGAGTAGCAGACGCTTTTTCAGCGACTCAACGCAGTGTCACCTTTACGACAAAGGGCATCCATTGGCGGGCGCCGGGCATCAAAGGTGCCGCCTTGCTGGCCAGCCGGGCCGGGCCCCGGGGAAAGGGCGGATAGTCCAGAAGACTAACATCACCGCTCCGTCCTACCCAGCTTTTGAGTTGCGATTTCAGGAGAAACCGATAGACACCCCAGGGCATGATCGGTGTCCGGTAATGGCGCGTCAGGGGCAGCCCTCCCGCCAGGACCGATGCCCGGGACACCCAGTGCGGTATGACATCAAACACCAGGTGACATCGTGGAAACTGCATAGCGATATCTCCCAGCAAATCGCGCACATCCTGCTCCTGAAAATACATAAAAAGGCCCTGGGCTGCGATGCACACCGGACGGTCCCGGGGAATGCGCTTCATCCAGGCTCTGTCGGTGGCTGACAGCGGAATATGCTCGTGGCGGGCATCGGGCTGCATAAAACGCTCGCGTATCGCTATCGCCTCGGGCAGGTCCACGGTGAACCATTCGCAGGGGACCTCGGCCAGGCGATAGCGCTGCGTCTCCAGACCCTCGCCCAAATTGACGACGCTGGCTCCGGGGTACTCTTCAAGAAACGCAGAAACCACGCGATCAAAAAGCTGCGCGCGGAGCGCCGCCATGGGATTGCTGCGACCAAAATTGCGCTCAAAGTCGTAATCAAGCCCCTGATAGATCTCCACGGCTTTATCATCGGAGATAACACCGTCCGCCCGCATGGCTTCCTGCGCCCGACTATGCAGGGTCCAGAGCATTGTTTCCGGCACATCGGTGAGCCCCGGGGCTTGCGGCTGAGTCATCGTTTTTTTGCTCTCTCGTCCCGGGCAAGGTCTTTCATCAGTCTGGGTATGTAACTGTTGCGGTCGGCCACCAGTCGATGGTGGTCCGCAATATCAAAGCGCTTTCCCGTCATGTCTACAAAGTTCTTCAATGCCGCAATGCGCTCGTCGAGCCACGATCCCTTGGTGCGCTTTTTGTGATTATGCTTGAGTATGATCCGGGACCCCGGATGACTGAAGAAAGGCTCCGGCGGCACATGGGGGACCACATCACCGGAATTCACCACGCGATAATGAGGGCCCTGAATTCTTGCGTTGAGTGCGGCGGCGAACTTTTCATCCCCAGGCCGGGGGCTGGCGAAGGTATAGAGCCCATACACATCGATATCGTTTTCAAGGAGCATGCCGGCGTAAAGGGAGCCCAGGGCTCCACCCAGGCTATGACCCGTGATCCACACTTTTCTAGGCCGTGAGGCGTCCCGTCGAAGGATCTCCGTGAGCTTGATCACCGCGGGATACAGGGAATCCTGAAAACCCTCGTGAGCGCCGGTACTGTCGAAAGGACCCGGGTCCTGGGATGCCTGAAAATTCGCAAACCAGTCACTCCCCGAATCGCTACCGCGAAACGCCACGGCAATATGCTGGTCATCGGCCATGAGAAAACACTGGGTATCGATATCGGGCTTTTTCTGACGGGAGACCAGACCCAGAAACTCATAACCCCAGGTGCTCTCCACACAGCGCTTTAGGTCTCTCAGGGGTGCATACGCCAACTGACAAGCCAGGGCCAGCGACAGGGCATTCTGAGGGTCGTAGGCATGGCAGGCCTCTAACGGCCGAAAGTGCTCCGCATACTTCATGCCTGCCTCCGAAAGATCCATGTTCCTGCGATCATTATGCCGCTATGCTGGCAAAAAATAACAAGGAACTCATCCAGGAATTTTTTCTATGACCGCAGCAGACAACACAATGGCCAGAAAGGTCGCACTCATCACCGGCGCGGCGTCCGGTATTGGTGCAGCCAGCGCCCGCAGACTAGCCGCCGCCGGCGCGTCGTTGGTCCTTACAGACATTAACTACAGCGCTGTAACGGCGCTCGCCGATGAGCTCAGCAAAGCAGGCACGCAGGCAGCGGCCCTGCAGCATGACGTCACGCAACCGGTTGACTGGGAAAACGCCGTAGCACTGGCTGCTGACACTTACGGTGGGTTGGATATTGTCGTGAACAACGCGGGGATCGCCGGCGATAATACGGACCTGATGAATCTTGATCTCGAGCAGTGGCACAGCGTGCTGTCGGTAAATCTCGATGGCGTCTTTCTCGGTTTGCGCTACGCAGGCCCCGCTCTTGAAAAACGCGGCGGCGGGTCGATCATCAATATCAGTTCGATTTTGGGCAAGGTTGGATTCCCCGGAGCGGCCCCCTACTGCGCTTCCAAGGGTGCCGTTACCCTGCTTACTAAATCTGCCGCGCTGGAGTGGGCGCCCCTGAACATTCGCGTGAATTCCGTGCACCCGGGCTTTGTGGAGACACCGCTGGTGACGCAGGCATTGGAAGATCGCGAAGACGGCGCAGAAACGGCGGAGCTGCTCGTCGCCGCTCACCCGCTGGGACGGTTGGGGCAAGCAAGCGAAATCGCAAACGCCGTGGCTTTTTTGGCCTCGGATGAATCAAGCTTTATGACCGGGTCTGAGCTGGTCATCGACGGCGGTTATACAGCGCAGTAGCCACTGTGTTGACGCCGGCAGCAGCCAACATTGCGCAGTTTGCTTAGGTAGTCGCTCCCAGTTTTCTTGCGATGAGCGGCAAATGCTGACGACCAATAAAAATCTCATCATCCAAAAGCACTACCACGCCGGGCATTGCCGGACGCAGGAGCTGCTCCGGCCCATTATCCGAAAGCGATATGCCGCCCGCTCTTAGTAAGTCAGTGATCACTTCGCCATAGCTCGCTGGCGTTTGAGCCGGGACAGCGTAGCGACGCTCATTGGCAGAGGCAGTGTCACCGCGGAATCGCTGATGCATGGCGCTGCGGGAATCACCATCCTCCCTTGGCGTGGTGCCGCCTGATTTGCGCGGCGGGATGCGCACCCAGCTCACCGCACCCTGGTAATCCCTCAGGAGCGCCTGCAGCTGCGGGAGGGCTCGCACACTGTCCAAAGAGTCGTCGAGCCCGACAAAGATCTGCTCGGGCATCGGAGTGTCTATAGAAAGTGTATCTGGCAATGGATTGGTGATATCGGGCGCGTCTCCCGGACGACCCTCGATATGCCAGCGCACCCGGGGTAAATGCTCCCGTCCAAAATAGCACTCGCCATCGACAACATAGCTGGGCACACCGTAGATACCTGCAGCAAAGGCTGCATGCTGAAACTCTTTATTAAACGCCAGGCCATCATCATGGGCCCACCGCAGAAAGGCTTGCCCATCGAGACCGCAATCGTCGAGCAGCTTGACGATAACGTCTTCACTCTCCAGATCCAGGTCGCGCACCCAAAAGGGCGGGTAGACCCTGTCGATAAAGCCCGCGGTCGCCTCAAAGGAGACGGTTTTAGTCCACAGCATCGCTGTAGAGACCAGGTTGGTATCCCAGATTTTTTCCGTGCCGCGTATCCGCAGCCCGTACAGGCCCCCGTAGCGTCGACAGTCGTAGTAGGCGTACTTCACACCAGACCATTGCTCGGCACTCCGTTTCTGCTCAACAACCTCCCCGCCTTTACCCAAACGCGCGCTCCCCAGATAACTGGGAATATCCAATACAAAGGGTCGCCAGTCGAAGCGCACGCCCAGCTCTTTTTCGAGCTGTCGTGTGGGTTCGACCGCCAGGTAAGCGTAGGGACTTTTAAAGTCGATGTAGACGATAGCCGGCGCATCAGACAGGAGCGGAGATAAATGCATGGACATAATCCTGGATTGCAAACAGACGACTCAGGCTATGCCCGAGCCAGCACTACTGAGCTTGAGACCTATGATGCCAACAACAATCAGCGGTAACAGCCACGCCATTGCCTATCTCCCCGAGTTAAGCCTCGCGACAGTATATCCATCGAATATCGAGTGCCATGGGACCTTTTTATTGCCCCGGTGATCAAAAAATCTACCTGGACTTGTCTTTCTTCGAACAGCTGAGTCAACGCTATGGCGCTCCGGGCGATTTCGCCCAGGCCTATGTACTGGCCCATGAAGTGGGTCATCACGTACAGACGCTGCTTGGCATCAGCGCACGCAACCAGGCGGCGCGGCAGATTCTTGAAAGCGGCGATATCGAGGAGGCACTGGCGGCAGCAATCGCCATCGGCGATGACACTCTGCAGCGCCAGGCGCAGGGACGCGTGACGCCGGATTCCTTCACCCAAGGGAGTGCGGAGCAGCGCTTGCGCTGGTTTACTGTGGGACTGGAGAAGGGATCGCTAGAGAGCTGCAATACCTTTGCAGCGACATCACTGCGCTAAAAACAGTGCCAAATGCAGCCCCAATTAATACCCCCGGTCCCGCTCTATCCACGGTTTCGCTCTCGATCATTTCGCCCCAGTGTATATGACATGCGCTTCCGCTCGATTTTCAGCTATCGATGGGCAGCTTCGGATCGAAAGCAATCGTTCGCCCTCCCGCTACTAAAGCTCGACCGTCTGAACCCGCAGTCAACAGCCGCGATTATGCAAGCTAGCTATGCGCGATTGCTTTGTCGGTGAATAAGTAATCTTTTAGCTCCTTGTCGAACCTTGGATCCTTGCGACGTATCCACTCCAAAACCATTGCGGCGTGTTCTTTTTCCTCATCACGATTGTGCTCGAGGATGGCTTTAAGTTCGTTGTCTTTACAAGCATCAACTCTTTGGTTGTACCAGTCCACGGCCTCCAGCTCCTCCATCAAAGAGGTGATCGCGCGGTGCATATCTCTGGTTTCGTCTGATAGCTCTTCAATTGGTTCGTGGTAGCCCTCGTTTGCCATTTGCTTCTCCGATTAGTTTGATTGCAGACTCAATTATTCCACAAACAGCGCCATAACCATTAACACGCAAAACACCTGTTAAAAAACCACTGAAGAGTTAGGCAGGCTTTTTCAAAGATGCTGCCCGCAGCACCATCCCGATGCCCAGGCCCACTGAAAGTTATACCCACCCAGCCAACCGGTAACATCCAGAGCCTCACCAATGGCGAACATCCCGGGTACGCGCTTCAGCTCAAAGGTTTTTGAAGACACTTCGTCCGTGTCGATACCACCCAGCGTAACTTCTGCAGTCCGGTAGCCCTCACTGCCACCGGGCATAAAGGACCAGCCATTCAAACGCTCCCCGATAGCCTTGAGGTCCGGCGGCGAAAAGCTGCCAATCTTCTGATCCTCAAACCAGGTGCCGGACATCAAATCCACCAGACGATTGGGAAGCTGTGTTTTTAGCACCGTAAGCAGCCGCTGCTGCGGGTTAGCCTCCCGTGCATCAAGCAACCACGCAGCGGCGTCTTGATCGGGGAACAGGTTAATGTCCACCGCCAGCCCCTCTCGCCAGAAAGAGGATATCTGCAGAATTGCAGGGCCGCTTAAGCCTCTATGGGTAAACAGCAGGTTCTCGCGAAAGCTGTGCCCCTGGCAGCTGGCGATCACATCGGTGGAGATACCCGAGAGCGATTCGTAGCGGACTTTGTCGCTGGAATTCCAGGTGAGCGGCACCAGCGCAGCACGCGGTGGGTTCAGCTTCAGCCCCAGCTCTGTTGCCGTGCGAAACGCCAGGTCGCTGGCGATTTTCGGCATGGACAAACCACCGGCGGCGATAACGACCCTGGCTCCCCGGTAATGCTGATCGCCGGTGGCCACGACAAATCCTTCAGATTCTCTTGGGCTGATCGATCGCACCGCCTGACGCAAACGAATCTCAACGCCCGCGTAGGAGCACTGTTCCAACAGCATGGCGACAATGTCCTTGGCGCTGTGATCACAAAACAGCTGCCCCAGCTTTTTCTCGTGGTAGTCGATACCAGCGGCCTCCACCATCTGAATAAAATCCGTCGGCGAGAATCGCTTCATGGCCGAAATGCAAAAATTGGGATTTTGCGACAGGTAATGTTCGCGGGGGTCCGCAAAAACGTTGGTGAAGTTACATCGCCCCCCGCCGGATACCAGAATTTTTAATCCCACCTTGGGGCCCTGCTCCAGCACCAGCACCCGCAAGCCGCGATAGCCCGCACTGATGGCGCACATGAGACCACTGGCGCCGCCACCGACAACGATCACATCATAGTTTGAGGGGCTACTCATCCAGACAGCGCTGCCACAGGGCCTGGAGTTTCTGTGCACCTAAGTCATTAAGAGTGCGGATGTTGTCGTCGGGCACACGGTTGATATCAGGATGGCCGGCAACGGCCCGCTCCACGCTGTCCTCTCTAAGCAAATGCAGCATGGGATAGGGAGAGCGATTGGAGTAGTTCTCCGCGTCGTCAGGCGCCGTACCGGCAAACTGATAGTCCGGATGAAAACTCGCGACCTGATAGATGCCCTCCAGCTTCATCGTACTGAGTAACGCATCACAGCGGCCCAAAAAGTCATTGAAGACGTAAAAGTCGCCGAGCACCTGTGGATGCACGATAAACGCGGTCTCAATCTCCGGGCGATCTTCCAGGCGCTGCAGTTCCTTTTCTAAGGCCTGCAGCAGCGACTCCTCATCGCGAGCATCACTCAGGGTGAACGCCACACTGCCTCGGTCAAGCTCGCGCTTGGCAAAGGGGCACAGGTTGTACTGCACTACAACGCTGTCAATCCAGCGGCGGCAGGCCGCTACGGCATGATCTTCCAGGGGGGTAAACTCCATTGTGCTATCGACAGGTCGCTTAGGGCAGATACTCGTGCTTTACCCAGTCGACTTCCATGACCCAATCACGATCCATAGTGGCGTCGTTTATCTTTGCAAAGTTGAGAATTGCAAAAAAGGGCTCAGATAACGCATCACTCATACCGGCGTTTCTGTAAACCTCAACGTCATCCAATCGGTAAATCAGGTCGTCGCCCAGCCACTCGACGGAATACTCGTGATATTCAGCAAGGCTTGCCTCCTGCACCAACATCATCGCGCGCCAGTCACCATCACCGCAGACACCATTGCTGACGATCGCCCGCGCGGCATAGTGATCGGGACCACCATCGCTGTGATGCTCAAAAATATCGATCTCACCGGAGCCAAACATTGGCCAGCACACGGTCTCATCGGGATCTTCCACGGGCGCTTCGTTATTAAGCGCCCCCAACAACCACCAAGCGGGAAACATGCCATCCTGCCCACTATCCTGAACCCGCAGGCGCGCGGTCCATCGGCCTTTTACAAACTCCCTGCGGTTTTTCGACGCAATGCGTGCTGCTACGTATTGCGTGTCCGGATGCTGCACCCCTGTTTTACTCAGATTATTGCAGGGGCGCTTTTCCCCCAGATCTACAACACGGAGTTTCAGAGTACCGTTACTGACCTCCCGGGTATTGAACTGATTGTCGGTCACGTAACAGTGATCCTCATCATTCACCCAGGGCGTGTGATCCACCCAGTTCCGGGGATCAAAGCGATGAAAATCGTCAAAAAAATCAACTTGCCAATCGGCACGCGACAGCTCTTCAGCAGAAAAGGCAGGCGCTGCGAGACACACCGCGATTAACAATGCGCTACCAACTTCATGTCGTTTTTTCATGGCATACATCCTATAAAGCAGTCATTCCCAGTATCAGGCCTTCATCGCGTCGTCAGGCGTATGGAAGATCCACAGCCTGACACGCCCAACCGTGAATACTGTATATTTATACAGTATAGTATTCCCCCTAAAAACCTGGACCTCACAGTCTTCCTGTCTGCTCATGCCCTACTGCGAACTTCATTGCCTGTCATGTTACAGCTTCCTGCGCAGCGCTTCCCGCCCGGAAGAGCTGGTAGCGCAGGCCGCAGCAAAGGGCTACAGCGGCATCGCTATCACCGACGAGTGCTCTTTGGCAGGCGTCGTCAAAGCGCATGTCGCAGCAAAAGAGTATGGGTTACCGCTAATCATCGGTAGTGAGTTCACATTGACAGAGGGCATTCATCTGCTCGCCCTCGCGCCCACGCGGGCGGCCTACGGTGAGCTCTCGGGACTCATCAGCCTTGCCAGGCGTCGCAGCCCTAAGGGAGAGTACGAGGTCACCCTGCGGGATGTGATCTTTCACCTCAAACGCTGCCTGATCATCTGGCTACCCAAGGAAGACAGCGAGGCCAACCGCGGCTACGGCAAACAGCTGGCCCGTCTGTGTCGGGAACGGGTCTGGATTGGCGTGCATTACCTTCTCGGTAATGATGAACTGCGTCGCTACCGGGCACTGCAAACGCTTGCCACTCATCTTCAGCTCCCCCTGGTTGCCTGCGGTGATGTGCGCATGCACTGCGCAACCCGTAAACCCTTACACGATGTCATGACGGCCCTGCACCACAACTGCAGCGTGGCTGCACTGGGTCGTCGTCGGTTACCCAATGCCCAGCAACACCTGCGCAGCGTCAAGCAGCTTCAGCGCTTTTACCCAAACGAGCTACTGACAGAGACGCTGAACATCCTCAGGCGCTGCCAATTCAGCCTGGATGAACTCCGTTACGAATACCCCAAAGAAGTAGTACCCGAAGGACACAACGCACGGGACTACCTGAGAGAGCTGACCTGGCAGGGCGCAAGTCAGCGCTGGCCCGACGGGACCCCTACCGCCATCCGGGAGCGCATCGAAAAAGAGTTGACCCTCATTGGAGAGCTGGATTACGAGTACTATTTTCTCACCGTCTACGACATTGTCCGCTTTGCCAGGGGCCGCGGCATTCTCTGTCAGGGCCGAGGATCGGCAGCCAACTCCGTGGTGTGTTACTGCCTGTTCATCACCGAGGTCTCCCCCGAGAAAGTCTCGCTGCTTTTTGAACGTTTTATCTCCCGGGAGCGGGACGAGCCGCCGGATATCGACGTGGATTTTGAACACGAGCGCCGCGAAGAGGTCATTCAGTATATCTACGAGAAATACAGCCGGCGTCGAGCCGCGCTTGCGGCAACGGTGATCACCTATCGCGCCCGCAGCGCCGTGCGGGACGTGGGTAAGGCGCTGGGTCTGGACCCCCTGTTTGTGGATGATCTCGCCAAGTCCCTGGCCTGGTGGGACAAACAGCGCGACCTGGAAGCCCGCTTTAGCGAACACGGCCTGCAAACCGAAACCAATGACGGCAAGCCCAATATCGCCCAGCTCTTCTATCAATTGGTGCAGGAGATATTGGGTTTTCCGCGGCATCTGTCCCAGCATGTGGGCGGCTTTGTCATATCCCGGGGGCCTATATCCCAGCTGGTACCCGTGGAGAACGCCAGCATGGCGGACCGTACGGTGATTCAGTGGGACAAGGACGACATCGAGGCGCTGGGACTCCTCAAAGTTGATGTGCTGGCCCTGGGCATGCTCTCGGCGATCCGCAAATCCCTGGCCCTGGTGAATCGCTACGATCCTCGTATTCGCACTTTGCAGGACATACCTGCCGAAGACATCGCCACCTACCGGATGCTGCAAAAAGCCGACTCCATCGGCGTGTTCCAGATCGAGTCCCGGGCACAGATGAGCATGCTGCCGCGCTTAAAACCCGCCTGCTTTTATGATCTTGTTATCGAGATCGCCATCGTGCGCCCGGGGCCTATTCAGGGAGACATGGTGCACCCCTATCTGCGCCGGCGGCAGGGGCTGGAAGACATCAGCTACCCCGACCAGGCCGTGCAAAGTGTGCTGGAGCGTACCCTCGGCGTGCCCATATTTCAGGAGCAGGTCATTCGCCTGGCCATGGTGGCTGCGGGCTTTAGCGGCGGCGAGGCGGATCAGCTACGGCGGGCCATCACCAACTGGGGCCGCAACAGCAAACTACTGACCTTTGAGAAGAAGCTCACCGAAGGCATGCTTAATCGCGGCTATAGCGAAGACTACGCGCGCCGGCTTTTTGATCAGATCAAGGGCTTTGGCGGTTATGGCTTCCCGGAATCGCACTCAGCGAGTTTTGCCCTGCTGGCCTACGTATCCTCCTGGCTTAAATGCCACCATCCCAGCGCCTTTTATGTGGGACTGCTGAACAGTCAGCCCATGGGTTTTTACAGTCCATCGCAGCTGATTCAGGATGCCCGCCGTCACGATGTGATCGCCCTGCCCCCGGATGTGAATCACAGCGACTGGGATCATCAGCTCCTGGATGACGGCCAGCAGGGCACTCGCGCGCCCATACGTCTGGGCCTGCGACTGATCAAGGGATTATCCAAGGGCGCCGCCAGGCGTATCAGCATGGCACGCAGCGATATGCCCTACCGCCAGATCGCGGATTTACGCAAACGCGCGGCACTGAATCGCAAGGATATGGAGGCGCTGGTGGATGCCGATGCCCTGGCCAGCCTGAGCGGTCATCGTCATCAGGCACGTTGGCAGGTCATGGCTCTGGAGCCCGAGCGACCGCTCTTGGCCCATGAACAATACTCCGCAAGCACGGCGCCCAATGACGAGGTCGGTTTACCAGAACCTGCCGTTGCCGAATCAGTGATTGCGGATTATCGCAGCACCGGTGTCACCCTTCGGGCCCACCCCCTTGCTTTGCTCCGCAGCGAAGCGCCATTTAATCAATGCAAATGCCAGCGGGATCTGGAGCTTATGGACGATGGCCGCTTTGTACGCATCGCCGGGCTTGTGACCTGTCGCCAGCGCCCCGGCACTGCCTCCGGCGTGCTTTTTCTTACCCTTGAGGACGAAACCGGCAACAACAACGTGGTGGTGTGGCCCAAGGTGCAGCAGAACTTTCGGGAGGCCCTCATGAAGGGCCATCTGCTGCTGGTGAAAGGCACGCTACAAAAACGCGATGGCGTCACGCATATCGTGGCCGGAGCACTGTTTGATCACAGTGATGCGCTGGGAAACCTGGAGACCAAGTCGCGGGATTTTCATTGAGACTGTGTAGCTTATGTACCTCGACGCCACTATTGGTCTAAGCTTTACTAAAGATAAACTTAGGAGGCCCCATGAAAACGAACATACACAGTATCGAACGCGTCGTTCGCGTCCTTGGCGGTGCGGCCATCGTTAGCCTCGCCTTTATCGGCCCCCAGACACCCTGGGCCTGGCTGGGGTTGATTCCCATGGCAACGGGCTTGAGCGGCTGGTGCCCACCTTATGCCATACTAGGCATCAGCACCTGCAAAACCCAGACGGAAGGCAGCTAAAACGCTAGCGGGCCTCGGCCTCGCGCAAAAAGCTCCGCAGTAAGTCGCGGTACAGTTCTGGCTCGCGACTGATGGAGCTGTGCCCGACTCCCGGGATCACCTCAAAACGCGCACCGGGCACGGCATCCGCAAAGCCTTTGACGGTTGCCGGTCGGGCTTCGTCGAACTCACCGGTGACGAACAGCGTAGGCACGTCGATTTCCTTAAGGCGCCCGGTTAGGTCAAAGTCCTGCAAACTGCCGGTGGCGTAAAACTCTGTCGGGCCCCACATCTGGTTGTAGATCACCGAATTCCAGGGTGCGCCCGGACAATCGACCTCCTCTTTGGCTTCACCGCGCCTCACAAACTGCTCGTAAAAAACATCCGTTGCCTGCGCATAGTCGGGATGGTCTGTGGTTCCCTCTGCCTCGTGCTTGTCCAGCACCGCCTGCACGTCCGTATCCAGCGTGGCACGCAGGGCGTTCGCATCACGAATCCAAAGCGGCGTGCTGATCAAAGGTGATGACAGCGTTAGAGACACGATGCCTTCGGTGCCTTTCTCCAGCACGTAATAGGCAGCCAGGGCTCCACCCCAGCTGTGTCCCTGAAGATGCATACGCTCCAGCCCGAGCTCATTGCGAAGCGTGTGCAAAGCCTCTACGAATCGATCGCGATTCCACAGGCTCGGGTCTCGAGGTCGCCCAGAGCGCCCGGTGCCGAGCTGGTCGTAGCGAATGACGGGACGTTCATCTGACAACGGATACAAAAGCTGCAAGCCGCAGGAAGTGCCGCCGGGGCCGCCATGCAGAGTGACCAGGGGCACCGCATTCCCATTGACATCATCTCCGCTCGCGACTTCGTACCACAGCGGACCACCCTCTACGTCGATAAAACCGGAACGCAGTTCTGACTCGGCCTGCGATACTGCCGTTATAAGGAGTAGTGTGCAGGCTACCAAGCCCCTGATCATTGTCATCACAATATTCTCATTACGACACTTTCATTACGCTATCTTCATTACAACAAGGCCGCCATCAGCATCACAAAGGTAGCCGCGAAGCCCACAAACCAGATTGCTGAACGCAGCATGGGGATACCCGATGCATAAGCGGGCACGTAGAGGATGCGCGCGCCCAGATAGGTCCAGGCCGCCTTGGCCGTCAGACTGCCGCCCGCGTCCCCGAGCACCACAACCACCACCGCGATAGTGAAGAGAATTAACCCTTCAAAGTGATTGTCCATGGCCCGCTTGAGGCGACCGGGAACACCCTTTACTTCTTTGGGCTCGTCGCGGGGACCGCCGGTGTAGTCCGTGCCCAGCTGTATGTTCAGAGGCACAGCCATCAGCACAAACTGCAGATACTGAAGCACCGCAGCGTAGGCGAGAACCTGGACTTCAACGGGCATAGTGCTTCCTCTATTGTTTAGGGCTATTGCAGATATCAGCGATGCTTAAGATGCCGGCGTCAGACGAAGGAGACGTCCTTTGCTGTCGCCGTAGTCGTCTTCCAGCACCAAAATGCTGCCATCCGCTGCCTCCTGAACACTGCGGATACGCGCACCCATATCAAAGCGCTCCACCTCTTCGGCAGACCCATCATCACCCAGCTCTACGCGAATAATGGCTTTTGACGAAAGCCCCGCGATGATGGCGTCGCCTCTCCAGGCATCAAATGCTTTCCCACGATAAATCAGCATATCGCCGGGGGAAATCACCGGCGTCCACCACAGTGCCGGCTCGTTAAACTCCGGTCGGGTGTCGTGGTTGGGCATTTTTCGGCCATCATAGTGATCGCCATTGGATACTTCCGGATAACCGTAATTCGCACCGCGCTCGATGAGGTTGAGCTCGTCACCGCCCGCAGGGCCCATCTCAATCTCCCAGAGACGACCGTCCAGGTCCAGGGCCAACCCCAGCAGGTTCCGGTGCCCTAAGGACCAGATCTGGGGATACACACCACCGCGGCCGACGCGGGGGTTTTCAGAGTAGTAATCTACGAAGGGATTGTCTTCGGGCACAGTGCCGTCTTCGTGGAGACGGAGGAGCTTGCCGGAATTGGACTGCATGTCCTGCGATGTTGTGAACTTCTGGCGATCGCCAGACGAAATCCACAGATAACCGTCATCATCAAAAAGCATGCGATGGCTGTAGTGTCCAAAACCCAGCAGCTTAGGATATTGACGCCAGATCACCTCGACATCACTCAGAGCAGGCCGGCGACCGGATGCATCAAGGACACCCCGGGCCACCGCCGCACCGCGCGTCCCCGCAACCCCGGCCTCGGCGTAGCTGAGATAGACCATGCCGTTCTTTGCAAAGTCCGGGTGCAGCACCACGTCGCCCAGACCACCCTGTCCGCCGTAATTAACATCAGGTACGCCGCTCACAGGACGGGACTGTTTGCCATCGGTGTCTACGATAATAAGGTTGCCTTTTGTCTCCGTAACCAGGAGCCGTCCGTCGGGCATCTCGGCCACGGACCAGGGCTCATCAAACTGACTCACCTCGGTGACGGTGAACGGTAGTTCGGCATAAGCCGGTGAAAGGAACACTAGCGCGGCCAGTGCCAGCGCCGGATTCAGCAAAAGCTTCATTTTCAATCCTTATCCTTTTTCATTTGTTTACGATTCTATGGGGAAACATTGCCAGACGCGCATCAAGCCTGACCGGCCACCTCGAAACAGGGGCGATACGATGCTGGATCGATCTTCATACGTCCGTCGCGCACAAAGCCCTCGAGCAACCCGGCCAACCCGGCAATAACCTCGCCCTCTCCGTGAAGTTGATACGGACCATGGGCTTCAACGGCTCTCACCCCGAAGTCTTTTACGTTGCCCGCCACAATCCCCGAGAAGGCCCGGCGCAGCTCCGCCACGAGCTGATGCGCGGGCTGATCCCGATGGAGCGCAAGGGCGGCCATATTGTCATGGGTGGGCAAAAACGTGTGCTGCAACTCCTCGGGGATATGCAACGTCCAGCTGTAGCTGAAGGACTCATTCTGCTCGATGCGCTGACGTCGCAGCGCTTTGATAGCGCCCTTCATCGTCCGCGCCACAGCAGCGGGATCGGCGTTAATAATCTTGTAATGCTCGCTCACTTCCTCGCCCAGGCAGTCGCGCAAAAAGCGATCAATCTGGGCAAAATAGTCAGCGCTCTCTCGGGGTCCGGTAAAAATCAACGGCAGTTCCATATGCGCGTTTGCCGGATGCATCTTGATACCCAGCAAAAACATGATTTCTTCGGCGGTACCTACGCCTCCCGGAAACACCAGAATTCCGTGGGCCACGCGAACAAAAGCTTCCAGCCGTTTCTCAATGTCCGGAAGAATCACCAGCTCATTCACAATGGCATTAGGCGATTCCGCGGCGATAATGCCCGGCTCGGACAAACCCACATAGCGCGTATTGCTGCTTAACTGCTTAGCGTGGGCAATGGCGGCGCCTTTCATGGGCCCCTTCATGGCACCGGGACCACAACCGGTACAGATGTCAAAGCCGCGGAGTCCCAGGGAATAGCCCACGGTCTTGGAGTAGTCGTACTCGACGCGGGAAATCGAGTGCCCGCCCCAGCACACCACCAGCCGGGGCTGCACGTTACTGCGCACCACGTTGGCGTTGCGAAGGATACGAAACACTGCATCCGTGACCCCTTCGGGGCTGCTCAAATCGAAGGTTTGCTGCTCCGCCAGCTTGTGCTCGGTGTAAACGATATCGCGCAGGGCAGAAAACAGATGATGCCGGATCCCTTCAATCATCTTGCCATCAACAAAGGCCTCCCCCGGCGCGTTAAAGAGCTCCAATTTAAGACCCCGAGGCTCAGGGATAACCTGCAGATCAAAATCCGCATAGGCCTCGTAGACTTTGCGCGCATCATCTACATAACCATCCGTATTCAGAATCGCTAAAGCACAGCGGCGAAACAATTCGTGGAGGCTGGCATCGGCATTCGCCAGACTCGCCATCTCGCGCTGGGTGAGCAGGTCGAGGGTCTGCACCGGACGCACGGAGGCCCGAGCAATACGCGGTAGGGTAACTTCATTGCCGCCGGTGGTTTCACCGACAAGCTGATCAGGAATATTCATGGGGTCAGTATAACGTGGCGACATGACAGGATCTTGAACTGCCCGGCTAAGCACAAAAAGCCCGAAGCCAGTTAGCCCTGAGCCTGAGAAGGATACACGTAGCGAAAGGTCAGATTGATGCGCGGACCACAGGGCTGGCTCTGCTTGGCAACCTCATGACGCCAGTTTTTTTGGGTATCGCCGCGCATGATCAGCAGGCTTCCCGAGGTCAGGGGCAATTTCACCGCCTTGATGTTTTTGTCGTGTCGATACTTGAGTCTGAAGATTCGCTCCTCTCCGAGGCTGAGCGAAGCAATCACCGGCTGCGCACCGAGCTCCGGCTCATCATCCGCATGCAAACCCATGCTATCGCGATGATCACGGTACTGATTTGCAAGCACGCTGTTAAATTGCGACCCGCTCAGTGTCTCGACGCGTTCGCGCAGTGCCGCAAGCTGAGGTGTCCATGGCTCGGGATCATGACGGATGCCCGAATATTTGTAAGACACGCCAGCATCGGCATACCAGGCGAGCAGGCGCGGCTGCATATAGGTTTTACCAAAAAGCTTTATGGGCTCCTGACGCCAGGCAACTTCCCGTTCCACGGCCTCAAAAAGATCATCAGGGTCAGCGCCAAGATCTGGCGCGCGAAAAAAAAGCAGCTCGCCTCCAGGCAAGTCGAGGTGTTCCGAATCGTCCACTGCGAAGAGTTCCGTCACGACTCAGCACACCTCACTGGGCATCAAACCCCAGCATGTAATCTGCGGCCTTCACTCCAGCCCACTCGCTGTCCAGAATCGAATACGCGCAGGTGTCCCGCAGGGTGCCGTTGTGATGACGACTATGGTTCCGAAGAATCCCGTCAGCCTTTGCACCGATGCGCGCCATTTCGGCAGCCACGTCTGCGGGTGCGGGCACGTTGGTGTACCAGGCCCGCCATACCTCACCGTCATCGCTCGCCAGGGCCAGCGCATCAGCGTGCTCTGCCTGCAGGGGAATCAAGCTTGCAAACTCGCCCTCGAGGGAGACCGGGTCAGGCCACGGCATAGCTAACTTCCTGATCAAACCAAAAACCCAAGGATGCCATGTTTCAGACAAAAAAAACCCGCTCTCAGGGGAGGGAGCGGGTTTTTGCGGGTCAAGCTGTGCTGACCCAGGTCTATGAAGCTTTTACTTAGCCGACTCTTCAGCCAACAAAGGCTTTTCGCGGCTCAGATACACCTTCGGACTCCGTGCCCTTGAGGTAAGCCAGCATGGTATCGGCGTCGGAGACCTCAAAGGGATCTGTCTCGCCGTTGTCGCAGTAACCCGCTTCCGAGAACAGCTTCTCGATGTTGCCGTCATTGACGAGCATGGAGTAGCGCCAGGAGCGCATGCCAAAGCCAATGTTCGACTTGTCGACGAGCATGCCCATCTTGCGGGTGAACTCACCGTTGCCGTCAGGCAGCAAAAAGATGTTCTTGTTGCCCTGCTCCTGGCCCCACTTGAACATCACAAATGCGTCATTGACCGACACACAGATTACCTCGTCCACACCCTGCGCCTTGAACTCATCGTAGAGCTCGTCGTAGCGCGGCAGGTGGTTAGAGGAACAGGTGGGTGTGAAGGCGCCGGGCAGTGAGAAAACAACCACTTTCTTGCCACCGAAGATATCGGCCGTGGTCTTTTCTTCCCAACGGAAAGGATTGTCACCGCCTACGGACTCGTCGCGTACGCGGGTTTTGAAAGTCGCTTCTGGTACCTGTGTCGTCACGTCTAAGCTCTCCTTAATTAATGAATAAAAGTACTGCTGGTCTTGCGATGTATATCGCGAACACTATCCCAGCTATCTAACCGCAACATCATAACGAAGATCTTACAATCGATAAAACGATATTTATCGCACTGCATGTTCGATTTTATCGATCAATTTTAAGCAGCCCGCTGAGCCTCGGACTCGATGTCGGCGGGAGACCTATAGCGCAGAGCCGCTTCGTCAAAGCGCATTTCCTCAAACTCCCGCTTCTCTCGCAAGTAGTTCTGGGAATTCACCCAGGGGCTACGATCGCCCTGCTTAGGAAACAAGTGCATGACCCGCTGCATATAGCCGGCGGAAAAATCATCAATCCACGGCCGCGGCGTCATGGCCGGAAGATCGTCTTCAATCTCGGCTGTCACTACCGTTGCCCCTGTGCTGTCCATGTGCGCGAGGAGGCGACACATCCACTGCGACACAATATCCGCGCGGAGGGTCCAGGAGGCGTTGATATAGCCGAACACCGACACCATGTTAGGCAAGCCGGTGCACATCATGCCGCGGTAGGACCAGCTGGAGGGAATATCAAAATGCACACCTTCCACCTGAAGATCAATGCCGCCCATCAGCTCCAGTTCGAGACCGGTGGCCGACACGATAATGTCCGCCGCGATCTCGGTTCCATCTTCAAGCCGCACGCCCTCGGGAGTCAGTGTCTCAATCTGATTGGTGACTACCCGCGCCTTGCCACTCTTTATCGCGGCAAAGAGGTCGCTGTCGGGGACCAGGCAAAGTCGCTGATCCCAGGGATCATACTGGGGCGTGAAGTCAGCCATATCGCCGGCATCGCCCAACTCCTTGCGCGTTCGGTCGAGGAGCATCTGGCGCACTTTTTCCGGCTGCTTCCGGGTTTTCTTGTAAAGCCAGTGCTGCATGCGGGTGTTTTTCCAGCGCGTGGCGCTGTAAGCCCAGCTCTTGGGCAAAACGGAACGCAGTAGATTGGCAATCCAGTCCGTGGAGGGACGGGACACGACCCAGGTAGGCGACCGCTGGAGCATCACCACTTCCTCTGCCTTGTCGGCCATGGAGGGCACCAGCGTCATTGCCGTGGCACCGGAACCGATGATGAGTACTCGCTTACCCTCGTAGTCCAGGTCTTCGGGCCAAAACTGCGGGTGGATGAACTCGCCCTTGAAGGTATCGCGTCCCGGGAATTCCGGTTGATGTCCGTGGTTGTAGTTGTAATAGCCCGCGCACAAATGCAAAAAACGGGCTTTCAAACTTGTTGGCTCCCCGCTGGCACCATCATCGATGGTTAGCTCCCAACACTGCTCCTGACTATCCCAGTTCGCCTTTTTTACCTTGTGTTGGTAACGGATAAGCGATTCAACGCCGTATTCCTTTGCCGTCTCCCGCACGTAGCTGAGAATAGAGGAACCATCCGCAATGGCCTTGGATGCCTCCCAGGGTTTAAAGCTATAGCCTAGGGTGTGCATGTCGCTGTCGGAGCGGATGCCCGGGTAGCGAAACAGATCCCAGGTGCCGCCGCTGCGCTCCCTGCCTTCGAGAATAGCGATTTTTCGCTCGGGACAGCTGCGCTTCATGTGACAGGCAGCACCGACTCCGGATAGCCCCGCACCAATAATCACTACATCAAGAATGTCGCTCATAGATTTCTACCCTGAAAATATATTTATTAGCTCGCCGGCATCAGTGTCGCATGCTGCCGAGGCTCTACCTGGCGCTGCGACCACGACCCGCGGCGATTCTCAAGCGCAGGGCGTTGAGCTTGATAAAGCCCTCGGCATCCGCCTGATCGTAGGCGCCGGCGTCATCTTCAAAGGTCGCGATGCTCTCGTCAAAGAGGCTGTCATCGGAGCTCCGCCCCACCGCCGACACGCTTCCTTTATACAGCTTGAGGCGCACAGCTCCGTTGACCACCGACTGGGATTGATCAATGGCCGCCTGCAGCATCTGCCGCTCCGGCGACCACCAATAACCGTTGTAAATGAGATTGGCGTAGCGCGGCATCAACTCATCCTTCAGGTGGGCCACCTCGCGGTCCAGGGTCAGGGACTCGATAGCACGATGCGCTTTGAGCATGATGGTGCCTCCCGGAGTCTCGTAGCAACCCCGGGATTTCATGCCCACGTAGCGGTTTTCAACGATATCCAGACGACCTACGCCGTTAGCACCCCCAATACGGTTCAACTCTGCGAGCACCGTTGCCGGCGACATTTCCTCGCCATCGATCGCCACGATGTCACCACCGCGGAACTGAAGCTGGATATAGGTCGGCGTGTTGGGCGCCTCCTCGGGGCTGACGCTCCAGCGCCACATGGACTCCTCGGCCTCGGCCCAGGGATCTTCAAGAATCCCACCCTCGTAGGAAATGTGTAGCAGGTTCGCGTCCATGGAATAGGGCGACTTCTTACCCGCCGCAGCAAAATCTACAGGAATATCCCGCTCGCGGCAGTAGGCCATGAGCGATTCGCGGGAGCTGAGATCCCACTCGCGCCAGGGCGCAATCACCTGAATGCCCGGTTTCAGCGCGTAGGCACCCAGCTCAAAGCGCACCTGGTCGTTACCCTTGCCCGTTGCACCGTGGGAAATCGCATCGGCACCGGTTTCCGTCGCAATATCCACCAGACGTTTGGCGATGAGGGGGCGGGCGATCGAGGTGCCCAGCAAGTACTCCCCCTCATAGATCGTGTTCGCGCGAAACATGGGATACACGTAATCGCGGACAAACTCCTCCCGAAGGTCCTCGATGTAGATTTCTTTGACACCCAGCGCCTCGGCTTTTGCCCGGGCCGGCTCCACTTCCTCGCCCTGCCCGATGTCGGCGGTGAAGGTCACCACTTCGCAGTCGTAGTGATCCTGTAGCCAGCGCACAATCACCGAGGTATCCAATCCCCCGGAATAGGCCAAAACCACTTTGTTTACCTTCGCCATACTGCTCCCCGAAACCTAAAAGAGCGCAAGTCTACCGCCGCGGCGCACTCTGTGCACGAACAGGTCCTCTGGAGAGTGTCGTCACTGGCACCTTTGCGGTAGCATCAACGTCCTTCTTCAGCTCGGCTCAGACCCTTGGACACCCTAACTCTTATTCGCCCCGACGACTGGCACAGTCATCTCAGAGATGGCGCTTCTCTGACCCAAACCTCCGCCGATATGGCCCGCTACATGGGCCGCGTCATTGTTATGCCCAATCTGGTGCCACCGGTCACCAATGCGCGCCTCGCCGCAGAGTACCGTCAGCGGATACTGCGCAGCATGCAGGATGCGCCGCGGCAGTTCGACCCCCTGATGACGCTCTACCTCACCGACGGCACCAGTGCCGAGGATATTCGCGAGGCCGCTGAGATTGACTGGCTGGCCGCCGTAAAGCTGTATCCTGCGGGTGCCACGACGAATTCCGCGGCGGGGGTCAACTCCCTGGAGGCGCTCTACCCGGTACTTGCCACCATGGAAGAGGTAGACCTGCCACTCCTGGTGCATGGCGAAGTCACCGATGCAGACGTGGATATCTTTGATCGCGAGGCGGCCTTCATTGGCGAGCACCTGGCACCCATCGTCGAGCGTTTCCCCAAACTGCGCGTCGTACTGGAGCACATCACCACCGCCGATGCGGTGGAGTTTGTGAAAGGGGCAGGCCCCAAAGTCGCCGCAACGATCACCGCGCACCACCTGCTGCTTAACCGCAATGACATGCTGGTGGGCGGCATTCGGCCCCACTATTACTGCCTGCCCATTCTCAAACGGCGGCAACATCAGGAAGCACTCCGCAAGGCCGCTACCGGCACGGATCGCAGTTTCTTTCTGGGAACGGACTCTGCTCCCCATGAACAGGAAGCCAAAGAGAGTGCCTGCGGCTGCGCGGGGGTGTACACCGCCCATGCGTCCCTGGAACTTTATGCTGAGGTGTTCGAAGACATGAATGCCCTTGATCAGCTCGAGGACTTCGCCTCGCTCCGCGGACCGGACTTCTATGCCCGACCACGAAACAGCGATACCGTGGCACTCCGCCGTGTCGCCTGGGAGGTACCCCAGAGTATTCCCCTGGGAGACACACGCATGGTGCCCCTGCGCGCGGGCGAGACCCTGCGCTGGCAAGTCGTCGATGCGGGAGCGGCCTGACCCATGACCATGAAGTCGCGCTTCCGCGGATTTTTGCCGGTGATTGTCGACATGGAGACCGGTGGGTTTTCCTCCTCCACCGACGCCATTCTGGAAATCGCGGCAACCGTCGTGCGTATGGACGATTCGGGACAAATAGCCGTCCATGAGACCCACAGCTTTAACGTAGCTCCCTTCGAGGGCGCCAATATTGAACAGTCAGCGCTGGACTTTACCGGCATCGATCCCTGGCACCCTTTCAGGGAGGCCCTGGCGGAAAAAGAAGCGCTGGGAGAATTGTTTCAGATCATCCGGCGGGAGATCCGGGACCAGGAATGCACCCGCGCCATTCTGGTGGGCCACAACGCCCATTTTGATGCGGGTTTTTTGAACGCGGCAGTGGAGCGCTGCGAGATTAAACGCAATCCCTTCCACCCCTTCTCCCATTTCGATACCGCAACGCTCTCAGGCCTGGCCTATGGACAAACGGTTCTGGCGAAAAGCTGCTTTGAGGCGGGCATTCCCTTTGACAATGAGCAGGCTCACTCGGCGGCCTACGACGCAGAGCGCACTGCAGAGCTGTTTTGTGGCATCGTCAACACCTGGCAACAGCTGGGAGGCTGGGTGCCCGGGACGCCGTCTTCTGCTGACGGGTAGCCCGTAGCTATCCGACTAACTTTCGCCGCTGAGCGCGTTGAGGAGCAGATCCAATTCCCGCATAAGCTCCTCGATCACCGTGAGCGACAGTAACTCCACCTTGAGGTCTTCCTCCAGCGGGAGTAGCTGCACCAGACTGTAGGCCACCTGCCAGGCGTCGGACATATCCAAGGGCATGCCGATACGCTGCACGTGCGGGTGAGCCTCAAGGCCCTGGAGCACCGTGCGCATGGGTTCCCAGGCATCAATCATCGCTGCCGGCTCCAGCGGCGGCAACAGATCCACCTCACCGCGGATCAGGCCGTTATTCTCCCGCCAGAATTCCCCGGGTCGGAAGCGCTGCCCTCCTTCAACGGTGACGCCCAGTAAACCGTTGTCCAGCTGATCCCAGTCAACGATGGATGCGACGGTTCCGATGTTTGCCAGCTCAGGAAGCCGCGCGGACCCCACTTCGACACCCCGCTCGATACGAAGCATGCCAAAACCCTCACCACTGCGCATGGACGACTTCACCAGATCGAGATAGCGCTGCTCGAAAATCTGCAGCGGCATGCGGCCATAGGGCACAAGCACCGCCGACAACGGAAAAAAAGCGATTTCAGTCATGACTGCGCACCCAGTGGCTTGAAGAGCATGATCAATCGCGGCAGCAACAGCAGTGCACCTATGACGGCCGCGGTCATGGCAATTACTGTTAACACGCCGAAGTACAGGCTGGGATTAAAGTTCGACAGGGTGAGGGTACTGAAGCCCACTACCAGGGTCAGCGTGGTGTAGTACATCGCGCGCCCGATGCTGCCATGGCAGCGATACATGGTCGCCAGATAATCGCGATCCGCCGGAAACTCCCGCTTGAAGCGATGGACATAGTGGATACAGTTATCCACACCAATACCCACCACAATCGCAGCAATGGTGATGGTCATGATATCCAGCGGAATGCCGGCAAAGCCCATAATCCCCAGCACCATGCCCGCCGCCAGAAGATTGGGAGTCAGGGCAATAAGGGCGAGGGAAAAGGACCGGAAGAGAATCCAGAACATCACGAGGATCACGGCAAACACCGCACCCAGAGTGAGTATCTGTGAGGCAAAGAGGCTCTGCAGCACATTGTTGTACATCACCAGCATGCCCGTGAACTGCGCCTGCCCCTCCTCGAGGCCACCTTCTTCCTTAAAGGCGCGATCCAGATCCCGAAGGAATGCCGCCCGCCGCAAATCTTCGCTGGTCTCCTTGACCCTGACGGTGATGCGCGCCTCATCCCGCTCCGCATTGAAGTAGGGCGTGACTAACTGACGGGAGATATCCTCCGACAGTGCGTTGCGCGCCAACGCCAGCTCCACACTGCCCATGTCGTCACCCAAAAGCTGGCGAAACAGCTCAAAGGTCGTCGACAGGGACTGGACCTTACCGGTCTCGTTGTAGTCATCCACGATGCCCTGGAGCCGATCGATAAGACGCATGCCCTCAAGACTGAACCAGAAACCGGGATCGACGCTGGCCTCGGGGTTACTGCCGGCAAAGGCGTCATCGCCTCCGGCAAAGGCATCATCCCCGAAAGGATCGTCATCGAAGCCGTCCTCAGCCAGCAGATCATCATTGGCAGACGAGGCGCCGGCGTCACTGGCAAAAGGATCGTCGAATTCATCGGCAAAGGGGTCGTCAGCCGCCACAGGGTCTCCGGGTTCCCCTGCGGAGTTTTCAAGTCCGGGAAGCGGTGCAGAGCTGTCCGGCGCCGCGACCACAATGTCCAGGGGAATCGTGCCACCGAGTCTGGCATCCAGAAGCTCCATGCCCTGATAAATTTCCGTGCTTTCCTTGAAGTAATCGATAAAGCGATTCTCAACCTGCAAACGCAGCACACCCATCACCACAAACACGCTCAACGCGAGGCTGCCCCAGAGCACCAGGGAACCATGATGATCGGCGATGGCGGCAAACCGCAGGGTAAACGGCGCGCTCTCGCCACCGACGGCGGGTTTGGGATCCTTACCCCACAGCAGCATGAGCGCCGGCACCAGACTAAAGGACACCAGCAGAGCAACACAGATCCCCAGGGTCATCATCCAGCCAAAATCAATGACCGGCTGGATGCCCGACACCACGAGCGACACAAAGGCCACCATGGTGGTTACCCCGGTATAGACGCAGGGCACTGCCATAAGCCGCATGGTGTCGCGCACCCTGTTGTGCAAAGGATCATCCGGATCGTCCGTGTGGATCTCCCGGTAACGCACCACCAGATGAATGGCGATAGCGAGGCCCACGATCAACAACACCGCCACCACGTTGGAAGAAATCACCGTCATGCGCCAGTCAAGAAAACCCAGAATTCCCAGGGTGTAGGCCACGCCCACGGTACAGCTCAACAGGGGAATAACCACCCATTTGACACGCCGAAAGATCAGCGCCAGCACGAGCACCATGGTCGCAAGAATAGCGCTGCCAAAGAGCAGCAGATCATTGCGGACAAAGCTCACCATATCGGCAGCAATCATGGGCAACCCGCCCACAAATATTCCCGCATGATCGCGATAACCCTGCACCACGTCCCGTACACCGGCCACCAGATTGCTCTGCTGAGTCAGCTGCTCGGCGTTGCGACGCTTCACCGCCGCTTCCACCACCGCCAGACGCAACCCTGCTTCACTGCTGAGCTCTCCGTCGCGCTCCGCCTGGCGAAGCTCCTCCCGCTCGCGCAGGAGCTCGGCATCACCGTCGGCGCGCTCGAGATTGACCTGAATGGCCGTCACATCGCCCGCCTCTCCCACCAGCAAGTTGCTGTAGAGAGGGCTTTGAGTAAATTCCTCCAGCGCCTGACCCCGATCAACGTCAGAATCTTTAAGAGTAGGCAGCGGATCCCCGGAAGTGACCTGTGAGAGGCCTACCGGAGGGCTTTGGAGCAGGGGCACATCCAGGACCGTCACCACGGAGGACACACCAGGCAACTCGCGAAGCTCATCCGCCAGATTGGACAGGGGCTGAAGCGATTCATCGGACAGGAGCGGCGCGTCCGGGCGCCAGGTAATAACGATAAATTCTTCGCTACTGTAACGCCTGCCCACCTCCCTGAAATACTCCAGCGCTGGATCGCCCTGAAGCAGCAGGGAGTCGGCGGACGCGTCGATGCGTATCTTGGGAAACTGCAGCAACGCCAGAAACAACAACACTGCGAGCAGACTGAGTACCGCGACAGGGCGCCGCAGCACTAACTGCTCGTAAAAGGCCAACATACAGTTACTCCCGTTGTTCTTGATAATGTTCTAACTAATATTCTTGCTGACCGGCTGACTAAGGCTTGCGCGCCAATGCCGACAGCAAACGCTCATGGATGCCGCCAAAGGCGCCGTTACTCATCACTACGACATCATCACCGGGCAGAGATTCACCGACGATGCGCGCCACCAACTCATCCATATCCTCACTGATGGTCGCCGGCACCTCGCTCCTCGCCAGGACATCGTCAAGGGACCAGCCCAGCGCTCTGGGCTGGTACCAGAACACGGCGTCGGCATCGACGGTAGACGGCGCTAACGCGGCCCGATGGTCTCCCATACGCATGGTATTGGATCGTGGTTCGATAACGGCCAGCACGCGCTGGCGATTGGCCGCGCCCTTCATGGCTTCAAGGGTGCTGGCAATCGCCGTGGGGTGGTGAGCAAAGTCATCATATACGCGCACCCCGCCTACTTCGCCGCGCAGTTCGAGCCGTCGCCGAACGCCGGCAAATCGCTCCAGCGCCTCCACCGCGTGCTTGGGCGTTACCCCTACATGCCGCGCAGCCGCGCAGGCCCCCAGGGCATTGGCGACGTTATGCGCGCCCCGCTGCGCCCAACTCACAGGCAGGCGTTCACCCCCCGGAGCAGTGAGCGTCCAGTGTGACGCGCCGGGCTCATCCAGAGCAGCCTCCCAGTCGGCGTTTTGATCGCTCACCGACAGGGTCTCCCGGGGTGTCCAACAGCCCAGCTCCAGCATCTGCTCCACCGCAGGCACCCCGGCGGGAGCAATCACCCGACCTGTGCCGGGAACGCAGCGAATCAGATGATGAAACTGACGTTGGATGGCCGCCAGATCGGGATAGATATCTGCGTGATCAAACTCCAGGTTGTTAATCACCAGGGTACGGGGCCGGTAGTGAACAAATTTGGCGCGCTTATCGAAAAATGCCGTGTCGTATTCGTCCGCCTCGATAACAAAAAAACTGCCGCCGCCCAGGCGGGCAGACACACCAAAATCAAGGGGCACACCGCCGATAAGGAAACCCGGCGCCAGTCCCGCGTCCTCGAGAATCCAGGCAAGCATACTGCTGGCAGTGGTCTTGCCGTGGGTGCCCGACACGGCGAGCACCCAGCGATCGGCCAGCACCGCCTCCGCGAGCCACTCGGGCCCTGATTGATAGGGCAGCCCCCGGTCGAGAACGGCTTCGACTGCGGGGTTGCCCCGGGACAGCGCATTACCCACTACAATCAGGGCATCCTCGGGAAGATGCTCCGGATCAAAGCCCTCCTGGAGGGCAATACCGGCCGCCGCAAGCTGATCGCTCATGGGCGGATAAACGTTGGCATCGCAGCCACTCACTTCCCACCCGAGCTCCCGGGCGATGAGCGCAAGCCCGCCCATAAACGTGCCGCATATGCCAAGAATGTGCAGACGCTGTTGCACAGCCGATCTCCGCAGAAAAAGAGCGAAAGTCTAGCACGGCATCACACTATGGCCCTGCCCCGCGGTGCACAGCGAGCCCCGCATCCCGTATGATGCGGTCCCTGGATTCATGCTCCCTGAGGAACGCTGTCTTGAGCCGCAAAGCTAACGCCTTTTACGCCCAATCCGGGGGCGTCACCTCCGTCATCAACGCCTCCGCCTGCGGCGTCATCGAGACTGCCCGGGAGCATCGCGACGTTATTGCCAAAGTCTTTGCGGGACGCAATGGGATCATCGGTGCCCTGCAGGAAGAGCTCATCGATACCAGTAAGGAAAGCAAAGCGGGAATCCGCGGGCTGCTGCAGACGCCCTCGGGCGCTTTTGGCTCCTGCCGCCACAAGCTCAGGTCCCTCGAGAACAACCGCGCTGAATACGAGCGACTGATCGATGTCTTCAGGGCACACGATATCCGGTACTTCTTTTATAACGGCGGCGGAGATTCCGCCGACACCTGCCTCAAGGTGTCCCAGCTGAGCGAATCCCTCGGGTATCCCCTGCAAGCCATTCACGTACCCAAAACTATTGATAATGACCTGCCCCATACGGACAACAGCCCCGGTTTTGGCTCCGTCGCCAAGTACGTGGCCATTTCCACACGGGAAGCCGCCCTGGACGTTGCCTCCATGTGTGCAAGCTCCACCAAAGTCTTCATTCTCGAAGTGATGGGCCGCCATGCAGGATGGATCGCTGCGGCTTCCGGCCTCGCCGCCGAGCAGGAGGGCGACGCACCGCACGTTATTCTTTTCCCAGAGATCGCTTTTAACAAAAAGAAGTTTCTGACGCGGGTGCAAAAATCGGTAAAACGCTTTGGCTACTGCGTGGTGGTCGCCTCGGAAGGGGCACAGACCGCCGACGGTCGCTTCCTCAGCGATATGGGCACCCGCGATGCTTTCGGCCACGCGCAACTGGGTGGACTGGCCCCGGCGCTCGCCGCCATGGTGAAAACAGAACTGGGCTATAAGTACCACTGGGCCGTTGCCGACTATCTCCAGCGCGCGGCAAGGCACATCGCCTCGCAGACCGACCTGGATCAGGCCTATGCGGTCGGCGAAGCGGCGGTAGAGATGGCGGTTGCCGGCAAAACAGCGGTCATGCCCGCCATCGTGCGGGGCAAGGGCAAGCGCTACAGTTGGCGCATCGGTGAAGCCCCCCTGGACGAGGTCGCCAATGTTGAAAAGATGATGCCCCGCAACTTTATCAGCCGCGACGGCTTTGCCATAACGCCCGCCGCCCGGGGCTACCTGCAACCGCTGATACAGGGCGAGGCTTACCCGAGCTATCGTCAGGGCCTACCCCAATACGTACGTCTGAAAAATGAACTGGTGCCCCGGAAGCTGCGCAAACGCTTCAATGTCGCCTGAGACGACCCGTCGGCCCCAGCGGGGCAACGGCAGTAACGCCTCGCAGCTATCCCGGGTAGCGGGTACAATCGCGTCCCGATTTTGCAGCATCCTTTGCAACACTGGATACACCACGGCCTAGCCGCACCCTCGCGCGCCGTGAACTATTAAGGAGACATCATGTATCGTAACGAGAAGTTCAATCGCTGGCGCCGCCATCCCTGGCACGGCCTACACACCCAGATGGACGGTGCGGAAGAAGGTGTAGTGCAGGTGTATATCGAAATGCTGCCCACCGATGTGGTCAAGTACGAGCTGGACAAGGCATCGGGCTTTTTGATGGTGGACCGCCCGCAGCGCACGACTTCCAGCCCCCCGGCACTCTACGGCTTCATCCCCCGCACCTACTGCGCGGAAGAAGTGGCCAAGCGCTGCCCCGGCGTCGAGGAAGCCGATGGCGATCCTCTGGATATCTGCGTGTACTCCGAACGCCATATAAACCGCTCAGACATTGTGCTTAATGCGCGCGTGGTCGGTGGTATACAGATGATTGACGACGGCGAAGCCGACGACAAGATCATCGCTGTGCTTGATGGGGACAATATCTGGGGCGATGTGCAGGATATTTCTGATCTGCCACAGATCAAGATTGAGCGGCTTCAGCACTATTTCTCCACCTACAAGCTCGTTCCCGGCAAGGAACTCAACATCAAGGTCGATCATGTCTATGGCCGCGAGGAGGCGATGAAGGTGATTGCGGCTGCCGAAACAGATTATTGGAATCACTACGGGGAACTTCACGAACAGGCAAAAGAATAAGTGCGAAACCTGCCGCTGGCGATCAGTCCGGCGGTAGGTAGGCAAGCGCGGCTGCGGGGGGCCTGGCTACCCGCAGCACAAAGCGCTCGAAGATCGATTCCAGCTCCCTCTCCAACGCCTCCCTGGCAACCGGCTGTCTGACAGCAGTCTTTCCTTCGCTGTTTCCTTCACTGTTTCCTTCAAAACCGCCCTCGCCACGCCATAGCCTCCGCAGCAGTGACTCATCGATTGCACACTCGAAGTCCGTAGCCAGCGGCGCGTAGCTCAAATGCCAGCGCTCGGCGGCCACACCGCCACGATCCCGATCGTAAGGCCGGTAAAATCCAAAGCTTTCGCCCCGGGCAATGCGTTGATCCAGCCAGGCGTGCATTGCGCCGAAGGGGCCCGCTGCGTCTACCTCGGCGGCACTCAACTGAACGCGGTAATCGTCGGCCACCGCCGCGGCATCGTACACATCAAGATCCGTACCCCAGTGATGGCGACTGCCGCCGGGCATCGCAGAAAAACGCAGCACGCAGCGAATACACTCAGCGTCGCTCAGATCTCTGATATCAATTGTATGATCATTGTCATCCAGGACGGGGCGCTCGCCGGACAATTTGCCGTTCCAGATCGATAGCTGCCTTTCATAGGAACGGTAGGCGCTGGCAATCTGCAGCTTGTAGCCCTCTTTTTCGGCAGCCAGGCTAAGATACGTCCAGGCGTTCCAGACGGCGGGTTGCAGCTTGTGTCGTCCACGCGCAAGTAATGCGTTCTCATCAAGACCCAACAGCTGGCGTTGAAAAACCGACAGGCTCAAAGACCATCTCCGGGCATAAGCTTGCCTTTACTTTGGGACCGATGGCTTACTGCGCCGTCCCGACGTTGATAAGAAGACTCCTGGACCATGAACGACTCCGAAACGATTTCTCCGGTTCTAGAAATGGCGGATAACAGCAGCCAAAGTGTAACGCTGGAGGGGCGATCGCTGATACTGGTGAAACGCCGGGATGAGTTTTTTCTCTTTGAAAACATTTGCCCCCATACCCGCGAGACCCTGGCCCCCCTGGGCGGGTCGCTAAGCGATGACAGCGGAGATCTTATTCACTGTCAGCGCCATGGTGCGGAGTTTCTCGCAGAGACCGGAGAATGCGTGGCCGGCCCGTGCATGGGGGAGTCCCTGACCCCGGTCGGTTTTACCATCGCCGCCGGACAAATTTATCTCGATTGAGCTGCGGGCGAATAATGATTCGTCAAGGGCGTTTTTTTCTGGTGTGCAGGGCGCAATTCTGGTAGCTTCTCGGCGCTTCGAAATGCGCCCTGCGGAAATAACCCGCGCGGCAGTCAGAGTAAGATAGTTGGAACACCACTATGCCGACAAAAGCAGCACCTAAAGCAGCACCGAAAGCAAAAAGCAAAGCAGCGAAAAAAGCCGCGCCAAAGAAAGAGGCCGTCAGCGCTAAAACTGCCAGCAAAGCCGCGACTCAAGCTGCGACTAAAGCCGCTCCCAAGAAAAAGGCTGCGACCAAAGCCAAGGCAGCGCCCGCGAAGAAAACCAGCTCCCGCGCCGGCTCAAGAAAAAAAGCGTCTGGCGGCGTGGAATTCCGCAATTTTGAGCCCTATAAGCCCAAGCGCGGCGAAGAGTACATGAATGAGCCGCAGCGCGAGCACTTCAAGCTCATCCTCAAGCGCTGGAAAGCGGAGCTCATGGAAGAAGTGGACCGCACCGTTACCCATATGAAGGACGAAGCGGCCAACTTCCCGGACCCTGCCGATCGCGCCACACAGGAGGAGGAGTTCAGCCTCGAACTGCGAACCCGCGACCGTGAGCGCAAATTAATCAAGAAAATCGATTCAACCATCGAGCGTATCGAACAGGACGATTATGGCTTCTGTGACGCCTGTGGCGTCGATATCGGTATCAAGCGACTGGAAGCGCGCCCCACCGCGTCCCTGTGCATCGATTGCAAAACCCTCGACGAGATCAAAGAACGGCAGGAACTGGGCTAAGCCCCACGCAAGGTCCCGGTTGATGGCTGCCAAGCCTCAATACCGGGGCCGCTTCGCCCCCTCCCCTACGGGCCCCCTCCATATGGGCTCGCTGCTCACTGCCGTCGCCAGTTATCTCGATGCGCGATCGGTGTCCGGCATCTGGCTCCTGCGCGTTGAAGACATCGATCCTCCCCGGGAAGTCCCGGGAGCGTCCGACAGCATTCTGCGATCTCTGGAAGCCCACGGTCTGTATTGGGATGAGGACGTACTGTTTCAGTCCACGCGTCTGGATGCTTACGCCGAAGCCCTCAAAAGCCTGAAGGCCAGCGGCAGACTTTTTAGCTGCTCCTGCACCCGGGCAATTCTCGGCCCGGGGGGAAACTGCCTCAGGCGCTGTAGCCCAACGCCGGAAGACACTACCGCGCTACGCATCCAGCTTGATGAAAACATCGGATTTGATGACCAGATTCTTGGCATTCAGGCTCCCACGATGGAACCCGGCGATTTAGTACTCCGCCGTAAAGATGGTCTCTACGCCTATGCCCTGGCGGTGGTGGTTGATGATGCCTGGCAAGGTATTACCCACGTGGTCCGCGGCGCAGACCTCCTTGGCCAGACCTTTGCACAGATTGAACTGCTGGCACTGCTGGCGAGCCCACCACCGAGTCATGCCCATCTCCCCGTGGTCTGTGACAACCGGGGCACGAAGCTCAGCAAGCAGGCGGGGGCGCCGGCGCTCGACGATAAACAGGCGCTGGGCAACCTCCGTGATGCCTTGCGACTCCTTGGTCAGGCCAGCGCCGAAAGCCCCGCTGCCACAGCGGAAGAGCTCCTTGCACAGGCAGCGGCCGTCTGGAACCGGGAAGCCCTGGCAACAGCCTCCAGCAAACTTCTGGTTTACCCCTAAACGGCATGCCCGTAGCATAAGCGACCCTGTCTCTCACTGACGAGCCTTCAGCGAACGCTGCCACCGCTTTTGCCTGCACTCATGGATTTTCTCTATTTTGCGATACCCGCGCTCGCACTGCTCATTACGCTAGTGCTGCTTTACCGCCAGCGCCGGGAATATCAACAAACCTTTGAAGAGCTGCCCACGGGGCTCTGCGTCGTCAATGGTGATAACCGCGTTCTGCGCTGGAATCGCCAGATGTCGAGCCTCAGCGGCATCAGCGCCGAAGAGGCGATCGGAGAAAAAATTGCCAGTCTGCCCGATCCATGGCCTGAGGGGCTAAGCGCCGCCCTCGTAGACCCTGAAGGCACGGTCATCAAACAATCTCTGGGCTACGACGACAACGGAGGAGAACGCTGGGTCATTGTTCACAGTAGCGCCCTGCAACTTCCCGGCAGACGGCGGCAGATCCTTGTAGAAAACATTACCGACTATCAGCGACTTCAGGATGAACTGCTGCACAACGAGCGCCTGGCATCCATCGGACGTCTCGCCGCCGGCGTCGCCCATGAAATTGGCAACCCCGTAACCGGCATCGCCTGTATCGCGCAGAATCTTGCTGACAGTGCCGACGCCGTGGAGTTGGAAACCGGCACCCTGGAAATCCTCAAACAAACAGACCGGATTTCCCGCACCGTTAATGCGCTCATGCAGCTATCGCACCCCGGAAGCGGCGTCCGCGAAGCTGATTCCGTGCCCTGCAACCTAGCTGACTGCATCGACGAAGCAGCCCATCTTCTGAATCTGGATATGGACGTGCCCCGGGGGGAGTTCATCAACAACACGGACCGCGAGCTCTTGGTTCGCGGCGACAGCCAGCTATTACTGCAGGTTTTTTTGAATCTTCTGGATAACGCCCGCAGTGCCGCCACCGACGAAGGGCCTGTGCTCATCGAGGCGCGGCAGGACGGAGACACCACGACCATTATCATTGACAACCCCGGTCCGGCCATTGCCGCGGAGGTGATTTCTCAGGTTTTCGAGCCTTTCTACACCACCAAGGACGTGGGCGAGGGCACCGGGCTGGGTCTCGCTCTGGTGAGACGGATGCTGGAGGACATGGGGGGTAGCGTCAGTCTCGCGAGCCCGTCACCGGTTACCCCGGGACGGGGCGTCAGAGCCCGCGTCGTACTGTTCTCTGCTGAATACAATCAGGCGTTTGCCTGAGGAACCCATGGGACCAAAGACAGACTCGCTGAGAGTGCTAGAATGCGGTGCAGCGCAAAGAAGGGTCCCCGATTGATGCAAAAGATACTGATCGTCGAAGACGAGTCAGTCATCCGCGCGGCGTTACGCCGATTGCTGGAGAGGCACGGCTACACGTTAGATGAAGCAGGATCTGTGGCTGAGGCGCAAAGCGACTACACCCTCGCCAGTTACGACCTGATCATCAGTGATCTGCGGCTCCCCGGCTCCCCCGGTACCGATCTCATTGCCCTCGCTGGATCGACTCCCGTGTTGATCATGACCAGTTATGCGAGTCTCCGTTCCGCTGTGGATTCCATGCGGATGGGCGCTGTGGATTACATCGCCAAACCCTTTGACCACGCGGACATGCTGCAAGCGGTACAGCGCGTTATCGATAAGCACGCGCAGCACAAAACTCCCAAAGGAAAAAAAACACCCAAAGCGGAAAAAGCCGACGCGACTCAGTCACCGGGCGCCCAGGACAATGGCGTGGCGATGATCATTGGTGAATGCGATGCCATGCAGGCGCTTGCCGAGCACGTGGGGAAGTTCGCACCTACGGACTCCACGGTTCTTGTGCTTGGAGAAACGGGAACCGGTAAGGAGCTTGTCGCCCGCGAGATCCATGCCCAAAGCAAGCGCGCTGAGCAAACCCTCATTTCCGTCAACTGCGCCGCCATTCCCGAGACACTGATCGAATCCGAGCTCTTCGGCTATGAGAAAGGTGCCTTCACCGGCGCCAACACCAATCGCATGGGGCTCATAGAAGCGGCGGACGGTGGCACCCTTTTCCTCGACGAAATTGGCGAACTGCCCATGGAAGCCCAGGCGAGGCTTCTGCGCTTTATTCAGGAAGGAGAAATACGACGCATCGGCTCCGTGCACTCGCGCAAAGTGAATGTGCGTCTTATCTGCGCCACCCACCGAGACCTGCAAACGCTCGCCTCCGAGGGCAGCTTCCGGCAGGATCTTTTTTATCGCATCAACGTATTGCGACTGAAGCTTCCGCCGCTAAGAGAACGGGGAAAGGACATCCTGTTTCTCGCCGAGCGGCTTCTGGACAAACAGGCGGTCCGGGCCAACCGCGCCACCATGACGTTATCACCCCGTGCCATACAGGCGATAACTACCTACCAATGGCCGGGTAATGTCCGGGAGATGGAGCACGCGATCGAGCGGGCAGTCATCCTTACGGACGGCTCAGAGATCGATAACGAAGCCCTGGGTATTGACCTTGAACTGGTCAATATTAACCGCCTGCGCGGCGACAGGGTGGCCAGCGGCACCAATAAACGGCAACCCCGCAACAGTGATCCCGTGGAAGACCTGTCGCTGGAAGACTACTTTCAACGGTTTGTGATCGAGCACCAGGACTCCATGAGCGAAACAGAGCTTGCCCAGAAACTGGGCATCAGCCGCAAGTGTCTTTGGGAGCGCCGGCAACGTTTTGAGATACCACGAAAAAAATCTGGCGGGAACCGTCCCCGAAAAGCAGCGGGCTGAGCGTTACCCTCCTCCATTGATACCCGCGGTAACAGTAGATATTAGTAACAAATCGGGTAAAAAAGCTCTCTCAGCCCCGCATAGAAAAAACCTAAGCTACTGAATATAAAGAAAAAAAAATGGATGGCACAAAGCATGCTTTTTACTTGTTGCACAAAAATAATAATAATGCGCACCGCAATAATAATAATTGGTTTAGTGAACCTGGAAGGGGGAAGTTTTTAACTTCCCCCTCGTTCGTTTTGCGCGACTTGTAAAGAAACCTCCCCGGGCCTCCCCAAAGAAAGATCACAGCGCCTTCGCAGCAAAGCATCAGCCCCCACAGACCTGCCCAGGCAGAGATCCCCAAAAATCTCCCCCAAACCTGACTTTGGGACACCCTGTGCTACCATGCCCGCAACAAAAAAAGGCCCTGAACGCACATTGCAATCCCTTTATTTGAGGTAGTGCTTTTACAGGCTCCCGGCACAGGCTTTTACGCCTTTACCTTGCATAATTGGCGATACGAAGAGAAGACATCAGCGCTTGAAAGTCATACCCAGAGAGAAACACTGCGTCTCACGCAAGGACATCAGTCCCGGCGCCTTAAAAGTCATGGCACGGCTGCGGGATCGCGAGCACCAGGCGTATTTGGTAGGCGGCGCGGTTCGAGATCTGCTGCTGGGGGGGCACCCCAAAGACTTCGATATCGCCACCGATGCCACGCCGGAGGAAGTTCACGCACTCTTTGGCAACTCCCGCATCATCGGCCGGCGCTTTCGCATTGTGCACGTCAGATTTGGTCGGGAAGTTATCGAAGTAACGACTTTCCGCGGCCATCATGATGACACCGAGGCAATTACCGGCGCCAAGCGCTCCTCCCGGGGCCTGCTTCTGCGGGATAACGTGTTTGGCACCCTTGAAGAAGACGCGGTTCGCCGGGATCTGACGGTAAACGCTCTCTACTACGACAGCGGTAGCTTTGAGGTCTTCGACCAGGTAGGCGGCCTGGATGACCTGGAAGCACGGCAGGTGCGGGTTATCGGTGATCCTGCAACACGCTACCGGGAAGACCCGGTGCGCATGTTGCGCTGCCTGCGCTTCGCCGCAAAGCTGGATTTCAAGGTGGAAAAGTCCAGTGGCGCAGCCATTCCGAGGCTCGCCGCCCTGCTGGACGACATACCACCCGCGCGACTCTTCGACGAATTCGGCAAGCTGTTTCTCACCGGCAACGCCCAGGCAACCCTGCGGCTACTGCGGGAGTACCGCTGCTTCGAGCACCTTTTTCCCGACAGTGCCCGCCTGGCTGACAGCGACCCCTTCTACGACCGCCTCCTCGATGCCGCCATGGGCAACACGGACCAGCGTATTCGCCAGGACAAACCGGTGACTCCCGCCTTCATTCTCGCCGCTGTGCTGTGGCCCGCGGTCTGTGAGCGCCGGCAGCAGCTGGAAAACCAGGGAGAAAAGCCGGTGCCGGCAATGCACAGTGCGGGACAGGAGATTGTGGCCCAGGCCTGCCAGCGTATCGCGATTCCCCGCAGATTCAGCATGCCCATGCGGGAGATATGGGAGATGCAGCTCCGTCTGCCCCGCACCGAGGGCAAGCGGGCGATGGAGCTCATGAGCAAGCGCCGTTTTCGGGCTGCCTACGACTTTCTGTTGCTGCGGGAGCAAGCCGGTGAAGACTGCTCCGGGCTCGGGGCAACCTGGACCCGCCTTCAGGAGGAGCACGGCCCCATCGAGATAGTGGACTCTCCCGAAGATCGCCGCCCCCCGCGCCGCCGTCGCCGGGGCGGGCGCAGACGTCCGGCGCCTCCCGCGTGACAGCGTGCTTCGTCGGGCTGGGCGCCAATCTAGGCGATAGCCATCGGGCTCTGATCCAGGCTGCACAGGACATCGAACGACTGAGTGCCACAACAGTTACTGGCCGGTCCTCGATCTACCGCTCAGCGCCCATGGGGCCTCAGAACCAACCCGACTACCTTAATGCGGTCATCGCCGTGGACACGGCGCTGGAGCCCCTCGCGCTTCTCGACACCCTGCAGTTTCTGGAAAAAAAGGCGGGCAGAGTGCGCAAGGAGCACTGGGGACCAAGAACGCTGGACCTGGATCTGTTGATCTACGACACGGTCACCCTGCAGAGCGAGCGTCTGACCCTACCGCACCCAGGACTCATTGACCGCAATTTTGTGCTTCGCCCTCTGGCCGACATCGTGGGTGAGCAATGGCAGCTGCAGGACGGGTCCACGCTCGCCCAGCGCCTGAAGGCCTGCCCGGATAGCGACTTATCGGATAGCAGCCTCGGGTGGTCGCTGCCGGAGTCCGAGGCCATGAGCGCATGACTACGCCGGATCTGCGGGGTCGCAAACCACCCGCCTATATCGCAGTGGAAGGCCCCATTGGCGTGGGGAAAACCACCCTCACAAGGCGCCTGGCAGAAACCTTCAACCACGAAACCCTGCTGGAAGACGCGGAGCAAAACCCATTTCTGGAACGCTTTTATCGCAATCGGAGTGAAGCCGCGCTCGCAACGCAGCTGTTTTTCTTGTTTCAGCGCGCACAAAAAATACAGGAGCTGCGGCAGTCAGAGCTGTTTTCGCCGGTGCGCGTGGCCGACTTTCTTATAGAGAAAGATCCGCTATTTGCCCGCATCAACCTCGATAGCGACGAGTTTGAGCTCTATGAAAAGGTGTATCAGAAACTCACCATTGATGCCCCCCGGCCCGACCTGGTTATCTATCTCCAGGCGCCCACGGACGTACTTCTCGAACGGATCGAAAGCCGGGGAATAGGGCACGAAAGAAGCATCGATGGGCGCTATCTGGAGCAGTTAAACGAAGTGTACAGCGAATTTTTTCTGTACTACGATGGCGCGCCTCTGCTTATCGTCAATGCGAGCATGATTGATCTTGCGCAGGGCGACAGTGACTATCTGCAACTGGTGGATTATTTGCTGGATATTCGCAGCGGTCGCCATTATTTCAACCCGACGTTCTTTGGCTAACGCTAGCCTCAGGCGCTTTTCGGATAGCCGCAGGCGCTTGTGACTTACGGGCTTCCAGTTTCGGAGCAAATTTGTAGTTTATGGCTAAAGTAACCATCAGCACTCTCGACAAGATGAAGGCCGCGGGCGAGAAATTTGTGTGTATCACAGCGTACGATGCCACCTTCGCGCGTCTCGTCAGTGAAGCCGGAGCAGAGACGATCCTGGTGGGAGACTCCCTGGGCATGGTGCTTCAGGGGCACGACAGTACAATTCCCGTGACCATCCAGGACATGGAGTACCACACACGCTCTGTAAACCGGGCGGCCCCCCACTCACTGGTCATCGCCGACCTGCCTTTTATGACCTACAGCAACAGCACCGAAGCCATGACCAACGCCACGCGACTCATGCAGGCTGGGGCACAGATGGTGAAGATGGAAGGTGGTGTCTGGCTGAGCGATACCATCAGCGCCCTTGTGGAGCGAGGTATCCCGGTGTGCGCCCACCTGGGTCTAACGCCCCAGTCGGTCAATGCCTTTGGCGGCTATCGTGTGCAGGGGCGAACGCCAAAGGAAGCTAAATCAATTCTTGCGGATGCGGTGGAAATTCAGGACGCCGGTGCCAGCCTGCTGGTACTTGAGTGCATTCCCGCGGAGCTGGCGAGCGACATCTCGGCGAAGCTGGACATACCGGTAATCGGTATTGGCGCCGGTGCGGGAACCGATGCCCAGGTTCTGGTAATGCATGATTTGCTGGGCCTTTCAGATCATCAGCCCCGCTTTGTGGAAAACTTCATGGCGGGCGCCGACAGCGTTCAAGACGCACTAAAGGCGTTCGTGACATCTGTCAAAGACGGCAGCTACCCCCGGGAAGCGCACAGTTATAAGTAGCGTCTCTTGCCAGGTCGGTCCTCGCATGGCTCCTCGCATCGGCGAAAGTCCGGTCAACATAACCATAGGTTACACATTTCGCTTCTTTTGGTAACAAAAGAGCCATCACAACAGCGCCACCGCACGCTTGCCCACCCCCCGCTAAAGCTGCATACTCGTCCGCCCTGAGCGGGAAAACCCGCCACAACCCGGGCATGGAGCGACTCTTGGTAATTGACGGCGCTCCAACGGCCCACCCTGACCGCAAGTGGGGTAGCACGATGCTAGTAGAAAGAATGCTGGTAACAAAATGCTGGTAATAGACAGCAAGACAGGATTGCAGCATGCACTGCAACGGCATCGACTTGCCCGGGAAAGCATTGCCTTTGTACCCACCATGGGCAATCTTCATGAGGGACACCTGGAACTGGTGCGCCGCGCAAAGCTGCTCGGCGACATCGTGGTGGTCAGCATATTTGTCAATCCCATGCAGTTCGGCGCCAATGAAGACCTTGATGCCTACCCCCGCACACTGAGCGCGGACCGTGAAAAGCTGTTTGCCGAGGGGGCCAACTACCTCTTCGTTCCCTCAGAGGATGATATCTACCCCGATGGCCTGAGCGCACAGACTGTGGTCCGGGTCCCGGATCTTTCAGAGACCCTCTGCGGCAGTAACCGACCGGGACACTTCGATGGCGTTGCCACCGTGGTCTGCAAGCTCTTCAATATGGTGCAACCTAATGTTGCTCTCTTCGGAGAAAAGGACTTTCAGCAGCTGTCCATCATCCGCAAAATGGTGGAAGACCTGTGCATGCCCGTCGATATCGTAGGGGTGCCTACCGTGCGCGCTGATGACGGGCTCGCTCTGAGCTCCCGCAACCATTATCTCAGCCTCGCCCAGCGCGATATTGCCCCCTTGCTGCACAAAACGCTTTTGGACTGCCGGGATGCCATTGCCTGCGGCTTCGACAATTTCCTCCAAATCGAATCCCACGCGCGCATGCAACTGCTTCAAGCCGGTTTTGCCCCGGATTATTTCGCGATCCGCGACGCCCGTACCCTCCAGGCCGTCGGGGAAAACACCGAAGAAATTGCGATCCTCGTCGCTGCCCGCCTTGGAGGCACGCGGCTCATCGACAATGTGCGACTGACCTTAAATCCGGCATCAGACTGGGGTATGCTCGCGACGCCCTGACGCTCACGGGCAATCGAATCCCCCTTTGTCCCGAACCCGCGGAAGCGCCGACGTACTTTTCTGCGCTCCGTACAGCGCCACCGCCCGACTTAGACTAACGTAGGCTTGCCTCGCTGCCCTGTGCGTCTAGAATCGTTTGCTCAGTCAACACAGCGAATAATGATAGAGAGGGACCCACCATGTCTCACCACTTCCCGACGCATCCCATTCCCGCGGGTTTTGAGGACGCGCACATCAAGCCCGAAGACTATAAGGCCATGTACGAGCGCTCCCTGAACGATCGCGACGGCTTCTTTGCCGATATGGCGACAGAGTTCCTGACCTGGGATAAACCCTGGGACTCCGTGTGTTCCTTCGACTTTGTAAATGGCGACGCGAGCTGGTTCGCCGGCGGAAAACTCAATGTCAGCGTGAACTGCATCGATCGGCATCTTCCCGAGCGCGCCGATCAAACGGCAATTATCTGGGAAGGTGATAATCCGGAAGAAAGCCGGGCGATTAGCTACGCCGAGCTCAAAGACGAAGTCTGTCGTCTGGGCAATGCGCTCCGTGCCCGCGGCGTCGGCAAGGGTGACCGGGTGTGCCTTTATATGCCTATGGTGCCCGAAGCTGCTATCGCGATGCTGGCCTGCACTCGCATCGGAGCTGTACACACCATAGTCTTCGGCGGCTTTTCCCCCGAGGCATTGAAAGACCGCATTCAGTCCGCTGAATGCGCAGCAGTTATCACCAGTGACGAGGGACTCCGCGGCGGGAAAGCCGTGCCCCTGAAGACCAACGTCGATAAAAGCCTCGCAGACTGCCCCAGCGTGAGCACCTGCATCGTCGTGCGGCGCACGGGAGCAAAGGTGTATATGGAAGAGGGCCGCGATGTGTATTACGACGACATCACCGCCCAGCAAAGCAATGACTGCGAACCTGAATCCATGGATTCAGAAGATCCACTGTTCATACTTTACACCTCCGGATCCACGGGCAAACCAAAAGGCGTGCTCCACACCACCGCGGGCTACCTTCTTCAAGCAAGCATGAGTTTTAAATACGTATTCGATTACCGCGAAGGCGAGGTTTATTGGTGCACCGCAGACGTGGGCTGGGTCACCGGGCACTCCTACATTGTCTACGGCCCCCTGGCCAATGGCGCCACGACGCTGATGTTTGAAGGTGTACCGACCTACCCCGACGCGGGGCGCTGCTGGGATGTTGTGGATAAACATCAGGTATCGATTTTTTATACCGCGCCCACGGCAATCCGCGCGCTTCAGGGCAAAGGCGATGCCTTTGTCACGCGATCATCACGGAGCAGTCTGCGTATTCTTGGCACGGTGGGAGAACCCATCAACCCCGAAGCCTGGGAGTGGTATTTCCATATTGTGGGGGAAGAACGCTGCCCTATCGTGGACACCTGGTGGCAGACGGAGACCGGGGCTCATATGATCAGTCCCCTGCCGGGTGCCACGCCCATGAAAGGCGGCGCCGCATCGGTGCCATTTTTTGGCGTTGAGCCTGTGTTACTCGCAGAGGATGGCAGCGAGGTAGAAGGCGCTGGCTCCGGCTACCTGGCCATCAAGTCTTCCTGGCCCAGTCAGATACGCTCGGTCTACGGCGACCACCAGCGTATGGTGGATACCTACTTCTCAAACTACCCCGGGTACTATTTCACCGGTGATGGCGCCACCCGCGATGAGGATGGCTATTACTGGATTACCGGCCGCGTAGACGACGTGCTCAATGTCTCCGGCCACCGCATGGGCACAGCGGAGGTTGAGAGTGCTGTGGTCCTCCACGACAGCATTGCCGAGGCGGCGGTGGTGGGCTTTCCCCACGACATAAAGGGCCAGGGTATCTACTGCTACGTGACACCCATGGAGGGCGTGGAACCCGACGACACGTTGAAGGCCGAACTCGTGCAGCTCTGCGTTGAAGAAATCGGCCCCATCGCCAAACCTGACGTTATTCAATGGGCTCCAGGGCTCCCCAAAACCCGCTCCGGCAAAATCATGCGCCGTATCCTGCGCAAGATCGCGGAGAATGAGCTGGACAGTCTCGGGGACACGTCGACCCTTGCGGATCCCGGTGTTGTGGATGAGCTGATCA
>NZ_CBFHZO010000125.1:0-22134 GCF_965660375.1 Congregibacter sp. | reverse complement strand
TTACGCTGAAGCCTCTCCTATCACCCACGCTAAAAACCTCGAGGGTGAGCTGTTACTGGTGCACGGCACCGGGGATGACAACGTGCACTATCAGAGCAGCGAGCGACTCATCAACGAGCTGGTCAGGCTGAATAAGCCGTTCCGGTTTATGGCCTACCCCAACCGAACCCACGCGGTTGTGGACAGCGAGGGAGAAGGCACAGAGCTTCATCTGAACACCATGCGGGCCCGCTTCTTTGACGAGCATCTTCGGTCCGAGTAATGGGGCCTACTGAGCACGACAAAAGATCGTGAGCGCGGGAGGCAAATTGTGTAACCTCGGGGCATTCCTAAAAAAGATAACAAGGTATTCATGTGAACGACGCTGAAACCGAAGCAGGCAAGCCCCAGGATCACCCGGATAATCCCTATAGCACCAAGGCCGCCAGCTGGTATGCCTTGTGTCTCTTGACGATCGTTTATAGCTTTAATTTTATTGACCGCCAGCTCCTGGCAATCCTCCAGGAGTCCATCAAAGCTGACCTGAGTCTGTCTGACAGTCAGCTGGGGCTCCTCACGGGCTTTGCTTTTGCGATTTTCTACGTCACCGCAGGCATTCCCATCGCGCGCTGGGCTGATCGCGGCAACCGCCGCAACATTGTGTCCCTGTCCTTGTTCATCTGGAGTTTCATGACCGCGCTCAGCGGTTTCGTTCAAAACTATGCGCACCTGCTCATGGCGCGTATTGGTGTGGGCGTGGGCGAAGCGGGGGGCAGCCCCCCTTCCCACTCTATTATCTCGGACATTTTTCCCGCCGAAAGTCGTGCCACGGCCATTGGCTTTTACTCCATGGGTGTGAGCATCGGCATCCTCTTTGGCTTTTTGGCCGGGGGCTGGCTCAACGAGTTCTTTGGCTGGCGTACGGCCTTTATGGTGGTGGGCGTGCCCGGCGTCATTCTGGCGTTTGTTCTTCGCTTTACCCTCAAGGAGCCTATCCGCGGCCTTCATGACGGCGCCCCCAGCTCCAAGGAAGCGGTTCCCTTTGGCGAAGTGCTGCGTGTACTGTGGAGCCGTCCGACCTTCAAACACATCGCCCTGGGCGCCGGACTGAACGCCTTTTGTGGCTATGCGACGGCTAACTGGACCGCGTCCTTTATGATCCGCACTCACAATATGTCCACCGGGGAGCTTGGCACCTGGCTCTCCATGATTATCGGTGTGGGCGGCGCCATCGGCGTGTTCTTTGGCGGCTACCTCGCCGACCGCATGGCGAGAACCGACAAACGCTGGTACGCCTGGCTACCGAGCATCTGTGGCTTTTTAATCGTGCCCTTCATGATCAGCATTTATCTGGTAGACAATCCGTACATGGCCTTATCACTTTCAATCATTCCGGGCCTGCTGTTTCAGGTATACCTGGGTAATACCATTGCTACCACCCACGCGATCGTCGGTCCGCGCATGCGCGCTACCGCCTCTGCCGTACTCTTCCTCATCCTGAATATCATCGGCCTGGGTGCAGGCCCCTGGGTAGTGGGTGTGCTCAGCGATTACCTGGCACCGAGTCTCGGCACCGAATCCCTGCGCTATGCCATGTTGTATGCCCTGCCGCCGGTAATGACCTGGTCCGCAGTGCATTACTGGCTTGCAGGAAAAACCGTACGCCAGGATATTGAGAACGCGCCCCGCTAGTGATGACACATCACCTCCACAAACGTTCAGGGTGAACCCCTTGGCCCATGATACTTCTCAGCTGATACCGATCGCCCGCACGGTGGGGTGGTCACAGTTGGCACTCATTGCACTGGGTATCCTGACGTCGGTGCTCGTGGCCAAGGGCATCGACATCAATTTATCAGCGGATGTGGAAAGCACCGCACGCAACATGCTCGATGCGGAGATTCGTCTGAGGGCCAAAGCCTATCTGGCCTGCTTGGGTTTCGCCCTGGCTGCCCTGGTGAACATCGGACTCTTTATGCTACTGCGGCGTCACGGGCAACTATTTGCCGCTCTTTGTCTGACTCTGAGTCTAACGGGGGCGGTGTTATCGCTGCTCGGCGCGGTGTTTGCCATGAATGTGGCGGAGATCAGCAGCGCAACCGCCTACCAATCCATTACCGATAACGCACAGCGTCTTATGCTCGCCGGCATGCAGGCCACCTCTGATTACACGTCGTTTCACCTGAGCCTCGTGATCTCCTGCGTCGCCCAGGGTGGCTTCTTCTTCCTGTTTTTGCGCTCGGGCCTGATTCCCCGGTTGATCTCCGGCTGGGGCGTGTTTGCTTCGCTCCTGGTTTCGACCGTTATTGTTGCAAGAGATTTTGTTCCAGCCCTTGGTCATGGCAGCATCACGATTGCGTTCATGCTGGGTAATCTTGTTGCCCTGCTGTCGCTGAGCCTCTATCTGGGCATTAAAGGTGTGCGAGTAGACCCCGCGCCTCTATAATCGGTAGGCTTTGCATGAGCCTACCCGTGATACCTGTTACCTGGCCTTTTGATCCTCGGCGCTCGCCCATCTTCTATGGGTGGGTGGTCTGGGTTTTCTCGACCGCGGGTTTTTTATTCAGTATTCCAGGCCAGACCATGGGTATGGCCGTGTTTACCGACACCTTTATTGAGGAACTGGGCCTGAGCCGAACCCAGGTATCCATGGCCTACCTCATCGGTACCGTCGCCTCCTCACTGTTCCTGACCCGCGCCGGCCGCTGGTACGATCTCTATGGTGGTCGCCTCATGATTGCCGGATCCGCCGCTGCCCTGGGCTTTATGGTTCTGGTGATCAGTGGTGTGGACGTGCTCAGCAGTTTGCTGGGCGGCTCCACCGCCATTACCTTCTGCCTGCTGCTGTCAGCATTCTTTGGAGTGCGGTTTTTTGGACAGGGGGTGCTGACCAGCTGCTCCCGAAACGTGTTGCTCCTGTGGTTTGTAAAGCGCCGCGGACTGGTTAGTGGCATCCGCAGTGTTTTTGTATCCTTTGGCTTTGCCATCGCCCCGCTGGCCATCGCTTTTCTTATCAGCAGCTTTGGCTGGCGCGGTGCGCTGTGGTTCATGGGTCTTACCGTCGGCGTGGTCTTTGCATTGCTGGCGCTCATTTTCATTCGCGACAACCCCGCGTCCTGCGGACTTCAGGCAGATGGCGGCGACCCCGGTGACAAAGATTCAACGCCTCTGGAGGCTCCGTCCAAGACCATCGACGAGGCACGGCGCAGCCCCATTTTTTGGATCTACTCCCTGAGTCTGGGCATGCATGCGCTGTTCGGCACCGCGCTCACCTTTCACGTGGTCGCCGTATTTGCCGAGAGCGGATTCTCCGCGGACGTCGCCTTCGGGTATTTTCTACCGGCGGCAGTGTTCTCCACAGCCAGCAACCTTATTGCCAGCAGCGTTGTTGATCGTCACCGACTAAAACCTTTTCTCGTTCTCATGCTGGGAGCTTTGTGTATCGGGGCAGTAGGCTTGATCAGGCTGGACCAGCCATGGGGTTATTGGGTGTTGGCTACAGGCTTTGGGATCGGGGGCGGCCTGTGGGGAGTGGTATCAAATCTTGCATTTATTCGCTTCTTCGGCCCCCTGCACCTGGGCGCGGTGAGCGGCTTTAACGCGTCCATATCGGTGTTTGCCAGCGCCATTGGACCCGCCGCCTTCAGCCTGGGCGTAGACCACCTGGGGAGCTACAACGCCGCCGCACAAATTTGCTGTGCAATGTTGCTGGTGCTACTGGTTGCCGCGCTGCTTATCCGGCAGCAGGAAGTGGTGCACCCCGCCAGGGCGGCAGGGTGAACGGGAACTCATTTTAAGCAGGTTCCTGACTACTCCGAAGGGAGTTTCAAGCTGCAATGACGCGGAGCTTTTCGTCGGGCTCATCCCAGGGAAGGTGATGATCCTCGAGAATCACGAGGTTCTTGCGGTTCACCAGCGTTTTTTCAGCTTTGTATCCCAAGAGATCCCGTATCTCCCGATCCGGATTGAGCGCTATCAGCGCCGCCTCATCAGAAGAAAAGTTCGACAATCCCCGCGCTCGCTCAACACCGCGCTCATCGTAAATATGCAGCACATCGGCTTTTTGGAACGCCGTATGGATGGAGACCACGTCCGTACAGGCGATGCCGCCCTTGCCACTCTCCAGCACATCCGCTGCCTCCTGGGTGAGCACAAGGCTACCGGCCATTTGCAAGCGGTCCGTGAGCCACACAGCCCAGGCGGACTGAGGCGTTGATTTCGCAATACAGCGCGTATGGGGCCGCCGGTTCTCCAGCGCTGCGGAAATCGGCTCATCGATAATACCTCGGGAGATGATGGTCTCGCAGCCTGCATTCTGCGCCATGTTGGCAGCCTGCATTTTCGTAAACATGCCACCGGTTCCCAGCGTATTGGTGCCACTGGTGACCGCAAGGTATTCACTGACATCGTCTACCGTTGTGATGAGCTCGGCTCCCTCTTCGTCAGGATTCCGGTCGTAGAGACCGTCGACGCTGGTAAGAATGACAAGATCCTGGGCCTGTATCATTTGTGCCACTTTAGCCGCCAAGCGATCGTTATCGCCCACCCGAATCTCTTCTGTTGTGATCGTGTCGTTTTCATTGACGATGGGCAGCACGCCAAGCTCAAGCAGTTTGTGCACGGTGTTTTTGGTATTCAGGAAACGGCGGCTGTCTTCAAGGTCTTCCAGCGTCACCAGCACCTGCGCTATGTCAAAACCGTGTTCCTGCGCTATCTGCTTGTAGGCGTTGAGCAGCACGGGCTGTCCACAGGCGGCGGCCGCCTGTTTCTCCTGTATACCCGCCTCTTCACCATCGGAATCCAGAACGTTCAGACCGAGGGCAACGGAGCCTGAGGAGGCCAGCACCACTTCAAATCCCTGATCGCGCAGTTTCGCGATATCACTGAGCAGCCCATGCATGAATGCATAACGTGGTCGCAAATCAGGTGTATTAGCCAGCAGGCTTGAGCCTACCTTCACTACTATTCTTGGCTGATCACCGGTCATTGCTTGGCCGAAGCCTGCGGCACCGGTCTCTAAGGCATTCATGCTATCAATCCTCGTATTTGTGTATGACTGTGGAAGTACGTTACCCATAAAAAAGCAGTGTGAGATTCCCCACACCGCCTCGTGAATTGTTTCAATTATAAAGTACTTTAGGCTCTCAACCTAGCAGCAAAATTGCCAAAACATCAAATCCTCGTCACAAAATCGCAATAAAACCCGGAATTTCAGTATTTTAGGGCGGACATCGTCTTGGCAAAAATACCGAGGCATTGATTATGCACGCCAAAAATATTTATAATTCAAAGTATTCACCCCGTTACCTCTAGCAGCGCGTCGCCAGATGTGCCGATGCTTTTGGTTTATTGTTTTTGCTTGCGGCGGAAGTTTCATTAGCGGCAGTGGCTTTGATGCCGAGGGTGTAGACGGACGGTGAATTGATGCTTTTGATACTGTTCTGTAAAGGCTGACCGAGAGCAACGACGATTAAGCAATGAATAGTCGCTGATAGGTAAGCGCTATCAATCATTCACGGCTGTTAAAAACCATTAACAACTATCAACAACCATTAACAACTACAGGAACTTAAAACGTGACCACGGATATCAGTAGCACCATAGACACCGCCGATGTGGCGGCGGGTGACCCTCAGCAATACATTGCTGATCTCGGGGCACGGGCAAGCAAGGCTGCCCATCTGCTGGCGCAGGCAACGACCGCAACGAAGAACGCTGCGCTGCAAACAGCTGCAATGGCGCTTCGGGAGATTGCAGCGGAACTGGTCGTCGCCAATGATCAGGACGTAAAGACCGCCCAGGATGCTGGCCGTCCCGATTCCTTTATAGACCGTTTACGCCTCAACGAAGCGCGCATCGAAGCCATGGCAGTAGCGCTGGAGGAGATTGCCGAACTCCCGGATCCCGTGGGCCGCGAACTGATGGACACCACGCGGCCCAATGGGCTCAGTATCAAGCGCGTAGCAACACCCATCGGTGTCATCGGCATGATCTACGAATCGCGGCCAAACGTGGGTGCTGACGCAGGGGCGCTGTGTCTGAAGTCAGGCAATGCCGTCATTCTTCGTGGCGGTTCCGAGAGCCTGAATTCAACACGCCTCATCGTGAGTGCCATGCGCCAGGGATTGGAGTCATCCGGTCTGCCGGCAGACGCCGTGCAACTCATCGACAGCCCTGATCGGGCAGCCGTTGGGGCACTTCTGGGCTGTGCAGAGCACGTTGACCTGGTGATACCCCGCGGCGGGCGCAGTCTCGTAGAGCGGGTACGCGACGAAGCCCGGGTCCCCACCCTGCTACATCTCGACGGCAACTGTCACAGCTACGTGCACAGTGGCGCTGACCTTAAGAAGGCTGTCGATGTTGTTCGCAACGCCAAGCTGCGCCGCACCGGAATTTGCGGTGCCACTGAGAGCCTCGTTATCGACGATGCTATAGCACAGACGTTTATCCCGCTTCTCGCCGACGGCCTGGAGAGCTGCGAACTTCGCGGCGATGAGAAGGCGCAGTCCTGCGACTCTCGCGTGAAGCCGGCGATCGAGTCCGATTGGGACGAGGAATACCTCGACGCTGTGCTGTCCATCAAAGTCGTTGCTGACCTCAAAGAGGCCTGCAACTTCATCAACCACCATTCTTCAGGCCATACCGAAGCGATCCTTACAGAGGAAGCACCTGCGGCTGAGTATTTCCTCAACGCTATCGATTCGGCGGTTGTCATGCACAACGCATCCACGCAGTTTTCTGACGGGGGAGAGTTCGGCATGGGAGCTGAAATAGGCATCGCCACCGGCAAGATGCACGCCCGCGGCCCCGTGGGTCTGGAGCAGCTCACCAGCTTCAAATACCAGGTCCGAGGCAACGGTCAAACACGGAGTTAATACTATGTCCGTCTACACCTTAGTTTCATTACTGGGCTACTTTGCGCTGATGATGGGTATCGGCGTATACGCCTACCGCAATTCCACCAGTGATGTGTCGGAGTACATGCTCGGAGGCCGGCAGCTTCATCCGGCTGTGGGTGCGCTCTCTGCGGGCGCCTCCGATATGAGCGGCTGGATGCTCATGGGCCTCCCCGGCGCTATTTATCTGTCGGGTTTCTCAGCGGTATGGATCGCTGTGGGGCTGGTCGCCGGAGCTTATCTAAACTACCTGCTCGTGGCGCCTCGGCTGCGCGTGTACACCGAGATGGCAGACGACGCCATCACCATCCCCGATTTTTTTGAAAAACGTTTTGATGACCGCTCCCACGCCCTGCGGGTCATTTCCTCTTTGGTCATCGTTATCTTTTTTACCCTTTATACCTCCTCGGGCGTCGTTGCCGGCGGCAAGCTCTTCGAATCCTCCTTTGGTCTCAGCTACGAGCTGGGGCTGTTCCTCACCGCAGGCGTGGTGGTTGCTTATACGCTGTTTGGCGGGTTTCTCGCCGTGAGTCTTACGGACTTCGTCCAGGGCGTCATCATGTTCATCGCGCTGGTCATGGTGCCCGTCGTTGCGATCTTTCAACTCGGTGGCATCGACGCTACCGCCGGCGAAGTGAGAGGCGTTGATCCCAACTTACTTACCTGGTTCACCGGCGTCTCCGGACTGGCCCTGATCTCTAGCCTCTCCTGGGGGCTGGGATACTTCGGTCAGCCACACATTATCGTGCGCTTTATGGCGATCCGGACGCTTAAGGATGTCGCCACCGCGAGGCACATCGGCATGAGCTGGATGCTCGTCACCGTGCTCGGGGCGGTCGGTACCGGTATTGCCGGCATCGCCTACGTCGCAGGCACCAAAACCGTGCTTGAGGATCCGGAGACCGTATTTATCCTGCTGTCACAGGTGCTCTTCCATCCCCTGGTGGGTGGCTTCCTGCTGGCCGCTATTCTGGCAGCCATCATGAGCACTATCTCCTCGCAGCTCCTAGTGTCGTCCAGTTCACTCACCGAGGATTTTTACAAAACCTTCGTGCGTCGGGATGCCAGTCAGAAAGAGCTGGTGCTCATCGGACGGATCTCCGTCTTTGCGGTGTCCATCGTCGCCATCATGCTTGCCTTCGACCGGTCTGCGTCAATCCTGTCTCTGGTCAGTAACGCCTGGGCCGGCTTTGGCGCCGCCTTTGGTCCGATTATTCTCCTCAGTCTGTTCTGGAAGCGCTTAACTCGTAACGGCGCCCTGGCAGGAATGACTGTCGGCGCCGTGACAGTGCTCTTCTGGATCTATGCCCCCATTGAAATCGGTGGTCAGACACTATCTGAGCATCTTTACGAAATTGTGCCGGGATTCATCCTCAGCATTGGCGCTGCAACCAGCGTGAGCCTGCTGGACGAGCGTCCCAAACGCGCTATCGGTCGACGACATGACTCCATCGACCTGACCATGGCGGGGCGCGACACCCCCGCCTCCGGTAGCGCTTGATTCACTAAAACAAGGAACAGAGAATGGAGCAGGTTTTTACGCCGGAAGATCACGCGATGTCTGCAAGTGATGAGTACGAGCTTGAGTCGATCCGGGCACTGCACGTTGCCGACGAGCGGGAAGTGCTCGCCGCCCTGGTAGGGGGCGTCGGTATTGATCTGGATCTGCGTCAGCGGGCTCAGGCTCGCGCGGTGGATCTTATCGAGCGAATCCGCAGCGCCGGTCAGCCCGGCCTCATGGAAATGTTTCTGGCGGAATACGGCCTCTCCACCAACGAGGGGATCGCGCTCATGTGCCTGGCGGAGGCGCTCCTGCGAGTCCCCGATCCCGGCACCATCGACACGCTCATTGAAGACAAGATCACGCCCTACGACTGGAGTGAGCACAGCGGCAAGTCAGGTTCCGCGGTGGTGAACGCCTCCACAGTGGCGCTGATGATGACTGGCCGGGTACTGGACGACGACAACTCTGCCAGCGTCTCGGGCCTCTTGAACCGCACGGTCAAGCGCCTGGGCGAGCCTGTGGTCCGCATGGCCGTAAAACGTGCCATGCGTGAGATGGGTAACCAGTTCGTGCTGGGACAGACCATTCAGGAAGCACTAAAGCGTGCCGAGGGTGAAACCCGACGCGGTTTTCGCTACTCCTTTGACATGCTCGGCGAGGCAGCGCTGACGCAGGCCGATGCCGACGCTTATTTCGAAGCTTACTCCGATGCCATCCGCGCCATTGGCAAAACTGCCAAAGGCAATGCCATGCACGAGCGACCGGGTATCTCGGTCAAGCTCTCGGCGCTCCACCCGCGCTTTGAGTACGCCAAGAGCGCCCGGCTGCTGACGGAACTGGCGCCCCGGCTCAATACCCTCGCGCGCCTGGCGAAAGAGGTGAATCTGGGACTTAATGTGGACGCTGAGGAATCCCAGCGTCTGGAGCCTTTCCTCCACGTTGTTAAAGCCGCATTGTCCGATGAGGAACTGGCGGGATGGGACGGCTTTGGCGTGGTCGTGCAGGCTTACCAAAAACGTGCCGGGCCTGTCATCGACTGGCTCCATCAGCTTGCCACGACGCTGGATAGAAAAATCATGGTGCGCCTGGTCAAGGGTGCCTACTGGGATTCAGAGATCAAACAGGCCCAGGTCGAGGGCGTAACGGATTATCCCGTGTTTACCCGACGCACGGCGACGGACGTGTCGTACATATGCTGTGCGTCCAAGATGCTCAGCATGACGGACAGGATTTACCCCCAGTTCGCCACCCACAACGCTCAGACCGCCGCGACCATTATGGAGCTTGCTGGTGAGCGCAAGGACTATGAGTTTCAACGCCTCCACGGTATGGGCGAAACACTGTTCAACCAGCTCATCGAAGATGGCGCCAATTGCCGTATCTATGCACCAGTGGGTCCTCACAAGGATCTTCTGGCCTATCTCGTGCGGCGACTCCTGGAGAACGGTGCCAATTCGTCTTTTGTACACAAGGTAGTCGACCCTGCCTACACACCGCTGTCGCTGGCATCGGACCCCTTCGCCAACCTGGACAAGCTGCAGGCCGCCCGTCCCGCGGCTCTGTGCGACCCCGCTGACATTTACGCGCCGGAGCGAAAAGCCGCCCGGGGCTGGGACCTGAACAACGACAACGTGGTGCAGGAATTGGATCTGGCGAGGGAGCGTTTCCTGAATCACCGCTGGCAGGCGGAGCCCATACTGGCTCGCGATATCGCGCCTTCGGACGAGCGCGTGGGCAGGGACATCACTAATCCAAGCAACCCCCGGGAAGTGGTGGGGGAGTGTTTTGACGCATCCATCAGCGATTGTGAAAGCGCCCTGGCCTCTGCACAGGACTGGCACAGCGCCGGCGCGCAGCAACGCGCCTTTGCGCTGCGTCGGGCGGCGGATCTTTTTGAGCTGAACGCTGGCGAGCTCATGGCATTGCTGGCCCGAGAAGCCGGTAAGTGTGCGCCGGACGCGGTAGCGGAGCTTCGTGAGGCGGTGGATTTTCTCCGCTATTACGCCAATCGCGGTGAGGAGCTCTCGCTTCAGCCCGCCCGGGGAATCATCACCTGCATCTCACCCTGGAACTTTCCTCTCGCCATTTTCACGGGTCAGATTGCCGCCGCTCTTGTGGCCGGTAACGCCGTGCTCGCAAAATCGGCGGAATCCACCCCGTTGGTTGCCGCCGCAGCGGTGCGACTCATGCACGCTGCGGGGGTACCGCGCGATGTGCTGCAATACCTGCCGGGAGACGGCGCTACCGCCGGCACCGCCCTTACCTCCTCAGCGGATGTGGCGGGCGTGTGTTTCACCGGATCTACGGCGACTGCCAAATCCATCAATCGAACCATGGCTGCCAATCTCTCTCCATCGGCACCACTGATTGCAGAGACCGGCGGAATCAACGCCGGCATCGTGGATTCCACCGCGTTACCCGAGCAAGCCATCCGCGACGCTCTCGCGTCGTCCTTCCAGTCGGCAGGGCAACGCTGCTCCGCTTTGCGGCTTCTCTACATACAGGAAGATGTCGCAGACGTTCTTCTGGAGATGCTCTTTGGGGCTATGGACGAGCTGGACCTTGGCAACCCCTGGTCATTGGCTACCGATATCGGGCCGGTGATCAATCCCCAGGCGCAGGCTTCCATCCAGGCCTACGTAGACGCCGCCAAAGATGAAGGTCGTCTCCTGAAGCAGCTAAAAGCGCCGGACAATGGCTATTTTGTCGGCCCGGCGGTTGTCGAAGTATCGGGCATCGCTGATATCGAGAACGAAGTGTTCGGCCCTGTATTGCATATCGCTAAATTTGCCGCTGAGGACTTCGACAGGATCATCGATGACATCAACAGGAGCGGCTATGGGCTGACTTTTGGCCTGCATACCCGCATCGATGAGCGCGTCAAAGAGATCTCCACCGCAGTCCACGCCGGCAACCTCTATGTAAACCGCAACCAGATCGGTGCTGTGGTGGAATCCCAACCCTTTGGCGGCGAAGGCCTGTCGGGCACGGGACCCAAGGCCGGGGGTCCTCGCTACGTCCAACGATTTCAGCAGCCCCTGGGCGCTCCGGAGCTGGAACTCGAAGACAGCGATACGACAATGGCCAATGCCGAAGCGGTGCAATCTGCGATTGATGCCCTCGGCTGGCACGAAGCGCAGCCCCTGGAGGTACGGGATATGCCCGGACCTACAGGAGAAGCAAACCGCTTGGCGCTGTGGCCGCGAGGCCTGGTGCTCTGCCTGGGCCCCACAGCCCAGGAAGCGGCGATGCAGGCGGGCACCGCCCGACGTATGGGTTGCCCCGCGCTGATGGTCGCGCCGGGAGTGGATAGCACCCAGGGAATCGATGGCAAACTTGCCCGCGATACGCTGAAAACCCTCAGCAACATCGCCGTGGTTGCGCTGTGGAGCGATGAAACGGATTTGCGGGAAGCGCGTCAGGCGCTGGCCAATCGCGACGGCGCGCTAACCCCCTTGGTGACCGGCGATGACCTCGATAGCTACTGCGTTCACGAGCGTCACACCTGCGTCGACACCACCGCAGCGGGCGGTAATGCCAGCCTGCTGGCCGCCGATAGCGACTAGCCCATCGTTGCTATAGCTGACGCCAGGTCAGCAACCGCAAACCAACGCCCGGTAAAGAGTGCTTAGCCACTCTCTACCGGGCGTTTTGCTATGGTTGGCCCCCTCGCCGGGACACAGTACAGTCAAGCTTCAAAATCATCCGTCGTCAAATTGTGATCAAGGTCCCTGCTGTTATGGAAAAAATCCGACGCTTCCCTTTAGTGCCCTTCAACTCTGGTATTCCCGCCGTTGTGCTTCCCCTCCTGCTTCTTGGCGCGGGCCAGGAGACTTTGGCTGCAGAGGACGCCTCTCCCGTTGAGGTCGTCATTGATGGCCTAACGCTACGGTCCATCGGACCGGCGATGATGGGCGGGCGTATTGCTGACATCGAAGTGGATCCAGAATCTCCCAGTACCTGGTATATCGCCGTGGGCTCCGGCGGCGTTTGGAAAACCGGCAACGCCGGCATCACCTGGAATCCCGTGTTCGATGACCAGAAATCCTATTCCATTGGCGAGGTAACTTTGGATCCTCAAAATCCCAGCACTGTCTGGGTGGGCACCGGCGAAAACGTCAGTGGCCGTCACGTGGGCTGGGGCGACGGGGTGTATCGCAGTCTGGACGGTGGCACTACCTGGACACCCATGGGTCTTGAGAAGTCCGAGCACATCGGCCGCATTCTGGTGGACCCCAAAAATTCCGATCACATACTGGTCGCAGCGGAAGGACCGCTGTGGTCCTCCGGGGGTGAGCGAGGGGTGTATCGCAGCACCGACGGCGGCGAGAGCTGGTCGGCTGTGCTTAGCGTGGATGATAAAACCGGCGCCACGGATCTGGAGTTTCATCCCGAAGATCCGTCCGTTATCTACGCTGCCACCTACGAGCGTCGACGTACCGTCTGGTCCTTTCTCGCCGGCGGCCCCGGCTCCGGATTCTGGAAGTCCACCGACGGCGGCGCCACCTGGCGGGAAATCACCAATGGACTCCCCAGCGAAAACGATACCCTTGAGATCGGCAAAATCGGACTTGCGGTCACACCAGCAGCGCCGGATCGCGTTTACGCAACCATCGAGGCTAATGATGGCGAGCAGGGATTTTTTGTGAGCCATGATCGCGGCGAGAGCTGGGAGCGGAGAAACGAGTACATCTCCGGCGGCACCGGCCCGCATTACTATCAGGAGATCGAAGCGTCACCGGTGGATGCCGATCGCGTCTATCAGATGGACGTTTTTCTTCACACCACCAGCGATGGCGGAAACAGCTTTAACGTATTGGGGACCGGGCGCGCGAAGCACAGCGATAATCACGCCCTCTGGATAGATCCAGCAGCACCGATGCATCTTCTTGCCGGCACCGATGGCGGGCTCTACGAGAGCTTTGACGACGGTGCGACCTGGCGGCACTTTCCCAATCTGCCCATCAGCCAGTTCTACAAGGTGGCCGTCAGTGATCACAGCCCGTATTACAACGTACTGGTCGGCGCGCAGGATCTTGGCACTCTCCACGGTCCCTCACGAACTACCAATGTCGAGGGCATTCGCAATCAGGACTGGTACGTGCCCTACGGCGCCGATGGCTATGGGGTAGCCTTTGATCTCTTTGATGATGATGTCTTTTATCAAATGAGCCAGAAGGGCAACCTGATCCGGCACCACGCGCCCAGCAAAGAGAACATCAGTATTCGCCCCCAGCCTGCGGCAGACGAAAGCCCCGAACGCTGGAACTGGGACTCACCGCTGGAAGTCAGCCCCCACAAAGCGGGCAGGATTTTCTTTGGCTCCCAGCGGGTCTGGCAAAGCGATGACCGCGGCAACTCCTGGACCGCTATCAGTGGTGATCTAACTTCCGGTAAAAACCGCTTCACCCTGCCCGTGGATGGGCGGGTACGCAGCACCGACGCGCTCTGGGACTTAAACGCCATGTCCGGATACGCCACGCTCACCGCAATCTCCCAGTCGCCGCTGCAAGGGGAGGTTCTGTGGACCGGTAGCGACGACGGTCTGGTGCACAGCACTACTGATGGCGGTGATAACTGGAAAGACGCCACGCCTTCAGCACTGCCCGACGGCGCCTTTATCAATGACGTCGAGGCCTCCCAGCACGCTGACAATGGCGCTTTCGTGGTGGCCGACAATCACAAAACCGGCGACTACCGACCACTGCTCTTTGCTACCAACAACGGCGGAAAAAGCTGGCGGGATATCAGCGGCGACCTACCGGGCGACATCATTGTCTGGGCCATCCAGCAGGATCACATCGAACCGGGGCTGCTGTTTCTAGCTGCCGAGAACGGGCTCTACGTTACTCTCGATGGTGGTGAGCGCTGGCGGATACTGAGTGCGGGGGTCCCGACGGTGCCCTTTAGAGATCTCAAGCTGCAGCGCCGCGATAACGACCTTGTAGGCGCAAGCTTCGGGCGGGGAGTCTACATCCTCGATGACTACCGACCACTACGCACTCTTGCCGCAAATTTGAGAACCGAGGGTAATGCTGCTCCCGGGCATGGCTTGTTCCCGGTGCGCGACGCCTGGTGGTATCTCGCTTCAAAACCCGGTCAGGCAGCAGGCATTCCCAGCCAGGGAAGCACCGCCTATAAAACCGCCAACCCCGAGCTTGGGCCTTTGTTCAGTGTCTACTTATCCGAGCCCGCTCAAACGCCCAAGGAACAACGGCGTAAAAAAGAGAAAGAGTGGGCCGCGGCGGGTAAGGATATTCCCTTCCCAGGCTGGAATGCGCTCAGTGATGAAGCTTCTGCGGGGGAGACCCGTTACTACGTGGAGGTCAGTGACGCCGACGGCAGTCCGGTACGCCGTATCAGGCTCGAAAATACCGCCGGGCTCCAGCGGGTTAGCTGGGATATGCGCGGCGACGCGCCGGATCCCATCAGTTTTCCTGACGGCAGCTTCCGCGCACCCTGGATGAGCGATCCCCAGGGACCGCTTCTTGCGCCCGCAGGCTACAGCGCACAGCTGCTAAAAGTCGGCCCCGGGGATGTTGAGAGACTGGGATCTGCACAAAGCTTTGAGCTCACGGCAGTGACCACACTCCCCGAGGGCACGGACTATCTCGCAACCGTGGAGTTCCAGCAGGAGCTTAGCGGCGCCCAGCGACAGCTCCATGCCGTGGACGAAGCACTGAAGGAAATTACCGGGGAGACCCGTTATCTTCGCGCCGCGGTGGACGCATCGCCCCAAGCGGATCCCGCGCTGCACCAATCTATCGATGCCCTGGAGTCAGAGATCGCAGAGCTGAAGACGATGTTACGCGGTAACTCTGCCCTTAGACGACTGAGCGAAGCCGTGACCCACAGCGCTGCGCGACGTATCAGCTCTGCGGCCAGGGCGATGAATACGCGCATGCCCCCCACGGCAACGCAGCGGGAAGATCTGCGCGTGGGCAAGCAATGGATGATCGAGATTACAGACCGAGCCGCAGCACTGCGCGAGAATCAGCTGGCCAGCATCAAGGCCGCCCTGCTGAAAAGCGGGGCGCCCTATGTGCCGGGTCAAGCGCTGGTCAAGTGAGGGGCTAAGAACTACTCCCAGTCGGGTGCCGCCACTGCGGGACCCGCCACGGCGTTAAATGCTGCTACGTCTTCGCTCACCAGCGTTTCCCATGCGGACATGGCTTCCTGCCACTGGGGACGCAGATCATTCAGGCGGTCTCTCTGCCCTCGGGTGAGCCCCAGCACCGCTCTGTCTGCCTGCTGATAAACGTCGATGAGAAAGGCATCGATGCGCGGGTGGAAGTTCAACACGTCCTGGAAGGTTTCCCGCTGGGGCGTTGTCACTGACTTTTGCCAGCTCTCCAGCTTGGACCGTAAAGACTCGGCAGCTTCGGCCACCGCATCATCTCCGGCCTCCTTCGCCAGGGACTGACGCATGGTGACCTGCTCCTGAATGCTTTGGAGACTGCCGACACGCGTGTAAATCGCATCAATCATGCCAAAGACTTCGTCAACAAACGCCTGCTGCTCGGCGATGGCATCGGAATCGTAGCTGTTAATGGGATCCCAGCTCACTTCAACGGGCTGTTCCTGCACCTCATCGCCAAGGGTCAGGCGCGCGGTATAGGTACCCGGTGCTACCGCGTAGCCGGCAATGGACTTGTCAGCGCGGGCGCCATACACGACGTCGTAGTTCAGTGTCTCGCTGGAGTCCGTGCGCAGATTCCAGATAAACCGATTCAGCCCCTGCTCCGCGGGAATTGCACCTTTTCCACCCTCGTTTCCTTTTTCCACATCGGTCTCGAAGCTGCGAATAACTTCTCCTGCATCATTAAGCAGCTCCAGCGTGAGGCTCTGCTCCTCGAGATCAAGGGCTTCACTAAGCGCGTAATAGAGCACCGCACCGTCGGGCGCACTCGGCGCGACGCTTTCTCCGCCTCCGGCACGCCCCTCCGTGGGTGTAAGCCGAACGGCCGGGGTCGGCGCATACAAATGGGCAGCGGCTGATGCCTGGGCATCCTCAAACTGCCGCAGAGGTGAAATATCATCGATAACCCAGAAAGCCCGGCCCTGGGTGGCCAGCACAAGATCGTTGCGGCGCACCATCAGATCGGTGATGGGGACAATGGGCAGGTTGCTTTGAAAGGCCTGCCAGTCTTCTCCGCTGTTAAAGGAGATATAGAGACCACGCTCCATTCCCGCAAACAGCAGCCCCGCACGCTCGGGGTCCTCACGCACGACCCGCACAAAATGCTCCTCCGGCAGACCGTCGGTGATGGATGACCAGCTGCGACCGTAGTTAGACGTGCGGTAAACGTAGGGCTTGTTATCGCCCTCCTTGTATTTCATCACCACCACATAGGCCACCGCCGGATCGTGGGGCGATACCTCGATGGTGTTGATCAAACCGCGACCGGCATTTCTTGGGGTAACGTTCTTCCAGTTCTCGCCGCCATCTCGGGTGACGTGCACCAGACCGTCATCGGTACCCACCCACAGGGTGTCGGGAACATGGGGGCTCTCGGCAAAGGAGAAGATCGTGTTGTACTGCTCGATGTTCTCGTTGGTGTAAGGGCCCATACCCTGGCCCTGCTTGTCTGCTTCGTCGCGGGTAAGATCAGGGCTGGCTTCGCTCCAGTCATAGCCGCGATTCTCCGACTTCAGGAGCACATTGCTGCCGTGGTAGACCACTTTGGGGTCGTGAAGCGACACGTGAATGGGCGAGTTCCAGTTAAAGCGATACTTGGAATCGCTGGCCAGCTGCCCCAGACCCGTTTCCGAATACGCTTTCACCGAACGGCTGGTGCGCGTCTTGGTATCGAACTCATCGATAAGACCAAGATAACAACCGGCGTAGGTGTAGCGGGGGTTATTGGGATCCATGGCCACGTAGGCGCTTTCGCAGCCTCCGTGCACTTCCCAGTCGTCACGGCCGATCTGACCATCCCGGGAGCGGCTTTTAATAGCCACGGTGGAGTTGTCCTGCTGCCCACCATAAATCCGATACTCAAAAGCATTGTCGGTGTTAACACGATAAAACTGTGCTGTGGGCTGATTGTCCTGACGTGACCAGCTCTCTGCGCCATCAAAGGACACGTTGGCACCACCGTCGTTGGCGTTCACCATCCAGTCAGAGTTGTCGGGATTGATCCAGAGATAGTGGTTATCGCCGTGGGGCGTCTGGACCTGATTAAAGGTTTTACCGCCATCGATGGACTTCATGAACGGTGCATTGAGCACGTACACGGTGTTCTCATCGTTGGGGTCCGCAAAGATATGCATGTAATACCAGGAGCGTGCCCGGAGGATGCGTTCACTGTTCAGCTGACTCCAGCTGTCACCGCCGTCGTCGGAGCGGTAAAGCCCGCCTTCGTCGTCCTCAGCTTCAATGATTGCCCAGACCCGACCGGATTTGGCACCGGATACGGCGACACCCAGCTTGCCCATACCCTCGGGCAGATCGTCCACCAGTCGCTCCCAGCTCTCGCCGCCGTCGGTAGAGCGCCAGATACCGCTGCCCTCTCCGCCGGAGCGAAGCCTCCAGGGTGTGCGCTGGTTGTCCCACATGGCGGCGAATAGAATCCGTGGATTGCTCGGGTCAATGGCCAGATCAACCGCGCCGGTGCTTTCGTTGAGAGGCTCCAGAACCCGGCGCCAGGTCTCACCGCCATCGGTGGTTTTGAACACACCGCCATCATCGGCGGGCGCGTAAGTATTGCCCTGGGCGGCTACCCAGATGGTGTCGGGATCGTTCGGGTGAATGCGGATCTCGCCAATCTGGCGGACATCTTCAAAGCCGATATGCGTCCAGCTTTTGCCCGCATCGGTGGATTTGTACACGCCGTCGCCCTGAGAGGAGGCGATGTTTCGAAAAGGTGATTCGCCCATGCCTACGACCACCACGTTGGGATCGGAGGCTGCGACGGCGATGGCACCGACGGCTGAAGAGCCAATATCGTCATCGGAGACAGGATGCCAGCTGGCACCGGCATTCTCGGTTTTCCACACGCCCCCGGTGGTGCCCATGTAATACACATGGGGATTTTGCGGGACGCCTACCGCAACCGTGGCCCGTCCGCCGCGAAAGGGACCGACATTACGCGCCTCGATTCCATCAAAGAAATCGCGGTCGTCCTCTGCGCTCATGGCAAATGGGGAAATGGCAGTAAAAATTATGCTTAAACAAGCAAAAAACAGCGCTGACTTCATATCTGGCCCTTCAAAGGTGTTTGTTGATAACGCGATACCGTAAGCCCAAAAGTATATGTCAGAATCCAAGCCAGCGAACCCCGTATAACCCAAGGATAATGATCCATGCCCCTTAGCGGACTTTTTAATCTGCCTAAACAACCCTCACGTCAGAGCATGTCCGTCAAGCTGCCAGTGGTGTTCGCGTTGATGTCGCTTGTGCTCCTGCCGCCCGCCGTTTTTGCCGCAGGTCACAACGCGCAAGCAGAGGCCATCACGCTGGACGATGTCTTTGCATCCCCCAACCTGTTTGGCACCCCACCATCAGCTCCCAAGTGGGCACCGGACAGCCGGCATTTTGCTTTTAGCTGGAATAATGAAGGAATTCCGAAGCGCGGACTGTGGCTGACATCCGCCAACGGCCAAGCGCTGCAGGAGCTTCCGCTTCCCGATGCATCGTCATCACTCTCGGAGTTTGTCTGGCACGGTGACAGCAAAGCCCTGCTGGTACTGCAGGGCAGTACGCTGTGGCGATTGGATATTGATGATCAATCAGCACAGCGCCTGGGGGACCTTGGCAATGGAGCGTCCACGCTTGGCCTATCCCCGGACGGCAGCAAAGTTGCCTATCTCAAGGAGGGCGATCTTTGGGTCTTTGATCTTCGGAGCAAAACGTCGAGGGCACTCAGCGATGTGGGTATTCCCCGGTTGTCGGCGTTAGTCATCGGTCGCTATAACCGGCCGGAACGCGAAATAGGCCCGGGTATCTGGGGTGGCCCCACCTACGCCTGGTCACCAGACAGCGCGAGCATTGCCGTTCATCTGGTGGACCGCAGGCAGATGCGCAAAGTGCCCTTCCCGGATTATCTGTCTGCGGAGACCAGTCCTAACGAGATTCGCAGAGGTTATCCCGGGGATCCCAATGAATCCCGTCAGGTGGGTCTTATTGACGTGAGCAGCGCCGAGCTGGAGTTGCTGCCTCTTAAGGACACCGAAGCACGGCAGGTCATTGGTTTTTCCTGGTCTGCAGACGGAGTGCTTCTTGTGGATACAGCCTCGGATACGGCGGAGGATCGCTGGCTGTATCGGGTCGACGAACAACGGCAGCTACAAACAATCTGGCACAGCCATCGCGAAAGCCGCATCTACACGTCTTTTGCTTCCGCCTGGGATGCAGACGGAGAGAACATCGTGTTTCTCAGTGATCTTGATGACCGCTACGGACTGTATCGCATCAACGCATTGTCGCTGGAAGAATCGCCAGAAAAGTCACCCGCGCGTCTCAGCGATTCGGGCATGGATGTGCTCTCTGGCCCAAAGATCACCGCCTCCGGGCAGATAATCTATGCCGCCAATGCGCCATCGGCGGCAGAGAGCCAGATATTCCGCGTGGATCCAGACGGTGGAACGTCGGAGCAACTCACGCAATTGCCCGGTTATAACACGCCCTACCCCTCCCCCGATGGCGAGCACCTGGCGTTCGTCCACAGCGAGGCCGCTCAGCCCCCAGAGCTGTATACCACTGCGAACGCAGGCGGAGACGCCCATCGCATCACCCACTCCCAGGGGCCTGCGTTCAAAGACCAGACCTGGGCCCGCAGCCGCTATGTGAGCTTCCCCAGTCTTATTGATGACTACACACTGCACGCACGAATCCTCGAGCCACCGGTTCTGGAGGCCGGAAAACAATACCCCGTGCTCTTTGGACCCATGTACTCCAACACGGTGCGCAACCGCTGGAGTGGCCGCTACAGCCGTATTCAGCAGCTGCTGGTGCAGAAGGGCTACATCGTTGTGCAGGTCGATATGCGTGGCAGCACGGGCTACGGACGGGATTTTCGCGAGGAGTTCTTGGTGGACTTTGCCGGTGATGACATCGAAGACATCGTCAGCGCCGTGGAATACCTCAAGTCTGAAGCGCACATGGATACCGATCGTATGGGCATCTGGGGAAGCAGCTACGGAGGAACGCTATCTATTTACACGCTGCTCAAAAAGCCCGGTCTTTTTCGGGCTGGGGTGGCCGCAGCGGCTGCCGTCGATCCGCACTTCTTCGGCACCGATGACGTAGCGATTGTCCGTCGCCCGAACACTCACCCCGAGATATTTCTGAACACCGCCGCGCGCTATGCCAAGAACCTTGAAGACCATCTGCTGATCATCCACGGCATGCAGGACCAGATAGTGCCCTTCAAAACCACCGCCGCACTTGCCGATGTACTTATCAAAGCAGAGAAAGACTTCGACTTTGCCTTTGCACCGGGGGCTACCCACAGCTGGAGTCGGGAGGCCCATTACTCGCGCTATCTCTTTGGCAAGATGTTGCAGCACTTTGATCGCTATCTGGCGCCTTAGGGCCGCGGAAGGTCGTCGATGAACACATGTATAACCTCACAAAGGAAGAGGTAACGTGGTTTTGGCTAAGTTGGGAGAAACTCAACATTGCTCCAACGCCACGCGTTCGAGAGGCTTATGAGGACTTAAAAGAATCTTCAGCTGAGTAAACCAATAGGATTGAACGCACTTGGTTGTTAAAGCATTACTGGAGGTCCGCTAACGGCCAACTGCGGGCGTTAGCGTAATCAAAGTTCAGGCAATAAAAAGCCCGCCGAAGCGGGCCAGTAAATCAGGAGTTCTGCTTAAACTTGTTTACGGCGCGAGAAGCCTAGTCCAGCAAGACCCAGGCCAAAGAGCGCAAGAGTAGCTGGAACTGGAACACTCTCCGATGGATTTCCGAGGTACGTCAGAGAAAAAGATACGCCACCCTCATTGTCAGAAAGAATATTATCTCCTAGGTAAAAATTAAGCTTGCCTGCTGTGCTAACCCCGAAAGAGACAGGTGATGGTGCTGCGTCAAATGCTTCTTGGGCAGTATCAAAATAATTGTCTTCGTTGACCGTATCACGGGCACTAATGCCCAGTGTGTTCGCCGCTGGCGTGATGATCTCCGAAGAAAGCGAAGTTAGTTCTGTTGTAACCTCACCGTCTACCACTGAAGTCCAGCTTACCCGCCACTGCCAGTCTCCTAGATCGTTCACGGCATTCGGGTTCATAGCGAGGAAATCCCCACCCGGCGGTGCTAATTTTTGTATTCGATAATTACCCGCTTCGACGTCTACTACTGGTCCACTTCCGACTAGTCCAGTTTCCTTGAAATCCAAGTTGAACGTCATTATCGACGCAATTGCACCCGACGATTGTGCTGATACAGCAAAACAGATGGCGATTGCAGGAAGGTTTTTTTTGAGCATGCTCTCACTCCAGAGGGGTTTTGGATATTTGCGAACCCAGGAAATGCAAAAATTATGCCACAGCATAAAAAGCAATAGGTTACGTAAGAATATCAAAAAATCTGTAAAGTTTTTCGACGCAGTTAAAGAGCTTGTGACTCCTTGACTAGAGCGCCTCAGCGTAGGGGTCGGGTAATCGTCTAGATTGGGTCGCAAGCCGACATTACATGTCACCTGTTTCGCTGATCTTTAAATGATTTCAGATGGAGCGGGAACCAACGGTAGGCGTTAAACTGCGGCATCAGTCGTCCATGGCTACTTTTCTTTAAGCGAAGTTTTTAAAAGA
>NZ_CBFHZO010000124.1:0-3074 GCF_965660375.1 Congregibacter sp. | reverse complement strand
TCCCTGCGCCGCGATGGTCTTGCGGGCCTCGGCGAGCATGTCATTCCCCGAGCGGCCGGTCTTGAAGGTTGCCAGCAGGGCATCCTGGACCTTGTTCGCTGCTGCCAGGCCATCTCTCAGCCCCTTGGGCGCTTCGGTTTCACCGGGACGTAAAATGTAGGCATGGTGCTGGGTATCGGTGTTCAGTCGAAGATAGGTAATCCCAAAATCCACATGGAGAAAATCACCGGGCATCACTACATCGCCCTTATCCAGGCTCATGTTGGCAATGGAGAACGCCGACTGGGAGGCTCTCTGTACGTGCACCGACGGATGAAACCAGGTATCCAGACCAAGATCCGACACATGCTGTCTCAGGTGCCAGCGAAGGTCCTCGGTGGTGGTAATACCGGGCGTAATGGTCGCCTCAGAGAACGTTTGCGCAATGATCGAGTGCGCAATACGCACAAGCTGCGGGTAGGCGGCCATCTCCGACTCGGTGCGTGTCTCAAGCCAGCCGATGGCCAGATTGTGATTCTCAACGACTCTTTCTGTGAGAGGGCCTAATGCTCGCTCAAGCTTGCGGCGCATGCCGGCGCTGAGCCCGTCAGCGAGAGGGAAGTCCTCGGAGGTATTGATCGCAACGGTTTTGGGGTCTCGCTCACGGATGATCTCGGCCACGCGCTCCCACTGGTCGGGTTGCGCTTCGGGATCCCAGGCAGAGGGGAATAGATCAGCCACCGGGTAGCGGGCCACCGCCAGACGTTCTACGCCGGCCTCTTCGCCGCGGTCATGAAAAACCATGATGGTGGTGCGCCGTGCGGCCAGCCAGGTTGCCGGGAGCATGGTTTTTACCACCGGGTCCTCATCGTATTCGCCGGCGATGAGAATCCACATGTCCACGCCTTCGCGCCGCATGAGCGGTGTAATCAGCGTATCCAGTCGCTCCTTGAGCCAGCGGTCAACGGTGGCGGCGCGGTCATCGAGATCGAGAATCTGCGGCATGGTGGGGTCCATAAGCTCTTGAGCGTGGACCGCGCTGCTCAGGGTGTCCAGACAGCCCACTGCGACAGCCAAAGGTGCCAATGCAGTAAGAAGCTTTTTACGGTTTTTTCTTGAACGATGTGTGGGGGTTCTCATGTTTTAGTCTCTTTGCCAGCCGAAGTCTTTTGCCATGCGCGTGAAGCGCTCAATGTTGTCCTGAATCTGCTGCTCGGTTTGCTCTGAACAGTCGCCGATAATGGGCAGGGTGCGCAGAATCTTGCTGTCGGGGTCGATGAGCACACGAGCGCCATCGGGCACCGTGAGAGTCTGGGGCCCGGACGACAAATCTGCGACAACAAGCTTGCCGCCAATGCTTACCTCTACCGGCATGGGGAAGTCGCGATCTCCTGGGACCTTCCAGGCGAGAGAGAGAGTGCCGTTATCCTGAGTGGTGACTAGCTCCGGCATACCCGCCTCGCGAAGATAGGTCTCCACGATCCAGCTCACGTCCTCGCCCGCTTCATCAGACATGATGGCAATGAAGTCTTCCGTGGAGCGATAGCGGAACTGGATGGGATAGCTTAAGGACCAGGGTTCCGCTGTGTCATAGATCAGGCGTCGTGTGCCGGTCCAGAAAGCGTCTTCACCAATATAGCGCCGCAGGCTGTGGAGCATCCACGAGCCCTTGGTATAGATGTCCCGGTTATCAAAAGCCTCTCCCGCATCGATCACCTCAGGATTGGCTACCGGCAGGCAGTGCTCGTTGTTGGTGTAGGCCCCGTAAATATGATCGTAGTAACCCATGGCGCCGATGGTTTCCTCGGCATAAACCGCCTGCATATAGGCGCCATAACCCTCATGAAGCCAGGCGTCTTCCGGACGGGCGTGGGTCATTACGTTGCCAAACCACTCGTGGGCTAGCTCGTGATGCAGAAGCCAGTCATAACCGTAACGACCACGCTTGTACTGCTCGCCATAGCCGTTGATGGTCTGGTGCTCCATACCCAGGTGGGGAGTTTCTACGAAACCGGCCTTTTCGTCGCCCCAGGGGTAGGGCCCGAGAAGTCGCTCGAAGAACTCGAGGTCAGGAATTACGTCGGACTTAACAAGGGCCCGGGCTTTGTCAGCGTTCTCCTCCAGTGCCCAGAACTGGATGGGGTAGCGGCTGCCGTTGACGCCGGTATATTCGTCCTCGACGACTTCGAAGGGACCGCCGTTGATGGCAACGGCGTAGCCGGAGTAGGGATGCATGGAGCTCCAGTGCCAGGTATCAAATCCGTCGTCACCCTCATCCATCGATGTTAGGACGCCGACGGAGGCGACCTTCACTCCCTTCGGTGCGGAGATTGCCAGATCGATGCCCTCGTCGGGCTTGTCCGCGAAGTTGTCTTTGCAGGGCCACCACAGGTCACAGCCATCGCCCTGCACGGCGGTGGCGAACCAGGGTGTGCCGTCTACCTGTGACCACACAAAGCCGCCAAACCAGGGTGGGGCCAATGCCACGTGGGGCTTGCCACCATAGGCTACAGATATCGTGGCGCTGGCGCCCGCGGCAAGCGTCGAGGGAAGACTCACAAAAAAGGATCCCCCCTCACGACGGACACTCAGCGCTGTATCTCCAAGCGTGACTTCTTTAATAGTTAGCCGCGGGTCTAGATCCAGTTGAACCGTGTCGAGCGCTTCGAGCGCGTCAAAACGCACATCCACGCGTCCATCAATGGAACGGGTCTCGGGCATGACCTTGAGAGTGAGCGTGTAGTGCTGCACGTCAAAGGACGCCTGCATAGGCGTCATCGCTTTGCCGGACCGGGCGGTGTCCGGATGAAGATCATCGGGATGAGGTTCACCCCGGGCGGCGGCCTTCAGCGCAGCGATTACCGGTGCGGGTGCCATCTCGTTGTTGTCGGTCATCTGACTGCTGCAGCCGCTGATTGCGACGGCGAGGGTTAAGCCCATCCCTACAAAGCGGGTGGCGGCCGCAACAGTGGCGGCCGAGGTAAGAATCGCTGAGGTCACGCGGTATCACTCCCAAAAAATTAGAGTTTGAATTGAGTCGGTTGGGCTCAAGATTGAACGACGACCTATGAGGCCCTAAGAGCCTCTTTTAAAAA
>NZ_CBFHZO010000123.1:0-22226 GCF_965660375.1 Congregibacter sp. | reverse complement strand
CGGGACCGGCTTGGCGACGGCCCGCGTTTTGTCGACTGCACTTCCCATAATTTTCTTTATTGCGGACACATTCTTACGGCTCTTCCCGGCGCGCGCATAATTCATGTGCATCGTGACCCCCTGGATACCTGTTACTCGATTTTCAAGACGCTGATCTTTGGTGCGCACAGCTACTCCTATGGTCTTGAAGAGTTGGCAAACTACTACCTCAGCTACCGTGCCCAGATGCAGCATTGGCATGGGCTGTTTCCGAATCAAATTCTCGATGTGAGCTACGAGGCTCTTGTATCTGACTCCGAGGCAGAGGCACGACGCATGCTCAGCTTTTGTGATTTGGATTACGAGGTGGGTTTGTTGGATCCCGATGTGGAGACGCTCAATCCGATGCTAAGCGTATCCAAAGCACTGCCGCCCTTGCACACAGAATCTATTGGCGTGGCGGCGCGGGCAGGGCAAGGTTTTGACGCGCTAAAGGAGCGTTTAAGTAAAGAGGGAATCCTGTAGGAGCCTGGTGCTTCGCATAAAGAGAGACTGACTTGTTACCCCGCACCCGCCAGCCAGTCCCGATGGGTACCCAGCAGCGCAGATACCATGCGGCGCTCAGCGGCGCTCAGCAGGGGATTCCAGATATCAAAGATCATGATCACACGCGTTTCATCGGCGTCGTTCCAGGCTTCGTGCTCAATGGTGTCGTCAAAGGCCCAGGCTTCACCGATGCGCCATTCCCGTGTTTCATTACCCACACGAAAACCCGCAGGCCCGGGTAACACCAATGGGAGGTGCACCAGCAACCGGGTATTGGTAGAACCGGTGTGGGGCGGTATCTTCGTGCGCGGTGCAAGCGCTGAGAACAGCGCCGTCGGCGCAAAGTCCGGTTGATCGGCCAGGGGGAGCTGTTCGAGCACTGCGGTGGTTTCGGGGCACCGGGCCATGGCTTCCTTTTGAGGCTGACCATCCTTCCACAGCCACAGTGAACTCCAGTTGTCCGAGTGGTTCAGCGGTTTGAACTGGTTCTCCGGTGTACCCGGAGCGTATTGCACATAGGGTTTGAATCCGGGCATGCCCTCTTCCATGAGTGATTTGAGTTCGCCCTGAATCGTTTCCGTGGCGGCCTCCAGGGTCTCAAACCAGGGAAAATAACTGCGATCAAAAAACGGTATCGCGGGGAGGCGGGGGTAATGCACCTGCACGGGCTCCGCGTTGTAAACTCGCTTTACGCCGGCTACCACATCCATGCATTCTTCAAAGCGCGCCAGGGACTCGCTCCCCTGTTCACGCATCAGCGGACCCAGCGTGTCACGAAAATGCGCGGCCATTGCCGCAGCCTGTTCGTCCACCACTTCCTGAGCGCGGGCCAGGGGTGGCCGCAGGGAGTCATGGAGTTCTGCGTCACCGGGGGCTATCCGCAATACGTCCTTGTAGACCTGGGCGGCGCTTCTCAAATCACCCATCTGTTCAAGGATGGCCCCCTTGGACAGCATGGGCATAAAGGCATAGGGGTCGATAGCCAGCGCGGCGTTCAGTGCTTCGATGGCGAAAGACAGCTGCCCCAGATTGCGATGGGCAATGGCGACATTCATATGAAAGTCGACGTGACCGCCCAGTTGCGTCGCCAGGCTTTGCAGATAAGCCAGCGCCCCACGCGCGTCGCCCTGGCGCAGCAGGGTCTGTGATTCAACGATGACTTGTTTCAGGTCAGCACTCGCCGCCATGGTTAGTACCTTATTTTATAGGTTCGGTGCATATTCTCCGCCGTTACGACTTTGCCATCTTCAAGCCTGGGTCTGAAGCGTATGCTGCGCAGGTATTTATAGGCGCGGTTCTTGGCGGACTTGGCTTCTTCACCGATTGCATCTGTAGAGATGTCGATATTTACAGCTTCGCCATGCCGTGAAACAGAGAAGTCAATAACCACCTCCGCCAGTGTTGTGGTACCTACCGGCACAGCGCCGGGATTAAAGACCGTTTCTTCCGGCAGTTCCAGAGGTTCTCCAAAGGCTCTCTTGAACCAGTTTTCGCTGTCGGGCTGCCCCGCCATAATAGCCCAGGCTTCTTTGTAGATGCGTATCGCCGGCGCGTACCTGCGATGCCACTGGTACCAATCGGCAATGGCGAGATGCGCATCGGCCCGATCCTCGGCGCTGCTATTCGGTTTTGCTGCGATGACCTTTTCCTTGCGTTGCAGCGACTCCAGACCGTAGCGGAAGTTGTTCTCCTGTAACCGCCAGAAGCGCAGTTGTGCTTCGCTGGCGACATCAAAGCCTGCCAGGGGCGCCGCGGAGGCTCGGAAGCCCGTCTCTCGCTCTCCGGGATACACGGATACTAAATAGGAAAGGGCGATTTTACCGTCCAGATAGTTGAGGAGCTCCGGGCTGGTTTCGCCCTGGTCTGCAACGATCTCGTCGATGGCCTCGTCGTAGAGGTCGTTGATACCCACGAGTCTTGGGAACCGCTGGTAGTCAATGTCGCCCAGGTACACGCCGCGCATCCAGTCCGCGTAGCGCAGCGTGGCCTCACGCAGTTCGTCGTTGCCCGCATGCTGCTTTCTAAAGCGTTTTACCCTGTAGAGGTACGCCTGCTGGTCATCTGCCGCTGCGTAGTTTCCATCGCGTACATGGATGGCAATAATCTGCTCTAGCATGGCGATCTGGGTCGGGGTGTAGAGCCCGCCGTTAACGCGCGCAAGATGAACACCCCGACTGAAGGCTTTCAGCGCTTCTCGCTCGCGGCCCTCTGCAAGGTAGGCGGCACCGAGGTTTTCCAGCGTAGGGGCCAGCGCAGGGGACATGGGCCCGTCGTCCAGTTCCTGCTGCTCGAGGATTTCCATAAGGTCTTTTGAGGACGCCGGCGGGTCCAGGGGCTCGGCAATGAGAAACTTTGCCGCGGCACGGGGATCATCTTCGCGGAACATGCTTGCGCCATAATAGGTGGGCGCAGGATATTGGGGATTTAAGGAGGAGCAGCACTGGGTGCCATCACCGTCGACAAATTGTGCGACAGACAGTGGTGCAAACAGTGGTGCAAAAACACCTGAGGCCGCTGCAGTGAAACCCAGCGTGAACGTGGCGAAACAGCGTTTGAAAGAGCCGACGCTCAATGCAAAAACACTATTCCAGCCCTTGTTTAAAACAGTACCCGACACCGTAATGTAGTTTCCAGCGCCGTCAGTTTTTCGAGGGCGACTTCCGAATATTCAGCATCAATGTCGATAACCACATAACCCACGTGCTCATTGGTCTGCAGGTATTGTGCGGCAATATTGACGCCAATGTCTGAAAAAATGTTGTTAATTGCACCCATAACGCCCGGAACGTTCCGGTGAATATGGAGTAAGCGGTGGCTGTCTTCATGCTCCGGCAACGCCACCTCTGGCATATTAACCGAACTTGTGGTCGTGCCGTTGTCAGAATAGCGGGACAGTTTCTCGGCAACTTCACCGCCGATATTAGCCTGCGCTTCCATGGTGCTGCCGCCCACGTGGGGGGTGAGAAAGGCATTGTCGTAGTCCCGGAGGGGCGACAGAAATTCATCGTCATTGGACCGGGGCTCCACGGGGAATACGTCTATCGCCGTGCCACTGATGTGCCCGCTCTCCAGCGCTGCGGCAAGAGCATCAATATCCACCACGGTGCCGCGGGAGGCGTTGATGAGGATGCTGCCCGCCGGCATAAGGGCCAGTTCCCGCTCGCCGATCATGTTTGCTGTGGCGCTTGTCTCGGGAACATGGAGGCTCACCACGTCGGAGTTGGCCAGCAATGAGTCCAGGCTCAGCACCTGCTGCGCGTTACCCAGGGGGAGGCGATTAATCACATCGTGAAACTGCACCTGCATACCCAGGCCCTCGGCAATGACGCCCAGCTGCATGCCGATGTTGCCGTAACCAATAATGCCCAGACGTTTGCCGCGTATTTCGTAAGAGTTCGCTGCGGACTTCTGCCACTCGCCTCGATGCGCTGCCGCATTTTTGGCCGGTAAGCCCCGCAACAGCAAAATCGCTTCGGCAATCACCAGCTCGGCGACGCTGCGCGTGTTCGAGAACGGCGCGTTAAAGACCACTATGCCCCGGCGCGTCGCAGCGTCGAGATCCACCTGATTGGTGCCAATACAAAAACAGCCGATGGCGATGAGCTTCGGCGCCGCGTTCAATATCTCCTCGCTGAGCTGGGTGCGGGAGCGGATACCCACAAAATGCGCCTTGGCGATCGCGGCCTTCAGCTCCTCAGCAGGGAGGGACTTACTGTGGTGTTCGATGTTGAAGTAACCCGCACGGTTGAGGGTCTCAATGGCCGAGGGGTGCACACCCTCCAACAACAGAATGCGGATTTTGTTTTTCTCGAGGGATTGCTGTGCCATGTTTGGATAACTCTGTTCGGAGAACTCTGCGGGGTGTTTTAAGGCGATAAAAGCCGTGCCGGAGCGACGCGGCGGCGCATGGTAGCATACGCCAACCCGGCATTTTGGGTTCGCAAACCCTTTAGAATTGCCCCGAATATTGACCTCAAGAGAGTCTCCGGAGAACCCGTGCTAAGCCCAACCCAACTCGAGTCACTGGCAGCGCTGGTGGGTCCAAAAGCCCTGCGTACCGATGAAGAGTCCCGCCAGAATTACGGGCGGGACTGGACGCGCGTTTATCAGCCCAATCCCGCCGCGGTGGTGCTGCCATCGTCCTTAGAGGAAGTACAGGCTATTGTGCGCTGGGCCCGTGATGAGCAGGTGGCGTTGGTCCCCTCCGGAGGCCGCAGCGGCCTGTCGGCGGGGGCGGTGGCAGCCAAGGGCGAACTGGTGATTGCCCTGGATCGCATGAATGCTATCTCGGACTTCGATGCCACGGATCGCACCGTGCGCTGTGAGGCGGGCGTGGTGACCGCGCAGCTCCAGGAATTCGCCGAGGCGCAGGGTCTTTTTTATCCCGTGGATTTTGCGTCCAGCGGCTCCAGCCAGATTGGCGGAAATATCGCCACCAATGCCGGGGGCATCAAGGTGATTCGCTATGGCATGACCCGGGACTGGGTCGCCGGAGTCAAAGTTGTTACCGGCACCGGCGAGCTGTTGGATCTGAATCGTGGTCTCATTAAAAACAATGCCGGTTACGATTTGCGCCATCTCATGATTGGCTCCGAGGGCACCCTCGGTATCATTGTCGAGGCGACCATGCGTCTGGAAGCGCAACCAGCGGAGCGCGCGGTAATGGTTCTGGGCACACCGGATATGTCATCCATCATGGAGGTCCTTAGAGCGTTCCGCGACCGGGTACGTCTCGAGGCCTTCGAGTTTTTCTCTGAAGAAGCCCTCGCAAAAGTGATCGAGCATCAGGGGTTGTCGCGGCCCTTTGCCACCGCTACGCAGTACTACGCGCTGCTGGAGTTTGAAAAGCCGGACGATGCCGCCGAGGGCGCCGCCATGGAATGCTTTGAGCACTGTGTTGAGGCCGGGTGGGTAGAGGATGGCGTGATGAGTCAGAGCCTTGCCCAGGCCACAACCCTGTGGCGCTTACGGGAGGATATCTCGGAAACGATCTCTCGCTGGAGTCCCTACAAAAACGATATCTCCACGACAGTTTCTCGCGTACCGTCACTACTTTCAGAGGTTGAGGAGATAGTTGGCGCTAACTATCCTGATTTTGAGATCATCTGGTTTGGCCACATCGGCGACGGTAATGTGCACCTGAATATTCTCAAGCCCGACGCAATGGACATGGAAGAATTCCAGGCTCGCTGTGGCGCTGTCAGCCAGGGTGTATTTGAATCGGTGGCCCGTCACGGGGGTAGTATTTCGGCGGAGCACGGCGTGGGATTGTTGAAAAAACCTTACCTCGGTTTCAGTCGCGGCGAGGCGGAGATCAGCCTGATGGCGCAGCTCAAGCGCGTCTTTGATCCGGCGGGGATTATGAATCCGGGGAAGATTCTGGACGCTTGATATCCCGCACGCCCTCCGCGGTTCCCAGCAGCAGGCGGTCCGCGGGTCGCAGGGCAAAAAGACCGTTGCAGACAACGCCTACGATGCCGTTGATTCTGGCCTCCATAGCCAGAGGTTGGGCGATAGAGAAATTGTAGACATCCAGGATCACGTTGCCGTTGTCCGTGAGCACGCCCTCGCGGAGTATCGGGTCTCCACCCAGTTTTACGATCTCCCGGGCAACATGACTGCGGGCCATGGGAATAACCTCCACCGGCAGGGGGAACGCCCCAAGGACCGGCACCCATTTGCTCTCGTCGGCAATACAGATGAACTCTGCGGCCACCGCCGCGACAATTTTTTCCCGGGTAAGGGCCGCACCGCCCCCTTTAATCAGCTGCAGGGCTTCGTTGCACTCGTCGGCACCATCCACATAGACCGATATCCGGTCGACGGCGTTCAGGTCATAGACGGGGATATTATGCGATTTGAGGCGCTCGGCGCTGGCTTCTGAGCTGGCAACCGCTCCATCAAAGAGATGGGAGACGTCTCCAAGGAGGTCGATAAACATGTTTGCCGTGGAGCCTGTGCCGATGCCCAGAATAGTGTCGGACTCCAGTCCGGGTTGAACAATATCCAGAGCAGCCCGGGCAACGCTGAGCTTGAGATGGTCCTGGTCCATGGGCTTCTCCGGGATTATTGAAGTGAGTACGGGTGTCAGTGTACCTGCGGGGGATGATCGCCGGGAGGCCCGGCCGCAGAATCTTTCCCGCACTGGGTGTAAGACTTCCCAAAACGTCGGCTGCAACTGGGCTGCCGCTGCATTACTATGCGCGTTTTATTATTGGCTGAGTCCCTATGCCTGAGTCCTACATCAAGCGGATCCTCGACGCGCGCGTTTATGACGTGGCGCGGGAGACGCCTGTGGATCAGGCACTGCTCCTTTCCAAGCGCTTTAATAACAGTGTGTGGTTGAAGCGCGAGGATCTGCAGCCGGTCTACTCCTTCAAGCTTCGTGGTGCTTACAACAAGATGCACCGCCTGAGCCCGGCGCAGCGGGAGCGGGGCGTCATAGCAGCGTCCGCAGGGAATCACGCCCAGGGTTTGGCGATGGCTGCCCAGCGTATGGGCGTGTCTGCAACTATCGTCATGCCCCGAACCACGCCGAGCATCAAGGTGGATGCCGTCCGCAGTCGCGGCGCCCACGTGGTGTTGCACGGGGACAATTTCGACGAGGCCTCCAGCCATGCGAAAAAGCTGATGGAAGAAAAAGGTCTTACCTATGTGCACCCCTTTGACGATCCGGATGTCATCGCCGGTCAGGGCACCGTGGGCATGGAGATTGTGCGCCAGCATCAGGAGCCTCTGGATGCGGTGTTTGTCCCGGTGGGCGGCGGTGGTCTTCTTGCAGGTATGGCCGCCTATATCCGCTACGTCTGGCCCAAGACAAAGATTATCGGTGTCGAGCCTGAGGATGCGGCCTGTCTGAAAGCCGCCCTGGAGCGTGGTCGACGGGTGACTTTGCCCGAGGTGGGACTGTTTGCCGATGGCTGCGCTGTGGCTCAGGTAGGCAAGGAAACCTTTCGGGTTATTCGTGACACCGTCGATGAGGTGATCACCGCGAGCACCGATGAGATGTGCGCGGCGATCAAGGACATCTTTGAAGACACCCGCGGTATCGCTGAGCCCGCCGGCGCTTTGGCGCTGGCGGGTCTCAAAAAGTACGTGGAGCGCGAGGGCGTGGAGGGACAGCAGTTGCTGGCGGTGCTCAGTGGCGCCAACACCAACTTTGACCGCCTGCGTTATATTTCGGAGCGCACGGAAATTGGGGAAAAGCGCGAGGCGGTCATTAGCGTGACCATTCCGGAAAAGCCCGGTGCCTTCCGAAAGTTCTGCAGCAGCATCGGCCGTCGGAACATCACGGAGTTTAATTATCGCTACAGCAGCGCCAAGGATGCCCGGGTGTTCGTGGGTTTGACCGTGGAGCCCGGCGGCGATGATCTCAATGTGCTTATTACTCAACTGGCCGGGGAAGGCTACGAGTGTGAAGACCTCACTGATAACGAAATGGCAAAGCTGCACATCCGCTATATGGTGGGAGGGCTCGCGCCGAAAGATGTGGGTGGCGAACGGGTGTACCGCGTGGAATTTCCCGAGCGGCCCGGGGCTTTGTTGAAGTTTCTCTCGGGTCTGGGGCAGCGCTGGAACATCTCTCTTTTCCACTATCGCAACCACGGTGCTGCCTACGGAAGAATCCTCGTGGGTATGCAGGTGGGCCCGAAAGAACGCGCCGACGCGCGCGCCTGCCTGGACGCTATTGGCTATCGTTACTGGGATGAAACAGACAACGCGGCCTACCGTTTGTACCTCGGTGCCCCCGATAGCGGCCACTAATTTCCCAACGCCTGTCTTTAATTCCCCAGCGCCCATCTTTGCAAACGTCTTGCTCTGTCAAGTATTCCATGACATATTCGTGACTTAGTAACAAAAAAGTCACACAAAATTCCTGTCTGCGCCCTACGCGATTTACGTGACGCAATGTGAAGCGACGCGAAAAGCAACAGGAATACACTTGAGAAAACGGAAACTATCGTGAAACAGCGACCTGATATGTTGTTAGTCCTCACCGCCGTCTTTGGGCTGGGTGTGGTGATCACCTTGATGCTGCCTGTATCCGCGAACTCCTCGGTGGCAGTACCGCCGTCACCGCTGCAAGCAGGTGTGGTTCTGGAGCGCTAGCCAGGGCTAACTTGATTCAGGCCTGCCTAAGCAAATCCTGAGGACGCCCTGAGCAACTAAACCCTGTCTAATTAAAGCGCCTGATACTACTCTCTGTCACCACGGCGTCCAGAGCCTGATCCCAGTTTTCCTTTAATTGCTGTAAGGCATCATCGCGCTGGCAGTCATAGGCGAGCCCTACGCGTTTCGCTCCCGCCGCCCGCTCACTCTCGAAAAACCGATCGTAATAGCCGCCACCCATGCCCAGTCGAAATCCCTCGGTGGTCCAGCCGACCGTGGGGATCAGTACCAGTTGAAGAAGCTCCGTTGCAACGGGCTCCCCCGAAGGTTCACCGATGCCGAAGCGATTTGGCCGGAGCGGATCTCCGGCCTGCCATTCACAAAACTCCATGGTCTTCGCTGAGATTACTGGAAGATAAAGGCGCTTGCCCGCCGACCGTGCGGTTCTGGCAATAATTGTGGTATCTAATTCGCCATCGTTGGCGAGATAGAGAGCAATGTTCTCTGCCCTCCAAAGGGTGCTGTTGCTCAGGATGTCGGCAACGCGCTCGCCGGCCTGTTGTGCGTAGGACTGGGAAACAGCGCGGCGTTTTTCGCGGAGGCGAGAACGGCAGGCTTGTCGCGAATCTTGAGAGCGCATAGCTGGCTTCAACGCCCGCATAAAAGCTGGCATAAAATCGGTACCCGGAGCACCGCTGACGGTACGGCCCTTGAACCCGATAGGTTCAAGGTGGTGGCTTCCGTGACGTATCAGGCTTCCCGGTCATGCCGGACTTGCACACCAACATCATCGGTCACCCCCGGTTAATACTTTATCGGCTCGAGGACTGAATGTCTGGCAAATGCACCAGGGACCGGGGACAAGTATAGCGTATCTGACGAGCGCTTCACGCAGCGCCCGAGGTATCTGATCAGCCTATTTCGAGCTGACGGAGTTGATGAAGCGCTTCATCGAGCTTGGCGTTGAGGCCCGACAGGCTTGCTGTGTCCGTCGCATCAAGTGCTTTCGCGTCAGTGTCGCCTTTATTGTCGCTGTTGGTACCGCTATCTGTGTTATCGGAGGCAACGCCATTGCGGGCCTGAAGCAACTCATGGCTGATATTCAGTGCCGCCATCACCGCGATGCGTTCCAGACCGATAACCTTACCGGTGGCCCGGATGGCGCGCATTTGCTCATCCAGGTGTCGTGCAGACAAAAGCAGATCGGCCTGCTGATTTTTAGGGCAGGCGACCTGGTACTCTTTTTCGAGGATGGTGACAGAAAAAGTGCTGGCGCTCATGATGCCGCCTCCATGCTGCGCAGACGTTGCAGGGTGGCTTCTACGCGGGCGCGGGCCAGGTCGTTCTTCGCAATGAGATCCCTGCGCTCCTGCTGAAAATTCAGGTTCTCCTGCTTGAGAGCCTGATTTTCGAGATTGAGCTGGGCGCACAGACCGATGAGTTGATCGATCTTGTCTTCCAGAGTTTTCAGAACATCATCAGACATGCAGACATGACTTGCGCGACGCCGAGGGTTGTCGGCACTATAGGGTTCGTATTCAGGCAGGTCAACGGCGCAAACGCGCATGGGAAATCACATTGTCTATTTTTGATCCGCATCCGACCGACTCCATTGCGGGATTTTTTGATGAGCTCGCAAATTCTCTGCTGGAGCAGGGCGAAATGCTGTCTCCGGCAGAATTGCACGGCTGTCTTTGTGGTCTTCTTGGTGGGGGCCTGCGCGGTGGCGAAGAGGCGCTGCTTGCAGAGCTCGAGCAGGCCCTGGATCTTTCGCTGCACGGCTCCCTGGCCGATGCAGTGGGGACGCTGCGCAACCTTGCCGTTGAGAGTATCAATGAAGGCTCCTTCGACTTTCAGCCGCTTCTCCCTGAGGACGAGCTGGAGCTCTCTCAGCGCATTGAAGCCATGGCCCAGTGGTGTCGCGGCTTTCTTAGTGGCTATGCCCAGGCCCGGGTAAAGTCCGAAGGCCAGGGCGAGGCTGTGCTTCCCGACAGCGCCGAAGCCCTGCGGGATTTTGCCGCAATTTCTCAAGCTGCCATCGATGATGACGAGGACGAAGACAGCAACGCGGCGGAAGAAGCCTATTACGAGCTGTACGAGTACCTGCGGGTGGCGGCGATGAATGTCATGCTGGACGCCGGCGTCGGCGGGGATGCGCCCGCTTCCCTGGCTCATGACGGTTAACTGACCAAGGAATGACGGAAGCCCAGTCGCTATCGGACCCAGAGCTTTCGGAACGCGTCGCCAACGTCCCGAGGAGTGACTTCCGCCGGCGACGCCATCACCTGCTGGGTATGCTTGAGTACAACAGCATTGCCATTGTCACAGCGGCTTCTGTGGCGACCCGCAGTCGCGATACGGAGTTTCCCTTCCGCCAGGACAGCGATTTTCATTACCTCACCGGATTTCCGGAGCCCGATGCCGTCGCCGTCTTTCTTCCGGGGCGCGAGCATGGGGAGTTTGTGCTTTTCTGCCATGAAAAAGACCCCGTGGAAGAGCTCTGGCACGGGGAGCGCGTGGGTGAGGAGGCAGCCTGCGAACGGTTTGATGCCGATGACGCCTTCCCCCTTTCGGATATTGACGACATTCTGCCCGGTTTAATTGAGGGCCGCGATCGCGTCTACTATTCCATGGGGCGCAGTCGCGAATTCGATACCCGGGTGATGGCCTGGGTCAACAGTATTCGAAGCAAGGTGGCCGCAGGTGCTGCTCCCCCGGGGGAGTTCACGGATCTCGATCATCTTTTGCACGAGCAGAGGCTTTACAAGTCTGCGGCGGAAATCCGCCAGCTTCGCCAGGCTGCCGCGATCACGGCGCTGGCTCACCGCCGCGCCATGCGTCAATGCCGGGCGGGGATGCATGAATTTGAGCTCGAGGCAGAGCTGCTCCATGAGTTTGCCCGCCACGGAGCCCGGCATGCCGCCTATCCCAGTATCGTCGCGGGCGGTGCCAATGCCTGCACCATGCACTACATCAGTAACCAGCAAAAGCTCCGGCGCGGCGATCTGGTGCTCATCGATGCAGGTTGCGAATATCGCGGCTACGCGGCGGACGTTACCCGTACTTTTCCCGTGAGCGGTCGCTTTAGCAAGCGGCAGCGGGCTCTCTATGAACTGACCCGCGCCGCCCAGGAGGCCGCCTTTGAGGCCCTGGCTCCCGGCCGAGACTGGAACGCTGCACATTCTGCTACTGTCGATGTCATTACCTGCGGGCTTGTGGAGCTGGGATTGCTCCGTGGCAACGTGAGCCGGCTGATCGAGGAGGGGGCCTACCAGGATTTTTACATGCACCGCGTGGGGCATTGGCTGGGCCTGGATGTACACGACGTGGGAGATTACCGCCCCGGCGGCGAGTGGCGACAGCTGGAGCCGGGGATGGCGCTGACGGTGGAGCCGGGCATCTATGTCTCTCCCGACAATCAGGATGTTCCCGCCCCCTGGCGAGGCATTGGGATTAGAATCGAGGATGACGTGGTGATTACCGAAGAGGGTTACGAGCTGCTCAGCAAAGGCCTGCCCCGTAGCTGTGACGAGATAGAGGAATGGATGGCTTGAGCGTCGACGGAAACCATATTGTCATTGCCGGTGGTGGCATGGTGGGTCTGAGCCTGGCGCTGCTGCTCCACGAGGAACTCCCCGGTGAGCCGATCATCACCGTTGTTGAGGGCCGCGCATTGCCGGCGCCCGGCGGGGCTCCATCGGATTACCACCCGTCCTTTGACGCCCGCTCGACGGCCCTCAGCTACAGCACGGCGACGCTCTACCGGGAGCTGGGTCTCTGGACACCGCTGCTGCCGGGCCTCGCCCCCATCAATCAGATTCACGTCTCCCGTCGCGGCCGCTTTGGCAGCAGCCTGCTGTCCAGCGAGGAGCAGGGATGGGATGCCCTGGGGTGGGTGGTAGAAAACCCCTGCCTCGGGCGTACGCTGCTCGCCGCGGCCCACGAATGTCCACGGATTACCTTGCGTTGCCCTGACCGGGTGACCGATGCGACGCCCGCGGGGCCGGGAGTCCGGGTGCAGCTTACGGACGAAGAGCTGGACGCAGACTTACTGGTCATTGCCGACGGCGCCGACTCCAGCTTACGGAGCAAGCTGGGGTTTTTAACCCAGCGTAAAAGCTACGGGCAAAGCGCGCTTATCGCCAATCTGGCCTTTGAAAAAGACCACGGTGGCTGTGCCTATGAGCGTTTTACCGCCACCGGACCGCTTGCGCTGCTGCCCCTCCCGCCTTCGGACCAGGCTGCTCATCGTATGGCGTTGGTCTGGACTCTGGAGCCCGCCGAAGCCGCGGCTATGGAAATAGCCGACGACAACGCCTTTTCCCGGGCTCTGATCGATGCCTTTGGCTATCGTCTGGGCCGGGTGGAGCGCGTGGGTGATCGTCACAGCTATCCCCTGGCATTGACCGAGGCCGTGGAGCAGGTTCGCCGTGGCTGCGTGGTGCTGGGCAATGCGGCGCATGCCCTGCACCCGGTGGCCGGCCAGGGTTTTAACCTGGCTCTTCGCGATGCGGCGGCTCTGAGCCAGACCCTGGTAAAGGCTGTGCCCGAGGGTACGGCCGTCGGTGATACCCATTTACTGGCTGGCTATTCCCGGGATCGGCAGCGGGATCAGGCCCAGACCATCGCCGCGAGTGATGGGCTGCCCAGGCTGTTCATGGTCAATGATCCGCTGTTATCGCTGGGTCGTGATCTGGCGCTGTCGGGTATGGATATGTTTCCGCTGCTTCGTTACGAATTTGTGCAGCAGGCGGCCGGTATGGCGGCGCTGGAGGAGCGTCATGGTTGATACCCAGGAAGACCTTGTCGACATCGACATCAACACTGACATCGCCATCGTCGGTGCTGGTATAGCGGGCCTCGCCGCCGCCGCGGCGCTGGCAGGTGCCGGTCGCTCGGTAGCGATACTGGAGGCCCGGGAGCTGCCCAAGCCCGCAGCCCCCGGCGGCACCGCACCCGCGGACTATGATGCGCGGGTGAGTGCGCTCACACCCCGTTCCATCGAGTTTTTACAGGAGCTCGGCGCCTGGCCGGCCATCGAAGCTGCTCGCAGCTGTCCTTACCGTCACATGACCGTTTGGGACGCTGAGGGCACCGGACGTATCGAGTTCGATGCCCGGGAGGTATCCGCCAATTCTCTTGGGAGCATCGTCGAAAATCGCGTCATCACCGCAGCGCTCGCGCAGCGGGTACAGGGCCTGGGCGGTCTGCGCGTATTGGCCCCCGCCCGCCTTGCTACCATCGAGCACAGTCAGTCTCTGGACACCGGTGACGAAGCCCGGCAAACCCTGTTGGTGCTTGAGGACGGTAGGCGCTTACGCTGCGGCTTGCTCATTGCGGCGGATGGTGCGCTCTCCCCCACGCGCCAACTGCTGGGCATGCGCACCCGGGAATGGGAATACGGGCATCGGGCCATTGTTACCACCGTGGCCTTTGAGCAGGGCCATGAGGACACGGCCTGGCAACGGTTCTTACAGTCCGGGCCCCTGGCATTGCTACCGCTGGATAGTCCCGATGATCGACTCTGTTCCATCGTCTGGTCCATCGAGGAGCATCTGGCCGACGACCTGCTCGCCCTGGATGATGCGGCTTTTGCGGACGCCCTGGGCAACGCCAGTGAATATGTGTTGGGTCAGGTCACGGCCTGTGCGCCGCGAAAGGCCTTCCCTTTGCGTCAGCGGCACGCGGTGGACTATGTGCTCCCCGGCGTCGCCCTGGTAGGTGATGCTGCGCATACCATTCATCCCCTTGCGGGACAGGGAATCAACCTGGGTCTTGCGGATGTGCAGGTACTGGCAGAAGAATTAAACGCCGCCATGGGCCGGGGTCTGCATCCTGGACGGGTAGATGTGCTCTCGCGCTATCAGCGGCGCCGTAAAGGGGACAATCTGGCGATGATGGCAGCCATGGACGGTTTCAAGCGCCTCTTTGAGCAGGACGCACCGCCCCTGCGCTGGCTGCGGAACACGGGAATGCATGCCCTCGCCGGCATGCCGCGGGTGAAGCGCCGGATCATTCGTCAGGCCATGGGCGTCGGCTGAAGTTTCCAATGGAGCGGCGTTGAGTTTTCCCGGACCGCGGCTAGAATACGCTTTTTCTTTTCAGGGGTAGGTCAATGAGTCAGGTTCTTCCAGAGTTGCGGTTTGCCCGCAGTCACGAGTGGGCACGGGTGGAAGATGACGGCACCGTGACCGTGGGTATTAGCGATCACGCCCAGGAAGCCCTCGGCGACGTGGTCTTTGTAGAGCTGCCCGAAGAGGGCGCCGAGCTTGCCGCCGGTGACGAGGCGGGCGTGGTGGAATCCGTAAAAGCAGCGTCTGATATCTACGCGCCCATTACGGGTACGGTGGTTGCGGTTAACAGCGCACTGGAAGACGCGCCGGAAACCGTCAACAGCGACGCCTATCACGATGGCTGGTTTTTTCGCGTGCAGCCCCAGGACCTCGAAGAAGTACAGACCCTGCTCATGGATGCCGAGGCCTACCAGGCCCATTGCGCTGACGAAGACTAGCGCGGAGGCGGGGCGCTAATCGCGGAGACTGATCTGCGGCCAGTCGCGCTCTGCGGCAATGGCCGCAAGACTGGGGTCCGGATCCACAACGACGGGGTTCTCGATCACTTCCAGCAAGGGAAGATCATTGTGGGAGTCACTGTAGAACCAGGCGCCCTCCAGCGTTTCGTCTTCCTGAATCAACCATTCCTTGAGACGCTTCACCTTGCCGTCCCGGTAGGTCAGCGTGCCCGTGGGTCTGCCGGTGAGCAGACCATCCTCAATCTCTACGGCACAGCCCAGTAACTCATCGATGCCCAGTTCCCTGGCGATGGGAGTTGTGACGAACTCATTGGTCGCCGTGATAATCAGCAGGCGATCGCCGCGGTGACGGTGCTTTTCAATAAGCGCCGTGGCGGCGGGGAGCATAATGGGGCTGATACATTCCCCGATAAACTTTGCCTGCAGTTTTTTAAGAGTGTCGAGGCTGCGCCCGGCCAGTGGCGCCAGGGCGAAGGCCAGGTAGGCGTCAATGTCGAGTTCGCCGCGCTGGTAGTCCGCATAGAATTTTTCGTTGCCTGCCCTGAAGCTCTGTGCATCCACCAAACCCTCGGTGCACAGAAACTCCCCCCAGAGATGGTCGCTGTCGCCGGCGATGAGCGTGTTATCGAGGTCAAAAATTGCGAGGGTCATGGCCGGTCCTGCTGTGGTTTGGAATGCCGCTGGTATGCCGCCGAAGGTGCGTCTGAAAATGCGCGCCCAGAGGGGCGATCAAAGGCCCCGGAGGCAAGGGTAGCCGACCACGCAAAAGCGTAGCAATTCTCAGTTGCACATATTTGTGGAACAATCGGCGATTCCTTGTCACTCCGGACAGAGTACTCATGATCGATGCGCAGGGCTTTCGGCCCAATGTCGGTATCGTCATCACCAATGATGACGGGCGGCTTCTATGGGCGCGTCGAGTGGGTGGTCGCGACGCCTGGCAGTTTCCCCAGGGGGGGGTCAATGATGGTGAAAACCCGGAGGAAGCGCTGTATCGCGAACTGGAAGAGGAGGTGGGACTGGGCCCCGAACATGTGGAACTGCTCGGCAGCACCCGGGGCTGGCTGCGTTACCGACTCCCCAAACAGTATCAGCGCAAGGGGCAGCAACCCCTGTGCATCGGTCAAAAGCAGAAGTGGTACCTGCTGCGCATGCTGGCCCCCGATGACGCCGTGAGTCTGTCGCACAATGCTAAACCGGAATTCGATCACTGGCAGTGGGTCTCCTACTGGTATCCCCTGAACCAGGTGGTTTATTTCAAGCGCGAGGTGTACCGCCGGGCGTTGAAGGAACTCGCTGTGCCGTTGCTGAGTCGCCTGGCACCCGGCAGGCAGGATCGCTGAGCATGCTTGAAGTCCTGCGCAATATTGTCCTTGAGGTCAACGCGGCCGAGTCCCTTGATGAAGTGCTGGGCATCATTGTTTCCCGGGTCCGCATGGCCATGGGCACGGAGGTCTGCAGCGTTTACATCCGCGGCCGCAACGAAACCCGCTACGTGTTTCGGGCCACCGAAGGGCTCAATGCCTCGCAGGTAGGACATCTGTCTCTGGCGCCCGGCGAGGGCCTCGTGGGCCTGGTTGCCGAGCGGGGGGAACCGGTCAACCTCGAAGATGCCGAGCTGCATCCAAACTTTCAGTTACTGCCAAGCATTGGCGAAGAATCCTTTCACGCCTTCCTGGGGGTGCCCATCATTCACCAGCGGGACGTGCTCGGTGTATTGGTGGTACAGCAGGCGCGCCGCCGCCGCTTTGACGAAGCGGAAGAGGCTTTTCTGGTCACCATGTCCGCGCAGCTCTCCGGGGCCATTGCCCACGCCCGGGTCACGGGTGAAGTGCCCGATGAGAGTAGTCCCGAGCGTGACAGCACCTACGCGCGTATCAGCGGTGTGCCCGGCGCACCGGGCATCGCCATTGGCACCGCCGTTGTGATGTCTCCGGTGGCGGACCTCTACGCAGTGCCCCGCCAGTCCAGTGATGATCGCCGCAGAGAGCTTCGTGCTTTCAAGCAGGCTCTTTCCCAGGTGCGCATCGATATTGAGTCCGTGGCGGAAAATCTCCGGGACAAGCTCAGCCCGGAAGATCTCGCGCTCTTTGATGTGTACATGGGTATTCTTGATGATTCGCGCATCGGCGGCGAAGTGGCGTCGCTCATCAAATCTGGCGTGTGGGCTCAGGGTGCTCTGGCCCAGGTGATGATCGAGCACATCCGACACTTTGAAGCCATGGAGCACAGCTATCTCCGGGAGCGCGCCGTGGACGTGAAGGACCTCGGTGAGCGGGTATTGGGCTATCTGCAGGCCGATCAACGGGATAATCACGAGTTTCCCGCAAAAACTATTCTGGTGAGTGAGGAGCTCACGGCCTCCATGCTGGGAGAGATTCCCCGGGACCGCCTTGTGGGCCTGATCTCCGTGCGCGGCTCAAGCAACTCTCATGTTGCGATCCTTGCCCGCGCCATGGGTATTCCCACGGTGATGGGCGCTGTGGATTTACCCTACAAACGTCTTCGGGATATGTCCGTCGTTGTGGATGGTTATAACGGCAATGTTCACCTCAATCCCACGGCGGCGGGTATCCGGCGCTTTCAGGTGATTGCAGACCAGGATGCGGAGCTCAACAAGGGGCTCGAGAGCCTCAGCGATTTACCCTGCGTTACCTTGGATGACCACCGTCTCACTCTGTGGGTGAACACCGGACTCATGGCCGATGTTGCGCGGTCTCTGGAGCGCGGTGCGGAGGGCGTGGGTCTCTACCGGACGGAGGTGCCTTTTCTCATGCGTGAGCGCTTCCCCTCGGAGGAGGAGCAGCGACAGATTTACCGGGAGCAGCTGGAGGCTTTTGCCCCCCGGCCGGTAACCATGCGCACCCTGGATGTGGGCGGGGATAAAGCACTGCCGTACTTCCCCATCGACGAGGAAAACCCCTTCCTTGGCTGGCGGGGTATACGCGTCACCCTCGATCACCCGGAAATACTCCTGGCCCAGGTGCGTGCCATGCTCAAGGCCAATGAGGGCCTGGGCAACCTGCGCATCATGCTCCCCATGATCAGCAATATCCCCGAGCTCGAGGAGGCCCTGGGCCTTATTCACCGCAGTCACCGGGAGCTTGAAGAGGAAGGTCTGAGCGTTCCCATGCCGCCCATCGGGGTGATGGTAGAGGTGCCCTCTGCGATCTACCAGGCCCGGGCGCTGGCGCGTCGGGTCGATTTTCTGTCCGTAGGGAGTAACGATTTGACCCAGTACCTGCTGGCGGTGGACCGCAACAACGCGCGGGTGTCAGACCTCTACCACGCCTTCCATCCGGCACTTTTGGAGGCTCTCATACAGGTCGCCGAGGGCGCGCGGGCCGAAGGTAAGCAGGTGAGTATCTGTGGCGAGCTGGCGGGTAACCCCATGGCGGCGGTGCTCCTGCTGGCCATGGGTTACGACGTGCTGTCCATGAACGTCACCAGTTTGCCCCGGGTGAAACATGCCTTGCGTTCCATTACCGCCAGTGACGCCCGGGCGCTCCTTGCGGAAGTGCGTCAGATGGATAGCGGGCAGGCAGTGGAGGCGCGTCTCAGTACGTTTTTCCATGAGCGCGACCTGCAGCAGATGGTCCCAGCGCCCATCGATTAGGCCTTCGATCGGGTGTTGAGCGCAAAGACTTCCGTGCCCTGGAGCTCTCCCCGGCTGTCAAAGCGCTGCTCCTGAAACTCCAGTGCTCCGTCTGCGTGCTGCCGGAGTGTTGTGCAACAGCGGGTGCCGTAACGGGGCGTGACAATGAACTGCGCTGATAGTTGCCGAGCCATGGTGCCAAAGAGATTCTGTTTTTCCAGCGACTCGGGGTCGGCAAGACTTCGATCATTGAGACATGCTCTCAGTGCTTCGTGATCGGGGAGCTGCGTGTTTGTCATAGCATCCCTCAAACGATGACGCGCCCGCTGCACCTTTGGCCAGGGCACGTCCAGCGCTGCGTTGCTCAAGCCGTAGATGCCCGGTGCCAGCGCCTGAGGCTCCGAGCGCTCATCGCTGTTACCGTGGAGGTACCACAGGCCCTCCTGATCACCGACCAGAAGGTTGAAGCCCTGGTATTCACCTCTGCGCCTCGCGACGTCCGCGAGATAGTCACCGGGCCCTTGGGTGTCGGTGAGGAAATCTGTAGTGAGTTCTCCCCGGGAGCGCAGCGCTTGACCGTCTTCCGCCGCGGGGTCGCGGATATTGGTGATGGCCGCAAAACGGCCGCTGTGACTGACGCCCAGCCAGGTACCTCCCGCCTGGAGGTCTCTACCGGCCAGCACTTGCGGTGCATCGCTCCAGTAGGCGGCGGCCTTTGTCGGGCGCTCATAAAATTCGTCGCGGTTGGCCGCCAGAAGCAGCGACGCGGAGGGGTGCTGCCGCCAGGCAAAAACTATCAAACACATGGGACCGTTACTCGCATTGTTTGTACATCATCTGACGCTGCCCGATAATGCGGGTCTCGCGGCTTGCCGCCAAACCCAGGGTATGCCGCTGGCAGAGTCTGCAGGGCGCGTTTACAGTTTTTTGCAGCCCGATGCGACATAGTACCCTGTTGAAAAACCTTGTCAGAAAACCCTGCCCGAGTTCCCTTGAAGCGCCAAAACCATGCTGACTTACCCCGAAATTGATCCCGTCGCCGTTGCCCTGGGGCCTCTGCAGATTCATTGGTACGGCCTGACCTATCTCGCAGGACTGGCTTTCGCCTGGGGCCTGGCCGCGAGGCGCAGCCGTCGTCCGGACTCACCGGTGGCCCGGGAGCAGGTGGATGATCTGCTGTTTTATGCCGCTCTGGGCGTGGTCCTCGGGGGGCGTATGGGTTATGCGATTTTTTATGGGGGTGAGCGTCTCGCCCAGGATCCCAGCTGGTTGCTGCGGGTGTGGGAAGGAGGAATGTCCTTCCATGGAGGCATGCTCGGTGTGATCATTGCGACCTTCTGGTATGCCCGCCGGCAAAAAATTGCCTTCGGGCCTCTGCTGGATTTTGTGGCGCCTCTCGCGCCTGTGGGACTCGCCCTCGGGCGTATCGGTAATTTTATCGGTCAGGAGTTGTGGGGTCGGGCCGCCGATGTTCCCTGGGCGATGGTGTTTCCCCGGGATCCCCTGCAGATTGCCCGTCATCCGTCCCAGCTGTACCAGTTTGCCCTGGAGGGCCTGCTGCTCTTCGCGATTCTCTTCTGGTTCAGCAGCCGGCCGCGACCGACCTGGGCGGTATCCGGGGTGTTTGCCCTGGGATACGGCTTGCTGCGCTTCGCCGCGGAGTTTTTTCGTGAGCCCGATGCTCACCTGGGCATTCAGGCTTTCGGGTGGATGACCCGCGGGCAGATACTTTGTGTTCCGATGATACTGCTGGGACTTTACATGCTGTGGTTTGCCTACCGGCGAGCCGCCAAGCCAGCGTCAACACGATAGGGGAGCGTTCATGCGCCAGTACCACGACCTGCTGAAGGATATTCTTGAAAACGGTGTACGCAAGGAGGATCGGACGGGTACCGGCACCCTGTCCGTATTCGGGCGGCAGTTTCGCCACAATCTTGCCGACGGTTTTCCGCTGCTCACTACCAAGAAGGTCCATCTGCGGAGCATCATCAATGAGCTCATCTGGTTCCTCAATGGCGATACCAACGTCGCCTGGCTGCAGGAGCACGGTGTGAGTATCTGGAACGAATGGGCCACGGAGACCGGCGATCTGGGTCCTGTCTATGGCAAGCAGTGGCGTGCCTGGCCAACGCAGGATGGCGGCGAGGTCGATCAAATCGAATATGTCCTGGACTGTTTGCGCCATCGTCCGGACAGCCGGCGGATTTTGTTCCATGCCTGGAACGTTGAGTATCTCCCCGATGAATCTCTCAGTCCCCAGGAAAATGCCCGGGCCGGGCGCATGGCACTCCCTCCCTGTCACCTCCTGTATCAGTTTTACGTCGCCGAGGGAAAACTCTCCGCCCAGCTGTACATCCGTTCCAGCGACAGTTTCCTGGGGCTCCCCTTTAACATGGCGAGTCTTGCGGTACTGGTAATGATGCTGGCCCAGCAGACGAATCTCGAGCCGGGTGAAATTGTCGTGAGCACCGGTGACTCCCATTTGTATCTCAATCACATGGAGCAGGTGCAGGAGCAGCTGTCGCGGGAGCCCCGGCCCCTGCCGACGCTTTCCATCCTGCGCAAACCGGACAGCATCTACGACTACTGTTTCGAGGACTTTGAGCTGAAGGGCTACGACCCCCATCCGGCGATTCGGGCGCCGGTGGCGGTATGAGCGATCTCCCCATCGCCCTGATTGTGGCCGCTGCCGATAATGATGTGATTGGCCGCAACAACGCGCTCCCATGGGATCTGCCCGGAGATCTCGCCCACTTCAAGCGCACCACTATGGGCAAGCCAATCCTCATGGGACGCCTCACCTTTGAATCCATCGGCAGGCCGCTCCCCGGACGGACTAACATCGTTATCAGCCGGGATCCGGACTACCAGGCGGAGGGCGTGCGCAGCGTACAAAGCCTCGACGACGCCATCGAGCTTGCGGAAAGTATCGCGCTTATCGATGGCAGCGACGAGCTCATGGTCATCGGTGGCGCCCAGATCTATGCCCTGGCCCTGCCTCGGGCCAGTCATCTTTATCTCACCCGCGTGCACGCAGAGCCCACGGGCGACGCCTTTTTGCGGGGTGTTGACTGGAATGAGTGGGAGGAAGTCACGCGGCAGGAAAACACAGGGGAAGGCGAGACGCCGGCCCACACGTTTCTTGAATACACGAGGCGTAGGCCATGACTGTTGGTAAATTCTCGGGAAAGCGTTACCTGCGGCGAAAAAGGTGTTACCTAAATACACAGAATGGCGGTTACCCAAAAATGGCAACATCAGTTGTTTGAAATCAGCGATTTTATCTGCTTATATCTCCCGCCCGGTCTACGACTAATTCGGTTGGTCCAAGTCCGACATTTGGTCTCAACTGCAATCAAAAAGAACAGTTCACATTTCTCTCGACACAGGAAGCACAATTCCCATGACTAGCTATCGACTGAAGAATGTGCTGCTTGTCGCCGTAGCCTCACTGTCCGCCCTGGT
>NZ_CBFHZO010000122.1:0-1861 GCF_965660375.1 Congregibacter sp. | reverse complement strand
TCCCAGTTGGGAGTACGGCGCGCTTATTCAGTCTCGGGACCTGGTGCGGGCGATGCGTGAGTTCTTTTCCCGGTCCCAATCCCAGTCAAAAGAGGATCCCGATCTCTCGAAGGCAGAGCCGCTCCTGAACTTCCAGTCCACTAGCTGGCTGCTGCCCGCCACGGAAACTGAGTATCGCAAGTCCATGCGGGCCACCGAGTCCTATCTTCGTCGTCTTATGGATTCCGGCGCCCAGAACGCGCAGTTCTATGCGCGCGCGGACAATCTACGGGAGTGGCTGGCGATGGTGAACACGCGATTGGGCAGTTTGTCCCAGCGACTGTCCGCGAGCGAGTCAGGTCGTCGCTTGAATACGGATTTAGCCGGGGATGGCAATGCCAGTCAGTCGACGGCGGCGCCGAGCGAGCTCGAAGTGCGCACCCCGTGGAGCGAGATTGATGACGTATTTTTTGAGTCCCGGGGCGCAGCCTGGGCTTTGATTCACTTTCTTAAAGCTGTGGAAGTGGACTTCGCGGATATCCTTGAAGACAAGAATGCGCAGGTCAGCCTGCGACAGATCGTTCGGGAGCTGGAGGGTACTCAGGGTGTGATCTGGAGCCCTATGATCCTCAATGGGTCTGGGTTTGGTCCCCTCGCCAATCATTCCTTGATCATGGCGTCTTACATCAGCCGTGCAAACGCCGCGATTATCGACCTTCGGGACCTGCTGTCCCAGGGCTAGTGCTGGCAGGGTCAGCCCTGGCAGGATAAAAGTACAGGACCTGGGGAAATCAGTCCTTCCGGTAGCGCAGGCGAGTGCCGGTATCCAGCGACAGACGGATCTCCTCGGCGCTCAGCTCCTCGGGGAAATACACCCCTGACAGCTTCGCGTCCAGGAAGCTCGCGCCCTCGAGGTTTGTGGATCGGAAATCGACTCCCGAGAGGTCGGCGTTGCGAAAATAAGAGTTGCTGAAGTCCAATCCCTTGGCGTTCATGTTGCGCAGATCCCGGCCGCGATAATCTCCGTTGCGTAGCTTGCTGCAGTCGAGGCTGTCGCGCTGCTCATTGAATGCCTTGACGTCTTCCTGCCTCAACAGCTGATAGAGCGGGTCGGTCTTGATATGCGGCTTGTCCATGATCGCTGGGTTTCCTGCTTGTTTGCTGGGGCGTAACTGGGCTCTGGTGTAACAGCCTATTTGGTCTGGTCTTTACCGAAGAAGACATCCCGTAGTGTCCCATACTGTTCTGGCGCGAGGCGAGGCCCCCATTGGGACACCACTATGCCCGAGGCATAGGCGGCAAAACGGCCGGCGGTAGGGAAGTCTTCGCCCTCGGTGAGGGCGTACAAAAAGGCACCGGCAAACATGTCTCCCGCACCGTTGCTGTCCACCGCATTTACCGTGTGCACGGGGATTTCATGGAGCTGCTCGCCGTCAAAGCAAATCGCACCGTCTCCCCCACGAGTGATCACAAAACGCTTCGCGGTGTCCTTCATAGCCTCTGCCGCATCGGCCAGTGCTGTCATGCCGGTCCAGCTCTTTGCCTCGGCTTCGTTGGCGAACACCAGGTCGACGCCTGCGCCCACCATCTTTCGGAACTGCTCGGGGAAGAATTCCACCATGCCGGGATCGGAGAAACTCAGGGCCACGGGCACGCCGGCGTCCTGGGCGATCTCCCGGGCGCGAATCGCTGCGGCGAGCCCCGTCTCGGAGCTCACCTGGTAGCCTTCCAGATAGACGTATTCAGAATTCCTGATGGCTTCGGGATCCAGCTGTTCTATGCTGAGGCTTTCGGAGGCCCCCAGAAAGCTGTTCATGCTGCGCTCCGCATCGGGGGTGACGAGCACCAGGCACTTGCCCGTGGGGTCGTCGGTGTTTGCCGG
>NZ_CBFHZO010000121.1:0-77622 GCF_965660375.1 Congregibacter sp. | reverse complement strand
ATGGCCGGTCCCGCCATGATAGAGGGGGGTGGCCTGGGCAGTTTTCGCCCCGATGAGATTGGTCCTTCCGAAACGCAGTGGCGCAACGGCGTTATCGATATTCTCGTGGATGACGAGGCGGATGCCACGGCCATGGCGCGGCGCGTGCTCTGGTATTTTCAGGGGGACGTTCCCGCCGGTGGCGCACAGGACCAGCAACCGCTTCGAGAGGCACTGCCCGAAGATCGGCGCTGGAGCTATCCGGTGCGGGATATCATCGAGCGCCTCTTTGACGCGGGGAGTTTCACCGAGTTACGCCGCGTGTTTGGCCGAAGCGTTGTGACGGGTCTGGCGAGGCTCGGAGGGCGAGCCGTGGGCGTGCTGGCTAGCGACTGTCAGCAGCTCGGTGGCGCCGTGGACAGCGACGCCTCGGATAAGGCGTCGCGATTTTTGAATCTGTGTAACCGCACCGGTCTCCCGGTGATCTCCCTTGTGGATACGCCGGGGTTTATGGTGGGACCCGACAGTGAGTCCCAAGCCGCGGTGCATCGCATGTCGGCGCTTTTCGAGAGCGCCGCATCCCTGAAGGTTCCTATTTTGGCGGTTTTTCTGCGTAAAGCTTATGGACTCGGGGCCATGGCGTTGGTTGGGGGCAGTTTTGCGGTACCGCATTTTGCCGCGGCCTGGCCAACGGGGGAGTTCGGAGGCATGGGGCTGGAGGGGGCGGTGCGCTTGGGATACCGCAAGGAACTGGAGGCAGTGGAGGATCCGGAGCAACGTCAGCGACTCTTCGACAAACTTCTGGGGGAGCTCTACGAAAAAGGTAAGGCGCTGGAAGCCGCTGCCCATCTGGAGATTGACGCGGTGATAGATCCTGCAGATACCCGTGAACAGCTGATCCACGCGCTGTATCATGGGGCCTCTGTGAAATAAAAAAACGGTAGCTCGGTTTATGAGAATTCCCGGCGCGGTCCCGACCGCATTTGTGTTTTCCCTGCCCGCGGCTTTGGCTCTCGCCCTGGCCCTTAGCAGTATCAGCGTTCGTGGCGACAACCCCAGCGATAAAAATGTGCTGTGGGGTGACACCCACCTGCACAGTTCTTATTCCTTTGATGCCTTTCTCAACGACAATCTCCGGGCTGATCCGGCCACGGCGTATCGTTTTGCCATGGGGCAGCCCGTACCCCACCCCTATCATCAGGGTCGGGTACAGCTTAAGCGTCCTCTGGATTTTCTCGCCGTGTCGGATCATGCGGAATATCTGGGCATCATGCGACATCTGTACCTGGAGGGGCCGGACCGCGAAGGCATGGGCTTCTGGGATACCCTGAGGGCGCAGATTGCGACCTCCGTCATTCGTCACAAGGTCGACCAGCGCCGGGGGAAGGACCTTTTTGCGCCGGCACTTCCCGCAAGTGAGAACCCCGTCGCCGCTGCGCGGAAGCTGGCATCCACCAACGGTATTCCCAGTAGCGCTGTGTCGAACAGGGTGCCGAGCATGGATGGCGTGGAAACCAGCACCTGGCGAAGCATCACCGAGACCGCCGACGCTTATAACCAGCCCGGAATTTTTACAACGCTCATCGCCTGGGAGTGGAGCACCATTCCCGGTGGCGCCAATCTTCATCGCGTTGTCATCAGCGATTCCGACGCGCAAAGCGCCCGGGCCTTTGAGCCCTTCGGTATGGATGACAGCCCCTACCCCGAGGACCTGTGGTCATTCCTTGACCGGGTAGAAACGGAAACCGGCGTCAATTTTGTCGCGATACCCCACAACTCCAATATCTCCAAGGGCGTTATGTTCGATGAGATGACCCTCCGGGGCGAGGAGATGACTGAAGACTATGCCCGCCGTCGTTTGCGCTGGGAGCCTATTGCGGAGATCACGCAGATCAAAGGGGATTCCGAAACCCATCCGCTGTTGTCCCCGGACGACGAATTTGCGGACTTTGAAACCTACCCGTTCTACATACAACGGGATCGGGAGGAGTACCGCCCCCTCGAGGGCGATTATCTGCGTTCCGCGCTGCGCCGTGGACTGGAGCTGGAGCAGTCCCTTGGCCGTAATCCCTACCAACTCGGTTTCATTGGCTCCACAGATGCGCATACCGGCCTGTCCAGCGCGGCGGAAGACAACTTTCACGGCAAGATGGCGACCGACTCCATACCGGAAAACAAGATTGCCAGCTTTGGCAGCGCAGGGGGAGTAAATGGCTGGTCTATGTCGGCCTCAGGTCTCGCTGCCGTATGGGCCACGGAGAATACCCGGGAGGCAATCATCGATGCCATGCGTCGTCGGGAAGTTTACGCCACCAGTGGCCCGCGGATTTCTCTAAGGTTTTATGCGGGTTTTGGGCTTAGCCCTGAGGAAGATCCTTCGGCAGCAGAACTGAATTCGGTGCTTGCGGAGGCGGCGCCCATGGGCTCGATTCTCCGCGGCGATGGGCAGGCGCCCCCGGTCTTCTTTGTCGAGGCGCTCCACGACCCTCTTGGGGCCTTTCTCGATCGGATACAGATCGTGAAAGGCTGGCTTACCGCCGAGGGCGAATCCCGGGAGCAGGTGTTTGATGTGGCGCTGTCCAGGGAGACTCGACGGCAACCCGATGGCACTGTGACTCCTGTAGAGGACACCGTTGATCGGAGTACCGGCAAGGTTGATAACCGCGTGGGCGCAGCGCGACTGTCAGTGTTCTGGAGTGATCCGGAGTTTGACCCCGCACAGTCCGCTTTTTACTACGCCCGGGTTTTGCAGATTCCCACCGCGCGCCATTCCTTTCTGGATGCCCTTGCTCTGGGTATGGAGTCAGCAGCGGGGCAGCCGGATACGATACAGGAGCGGGCATACAGCTCACCCATCTGGTATCGACCCGATGAAAAAAATGCCACCAACACAGGAGATTCGCAGTAATGAAATCGCTTTTTAATCTTGAGGGCAAGGTCGCGGTTGTGACGGGCGGGTCCCGGGGCATCGGCGCGATGATTGCGCGGGGTTTCGTGGAGAATGGCGTAAAAACCTATATTACAGCCCGCCGCGCGGAGGAGTTGCAGGCCACCGCAGACGAGCTGTCAAAGCTGGGGGAGTGCATCGCAATCCCAGGCAACCTCGCGGATCCCGAGGGGGTTCAGAATTTCGCTGAGGAGCTTAAGTCCCGGGAAGCCAAGATCGATATTCTGATTAACAACGCGGGTGCTTCCTGGGGAGCGCCTCTAGATGAGTTCCCCGAAAGCGGCTGGGATAAAGTCATGGATCTCAACGTGAAATCCCTGTTTTTCCTCACCCAGGCGCTGCTCACACCACTTCGCGCTGCCGCCACCGATGATGACCCTGCGCGGGTGATCAACATCGGATCTATCAACGGTCTATCCTACGCGCCGCTGCAAAATTACTCTTACACGGCGAGTAAGGCGGCGGTGCACCACTTGACGCGGCAGCTGGCGGTGGATCTGGCGACGGACAACGTCAATGTGAACGCCATCGCTCCCGGGTTTTTTCCCAGCAAGATGACAGCACACCTCCTGGACCATGAGGCAGAGATGGCATCAGCCATTCCCCGGCGACGCATTGGTACGCCGGAGGATGCCGCGGGTTCGGCAATCTATCTTTGCTCTCGTGCCGCAGCGTTTGTGACGGGTCATGTACTGGTGCTCGATGGCGGTCAGGACGTCTCTTCCTAGCGGGTGATCACCAGGCGGACGCCCTGTAGCGTAGCCCGCGCTGTTCCCAGGGCGACGAGACCGGCTTCCTTGCGGAGTCTCAAATTCTCGATCTCTTCACCGCGAATGGCGGGGTTCACGTCCCTCAGAGCGCTGAGACGGGCGATTTCCTCGTCCATCTGTTCGCCGTAGCGCTGCGCTGCTTCCTGTTGGCGAGTCTCTAGTTCCCCGGCAAAACGATGCTCGGCATCATCAATGCGGGTTTCGATCTCTTCGCGGAGTTGACGCACAATCTTACTCACCGTTCCCCGCGGTACTTTTTCTACCCGCTCATTGAGACGTTCGTGGGTCAGTAATTCGCTCAGGTCCCTGCCTGTAGCGTCAAGGAGTATGCGTTGCGGTGCCAGGGGTAGATAGCGTTGCAGGCCCAGTGCCCGTGGAGCGCTCAGGGATACGGTGAACAGTAGTTCGTAAAGCCGGGAACCCCCGGGTACCCCCTTGAGCTTCATGGCCCCAACGCTGGCCTGTCCCAGCGCACTGCCAAGGACCGTAGTCATGGCATCTTCCATCCAGGGGTGTTCCCAGCCGAGGAATATAAAGTCTTCCCGGGCAAGAGCCTCATCCCGGGATACGGTTACCGTGCAACCGTCTTCGGGTACCTCGGGAAAAATCTCCAGTAATTCCTGCTCACCACGCCTGAGCACACTGCTGCTCTCCCCAAGGTCTTCATGCTCCACGCCGGTGACATCGCAAAGCTCCCGAAGGAAGCCACCCAGGGTGTCCGGATCTTCTATGTCACTGATGGCCGCCCCGATAGCCTGACCCTGCTCCGGGTTACAGGAGCTTCGCTCCAGCAGCTTGTCCCGTCCCTCGCTGAGCTCTTTCCGCGCGCGTTCGGTGAAATCGGCGGTGTTTTTTAGCAGTGCCTCAAAGCTCGCATCCGGCTGCTGGAGTTGCGCGTCCAGAGCATCCCTGAATTCGCCGAGAATCATATCGCCCGCGGAACAGCTGGAGCGGAACAGATCGATACCCTCGTGGTACCAGCGCATCAGCGTTTCCTGAGCGCTGCCCTCGATGAAGGGTACGTGAATAAAGATGCGGTCTCTCTGGCCAATACGATCAAGGCGACCGATGCGCTGTTCCAGCTGATCGGGGTGCTCCGGCAGATCGAAAAGAATGAGATGCTGGGCAAACTGGAAATTCCGTCCTTCGCCACCTATCTCCGAGCATATGAGCGCCTGCGCTCCCTGGTCCTGTTCGGCGAAGTACGCGGCTGCCCGGTCGCGCTCCACCAGGCTTAACTGCTCGTGAAACGCCGCTGAGCGGATGCCGGCACGGAGCTGCAGATAGCTTTCCAAAGCCAGGGCCGTATCCGCTTTGGCGCAGATAACCAGAACTTTCTCCGGTCGCAGCGATTTGAGCTGACTTACGAGCCAGGCTACCCGCGGGTCTTCCTGGAGCCACTGTTCCGTGTCTACATGGAGATCGGGGTAGAGGTTTTGATAAACAGGGTTAGCTACGGCAGGGAGCGGATGCGGGAGCATTTCCCGTGTGGGAAACCCGCCAACGCTGGCCCGGGCGTTGCGGAAAAGTACCCGGCCGGTGCCGTAGCGATCCAGCAGTGCGGCCACCTGGCGTTCCGGCGCAGCCCCGGGGTCGATATCCGCGGGGAGCCCCTCGGGTTTTTCTCCACGGTCAAGGGCATCGATGAGGGGGCTCCAGTGCTTGTACTGGGACTCCTCTTCTTCAAAGGCGGCAAAGTCGTGAAAACGCTCGGGGTCCAGAAGCGCCAGTCGCGCAAAGTGCGCCTTCAGACCGACCTGTTCCGGAGTGGCTGTGAGCAGTAACAGACCGGGCACCTGCGCTGCCATGCTTTGTAAAAAGCGAAATTCTTCACTGATACTGTCACTATGCCAGGCTAGGCGGTGCACCTCGTCGACGATGAGCATGTCCCACTCCGCGTCGAGGGCAAGGGCTCGAGCGTTGGGGTCCAGGAAGAGATCCGTGGAGCACAGCACCAGCTGCTCTTCATCGAAAGGATTGCTGCCTTCGTCGCATTCCATCAGGCGGTCGTCGTCGAAGAGGGCAAACTGGAGGTTAAAGCGCCGGCGCATTTCCACCAGCCATTGAAACTGCAGGGACTCGGGAACCATGACCAGTACCCGACGGCTGTCGCCGCTGAGAAGCTGGCGGTGAAGAATCATGCCCGCTTCGATGGTCTTACCAAGGCCAACCTCGTCTGCGAGGAGCACCCGTGGTGCGTGGCGCTTGCCGACCTCGTTGGCCACGTACAGCTGATGGGGGAGAAGCGCGGTGCGTGTTCCCAGAAGGCCGCGCAATCCGCTCTGTTGCAGCCGATGGAGATGCTCGGCGGTCGCCATGCGCAAGGCAAAGGCTGCATGGCCATCGTACTGGCTGGCCAGAAGCCGTTGCCGCGGGGTTGCCAGATCGATGTGGTCATCCATATCCAGCTCGGCGAGAAGCTCCCGCTGCCCTTCGCCGGAGACTTCGTAAATGAGCAGCTCCTGTTCCTCATGCACCGCCAGCACCTGTAGTTTTCGGCCATCCCGGGTGTGCAGGGCATCGCCTTCGCGGAGTTTTACCCGCGTCAGCGGCGCGTTATCGGTGGCATAGGTGCGTTCCTCTTCCACAGCGGGAAAATGCAGACTCACCCGGCGGCCGTCCAGCTCTACAACAATTCCCAGGCCCAGTTCGCTATCGGCGTGGCTGAGCCAGCGTTGCCCAATGGCATAACTCATCAGGCGCATTCCTCCTGTTTGGTACCCTCAGCAGTCTCTGAGTTAAAAAATAAGCGTTCACTGTTGGTGTAGCACTGCTTCAGCAGCACGTCGATGGGGGTGTCTTTAATCTCGGCAACTTTCTCAGCCACGAAGGGCAGATAGCGGGGGCCGTTGCTCCGGCCCCGATAGGGTACCGGGGTCAGGTAGGGGGCGTCGGTTTCAAGTAACAACTGCTCCACGGGCGTGATAGCCACGGCGTCCCGCACATTGTCGGCACGATTGAAGGTCACCATGCCATTAAAACCAAGCATGAATCCGGCCTCCAGTGCGAATTCCGCCAGTTCCAGTCCGGAGCTGAAGCTGTGGATGACGCCCCGTCGGGGGAGATTCTCGAGATGTTCCGCAAGTAGCTTGCGCATGTCCTCATCAGCATCGCGACTGTGGATGACCACGGGCAGATCGCATTCCGCAGCGATGGTTAGCTGGTCTGCAAACACTTGACGCTGAATGCTGCGGTCCGCGTGGTCATAGTAGTAGTCGAGGCCTATCTCGCCGATGGCCACAACGCGCGGATCTGCCGCGCCCTCGCGAATACGTCTGGCAACATCCGGCGAATACTTCTCGGCCTCATGGGGGTGTATGCCCTGAGTGCAGTAAATGCGGTTCTCGCGCCCGGCGATGGTCCGCACGGTGTCCAGGTTGTCCGGACTCACGGCAATGGTAATGATGCGCTCTACGCCGACATCCCGGGCACTGGTGAGCTCCTCGGCGAGGTCGTCAGGCTCGAGGTAGTCCAGGTGACAGTGGGTCTCAATAATGGGATGCGCAAAGCGCGGGATATCCCGGCGTTGTTTTTTACTCATGGGGTTTCGGCAGGTGTATCGAACATAAAGATCCGTCATTATATCGACTCTATGAAACCATTGTCGTCTCTCCTTGTCCTGCTGTCTTCCCTGGTTACAACCGGCGCTTTTGGTGCGGCCGCACCCTACGGAAAAGATTTTGTTGAAGACGGCGCCCGTTGGCAGGAGGAAGCACCTCCGTCGTCGAGGATGTCTTCCCAGATGCTGTCCACAGCGGCGGCCGCCGAGCTGATCCGCGCACTGAGCGAGCAGCTGGCCGAGCAGGAGTATGAAGAGGGGCCCTATGCCATGAGTCTGGCAGAGACCCTTGATGATTTGGGCAGGGCTCACGAAGCGGCGGGGAATCTCAGCCTTGCGCAGCAAAATCGGGCACGGGCCCTGCACCTGATCCGCGTGAATGACGGACTGTACAGTGAAGCGCAGCGGCCGGTGCTGCAGGCGATGCTGCAAAGCCTTCGAAAGGCGGGTGATTATGAAGCCCTCGATCAGCGCTATGACTATTTTTTTCGTCTCTATGGATCAGGTCAGCCTCCCTGGAATGAGATCCGCTGGGATGCCACCATGGAGTATCTCCGTTGGCAACGGGAAGCTCTGCGAAGAGGGTTGGACCGCGATCCCATGGATCGCTTGCTCAGTTTGCATCGTCTCCATGAGGATCTTCTGGAGCAAATCAGTACTGACGATGAACTTGAAGAGGGCCATTTAAAGGTAGACGGTGGGTCGGCTGTTAAAGCACAGAGCACGCCGCGCGATTTCCGCCGCTTGGCGGATGCAAGCTATAGTCAGCTCAAGACTCTCTATCTCATCGAAGACATTGTTCAGCCGCAGCCCCTGTATCGGGAGCGCGTCATTGGCTTTTCCCGCAGTGAAGACCCTCGGGACTTTAATCTTCAACAGGAGCGTCTTGAAAACCTTCAGCGAACACTTCGCGGCGAGGGTCGCAGGCTTCTGGAGAATCTGCTGGCAGTAACGCCTGTCCACGAGCGTCGGGCCCGCGCGGTGGCAAAGTTGGCACTGGCGGACTGGACGCAGTGGCATGGCGCCTACCGGGAGGCGGGTGACCTTTACGAGAGTCTGTGGCAGGAACTTGCGAGTCATGGGTTGGAGAGCCTCGCTAAGCAGTGGTTCTCCAAGCCCGTGCCATTGCCGGATAACGGTGTGTTCTGGCAGTCTGGGCTGGAAGAGGCTGAGGGGCCCATTCCCGTGCGTTTGAGTGTGAGCGAAAGCGGACGTGCCACCCCGGATACTGCGACCGTGGCTCCGAGGTGGCAGCGTTCCGTGGGGCGCCTCCTGCGTCAGATTGCTGCCACCCGTTATCGACCCACTATTCAGGACGGCCGCATCGTCCCTGCGGAAGGTGTATCTGCAAGCTATTGGTTGTACTAAGGGCAGTTACAGCTCGGCCGTGTCACGATGCGATCTCAGTAGTTGTTGATCACCAGAAGCGCGCCGCGAGCTGCCAGGCTACCTTTCGTTTTCCACTCCAACACCTCGCCGCCATGACGGTCAACGCAGCGGGCCGCCATCTCATGAAAGGTGGGGCGTTCGGGGTCGGCAATGATGATGCGTTTGACGCCGGCCTTGATGGCGCGATTGACCATATTGCTCACGGGATCCACCAGTTCATCCCAAAAGCAGATGTCCGCGGCGATCAGGGTATCAAAGCCTTTAAGCAACTTACCGTTGAGCTTTTCGAAACGTGCAACGCGTGACTTCGTGCTCACGCCATTGAGCTCGGCGGTGACATCCAGGAATGGAAATACGTTGGGGTCCGCGTCCACGGAGGTTACGGACGCACCGTAGCGTTTGGCACACCAGATGCCGCCGATGCCCCAGCCACAGCCTACATCCAATACCCTCTCCGGGGTGGGCTCGGGATTTTTGTGCAGGTAATCGATAACCAGACAGCTCGATTTCCACAGCTTATTGCCATGGATGGAGGGCGCATCCTGCTCCCGCTTGGTCCTCCGGATCTCGGGGTGACTGGAGGTGGGCAGGATAACGCCCCGGAAACGATGCTGCTGTGTGGCCGCCATGGCTAATCCAGCGCCTCGACTTCTTCGGCCTGGGGCCCTTTATCGGTGGTGACAACGCGGTATCTCACCGGCGCTCCATCGCGCAGACTGCGACGGCCTTCACCGATGATAGACCGGTGATGGACGAAAATTTCTTCGCCATTTTCGCGGATGATGAAGCCAAAACCTTTGGTGCCGTTAAACCACTTTACGGTGCCGTTTTCCGCGTCTCCCGCTGGTGATGCTGCGGGCTTTTCAGACGGCTTTCTGGTTTTCTTTTCGGGCTTCTTTTCTCCTCTCTTGTCGGTCTTTTTGTCACCCTTGGGTTTCTTGGCTTCCTTTTTTTGCGTTGGCTTTTCCGCTTTTGCAGCAGCGGGCGTGTGATTGTTCAGACCGGCGGGCATGGGCAGGGCACGATGGCTGAGAATGACCGCCAGTACAGCCGCGACTGCCGATGCGGGGAAGAGGGTGCCCAGGGTGTGACCTTCAAAGAAGGTACTTGCGAAAAATGAAACTACGAGCGCTGATAACAAGGCGACCAGCACTTTGCCTGGAATAGACATGAGACTCCTTAACGTGACGGTGGACGCCCCCTGAGGGGCATTTAACTATATTTTGGCGACATCCTCGGCCTGAAGTCCCTTGGGGCCTTCAGTCAATGTGAACTCGACTTCTTCTCCTTCATTCAGGGTTCGAAAACCATCGCCCTGAATGGACCGGAAATGCACGAACACATCGCCATCGAAGCTCTCACCTGTAATAAATCCAAAACCTTTGGCGTTGTTAAACCATTTAACTGTGCCATTTTTTCTGTCGCTCATTGGTGTTTCTCCGGTATAACTTACAGCTGACTCTGTGGTCAGTTCAGGTCGAGATGTTACCTAACTGCTGCTGTTGCAGCAGCAGCTTTTCAAGAGAAGCCTGCTGAGATTGCAGTTTCTCCCGTTCCTTTGCGACGACCTCTGCTGGGGCCTTTGCCACGAAACCTTCATTATTCAGTTTTCCTTCTATGCGTTTCAACTCGCTGCGCAGTTTTTCGACTTCCTTGTCCAGGCGCGATAGCTCCGCATCACGGTCTATGATGTCCGCCAGGGGCACCAGGATTTCCAGCTTCCCGCAGATTCCCGTGGCGGAGGCGGGGGCTTCGCCATCAAGCCAGTTGATACTTTCCAGCCCGGCGAGTTGCTTTACCTGAGTATCAAGAGCGGCTATGCGTCGTGGATCTTCGCCATCGCCCTCTCGCAGAAGCACAGGCAGACGCTTGCCCGGGGGGATACTCATTTCTCCGCGGATGGTTCTCACTGCCAGGGCAAAGCCTTTGAGCCAATCGATGTCTGCGGTAGCTGCCTCGTCGATACGGGTAACATCCTCCGCAGGGAAACGCTGTAGCATGATAGTCGGGCCGGTGACTCCCGCGAGGGGCGCAACGTTCTGCCAGATTTCTTCCGTGATATAGGGCATGAGTGGATGGAGGGCGCGGAGGCTTTGCTCGAGGGTACGGATCAGGGTCCGTCGAATGCCACGGGCAACCGCTGGGTCGCTTTCATCGCGAAGCGCCACTTTGGAGAGTTCAAGGTACCAGTCGCAGTATTCGTTCCAGATAAAATCGTAAAGGGCCTGGGAGGCCAGATCGAAGCGGTAGCTGGCGATGGATTTGTGGAAGCGTTCCAGCATGCGCTGCAGTTCACTCTCAATCCAGCGCTCCGAGGTGCCAAGGGTAAAGGGAAGGCTTTCATCGACACCGCAATCCTTGCCTTCACAGTTCATGAGTACAAAGCGCGCGGCGTTCCAGATTTTATTGCAGAAATTGCGAAAGCCCTCGATGCGGCCGAGATCAAACTTGATATCGCGGCCAGTGGCAGCCAGGGAGTAAAAGGTGAAGCGTAAGGCGTCGGTGCCATAGGCATTGATGCCATCGGGAAACTGCGCGTGGGTGGTCTCGCGAATACGCTCTGCCTGCTGTGGCTGCATGAGACCGGAGGTGCGTTTTTCTACCAGACTCGCAAGGTCGATACCGTCGATAAGATCAATAGGGTCAAGAACGTTGCCCTTTGACTTGGACATCTTCTGGCCCTCAGCGTCGCGCACGAGTCCGTGGACGTAAACCTGCCGAAACGGTACTTCGCCACGAAAATGCAGGGTCATCATGATCATCCGCGCGACCCAGAAGAAAATAATGTCAAAGCCGGTTACCAGCACGCTGGTGGGGTGAAAGCGCTGGAGCATCTCGTCGTTGTCGGGCCAGCCCAGGGTGCTAAAGGTCCAGAGGGCTGAAGAAAACCAGGTGTCCAGCACGTCTTCGTCCTGGTGCAAAGGCACACTGTCATCCAGGCCGTTTTCGGCTCGCACACTGGCTTCATCGTTGCCGACGTAAATATTGCCTTCGGCATCAAACCAGGCGGGTATGCGATGGCCCCACCAGAGTTGTCGGCTGATGCACCAGTCCTGGATATCCCGCATCCAGGCGAAGTAAGTGTTTTCCCACTGCTTGGGAACAAACTCAATCTCACCGCTTTCTACCGCTTCAATGGCGGGGCCGGCGAGGGCCTTGGCGTCCACATACCACTGCTGTGTAAGGTAGGGTTCGATAACGACGCCACTGCGATCTCCCCGGGGAACCTTCAAGGTGTGATCGTCAATTTTCTCCAGGAGACCGAGGTGGCGAAAATCTTCGACGATCTTTTCCCGGGCGGTGAAGCGATCCAGTCCCCGATAAAACTCCGGCGCCTGATTATTGATGGCCGCATCGTCGTCGAAAATATTGATGAGGGGGAGGGAGTGGCGCTGGCCTACCTCGTAATCATTGAAATCATGGGCCGGTGTGATTTTTACGCAGCCCGTGCCAAATTCGGGATCCACGTAATCGTCAGCAATGATTGGAATGAGTCGATCACAAAGCGGCAATGCAATCTCTTTGCCCACAAGATGGGCATAGCGCTCATCCTCGGGGTGCACTGCTACGGCAGCATCACCGAGCATTGTCTCCGGGCGGGTTGTCGCCACGGTGAGGTGACCGGAGCCGTCGGCAAGGGGGTAGCGGAAATGCCAGAGTTTCCCCTGCTCCTCCTCGGAAATGACCTCGAGGTCCGAAATGGCGGTGTGAATTGCCGGGTCCCAGTTCACTAAACGCTGACCACGGTAGATCAGGCCCTCTCGATAGAGCTGGATGAAGGTTTCCTGAACCGCTGCAGAAAGGCCCTCGTCCATGGTGAAGCGTTCCCGGGACCAGTCCGGTGAGGCTCCCAGGCGGCGCAGCTGCTGGGTGATAGTGCCGCCGGAGCTGGCTTTCCACTCCCAGACTTTTTCGATGAAGGCGTCTCTGCCCATTTCATGGCGGTCTTTGCCTTCGGCCGCCAATTGGCGCTCCACCACCATCTGGGTAGCGATGCCGGCGTGGTCCGTACCGGGTTGCCACAGAGTGTCGTAGCCCGCCATGCGGTGATAGCGCACCAGAGCGTCGATAATGGTTTCCTGAAACCCATGCCCCATGTGGAGACTACCCGTGACGTTCGGTGGCGGGATCATTACGGAGAAGGCCTGGTCGCCGCCCTGGGGGGCAAAGTAGCCCGCCTCTTCCCAACGCTGGTACCAGCGCTGTTCCAGTTCAGCGGGTTGAAATGTTTTTTCCATCATTAAACTGTCTGTCTCATGGCGTGCCGGTAGTGCTGGAGGTGCCGCGGCTACTCGGGCGCAAAAAAGCGCGGATTATACGCTGGGCAGGCGATGTTCTTCCAACGCATAGCCCCGCTCACGATAGTGCCGCCAGGAATGGCGGAGCGCCTCCAGTCTGGCGGGTTCCTGGTTCACCAGCTCGGCGACGCGCTGGAAGCGCCCGATAAACTCCGGCACCGATGTTTGCAGATTGATCAGCAGATCGTCATGCCCGGCAGGTTCCTGCCCCCAACCAATACAAATCTGCTCCGAGCTTTCGTCGCTGCAAAGGGCGTGGGGGAGAAAGCTCGTCGGCCGAAAGGTCCAGAGAAGCTCGTCGAGCTCCCTGGCCTGTGCCTCATCTTCGCTGTGGATGAAAATACGATGGCCCTGCTTGTGGGCTTTCTCCGTCAGCCGCAGGGCCAGACGCGTGCGGCTGCTCGCATCGGTATTTTCTACAATGTAGAAGCCGACGCGAGTCAATCAGTCGACGCCCGGTCACAGAGATACTGGGTGAGGAGACCCACGGGACGCCCGGTGGCGCCTTTGGGCGCGGAGTCCCAGGCGGATCCGGCTATGTCCAGATGCGCCCAGTTGTACTTGGTCGCAAAGCGGGAGAGGAAGCACGCTGCGGTGACACTGCCACCTCCGGGGCCGCCGATGTTCCCCATGTCCGCAAAATTGCTGTCCAGCTGTCGCTGGTATTCGTCCCACAGAGGCATACGCCAGGCCCGATCGTGGCTGGTGGTGCCTGCATCAAGGAGTTGCTCCGCAAGCTTGTCATCATTGGCGTACAAACCGGAAGCGTGGCTGCCCAGAGCGACTACGCAGGCGCCGGTGAGCGTCGCGATATCCACCACGCTCGCGGGTTTGAATCGTTCGGCGTAGGTCAGTGCATCACAGAGCACGAGACGACCCTCGGCATCGGTGTTGAGCACTTCAATGGTGATGCCCGCCATGGAGGTGATAACGTCTCCGGGTTTGGTGGCGGTGCCACTGGGCATGTTCTCCGCCGCAGCAATAATTGCCACCACATTGATTGGCAGGGCCATCTCCATGACGGCCTGCATGGTTCCCAAAACGCTCGCCGCACCGCCCATGTCGAATTTCATTTCGTCCATCTTGGCGCCGGGCTTCAGCGAAATGCCGCCACTGTCAAAGGTAATGCCTTTGCCCACCAGCACATGAGGCGCTGCGCCGCGCTTACCGCCCTTGTATTCCAGAACGATCAGTTTCGCCGGGGTGGCCGTTCCCGCCGTGACCGACAGCAGCGAATGCATCCCCAGCTCGGCCATGGCCTTTTCGTTAAGAATTTTGCAGCTGGCCTTGTCATTCCCGCGGGCTAATTTCCGCGCTTCTTTTGCCAGGTGTTCCGGGGTGCAGTAATTGGCGGGGAGGTTGGCCAATTCGCGGGCGAGGTTGATGCCCCCACCAGCCTGGCCACCGCGGTTCAGTGCGCTCCTGGCTCGTCGCAGCAGCGCCGTGTCGCCACTCAAGAGCACAAAACGATTAAGGGTTGGTGCCGGTTTTGGTTTGGACAGCGTCAGGGCATAGCGATAAGCGTGGTACACCAGATCCGTCGCGAGACGCTGACAGAGCCACTCCCAGTCACTGCTGCCTACCTTCAGGGCGCCAAGATGCATTTGCGCGTCTTTGGCCTTGCTGGCGAGGAGCGCGCGGGCGAGGGATCGGCTTATCTTCAGATAATCACCGCGGGTTGGCTTTGTGTCGCCAACACCGATAAGCAGGATGCGCTGGGCAGCACCGGGGCTGTGCAGCAGCAGCGTTTCTCCCACCTGTCCTTTAAACTCTCCCCCTTTGAGGGCTGCCGAAAGCACGCCGGCGCTGTCCTTTGCGAGGGCGCGCCCGGCGTCATCAAGTCGCAGGGAGCTACCCACGGGGAGGATGGCGCATTGCGTGGATTTGGCGGAGGCTTTCTGTGGATCGCTGGCGGAAAAGCGGAGTGCTGCCATGGTGAGTCTCTCTAAAAGATAGGAACCCCTAGTGTAAGATGAACAGCGTGCAAACTGAACTCTCCAGACCCGTCATTAGCCGACGCCTCGCGGAGACCTTATGAGACTGCGCGCCTATCTGGCGGGCGATGTTCTGGGTCATACCCTGGCCGTGAGCTCTGTGTTGTTGGCCATTATCCTCACGGGTCGCTTCGTGAAGTATCTGGCGGAGGCCGCGTCGGGAAAGCTGGCTGCGGAAATCCTTTTGCCTGTCATGTTCTACCGCCTGCCGGGTTTTTTAGAGCTGCTCCTGCCCCTGGGCCTGTTTATTGGCATCCTCATGTCCTACGGCCGGCTGTATGTTGAGAGTGAGATGGTGATTCTCAGTGCCTGCGGTGTGGGTCCTGCGAAACTGGCAGGCTTTACCCTGGCACCGGCTCTGCTGATCATGCTGGTGGTTGCAAGCCTCTCGCTGCTGGTGACGCCCCAGGGGGTCGCCCGAACCGAAGCGTTGCTGAATGACCCCCAGGCCCTGCAGGGTCTGCAGCTATTGGCTGCCGGACGATTTCAGCCCCGGGGAGATGATGGGACGGTCACCTATGCGTCGGACATAGACCCCGAAGCGGGGGTGCTGAAGCAGGTGTTTTTATACGCCCCCGAGGGTCGGGAGGCGGACCGGTCGGTGGCCGGTGTTACCGTGGCGCAGCGGGGCTCTGTTGTTGTGGATCCCGGCTCGGGGGTGCGCTATCTCGAACTCAGGGATGGTTACCGCTTTAGCGGCACGCCGGGAAGCGCTGATTATCGAGTCGTACGGTTTGGCATCTTTGGGCAGCGACTGCCCGATGCGCCCTCCATGGCGCGCAGTGAACCCGTGGATGCAAAATCTACGGCTGAACTTTTAGATTCTAATGACGCGGAAGACAGGGCAGCGCTACACTGGCGCCTGTCGTTGGCACTCATGGTACCCGTGGTTGCTCTTCTCGCGTTAAGTCTGAGTAAAACAAACCATCGCCGGGGGCGCTATATCAAGCTTGCGCCAGCGCTGCTCCTGCATCTGTGTTACCTGTTTGCGCTGGCAAGCGTTCGCACCAGCGTTGCCGAGGGTGACGCCCAGGCCTACCAGATGTATCTCCTGCATCTGGGGTTTTTCGCCCTGGCCATTGGTTTACTCTTTGGTCCCGATGGCGTAAAGAAATTGCGGAAGGCCTGAATGCGCAAGTTGGACCGCTATGTGGCACGCACGGTATGGCTCTCCATTCTTCTGGTGCTGTTGGTGATTGTCGGAATCGACGGTTTGTCGGCGTTTATTGATGAGTCGGACAGTCGCAGCGCAAGCTATGGTTTTGCCGAAATCGGACGCTACGTCATGCTTACCATGCCGCGTCGGGTTTACGAGTTCATCCCCTTCGCGGCACTGATCGGCGCCCTGGTCGGGCTCGGTCAGCTCGCATCAACCAGTGAGTTGGTGGTTATGCGCGCCGCGGGTATCTCCAACGGGCGTCTGGCATGGATGGTTCTCAAGCAGGCGCTCGTCATCGCTGTTTTTGGTTTCCTGTTGGGTGAATACATCGCGCCAAAGGCAGAGCAGCAGGCGCAAAGCGGGAGAGCCATCGCCCGGTATGCCGGAAGGCAGGTGGATACAGGGCAGGGTATCTGGCGCAGGGACGGGGTGTTGTTCTTTCACGTTCAGGCCGTCGCTGCGGATAACGAGGTTTTTGGCATCACCGCTTACGAATTCGAGGAAGATGGTTGGATGCAGCGGGCGCTTTTTGCCGACAGCGGGCGCTACGACGGTGAGGGCTGGCGCCTCCGGGACGTGCAGACCAGCGAGTTTGCCAAAGACCGTATCAGTAAGAGTTCAGCCCCGGAGCTTTTTTTGCCGAGCAATATAACCCCCAAAATTTTATCGCTGGAGAACGTGGCTCCCTCGCAGCTGACGCTGGTGGATCTTGTGGACTACGCGGCGTTTTTGCGCTCCCAGGGTGAAGATGTTGCGCACTTTGAATTGGCAACCTGGCGAAAGCTTATGCAGCCGGCGGCTGTGGCTGCACTGGTTCTCATTGCCATTTCCTTTGTCTTCGGACCCCTGCGGGATGGCACTTTGGGTTTTCGGATTTTTGCCGGCGTGATGGTGGGTATCCTGTTTCAGCTCAGTCAGGACCTGCTGGGACCGGCCAGTCTGGTATTTGGTTTCCCGCCCCTGTATGCCGCACTGGCGCCGGTCCTTAGCTGCGTTCTGGTGGGGCTTTATTTACTGAGGAAGGCTTGAACACCCGCAGGTCGCAGATCTTCGAGGGCGATGAGTAGCCCTCAGGAATCTCGGTCGGTGGTCTGCGTTTTATCGTTCTTTTTGCCTTGCTTGTCCTTTTTGGGCAGCAATACCAGCTCGGTCCCCGACAGGTAGTCGTGCCAACAGCGATTGCGCTTGTCAAACAAGCACCACCAGTACCCCAGTCCCAGGCATAGTGCTGACAACAGCGCTGAGAGACAGCGGGTTATTACGCGGCCAAAGCTCAGTTCATTGCCCGGCATGGGTATCAGCTTTAGACGCCAGGCCTGCATGCCCAGGGTCTGGCCACTTTTCAACCAGAACACGCCAAAGAAGCCGATGCAGCTCAGGACGGCGATGGTTTGTACTGCCGTTGCGGGAAGCAGGCTGTCGGCCGCGCTCCCCAATAGCTGTCGGATGCCCAGTCCTATAGCCACGCAGACCATGATCAGCGGTATGACTAGCAGGGAGTCGTAAACAATAGCTGCAAGACGGCGGGGAAGAGCCGGAGCGGGAAGGGTGTCGATATTCACAGTGCTACTCAGTTTTTGTTGCGTCTTCGTCGGCGTCCAATGCCAGATGACTGGTATCCGGCGCCTCAACCTCGTCGACCGGACGTTCATCGGCGTTCAGTAAATCACCGCCCGATTCCGCCAGATTCAGGTGATCCGTATTGATCTGGGGTGGCGCTGCGCCGTGGCCCTCCGGAACTTTGAGGTCTGCGCCGGCCGGCGCCAGGCCGAAAGAGGAGATGTCCGGTGCGGGTGGCGGAGGCGCCGTGTCCGCAGGACCCATGTGCGCCCCCGGTTCAGCAACGTCTAGCTCAGGCACGTCTACTGCGGGCGCTTCATCGGTAGTGGCATCACTGAGACGGTCACCGGTTTCTGCCAGGGACAGATGACTGAGATCGACAGCGGCGTCTTCGTGAACGACCCGCTCATCGGGCCTCAGGATGTCGCTGCCGCCGGGCAATACTTTCAGACCGTCATCGGCGTTTTGAGGCGGCGCCGCATCCTGGCCAGGAGACACTGAAGGCTCGCCCTCTGAGGCCTTGTCCGTTGCAGCGTTGTCGGTGGGCGTGGGTGAGGGTGCCGATCCCGCCTCGCTCGCGCCGCTCGCCCGGGTGACGATGGCCTTGGCACCGGCATGGGCCAGGCTTTTCTGGTACTTGAGTGCCGTGGCTTTGTCGCAATTGCGTTTGATGCGCTGGCGAGTGCCCGAGAAAAGACGCTCAAGGGTTGCCGCGTCTGCCTTGAACAACGCCCCCACAGCGGCACGCACTGCCTGGGGGTCTTTCCCGTCCAGGCATTCACCCGCAAAGGCGATGTCGTAGCGCTCTTCAGTGTCAGTAGCCATGCTCTGATTATAGAGCTTCCCCGGGTTGCGGGAAATCCTTTGCTAACAGGCGCTGAAAGAGCGTTGAGCGGAGCGTATAATCGCCGTGGTATTTCAGGAGAAGTTATGAGCGTTCAAGAACAATTACGGTCTCAGTTACAGGCGACGTTTTCGCCCCACTGGCTTGAGGTGGAAAATGAGAGCCATATGCACAGCGTGCCGGCAAATTCGGAGACCCATTTCCGGCTGGTCATGGCATCCACAGCCTTTGAGGGCAAGCGCGCCGTGGCTCGGCATCAACTGGTCTACAAGGAGCTGGCGGAGCTGCTTGCAGGCCCCATTCATGCCCTCGCGATGCACCTTTACGACCCGCGGGAGTGGCAGGAGAAAACCCATGAGGCACCGGTGTCGCCGGATTGTCTCGGGGGCAGCAAGGCTGATAGCGGGGAACAAGCCTGATGACTGTCGTCGTTGCTGCCCTCTACAAGTTTGTCGCCCTCGAGGATTACGAGGCGCTAAGGGAGCCTCTACTGGAGCAGTGTCGAGTTCATGGGCTCAAAGGTACCTTGCTGCTCGCGGGTGAAGGTATCAATGGCACGGTGGCGGGTAGCCGCGAAGCGATGGATGCGGTGCTTGCCTGGCTGCGCTCCGATCCCCGGCTAAAGGACCTGGATCACAAGGAATCGCTCCACGACGAGCAGCCTTTTTTGCGCATGAAAGTAAAGCTCAAAAAGGAAATCGTCACCATGGGAGTTCCCCAGGTGGATCCTAATCGCGTTGTGGGTACCTATGTCACGCCGGGGCAGTGGGATGGTGTGCTCGCTGACCCGGATGTGACCCTGATCGATACCCGCAATGACTACGAGTGCGCCATAGGCAGCTTTCGCGGCGCCGTGGATCCCGGCATTACGACCTTTCGTGATTTTCCGGCCTGGGTGGAAGAAAACCTGGATCCGGATAAAAATTCCAAGGTTGCGATGTTTTGCACCGGAGGAATTCGCTGCGAAAAGGCCTCCTCCTACCTCCTTGAGCAGGGCTTTGACGAGGTTTATCACCTCAAGGGCGGGATTCTTAAGTATCTGGAGGATGTTCCTCCGGAATCCAGCAGCTGGGAGGGTGAGTGCTTTGTGTTTGATGACCGGGTGGCGGTCAATCACAATCTGGAAAGAGGCAGTTATGATCAGTGCTTCGCCTGCCGCCATCCCATCAATGCGGAAGACCTCCGCTCCGACCATTATGTCAAAGGCGTGAGCTGCCCCCACTGCATCGACAAACAGAGCGATGAGCAGCGGGCGCGCTTTGCCGAGCGCCAGCGTCAGGTAGAGCTGGCCAAAGCCCGGGGGGAGCAGCATATCGGTGAAGGAGCGCTAGGCTCGCCCCATCCGGAACAGGCAGAGGGCCTTTGACGTGAGCACAGCGGTAACAGTGAGCTGTGGAGAGCGACTGGTAGCGCTTCTCGAGGCCTACGGTATTGACACTGTTTTTGGTATTCCCGGGAACCACACTGTGCAGCTTTACCGCGGTCTGGACAGTAGTTCGATTCGCCATATATCTCCCCGCCACGAGCAGGGGGCTGCGTTTATGGCTGATGGTTACGCTCGGGCCTGCGGCCGGCCCGCAGCCTGCTTTCTGATCTCGGGTCCCGGTCTCGGAAACGCGATAACAGCCATGATGCAAGCGCTGGCGGATTCCGTGCCCATGCTCGTAGTCACCGCCGTTGCAGCCCGTAAGGACCTGGCCATGGGGGAGGGTCGTTTGCATGACGTGCCGGACCAGTCGGCGCTCGGGAGCCAATGCAGTCGCTTCAGTCACACCCTCATGAGTCCCGGGGAGTTGCCCAAGGTGCTGGCACGGGCATTTGCTGTGTTTTCCAGCGCCCGACCGGGACCGGTGCACCTGCAGATTCCTTTGGATGTGATAACCCAGGATGCCGGCGCAGTGTCGACGATTCCCTGGCCCCCCGTTTTGCCCCCCGCCGCGAACAGTGAGGGCCTGCAGGAACTGGCGGACCGACTGCGTGAGGCCGAGACCCCTCTGCTTATTGTCGGGGGAGGTGCAGTGAGCGCCGGTGAGAAGGTCCGTGAGTTCGCTGAGCGTTTGGACATTCCGGTGGTGACGACGGTCAATGCCAAGGGCCTGCTCCCCCGTGCTCACCCTCTGCTGGTCGGCGGCAGTGCGAGTCTGGCCACGGTGCGGGAAATGATCGCAGCTGCCGATGTGGTTTTGGCAGTGGGCACTGAGTTTGGTGAGACAGATTACGACATGCTGTTTCTGGGCGAGCTGGAAAATCCGGCGTGGCTCGCAAGAATTGATATTGATCCCGCGCAGCTTTGTCGTAACCAGCGACCCCATCTGGCGCTCTGCGGTGATGCCAGGCAGAGCCTGGCGTCACTGCTCGCAATTCTTGAGGGCCAGAGCAGGGACCGCTCAGGCGCTGTGCGCGTCGCCGCCACCCGGGCAGCAATGGTGACAGAGCAGCATTGGAATACGGAGATACAGGCGTTTTTTGACAACCTTCAGGCGTCTCTTCCGGGGCTCTGCCTCGTGGGTGACAGCACGCTGCCCACCTACTACGCCGTGTGGCAATACGAGGCCAGCGCAGAGCGCCGGTACTTTCATTCCGCCACGGGCGGCGGCACTCTCGGTTATGCATTACCTGCTGCTATGGGGGCTCGTAGGGCACTGCCTGACGACGTGCCGGTTGTTGCGCTTATGGGCGACGGTGCCGCGCAGTTTACCTTCATGGAGCTTGCGTCCGCGGTGCAGGAGAAGCTGCCGGTGATCCTGCTGCTTTGGAACAACAACGGCTACCGGGAGATACGCGAAGGGATGCTGGCTGACGACATCAAACCCATTGGCGTGGATATCGACGCCCCGGATTTTGTTGCCGCCGCCGGCGCCCTGGGTTGCTTCGCTCAAAGGGTGGAGACCCCGGGCGCTCTAAAGGATGCCCTCAAGGCTGCGTTGGAGGGCCAGAGACCCGCTGTTCTGGAGTTGCCCGAGGCCTCTTTTCTCAGTGGCCCTGTGGATAGCTGGTATTAATACCCGCGCTCTCTTGACGGAGGTTGATCATGTTCAGGAATGACGATGGTGATGAGGACGAGCGTGTGGCCACCTCAGCTGCCCTGCGACACGTGCTTGTCTTTCAGCTCAAACTGGCCGCCGATGCGCTTCGGGATTTTTTATTGAGTCCCCTTAGCCTCATCGCTTTTATTATTGACGCTGTCACCAGACCCAAGGTCGAACACAGTCTTTATCTTCGCCTCATGCTTCTGGGCCGGCGTTCAGACCGGATGATCAACCTGTTTGACGACCACGCCGACAGTGGAGAACTCACCATTGATCGTGCCGTGGATGAAGTGGAGGAAATGCTCCGGCCAACGCAGGCCGATGTTAAGGAAGACGACCGCGCTCCAGGTGAGCGCTAATTCTGGCGCGAAATCGCTTCAGGGGAACATAGATACTTTGTGACTCCCCATCGCCGCGAGATATGACGCCCAGATAGCGGATCTTTTGTCCGGCTTGAAATACCGCCCCACCGGAGGCGCCCTTTTGCAGGACGCAATTGCTTTTTGTGTCCCGGTCATCCCTGCCAGTGATGCGACAGTTGCGCGCGGTCTCCAGCACTTTCCTTTGGCTGGAGGCGCGGCGCGGATATCCCGCCATGAGCAAGGTGTCTGCGGCTTCTTTTTCCTCCATTTCCTCCCGTTCCTCCATAGCAAGGACCGCGGGATGGGGCAGGGGAGCATTAAGACTCAGAAGGGCCCAGTCGCTGTACATGCTGCCACCACTGGTAATGAGGTTGGCGGTACGGATCTCTCCCATGGCCGTCTCGAAGGTCAGCGCCTTGCTCGTATCGCGATAAAACTCCATGCAGTGCCATGCGCTGACGATGAACCTTGAGCTTTTGGATCGTTCATCGTCCGTGATCAACGTCGCCGAGCAGTCTTCATCGTAGTGCCTGGCATAACCGTTCTCAAAGCGCTGCCCGGGCACATGGAGCTGTCCGACGCTCGCGAGCGCGGTGCCGTAGCGCTCAGAGGCGTTCACGAAGTCGGCCCGCAGAACCGCTGTGACGATGAAGAGCACGGCGGCCAGAGTGAGGTGAAGTTTGATCAGCAGTGTCTCGGTGATAAAGGGTGCAAGGATGAGTTTCTTTCGGGGGTACTCTCGAGGGTACTCCCGGGTGTTCTGAGCGTTCTCCAGACGCTCGGAAAATCGCAGGTTTTGATAACTATACACCGCAAGTCACGAAACTTGACCGATATCAATGCTTGGCGTTACGAGCGCTCTTATGATGCATGCATAGGGTGCCCCAAGGGCATTTATTTTAGGGAAAGGAGTGACATCATTATGAAGAAACAGCTTGTTCTCGCCGTTGCGGCCGGGTTGGGTATTGCTTGTATGGGCGCACAGGCCTACGAGCAGGGCGACATTATTATCCGCGGCGGTGTTGCTACGGTGGCCCCTTCGGGTGACAGTGATCCCATCGAGCTTCCAACGGATCCCGTGACGGTGTTACCGGGCGGTGTAGATGTTGATAACGGTACTGCCATCAGCCTCATGGGAGTCTGGATGATGTCCGATAACTGGGGTGTGGAGCTTCTTGCGGCCACGCCTTTTGAGCATGACATCGACCTGGCGGACTTACCGGTAGCAGCAGGCTCCACCAAGCACTTACCCCCCACAGTGAGCATTCAGTGGTATCCCCGTGGTGGCATGGATGGCTGGCAGCCCTACCTGGGTCTGGGTGTGAACTACACGACGTTCTTTAATGAAAAAGTTGATGGTGAACTTGGTGCGGTTTTGGGTGATCTATTGGACGTGACTTCCGCACAACTGTCTCTCGAAGACTCTGTCGGACTTGCTGCTCAAGCGGGTGTCGACATCCCTCTGAACGACAAGTGGGCGCTGAACCTAGGCGTCTGGTACATCGATATTGGTACGACGGCGGACATCGACGTTACTACCGGTGGTGGTGCCAATGCCAGGGTGAGTTTTGATGTTGATATCGATCCCTGGGTTTACAACGTCGGTGTCGCCTACAAATTTTAAAGCTTTTAATGAGGTGGCGCTCTTAGCGTCATCCCCCTGTGATTCCCCGCTCACGAGCGGGGTTTTTTTTGCCTGACCGCCCGGGAAACCGACGCGCATTTCATGATAGCGTCAAGTTTTGTGTTCACCCGCGGGGAGGGCTGGGAGTTGCCATGAACCTTGCTTTACTGGGACTGACAATATTCGTGGTGGTGCTGGTCCTTGGCACCACGTTCTGGCTGATTGGGTTGCTGGTGCCGCTTCATAAAAAACAAAAGATGCGCAAGGCCGAAGCACTCCGGCAGCAGGCGGTACAAAGGGAGACGCAGAGCAAAGAACAGAGTAAAGAACAGGGGCGCCCCCCGGCGCAAAAGGAACCCCAGGGCTAGTGCTGTGAATGATCCATGGGCGGCCGGTGTGCGGGGACGCCGTCTTGCTGCTCCTGCGGATCGGCGGCAATGGGACGGTTCAGGTGGCTCCCATGGTTAAAAGTCATCATTAGTGACCACAGGCCCGACACAATCAGAAATACCGCGATAATGAGCTTGAGGCCTCGACGTCGAAGGAGGGCCTGAATTCTCGCCGCCCCAAAACTGGTGGTGAGCATCGCGGGAAGCGTTCCTACACCGAAGGCCAGCATCAGGAGCCCGGAGCGTGCCATATCCTGTGCTGTCGCAGACCAGGCCAGGGCGCTGTAAATCAGGCCGCAGGGCATCAGACCCCAGCACAAACCCAGCAGATAGCCCTGAGACCAGTGCCGCACGGGGAGCAGCTGTGACGACAGTTTTTGCACGGGTCTCCAGAGTTTCGCACCCACGCTCTCGAGTTTGGACATACCGCGCCACCAGTCGGCAATGGACAGTCCCATGCCGATGAGCAACAGGGCTGCCAGATAGCGGAGCACCATGGTCCACTGGGCCAGGTTAATGCTCCCGGCGATGGCGCCAAGGAGGGCTCCGAGAAGGGCGTAACTGCTCAGACGCCCTGCGTGATAGGCAAAGGTCGTGGCAGGACCGCCCTTGCCCCCGAGGTTGATGGCGGCGGCGATACCGCCGCACATACCAAGACAGTGTCCTGCTCCCGCAAGACCGATACCCAGGGCGGCCAGCATATCGTTGCTAATCATTGTTTTTGTCGCCGCCGTGGTCGTTGCTGCCCGGCGCGCCGCCTTCGCTGTCTTCATCAGCGAGAATTCGCCAGCCTTCCTTGTCCAGGTCATCGTACTGGCCACTGTCGATCGCCCAGAGCAGAAGGCGAACGACAAGGATGGCAAAGACAATTGCGACGGGAATGAGTAGGTACAGGCTTTCCATACTAGACGTCTCTCTGGGCCGATGCGCGACGCAGCCTGGTGGCGTTGCCCACGACCAGCAGGGAGCTTAAGGACATACCCACGGCCGCAGCCCAGGGAGGCACCCAGCCCATGGCTGCCAGGGGAATGCCCATGGCGTTGTAACCCAGTGCCCAACAGAAATTCTGAATAATGATCCGCCGTGTGCGCCGCGCGGCTTGCACAAGTTGGGTTATTTGCGTGAGATCACCACTCATGATGACAAAGTCAGCCTGAGCTTTCGCAAGGTCGGTGGCGCCGGCAACGGCGATGGACACGTCCGCACGTTTCAGAACCGGCGCATCGTTAAGACCATCACCCACCATAAGCACGGTGGCCCCCGTGTCCTGCAGTGTGGTCAGTCGCGCAAGTTTGTCCTCGGGCGATAAACCGGTGGCTATCCGCTCAAACTCCAGGGTAGCACCCAGCTGTGTCGCGCGCTGAGAGGCATCGCCGGTCAGTAGCTCGGTGGCGACGCCTGCGCTCCTCAGATTCTGGAGCACGGAATATGCTTCCTCATGAATGTCATCGGTCAGCCCCAGCCAGGCTATGGGCTGATCTTTTTCGCACAGCGCGACCCAGTACAGCGCTTCCTCGGGTTCGGCGGGAAGCTCCGGCGCAATCTCCCGGCAGAATCGCAAGGAACCCAGGCGTAGCGGTCGTCCCTCATAGCTGCCCTCCAGCCCCTTTCCGGCCCGGTAGCTCACCGCCTGCACATTACTCTGGGTATCCATGGCGCTAAATGCGCTTGCCAGGGGGTGATTGGAGTGGCGCTGCATGGCAGCAGCTATGGACCTGATGGTGTTTTCATCCCACTGCTCGCTCAGGGAGTTCACTCTCGTCAGTGCAAAAGCACCGTTCGTGAGAGTGCCGGTCTTATCAAACAGAGCAACATCGAGCTTCGCCAGAGATTCCAGGGCATTTTCGCCGTTAACAATCACAGCTCTGCGGCGGAGGAAGCGGGTGGCATTGGCGAGGCTCGCCGGGGTCGCCAGGGACAGTGCGCAGGGGCAGCTGATCACCAGTACTGAGAGGGCGATCCACAATGCTCTATCCGGATCAATTGCCCACCAGGCTAATGCGGTAAGGGATGCGATGATCAAAACCGCAGCGATGAACTGTGAAGCAATGCGATCAGCAAGCGTGGCGATTGCGGGTTTGCCCTGTTGCGCCTGATCAATGGAACGTTGCAGAGCGGCCAGGCGGGTATCTGCATAGCTACCCGTAGCCTTAAGCTCCAGCGATTCCTCAAGATTCACGGTGCCTGCATAAATTCTGTCGCCAACGCCTATGGGGCGGGGCAGGGCTTCGCCGCTGAAACTGTCTTCGCGTACGCTGCCGGCTCCCCGCTCAACGATGCCATCAATGGGTAGGGTGTCGCCGGCGCGGACCAATACGCGCGCTCCCGCTGACAGCGTGCGCCGGGGGACGGTCATCCACTGCTCATTTTTCCAGATTTGCACTGCATCGGGGAGCGTCTGCTCCGCGTCCTGCCAGTCCATGGCATCCCGGTAGCGGAGACGTTTTTCCAGAAACCTTGCAAGGAGCAGCAGAAACGTGAACATCACAACGGAATCAAAATACACATCTCCCGAGCCACTTAAGGTGGCAAAGGCGCTGGCGCAGTAAGCCAGGCCGATGGCAAGAGCTACCGGCAGGTCCATGACCAACGCCCCGAATTGCAGATGACGCCAGGCACTCTCGAAGAATCCCCTGGCGGAGTAGGCCACCACGAAGCTCGTTACGAGCAGGCTGAACAAGCGCATGAGTTGCTGATAGTCCGCACTGATGCCCTGAATGTCGCCCGCGTGGAGTGCAACGGCGAACATACCCACTTGCATCATGCCGATACCGGCCACAGCCAGCCGCCGGAGATCGGTACGGTATTCCTCTCTGGCCTGGTCCTGCCGGAGACTGCTTTGCCAAGGTTGCACCCGATAGCCGAGACTCGCAACCCGGCTAAACAGCTCGCTCATGGACAGCTGGGCTGTGTCGAAGGCGACGTCCAGACGGTTCTGCCCGAGATTCAACGTTGCCCGCTGCACACCGGGGAGCCGCAGGAGGGTCGTTTCAATAAGCCAGGTACAGGCCGCGCAGCTTACGCCGCCAATAAGCAACCTCGCATTGCTGATTCCTGATGCGTCCCTGCTGGAGAACTGTGCAGCGAGGGCAGGGTCATCATAGATATCGAATTCGGGCCTTCGGGAAGCCAGGTCTGGAGAGGGGCGGTCATTGAACGCTGTGCGCTGATCATAAAACTGCTCCAGTCCGCTTTCGGCGATCATGCTCGCCACCGCACGGCAGCCCGGGCAACACATGTTGCGGGCCTCCCCGGCGATATCGATGCGAAAGTCAGCACCCAGGGGCACGTCCTCGCCGCAGTGAAAGCAGGTCACGGTGCTGGCTGCCTCGAGGGGCTGGGCGCTATTCAAGATCGCTCGGCCCCTGTTTTCAGTAAAAGCTGAGACATCGCTCAGGGCAAGCTGTTGCCAGTAACGGCTATGAAGTCTGTGGCACTGAGGGACCCGTCGACGCGCCAGGCGTTGTCCGGGGCCTCCAGTATCCAATGCCAGTTCGGCGAAAGATCAGCGGGGATGTCGCTCTGGTATAGACCGGGAGCGACCGCAGCCAGGGCGACCTTAAAGTCGCGGTCTGCCTCCAGTGGATGGGAGAAGCGCAAATTGAGATCCCCGGGTGCTATGGCACCGACCAGACGCACCTGCGCCCGACGGCCGAGCACCTTGATCTCTGCGGCGATACCAAGCTCCTCGGCAGCGGCCTGCTTACCCAGCTCTTTGTTAATAGCCAGACCGTCTTTGTAATACTCGTCCACTACAAGATCGTCCGAGTAGCGATTGGCGATGTAGAGCGTGCTTAGCCCTGCAATCACCACGGATCCCGGCAGTGCGATTAGAAACCAGGGCCAGAACTGGCGGTACCAGGGTTCCGTATCTTCACGCCGGGGCGTATGTTTATTGCCCTTAGTCATGTCTGTAAGTCCCGTTGCTGCAGGGGTGATGAGATAAGTTTGCCACTATAGCGGTTTCATGAATCGCGATTCAGTGCTCGCCCGCAGGGAGGGCATATCCTCGGCAACAACTTCAAAGGTAAAGCTTGTACTGGGGGCGCTTAGGTCGGCCGATTTGGCTGCCACCCGCAAGGTCACCTCTCGATCCTCGCTGGCATCCAGGGAATAGCGCGTACTGCCTTTAATTGTAGCCCCCTCGAGACCGTCCAGACTGAGGAGATACTCATGGGGTGAGCCGTCCATGTTCACGATGTGCAACCGATAGATGTTCTCGACGCCACCGTTCGCTGTCTCCACGTAAAGGTTGTTTCGATCCCTTATCACCGTCAGTTCCAGCGGAATGCGCGACGCAATGTTATAGCTGAAAACACCCACCATGAGGGTGAGCATAACCGTGTAGCCGATAATGCGTGGACGGAGCCAATGGGTTTTGCCTCCCTCAAGCTCGCGCTCGCTGGTGTAGCGGACCAGTCCGGGCTCGTAGCCCATCTTGCGCATCACCGAGTCGCAGGCATCGATGCACAATGCGCAGCCGATACATTCGTACTGCAAGCCGTCGCGTATATCGATTCCCGTGGGGCAGACCTGAACGCAAAGATCACAATCAATGCAGTCGCCAAGGCCTGCCTCATGGTGATCAAGGGATTTTTTACGTGAACCTCTTGGATCGCCACGCTTTGCATCGTAAGAAACAATTAGCGTGTCCGCATCAAACATGACTGATTGAAAGCGCGCATAGGGGCACATGTACTTGCAGACTTGCTCGCGCATCCACCCTGCATTTATATAGGTGGCGAGGGTAAAAAACACAGTCCAGAGTAATTGCCAGCTGCCCGTAGAGAAAGTGGCTAATTCGTAAGTGAGTTCTCTAACCGGATGAAAATACCCAACAAAGGTCATGCCGGTGAGAAAGGCTATGAAAAGCCACCCACCGTGTTTCGTTACTTTTTTCAGGGTTTTTTTGAGGGACCAGGGCTGTTTGTCGAGCTTGATACGCTGATTCCGTGTGCCTTCGACTTTTTGCTCCACCCACATGAACATGCTTGTCCATACGGTTTGAGGGCAGCTGTAGCCGCACCAGACCCTCCCCGCAGACACAGTGATGGCAAAAAGAGAAAAGGCTGAAATGATCAACAGAAAGGCAAGGAGAGAAAAATCCTGGGGCCAGAAAGTCAGCCCAAAGATATGAAACTCGCGCTCGGGTAGGTCAAACCACACGGCCTGGCGGCCGTTGATACTGATCCATGGGATGCAGTAGTAGCCCAGAAGCATAGGCCAGCCGGTAAACATCCGGAGCCGCTGATAGAAACCTTCGATTTTACGCGTGTAAATCTTCTCGCGCTTTTGGTAGAGGTCGAGCTCAGCGACCTCCGAGGGTGCGATCTCCTGCACGTTAATGAGATCAGGGTCAGACATACTTTTTCACCACTACTGATGCACAGTGGCCACTCCCGTGGCGTTAGTCCCTGGCGTTCTGAATCCGATCGCCAGGGCGGTTGCCTTCGGTAATTATTTTTATGCGGTATCTATTTCGCAGGGTCTCGTTACTTGTTCAGTCCGTAGATGTAGGCAGTAACAAGATGGATTTTGTCCTCGCTGAGGGTATTACCAAACGCCGGCATCTGGCCGTTGCGTCCGATGCGCAGGCTGTGGGCTATCTGCTCTTCGTTGCCGCCGTAAAGCCATATGCCATTGGTCAGGTTAGGCGCTCCCATTGCGATGTTGCCCTTGGCCTCAGGACCGTGGCAGGCAATGCAGTAGGTCTGATAATGCTGTTCTCCCGCGGCCACCAGCGTCTCATCCGCGTCACGGCTGTTCAGAGAGAGGACGTAGGCCGTAGTCTCTACGATACCTTGCTCACCTAATATGCTTTCCCAGGGAGGCATCGCAGCCTGACGGCCATTTACCAGAGTGTGCTTGATCGCCTCCGGGGATCCACCATACAGCCAATCATCATCTGTGAGGTTCGGGAAGCCGAGTGCACCCGCCGCGTCCAGACCATGACATTGGGAACAGTTGTTGCCATAGATACGCATGCCCATCTTGCGCACCTTCGGGTCCTGATAGATGTCTTCAATGGACATGGCAAGATACTTGTCTCGCATCGCCCGGAATTTTTCATCAGCGACCGCAACTTCCTGTTCATGCTGAGTAACGGAACTCCACCCCAGAACACCGGGGAAGTTGCCCATTCCGGGGTAGGCCACGAGGTATCCGATACCCCAGACGATGGTGATAACGAACATGGCGAACCACCAGCCGGGAAGGGGGTTGTCCCATTCTTCAATGCCATCGTAGACATGCCCGGTAGTCTTCTCGTCTATCGCGTTTCGTTTGCGATTGGCAAACAACAGCCAGGTCACCAGGATGAGGGTGACGCTTGTGAGTACGATTACCCAGCCACTCCAAAAACTAGTCATTGTTGGTTTCCTTTTTGTCTGCCGGTTTGCCCAAGATCGTCATCTTCAAAAGGGAGGTTGGCGGCCTCTTCAAAATCCTTTTTGGGCTTACTGCTGTAGGCCCAGATCACAAGTCCGATAAAGGCGATCAGCAAAAATGCCGTACTGATGCCCCTTAAGTCATTAATATCCATCTGCTTAGCGCCGCGTTTGGATCAGCGTGCCCAGTTGTTGCAAATAGGCCACCAAAGCGTCGATTTCTTTTTTGCCGGCTACTGCACTGGCAGCGGCGGCGATATCTTCTTCACTGTAAGGGACCCCAAGCATCTTGAGCGTGCTCATTTTTGCCGGCGTGTCTTCTGCGTTAATGTCGTTTTTGAACAGCCAGGGAAAAGCCGGCATGTTGGATTCGGGCACCACGTCCCGGGGGTTGTAAAGGTGTGCCCGGTGCCAGGCGTCGGAGTAGCGCTTACCAACCCGTGCCAGGTCCGGGCCCGTGCGTTTGGAGCCAAACAGGAACGGATGATCGTAGACCGATTCTCCTGCTACGGAGTAGTGCCCGTAGCGCTCTGTCTCCGCACGGAGGGGACGGATCATCTGGGAATGACAGGTATTGCAGCCCTCGCGGATGTAGATATCGCGACCCTCGAGCTCGAGGGCGGAGTACGGTTCCAGCCCGGCGATAGGTTCCGCCATCTTTTTGGAAAAGATCATGGGCACGAGCTCAACCAGGGTACCGAAGCTGATCGCTACGATGACCAGGATAATCAGTAAGGGAACGCTTTTTTCGATTTTCTCGTGAGATGACATGGGTTCGCTCCTTAAGCCGTGGCCGCAGCAGGCGCCGCTGCCGGCGATTCTTTGCGAATGGTCATGAATACGTTGTAGGCCATGATCAGCATGCCTCCCAGGAAGATAGCGCCTCCGAGTACCCTCACGATCCAGCCGGGGTAGCTCGCCACCACCGACTCAACAAAGGCGTAGGTCAGGGTGCCGTCCTGGTTGTAGGCGCGCCACATGAGGCCCTGCATGATGCCGTTTACCCAGAGCGCAGCGATGTAAAGCACGGTGCCAATGGTGGACATCCAGAAGTGCACATTGATCAGGTCGGTGCTGTACATCTGCTCCTTGCCGTAGAGTTTGGGTATCAGGTGGTAGAGGCAGCCAATGGAGATCATTGCCACCCAACCCAGGGCACCGGAATGCACGTGGCCGATGGTCCAGTCCGTGTAGTGAGACAGGGAATTCACTGTCTTGATGGACATCATGGGGCCTTCAAAGGTTGACATGCCATAGAAAGACAGGCTTACCACCATGAAGCGCAGAATGGGGTCGTGGCGAAGCTTATGCCACGCGCCCGAAAGCGTCATGATGCCGTTAATCATGCCTCCCCAGGAGGGTGCGAGGAGGATCAGACTCATGACCATGCCCAGGCTCTGGGCCCAGTCCGGGAGTGTGGTGTAGTGCAAGTGGTGTGGTCCGGCCCAGATATACACGGACACAAGAGCCCAGAAGTGCACGATGGACAGGCGGTAGGAGTAGACGGGACGCTCAGCCTGCTTGGGCACGAAGTAATACATCATGCCCAGGAAGCCGGCGGTAAGGAAAAAGCCCACGGCGTTGTGGCCATACCACCATTGCACCATGGCATCGACAGTACCCGCGTAGGCTGAATAGGACTTGAGCGTCATGCCGACCGGTAGAGCGGCACTGTTGAGAAGATGCAGCACTGCCACGGTGATAATAAAGGCGCCAAAAAACCAGTTGGCAACATAAATATGGCTGGTTTTCCGTTTCACCAGGGTGCCGAAAAACACGATGGCATAGGAAACCCAAACAACGGTAATGAGAATATCGATGGGCCATTCCAGTTCTGCGTACTCTTTACTGGTGGTGTAGCCAAGGGGGAGGGTGATTGCCGCCAGGACAATAACGGCCTGCCAGCCCCAGAAAGTAAACGCGGCGAGTTTGTCGGAGATCAGGCGAGCCTGGGTGGTGCGCTGCACAACGTAATAGGACGTAGCGAAAAGAGCACAGCCGCCAAAGGCAAAGATCACCGCGTTGGTGTGCAGGGGTCGGAGACGCCCGAAGCTTGTCCAGGGAAGCCCGAGGTTCAGGGCTGGCCAGACCAGCTCGGCGGCGATGTACACCCCCACAAGCATGCCCACGATGCCCCAGACCACTGTCATGATCGCGAATTGCCGTACCACCTTATAGTTGTAGACAGGATGCTCCAGTGCTGCGTTTAGTTCGCTCATGGTTGTTACCCGTAATTCCTGTTAATTCGTGAGAGCCTGTTTGCTGTTGCTGCGAGTGAAACCTTGATGTCTCACTGAGCCGCGGATGCTGCCCGCGGCTTTACTTATAGCGCTTTTTACTAACCGTCGGTAAAGGCCGGAGCCGCCCCGTAATCCCAGGCCAAAATAGACACGACCATGATGGATACCAGCAGAACCAGTCCGATCGCCAGTATGGCGCTGGAAAAAAGAAAGCCCCGTTCCTGGGGAATATCCATGACAATTGGGATGCCGAGATACATGAGATATACCGCCCAGCTGATGGCGACAACGCCGATGAGAAGGTCTGCCCAGAGAAGGGGGTAAAACCCGACAAGGCCCAGAATAAACAGCGGCGTTGCCGTAAGACCGGCGATAACGATGCCTTTGGCAATAGTGGAGTGTGCGGCGCCGTAGGTGCTGGACATCCAGTGGATGGCGTAGCCGATGGCCGCAACGCTGGCGACCATCACACAGTAGAAAAGAACGTTTACCTGCAGGGCGCTGGCGTCAGTGAGTTTGATGACCTCGTTGTAGCTACCTACGGTCCAGCCTACGTGACCCGTTCCCCAATACCAGGCAATGGCCGGCAGGAGCGCAAATACGAAGGGATAGATCACCAGAAGGTTTTGGGAGCTCTCTGGCAAGTCTGCGATGGCCTGCCATTGTTGGCGTGGCTTGAATAGCAGTCCAAAGGTGTGCTGGATCATTCTCGTTATCCCCCGATGAGAAATCTGACAGGCGGCATTTTAATGCAGTCGCTGCCGCTTTTGTTGACCTGCATCAATAAGCGATGCAAGAACGTTCATTAAATCTGACCCAGGGACGATGAATCACCGTCGCTGCAAGAATCTGGTTGTCAGGGTCCTAATCCGGCCTCCTGGTGGGCCTAACGGGCGTCTGCGACTTCTTGCAGCGCCTTGATATCAAGAATCTCAATTTCCTTATTTTCCACCGCGAGTACCTTGAGTTTCTGAAGACGGCTGAACACTCGGCTTACCGTTTCAACGGTGAGACCCAGGTAATTACCAATATCCACCCGCGACATGCTGAGGCGGAACCGGGTGGCACTCAACTGGCGCCGGGAATTACGGGTGGACACGCTGAGGATGAGCGCTGCGACACGCTCGTCCGCTGAACTCTTCGACAGCAGGGTAATCAGTTGCTGGTCCTCGGTGATTTCCCGGCTCATAATCTGAAAGAAGTGCCGCTGCAGTTGCGGCATGCTGGCACTGAGTTTTTCCAGGGAGTTGAAAGGGATTTCACACACCGACGCGGTCTCCAGGGCTTTGGCTGACGACGCATAGCTGTTGTTGCTGATGCCATCCATCCCAAGAAGCTCACCGGGGAAGTAAAAACCTGTTACCTGTTCCCGGCCGTCGTCCGTCGTCCGATAGGCTTTTATAGTGCCGGAGCGCACGGCAAACACGGATTCAAAATCATCACTTTCGCGGTAGAGGTGCTGGCCCTTCTGGAGCGGCTTACTGCGCTGAACAATACGGTCTAGCTCATCGATTTCCGTCGTCTCAAGAGAGAAGGGTAGACAGATGGAGCTGAGGCGACAGTTGTTGCAGTTGACCTGATAGTCGTGTGTACAGGATTTAGCCTGCGGGTTTTCTATATCGATTAACTGCGTGTTCACTGCTGTGTTTTCCCGTACCGGCTATGGGCAAAAAGGTATCGACCCACTGCACAGCTGTCAACTAAACTTTACATTGCTCAGTGAGTCAAACTGTGGCTGAAAACTTGGCTTTACCGCTGCGGCTGTGGTGCTCGAGATACTCATCAAAGGGCATACAGAGGTTCCTGAGGAAGGGGCGACCTGCGGGTGTCACGCGAAGAGTGCCGGCATCAAATTCCAACAAGCGGTCATCAAAAGCCTCCGTCAGTTCGTCCAAAGCGTCAGCGAAGTGGCTGTGAAAGTCGATACCGAATTCCCGTTCTACCTCGGTGATATCCAGGCTGAGATCACAGATAAGCGACATGATCACCCGGTGACGAAGCTTGTCCTCGCTGTTGATCCTGTAGCCTTTGGTTATGGGTAGCTGCCCATCATCCAGCATTTGATAATACTCGGGAAGATCGCGGGCGTTTTGCAGATAGAAGTCGCCGATCTGGCTGATAGACGAGACTCCCAGCCCCAGGAGGTCGTCGGCCAGCTGCAGCGAGTAACCCTGAAAATTCCGTTGCAGACGGGATTCACCCTGTGCACGGGCCAGTTCGTCTTCCGGGAGAACGTAGTGATCCATGCCAATGTACCGATAGCCAGCGTCCTGCAAGGTCGCACTGATCATCTGCGCAAGGAGAAGCTTCTCCTCGGGCTCCGGGAGCGTGTGTCGATCAATGGAGCGCTGGGGCAAAAAGCGCTCGGGCAGGTGAGCGTAGTTGTAGCAGGCGATGCGGTCCGGACGCAGGCTGATGACCTTGCGTAGGGTCTCTGCCATGCTCACATGGTCCTGATAGGGCAGGCCGTAGATAAGATCAAAGCTCAGGGAGCGGAAACCGTGGGCCCGTGTCGCCTCCACCAGCTCTGCCACCTGGGCGTAGGGCTGAATGCGATTTACGGCTTTTTGTACCTGCTCGTCAAAGTCCTGAACGCCAAGGCTGATACGGTTGAAACCCACGCCCTTGAGCAGTGCAATGGTTGATGACGAAACCGTGCGCGGATCGATTTCAATGGAGTATTCACGGTAGCCCTTGTCCAATAGTCGGAAGCGGTTTGCAAGGCTGTGCATGAGCTCGGTGATTTCGCCGTCGTTGAGATAGGTCGGCGTGCCTCCACCCCAATGCATCTGGGTAATAGGGCGATCCTTCCCAACTATCTGGCTCTGCATCTCGAGCTCTTTAGCAAGTTGTGACAGGTAGCGTGCCGCAACACCTTCCTTGCGCGTGACAACCTTGTTGCAACCGCAGTAGTAGCAGATGTCATGGCAGAAGGGCAGGTGTACATAGAGTGACAGCGGATCGCCATGATGTTCTCGGCGCCCCTGCCAGTTGCGGTACCTCGTCAGATCGAACTCTTCCGAAAACTGCGGTGCGGTGGGGTAGGATGTGTAGCGCGGGCCGCTGGTGGCATATTTACGCGCCATGCTCATGCCGGCCTCCCATTCGCTGGGTAGGCGACGGGTTTGCTCGCTGCTGCCGATTATCTGGTTCATGATCAAAAACAGGCCTGTCTGTAAATTAAGATCAACAGGCTAGCAGCACCCTCCAGGATGCATCTTGATCCACATCAACTTAGGGGCCTGGCCGAAAAACTTGTCAGGTCTCTAGGTCCGCAAGTTCCTCGGTGATCTCGTGCAGCTCCCGGGGCATGCCGATTCCCCAGCCCTGAAGATAATCGATCCCAATTTCGCGCAGTGCGGGCACGATTTCCAGGTCCTCCACACACTCGGCGACGGTCTTCTGTCCCAGGAAATGCGCCAGGTCATTAATAGACTTGGTCATCGCGTAATCGGTTTCATTGCGATGAATGTCGGTGATGAAGGTGCCGTCGATCTTGACGTAATCTACCGGCAACTCTTTGAGGTACTTGTGACTGGCAAGTCCGGTCCCGAAATCATCCAGGGAAAATTTACAGCCGATGTTTTTCAGCGTGCGGACAAAATCCGCCGCCAGGGGCAGATTGTCGATGGCGCCGGTCTCGGTTATTTCAAAGCACAGTCTGCTGGTGCCCACGCCGTGCTCCGAAATTTGCTCGAGCACATAGTCAAGGAAATCAATGTCCATGATGCTGGTGCCCGAGAGATTGATGGAGAGCTCGGGAACTTCTTTTTGCGCATCCATGAGATGCGAAATCCAAGAGAATGCTTCCTTGAGCACCCAGCGGTCCACGAGAGTCACGTAGCCAAAGCGCTCCGCCGACATGATGAAATCCTGGGGCGACTGTAGTTCGCCGTCGTCGTCGCGGAGCGACAGCAGGATTTCGTAGTGATGCTTGGCGCCTTCCCGCCCGTCTACGGCGCTTTGGACGATCGGCTGGGCACGGAGCACCAGACTGTCCGTTGACATGGCATCATCGAGGCGCTTGCGGGAGGAGGCCCGTTCAAGCTTGTAGTTCATGACCTCTTCCTGATCGATGTCGTACACCATGACCTGGTCTTTACCCTGGCTCTTGGCCATGCTGAGGGCCTGCCGCGCCTGCTCCGTAATGGACGCGGGGCTTTCGCTGGTTTGCAAAACGCTGGCGATTCCAATGGATACGGTAAACGACACGCTTTCACCACTGATGGAGAGGCTGCTTGCAGCAATATCTACGCGTATTTTGTCGGCGATACGTCGCGCCTCATCGGTGTCGCGGTAGGTGAGGATGATGCCGAACTGGTCTCCGTCGATGCGGGCGGTGAGCGCACGACGATCATTCATCTGACTGAGGAGATGACCAAACTCGTTAAGCACCTCATCACCAATGGTGTCGTCAAACACATCATTAACCAGGGCAAAGTTGTCAATGTCCAGCAGCAGGAAAGCGTGCTCACTGCCACGCGCATGGGAGTGCCGCAGGGTGCGCTGCAGCTGCTGCATGAGTGAGTCGCCCTTGATCAACTGGGTGATGCTGTCACAGTTTCTGTCAAAGCTAAGTGTTTTCTGTGCCTCTTCAAGGGTGCCGTACATGCTCTGCTCGAGCACCGACATCTCGTCCACGGGTGTGGATGTCTGTGCTCCCCGGCTAAGCTGACGCGCCAGCTGGATAGCGCTCATTTCCGCGATCTTTTGTCCGCGTTCGTTGACAAAGGCAAACTGATCGCGGTCTTTGCTCATCCATACGAGGCGCATCTCTCGCTGCCGGCCGTCCTTTGCCTGATAACGCAACTTTGCCCCCGGCTCCAGGGCCTCCACGCGCTTGAGCCAGCGTCGCAGACGCGGCAGCTGCGCTACGCGCTCGGGGTCGGGGCGCCCGGCGGCTGCAACCTGTGGCTGGTAGCTGGTGGTGTCCGCGGGTGCCTTACCCGTGATTACCGCGTTGATTCTGCGAAGAGCCGCCTCGTGGGCCACGGAACCGGGGTTTGAGGCATTCAGCCGTCGGTTAAGCGCCTGAAGACGGTGTTGCATATCTTTGATTTCGAGGCTGGGAAGCTCTCCCTCGCCGGACGCACGGACATCCGTGACCATAGTCTGCAGCAGTGACTCCTCTTCCTGCCAGGCGATGCTGTCTTCACCCTCGCGCAGGGCGATTTGTACGAGCGCCTGACGCCAGCCCCCATCGAGGAGATCTACGAGCGCCCGGGGTGCGCTGTCCCGATCCAGATGCCGGTCTAGGAGGTTTTCGACACTCCGCTGTGCCCGTGTCAGCCGCTCCTGACCCTGGAGGCCGCTGACAACACGCTCGACGTTTCTGTCCAGGGAGCGGTTCTGCTGGGCCAGGAGTGTATTCAGGTCTCCCTGTGCCTCCGAGAATACGGTGCTGTCATCGCTGTAATCCCTGGCAACGCGCTCGACGATCTCCGCCACCTTTGTCTGAAATGAGCGGTTGAGCGTGTTGTCCGCACTGGCCAGCTTGGAAATCTTGTCCAGCAGCTGGTGTGCCGGGTGGTCCGGCTGGGCAAAAAACCGGGGTTCGTGAAGGGATAGCCGTGCCAGAGGGACCCGCAGTTGTGCCAGGCTGGGTGCCATGTCGTCACTGACTTCGAAATTGCGATTCAAGGTATCGAAGACCGCGTCCACGAAACTCAGGTGATTGGCGCCGTCCCGCTCCAGCGCGACATCGTCACCCAGACCGCCATGCTCCTTTAGGAGCGTTTCGAGGGGCTGCAGCTCTCCCAGGGACTGGGCGGGGGGCTGGGATGCCTGTAACGAAAGTAGCGCGTTGAGCAGCTGCTGTTGATCGAGGGTCGCCTGAGGTACGGCAGCGCTGTCCTGTGCCGGCACCGAGTCCTCCCCGGCGCTGTCGACCGTCGCCTTGGTGTCGCTCGGGGTGGTCGCCGTGATGCTGCCGCTTTCCGATCGCTCACGGTTCGTATCAAGGGCGCTGATGACTGCGTCATACATGGCATCATGTTTATTGCCGCCGGTTTCGGAAGTGCCACCGGTTTCGGAGGTGCCGGCTGCGCTGATAGCGTCACCCGTGGGCGAAGTATCACTGTCGTCCCTGAACCCACCCCCTGCTGCTGATTCACTGGGGCTATCATTGCCTGCTGAGGCATCAGGTTTTGCTGCATCCGCAGGGTCGCTTTGTGCCGATGAGGTCTCCCGGGATGCATCGTTTTCCACGGCTGGCTTGGTGCGCACGGTAGACTTGATAATGCGCTTTTCCACGGGATTTAGCAGCGATCCATTTTCCCGGATGTCTTCTTCCAGCCCGGGTTCGATGTCCGCGTTGGTAAAAATACGGTTGAGCTCGGGATAAAGCTTTCCCATCTGTGGCGCGTAGGCGTTCTGAAATGCTTTCAGGCTATCCTGGATGACCACTGGGCTATCGGTTATGGGCTCGAGGGCATCCATAAACGCCTGCAAAACATAAGCCGGGTGAAACGGCGTCCGTGCCCGTCGCGGCTCCCGGTCGCTGACCAGCGCCGTGCGAATGGTCAGGCACTCGAGTTCTACCCGGTGCGCTTCGATGAGGTTATTGACGATTTTATCCACCGCCAGTTTTTGGTCCATCTCATCCAGTGCAACAAGATTCAGGCTGCGTGCCGACGCAGCCTCCAGATCCGCAAAAGTTTGTCCTGCGCTTTCTTTTTCCAGTGTCTCCGTGCTCGCGGTGAGGGCATTGGAAAAATCCTCGAGAAAATCCTCATTGTTGCGCTTCAATACGTTGAGCGCATCATAGTGAGCATGCTGACCGGAGATGCCGTAACGCGAGGAGGTTGAGAGATCAAAAAGGCGGTCGCCGAGTTCCACGAGAAAACGCTTCATGGCCTGCAATAGTTGCGAGTGCCCTACCGTCAGCATCTCGTTAACAAGACGCTCCGCTTCCTCGGCGTCCGGGAGCCAGACGATGGCATCGGGGTCCATCACTTCCAGGACCCTATCGGGGAGATCATCATCCGGGTTGATGAGTACCTCCCGGACGTTAACGGTTTCGATGCTTCCACCGATGCTGATCTGCGCTTCATCGTCGTCCGGTAAGCCGGCAATGACCAGGTGGACGGGAAGTCCCTCAGGCGGCAGAGGAGAAATAGCCTGCTTGGGCTTGAGCAAAAGGGAGCCGGAATTAGTGATTTCGGCGATGCCGGCAACGCGAAGGCCATCGGGTAACCGAAGATAGGCGGGTAACGCGGCCTTGTTATCACTCATAAAGTTCGCAATCTCGTTAAGCGAGGCAAGCGCGAGGTCGCGCGGCTGCACCTCTGCCTGAGTAGTCAGGCAGATTAATCAGGCAGAGTATACGGAAGAAGCTGTCGACTCTGAAGCACAGTAAGGGTTTCCCTGAGGGCTTTAGGTCGCCTCCAGGGGAACCCTTAAGCTAACCTCAACACACAGAAAACTGGAGTTAGGCGTGAACCAAGATGTTTGAATATTCCGTCCCTGACGAATGGTGTGCACTTTTGAGAAGTGACTTTGAATCTGACTACATGCGGAGCTTATGCGCTTTTCTTGAGGAGCGACGAAGCACTGGTGTTGCAGTGTTTCCGCCTTCTCATCAGGTGTTTGGTGCCTTCGCAAACATGTCCCCCGAAGATGTGCACGTTGTGATCCTCGGACAGGACCCTTACCACAAGCGCGGGCAGGCCCACGGGCTGAGTTTTTCGGTGACGCGTGGCACGCCGATACCGCCCTCGCTGCGGAATATTTTTAAGGAGCTGCATGAGGATCTGGGAATAACCGCTCCCTCCCACGGATGTCTTGAAGCCTGGGCGAAGCAGGGCGTGTTGTTGCTCAACAGCGTGCTCACCGTTGAGGAGGGACGCCCGGGTTCCCATGCGGGAAAAGGTTGGGAGCTGTTCACCGATGCAGTGATATCGCGGCTGGCCAATGGGCCGGAGCCTGTAGTGTTTCTTCTCTGGGGAGGCCACGCGCAAAAGAAAGGCGCTTTTATCGATGCGCAAAGGCACTGTGTGCTTACAGCTCCCCATCCATCTCCCCTGAGCGCCTACCGGGGTTTTTTTGGCTGCGGGCATTTCACAAAGGCCAATGCGTTCCTCCGCGCACACGGCCGCGACGCCATAAACTGGTCAGTAGACGCTTAATGCTCCATCCGATACGAGCGTTACCCCGCGCTTGGAGGGGGCATCGGGGTATCTACGAGTCCTGGCGCTCCGGGGTCACCGCGTCAAGGCGATCGCCCGTGTCTAAATAAAGCGTTTGCTGCAAGTGGTCGCTGAGCACTTCCCCGGCGATGAGCGGGTGGCTACCGCGCATGGATACACAACGAAGGCAGCTGCCCACGACCTGTCCTGAGTCGCTGTGCAGAGGTGTATCGCGTGCTATCTGTTTCAACGTCTTCGGGCCTTCGAGAACCTGCAGGCGTTTTTTACTGCGACCCTTATAGTGCAGCCGGGCGACGATTTCCTGGCCGGTGTAGCAACCCTTGTCAAAGGCCACCAGACCGCTGAGGTCGTAATTCAATGCCTGGGGTGTGAAGCACTCAAGGTCATTCAGCTCCAGAGCGTAATGGCCGGCTCGAAGTGTCGCCAGCTCCCAGGATAACGGGGCGTTTGCCGAGGCGTTCCCGCTCGCTGCGGGGGACACTGTCTCTTGGGCCGCGAGTGCCCGGGCGCTGTTGTCGTCGATGGCAATTAACTCGCCGTGGCAGGCACTCCGCCTGATAAACAGTGCTCCCTCGCGGGAGGCCACAGGCAGGGAGCCAGGACCTGACGCGTCTCTGACATCATCCCCACTATCATCTACATCGAAGTTCTCACCGCCCAAAGCAAAGATAGAATGCTCGGATGCCTCCAGCTCAACGCTGATGCGGGAGAATTGCGCGTAGCGTTCAAGGGTCCTGGCGATGGTGGGTGCGAGGGAGCGACGGAGTCGCAGTATCAGATGCGAATCACTGATGTACACCACCGTAAGATCACTGAGTACACGACCTTTTACGTTACACAGCGCACCCATGATCGCTCGCTCGGGGCTCAATTGGCGTGTGTCGCAGGTCAACTGCCCCTGGAGAAACTCCGGAACTTTATTGCCGCGAAGATGAATCATGGCTTCCGCGGGGAGAAAACAGGCAAAACGGTCCAAAATACCTCCTGATTGCTCATCGAGCTTGCTTTGGATACTGCTGCGGGGAATCATAACCCGTGCCGCGACTCGGCTATACTCCCGCGCATCGAAAAAGCGGGTGTTTTCCATGGACGAGGAACATAAACGAATGCGCTGGGCGAGTCGCCGGGGCATGCTTGAGTTGGACCTTATACTTGAACCCTACGTGCGACTGCACTACTCGCACCTTGACGGAGCGGGGCGGGATCGTTACCGGGCACTCATGAGCTGCCAGGATCAGGAGCTTTTTGATTGGTTTTTGCGCAAGCATGTGCCCGAGGACGGGGAGCACGCACAAATGGTGAAGGCCATTCTCGATGCGCGACGGTCTGAGGATACGCCTTTGTAACTCCCAACGCCTGCAGGCCCTGCAGTGTGCGTCCCTGGGGCTGTGTCTGGCCTGTGTCATTACCGGGGTTGTGGGCAGCCATAGCAGCATGATGCCGGCCGCCCTGGGGTTGTTGCTCCTGGCATGGTCCTTCTCTCGAGTGAATCCGCGGGGTCTGACCCTGTACCGAGGGACGCTGGGAGAGCCTGGAGCACCGTGGTCCTGTATTTATCCGGGAGATCCATGCGCTCAGCTTTGTACCGTGAAAAGCCACGGCAACCTGGCGTCTGTGCTCTGGCTGGAAATCCATTGGAGCCCCGCGCGTAAGAAGCCAGGGGGCTATCGTACGCTGGTTGTTTTTCCTGATGCTGTGTCCTTCGAGCACTGGCGACTCCTGCGCCGGGAGCTTCGCCTGGAACATCACGCGCGGGATTTTTCCGCACGCTAAAAGAAACTTCGCTGAGTCAGTTTATCGTGGGCGGTAATTTTCGGGAGCAAGGATGGTGTCTCTAGGGTCTGGCAGCAGCTCAGGATAATCGAGAGTGAAATGCAGGCCGCGGCTCTCTCTTCGTTCCATGGCGCAGCGAATCATCAGCTCTGCCACCATGGCCAGATTACGCAATTCCAGGAGGTCGTTGGTAACCTTGTAGTTGCTGTAGTACTCGGCGATTTCCCCCTGGAGCAGTTCGGCGCGCCGCAGGGCCCGCTGGAGACGCTTATTGGTGCGCACAATGCCAACGTAATCCCACATGAAACGGCGGAGCTCATGCCAGTTGTGAGAGATTACTACGTCCTCGTCGGAATTGGTCACCTGGCTTTCATCCCAGGGGGGCGGGCTTTCATCGCTATTTGTTTGCACTCCCTCGCCATCAATGTGTTTTGCTGCGGCCTGGGCATAGACCAGGCATTCGAGGAGAGAGTTGCTCGCCATGCGATTGGCACCGTGTAACCCGGTAAAAGAGCACTCCCCGATGGCGTAGAGACCGTCTACGTCGGTGCATCCACGAGCATCCACCATGATCCCGCCGCAGGTGTAATGGGCGGCAGGCACCACCGGAATCCGGTCTTTGGTAATGTCGATACCGAATTCGAGGCAGCGCTCATAAATAGTTGGAAAGTGCTGGCGGACAAACTCCGGTTCTTGATGGGAGATATCCAGGTAGACGCAGTCAGCGCCCAGTCGCTTCATCTCATGGTCGATGGCCCGGGCCACGATGTCCCGGGGCGCAAGCTCCGCGCGCTTGTCAAAGGCGGGCATAAACCGCTCTCCGTTCGGCAGTGACAGATGGGCACCTTCTCCGCGTAGCGCTTCGGTAATGAGAAAAGATTTTGCGTCCGGATGGTAAAGACAGGTGGGATGAAACTGGTTGAACTCCAGGTTGGCGACGCGACAACCGGCCCGCCAGGCCATCGCGATACCATCTCCACTCGCGCCGTCGGGGTTACTTGTATAGAGATACGCTTTACTGGCGCCGCCGCTCGCGAGCACCACGGCGCCGGCTTCAAAGAGATCGACGCGATCTTCTTTCTCATCCAGCACATAGATGCCTTTGCAGCGTCCATCCCGAACAACCAGATCCACCGCAACCCGTCCCGGCAATAAATCGATGTTGTCCGCCTGACGGGCGCGCTCTTCGAGTACTTCGCCAATGGCGCCACCGGTGCGGTCGGCAGCATGAACTATTCTTCGGTGGCTATGGCCGCCTTCCTGGGCGAGGTGATATTCCGGAGACTGAGTTGCATCCCTATCTTCCCGGAGGTCAAAGTCAACACCCAGGGAGGCGAGCCAAGCTACGGTTTCCCGGCTGTGGGAAACAGTCAATTCCACCGCATCCCGGTGGCACAGGCCGGCGCCGGCGCGGAGCGTGTCTTCCACATGGGCATCGACGCTGTCCCTCGCGTGGAGCACTGCGGCCATACCGCCCTGAGCCCAGTAGGTGGAGCTTTGTTTGACATCGCCCTTGGAAAGTACTGCGATGCGATACTCTCCGGGAAGTCGCAGTGCGAGGGCGAGACCTGCGGCGCCGCGTCCAATGATCACGACGTCGTGGCGATAATGCGTGCTCATTGCGCGCAGATAATCCTTATCAACAATTTGGAATGACGGGTATCATGCCCGTTTTATTGCCCTGTCGGTACACCTTTGAGGATGCTGTGCAGGCTCGCTTGATAAAACGCAGGGCAAGCGTGAATAGTTCACAGGGAACTGCAGTGCGCTGCGGGTGTCTATAACTGGCAGGTGAGGCAGCATGCGGTTGCTGACGCCGTGCATCATGGAGGAGTGCGACGTTTGACCGCTTCGGTCACAGATAAGCAGTTGGTTGTGCGGGTTCAGAGGGGCGACAAAGGCGCCTTTGATCTGCTGGTCATCAAGTACCAGCAAAAAATCATGAGCCTGATTAGCCGCTACGTGAATGATTCGGATGAAGTGCAGGATGTTGCACAGGAAGCTTTTATCAAGGCGTATCGTGCGCTCCCCAACTTTCGGGGCGACAGTGCTTTCTACACTTGGCTCTACCGCATTGCGATCAACACTGCTAAAAACCACCTGGTGTCTCGGTCAAGGAGACCGCCGGGGTCGGATGTGGATGTGGGTGATGCGCAGTATCTGGAGGCGGGTGACGCTCTTCGCGACGGGGAAACTCCTGAAAATGCGCTTTTCGGGGAAGAACTGCGGACCAGGGTGCATGCGGCGCTTGACGATTTGCCAGATGATTTGAGAACAGCGGTAACTTTACGGGAATTTGATGGTCTCAGTTACGAAGAGATCGCGGCAGTGATGGAGTGCCCCGTGGGAACGGTGCGTTCGAGAATCTTCAGAGCCCGCGAAGCGATCGACAAAATTGTGCAGCAGCAGATGGATGGTCAGTAATTTTGCCAGTAGTAGCTATGAACAATAGGGATAGTCAGCATGCGTAACGCCGAAAGCAACAGTCCGGAAACCACCGCGGCGGAAACCTTATCAGCGCTTGCGGACAACGAGGCTCAGGAGCTTGAGCTCCGGCGGGTGCTTCGAAACCTGGATAGCTCCCCCGAATTGCGAGCCCGATGGTATCGCCTGCACGTGGCGCGAACTGCCATGAAGGGTGAGACGGTGCGCCCCGCAGCGGACTTCGCTGTGTCCGTGCGACGCGCAATCGAGGCGGAGCCTGCTCTGGAGCAAAGCAACGCGGGTAACTGGCGTCGTGCCCTGGGTAGTTTTGCCGTGGCCGCTTCTGTGGCGATGGTGGTTGTCATGGGCGGACAGCAATTGGCGGCAACCTCGTCAAATAATGACAGCGATACTGTAGCCCGGGTGGCTCCTCTTCCCGTAGGGGTAGTGAACACCACCGGTGCAGTGCCCGTGCAAGCAAGCTATGGCACCCGGGCCGTGCCCACGCTGAAACCTGCGGACCGCACTGCCTACCGTGAACTTGCGCGGCAGCGCCTGCGCCGCTATAGCCAAGAGCACGCTGAGCATGCCTCTCTCAATACCCCACACGGCATGCTTCCCTTCGCACGGGTGCCGGTGATTGAGCAGTAAGCAAATGGTGGGTTTCGCAGTGAATGACTCGAGTCTCCAGCGCATCTTTAAAGAAAGCAGTCGCTTGTTACAGGGATTGTTCGCGGCACTCAGCGGCGTGCTGCTGAGTCTGACCGCGACCTTCGTTGCGGCGCAACCACAGTGTGATGCCCTGGATCCCTCCGTAGCGCGGCTTCTTCAGGCGATGTCCAGCAATGCCCAGCGGGTGAACTACAGTGGGGTAGTGACGCTGCAGCGAGGCAACGACATGCAGATTATGGAGCTCTCTCACAGTGTCAACGATGGCCAGTCCTCGGAGGAGCTGTCGCGGCTTACCGGTCAGGACGCGTTGGTGGAGCGAACGGGCCATCCCACAGAATGCATGCACCCCGGGCATCAGCTGTTGCGGTCGACCGACGCCAGCGACGGCGCTTTTTGCGGTCTCACTTCGGTGTATCGCTTCAGAGTACAGCCCGGTGACAGGATCGCAGGTCGTGCGTCTTTGCGTCTCCGCGTTGAGCCCAAAGATATGTACCGCTTCGGACACGTCCTTGAGCTGGATAAGGACACCGCCCTTATTTTGAAATCATCCACTTTTGCCGCAGACCAGAGCGTGTTGGAGCAGTTTCAGTTCGCCAGTCTCGTCATGGCGCCACGCCAGCCGACAGACGCGGTGGTGGAGCACGAGGCAAGCCATCCGCACCCCCGGGAGTCGGAGTACTTGCGCCGGGGTATAGCCTGGGATCTCGCATGGCTGCCCGAGGGGTTTATGCCCACAGATTCTGTGCCCATGGAATCCCAGAGAAAAAGCTATACCGATGGTCTGGCATCATTCTCCGTATTTCTCGAGCCTCTGGGAGCGGCCATCAAACCGGGGGAGGGGGTGGAGCGCCAGGGCAGTACCGTCGCCTATACCCGCGGCACGCTTCTGGACAGGCGTCCGGTGCTGGTAACGGTTTTGGGTGAGATCCCCACCAACACAGCGCGCATGCTCGCTGACTCTGTGCGTCTTCAATGAAGGCGGTCCGTTCCACGGCGTTGTTGAGCCGAAATCATGCTCACTGAAAGCGCGCGCGTCGTCGCGGTAGAAGGCAGCGCCGTGTGGGTGGAAACGCTGCGACAATCAAGCTGCGGTAGCTGTGCTGCCCGTTCCGGTTGCGGTCACGGGATGCTTAACAGCGCCCGCGCGGGTGTATCGAAGGGGCTGTTGAAGGCTGCTTTGCCCGCTGATAAATCAATTGTGGTCAGTCTTCATGACACGGTGGAAATCTCCGTGCCGGAGCAGGGGTTTCTTCGAGCGGCGTGGCTGCTTTACGCGATGCCCCTGCTGACCATGCTTACCGCTGCGGGCTTCGCCGATCAGCTTTGGGCGTCGTCCGGGCTGACCCAGGCTGCCATGGATTTTCGGGTCACCATCGCGGCGGCCTCCGGTCTGGCTGCGGGGCTCCTGTTGTTGCGAGTCCTGAGTCGGCGCATGAGTGCCGACCCTGGTCTGCAACCCCGGGTGACGGGTGTCAGCTGATCCAAATCGCCGCGCACCGCGAATCTTGGATACAAACTTTTCTGGATCGAATTCTTTTATGTGGGAGACATTTATGAGCTATCGTTTGGGAGCTGCACGAATCACCGTGTTGACCGCCGCAGTGCTCGCGCTGTTGTTATCAGCGATACCCGGTCAGGCAGCAGAGCTACCTGACTTTCGGGGGATCGTTACGGAGCAGTCGCCAGCGGTGGTAAAAATCATCGTGGAGGCGAGCAGCCGCGGCCCGTCTCAGATTGACGAGCAGGAGATCCCCGAGTTCCTCCGTCGCTACTTCCAAATGCCCAATCCACCCCAGGGCCCTCAGCAGGAGCGTATGGCGACGGGGTCCGGGTTTATTATCTCCGACGATGGCTTTGTGGTGACCAACCACCACGTTGTGGAAGATGCGGACCTTGTTACGGTGCGGCTGTCAGATCGTCGAGAGTACGAAGCGGAAGTTGTCGGTCTTGACCCCCGTTCGGACCTCGCGCTGCTTCGCATTGATGCCGAGGACCTGCCTTACCTTGTGCTGGGCGCGGATGACGCGCTGGACGTGGGCGAATGGGTGCTTGCCATCGGCTCTCCCTTTGGCCTGGACTATTCGGTCACTGCCGGAATTGTGAGTGCCAAGGGACGCAGCCTGCCCACACGCAGTCGCGAGAACTATGTGCCTTTTATTCAGACCGACGTCGCTATCAATCCGGGGAACTCCGGCGGTCCCCTGTTCAACCTCGACGGCGAAGTGGTGGGTGTGAACTCGCAGATTTTTACCACCCGTGCCGGCGGATCCATTGGTCTTTCTTTTGCGATCCCCGTCAATGTCGTGCGTAACGTCGTCAGTCAGTTGAAAGAAGATGGCACCGTTATCCGCGGTTGGCTGGGCGTTACCATACAGAACGTGGATCGTAATCTTGGCGAGTCCTTTGGGCTGGATCGGCCCCGCGGAGCGTTGATTTCCCAGATTGCCAACGACGGGCCCGCCAGTAACGCGGGTCTGGAGCCCGGCGACATCATCATAGAGTTCGATGGTGAGTCCATCGAAACCTCCGCAGACCTCCCTCACGTGGTGGGACTCATTGCACCGGGCACTGAGGTTGAGGTACTCATTGTCAGAGATCGCAAACAGAAAACTATCGAGGTAGAGGTCGGTGGCCTCGACGCAGATGACAGCGTGGATCAGGCTTACCGCAACGGTGCGGCCGATGGGGAACGCGGCGGTCGACTCGGTATTGTTGTAGAGGAAGCGCCAGAGGAGGTGCTGTCACGCTGGGAACTTGCCGGCGGTGTAGTGGTGCGCACCATCGAGCCCGGTTCTCCCGCCGAAGAGGCGGGTTTGCAGCCCGGTGACGTGATCACTGCGGTGGGAGCCACGCCGGTGCAGTCCCTGGAAGACTTCAGTGAGATCATCGGTGGGCTGGATGATGGTGCGTCCGTGCCGCTACGTTTGATCCGACGCGGGTCTCCGATGTTCATCGGGCTTCGCCTTGAAGGCTGACTCAGTCAGGCAGTGTCCAGGTTCCGAGCCCGGCAATTTGCCTGGTTCGTAGCGGCGACCGCCGCACTGGGCTACAATGCCGCGCTTTTTACCGGGGTCTCCGCAGGAGGCCCCGGATTTCGCCGTTCTAGTGAGCACACCCCTTGAGTGACCTTGATCACATACGTAATTTTTCCATCATTGCCCATATTGACCATGGGAAATCGACGCTGGCCGATCGCTTTATTCAGCACTGCGAGGGGCTGAGCTCCCGCGAAATGCAGGCTCAGGTCCTGGATTCCATGGATATCGAGCGAGAAAGGGGCATCACCATCAAGGCTCAGAGCGTGACCCTTGATTATCATGCCAGGAACGGTGAGACCTACCAGCTGAACTTCATCGACACTCCCGGACACGTCGACTTCTCTTATGAAGTATCCCGTTCCCTGGAGGCCTGCGAAGGCGCGCTCTTAGTGGTAGATGCGGGGCAGGGGGTTGAAGCGCAATCCGTCGCCAACTGTTACACCGCTATCGAACTGGGTCTTGAAGTACTCCCCATACTCAACAAAATGGATCTGCCCCAGGCGGATCCGGATCGCGTTCGGCTGGAAATTGAAGAGATTATCGGTATCGATGCCACAGACGCCTGCTTGGTGTCCGCGAAATCCGGCCTGGGTATCGAAGATGCCCTGGAATACCTCGTGGATCACATTCCACCCCCGGAGGGTGATCGTGAGGCGCCGCTCCAGGCGCTGATCATCGACAGCTGGTTTGATAACTATCTCGGCGTCGTGTCGCTGGTGCGGGTAAAGCAGGGTGTATTGACGCGCCGGGATCGCATCATTACGAAATCCACGGGCAAACAGCACCAGGTGGACGGGGTGGGCATATTCACACCTAAACGGGAGCCCCGGGAGTGCCTTCAGGCAGGCGAGGTGGGCTACGTCGTCGCCGGTATCAAGGAGATTCTCGGCGCGCCCGTGGGCGACACCCTGGTGCACGCCAAGATGCCCGATGTGCCGTCCCTGCCGGGCTTTAAAATGGTAAAACCTCAGGTCTATGCGGGGATCTTTACCGTGTCTACCGATGATTACGAGGACTTCCGCGAAGCCCTGGCCAAGCTGACCCTCAATGACGCGTCCCTGTTTTATGAACCCGAGACATCCGATGCCCTGGGCTTCGGTTTTCGCTGCGGTTTTCTGGGCATGCTTCACATGGAGATTATTCAGGAGCGGCTCGAGCGGGAATACGACCTCGACCTCATCACTACCGCGCCCACGGTGGTGTACGAGGTGCTCACCAAACGCGGTGAAACCCTGCGCGTGGACAATCCGTCGGCGCTACCCGACATGGGTGATGTGGATGAAATGCGCGAGCCCATTGCCCGCTGCAATATTCTGGTGCCGCAGGACTATCTGGGCAATGTCATTACCCTGTGCGTGGAAAAACGGGGAGAGCAGAAGGATATGCAGTTCCTTGGCTCCCAGGTATCTCTGACCTACGATATCCCCATGGCCGACGTAGTCCTCGATTTCTTTGATCGTCTGAAATCTGTCAGTCGCGGCTATGCCTCCCTTGATTACAGCTTCGATCGTTTTGAGACGGCCACATTGTCGCGACTGGATGTACTGATAAACGGTGACCGTGTGGACGCCCTGGCCCTCATCGTGCATCGCGATCAGGTGGAGTACCGTGGGCGGCAGCTCACAGAAAAAATGAAAGAGCTGATTCCCCGTCAGATGTTCGACGTGGCCATTCAGGCGGCGGTGGGCGGAAAGATCGTTGCACGACAGACTGTGAAGGCACTGCGTAAAAATGTGACGGCTAAATGCTACGGTGGCGATGTGAGCCGCAAGCGTAAACTGTTGGAGAAGCAGAAAGCCGGTAAGAAACGCATGAAGCAGGTGGGACGTGTGGAAATACCGCAGTCAGCTTTTCTTGCAGTGCTAAAAGTCGATTGATTTTGGGTTTGGTCGCTATCAACAGGAGCGCCTATGTCGCTTGATTTCCCCCTCATTTTATTGGTTTTGGTGTTTGGTACCGGCCTCATCTGGCTCGCGGACCGCATCCTCTGGGCGCCGGGCAGGCAGAAAAGCCTGGACGCGCTGTGCGAGCAGTTTCCCCAGTGGAACCAGGAGGGGTCTGCGGATGCCCGGCAATTTGCAGCCTCGGCCGAGACTCTACCGCGGGAATCCACCATCGTGGAGTATTCCCGATCCTTCTTTCCGGTACTTGCAGTGGTATTTGTGCTGCGCAGCTTTATCGCGGAGCCCTTTCAGATTCCCTCCTCTTCTATGGTTCCGACCCTCGAGGTGGGTGACTACATTCTGGTCAATAAATTTATCTACGGTATCCGCCTGCCCGTGGTGAGGACCAAGGTGCTGTCTATCAGCGAGCCGGAGCGGGGTGATGTCATGGTGTTTTTTCCACCCCACCTCAACAAGACCTATTACATCAAGCGGGTTATCGGTCTTCCCGGTGACGTGGTGAGCTATCGCAACAAGCGCCTTTACGTCAATGGCGAGCCAATCCCCTTTGAGCCTTTAGCGGTGGTGCCGGACGGACGGTCACGCTACCAGATGGGGATGTCAGAGCTCGGCGGCAAAAGCCATCTGCAACAGATCAACCTCATGCGTCCGGGAAGGGATTTTACGGTCACCGTAAAGCCGGGACATTACTTCATGATGGGGGATAATCGCGACAACAGTTCTGACAGCCGCGTTTGGGGGCAGGTCAGCGAGCGCGATATAGTAGGTAAGGCTTTTGCTATCTGGATGCATTGGGACTCGCTGTTCAGCATCCCCAGTTTTGACCGCGTCGGTGGCATCGAATAGATTCCCCAGGGCGGTTGCCTTATCGAGGGCTCGGCTATGAAAACAAGCAACAGACAGCAAGGCATGAGCATGCTTGGCATGCTGATTATCGCCGCTATGGTGGGGTTCTTCGTGATGTCCGGCATTCGCATTGCGCCGGGTCTCATCGAGTATCAGACTGTTCGTGCTTTGGTTAGTGAGGCGGCGGAGAATTTCGATGACGAGCAGGACACCATTGCGGATATTCGCCGGCAGCTTTCCGGAAGCTTCAGCATGAATCAGATCAAATCCATTGGACCTCGTGATGTGAAGATCACCCGGGAAAGTGGCAAAGTGATGTTGAACGCCAACTACGAAGACCGCATTCCGCTTTTCTGGCGCTTCGATGCGGTCGTTAAATATGATGATCTGGTGTTCACCGCCGGTGAGCGTTACAGCGACGAGTGATGGACGCGCAGCAGTGGCTGGAGCGGCAGTTTGGCTGTCGGCTGAAAAACGACGCTTTATTGCACCAGGCCCTTTCTCATCGCAGTGTCGGGAGTCGTAACAATGAGCGTCTCGAATTTCTCGGCGACTCGGTGCTTGGCTACGTGGTAAGCGAAGAGCTTTACCAGCGCTTTCCCGACGCGGACGAGGGGCAGTTAAGCCGCCTGAGGGTGTCGCTGGTAAAAGGCAGCGCTCTTGCCGAGGTGGCGCGGGAATTGACTCTCGGAGAACAATTGCGCCTTGGGGTGGGCGAGCGTCACGGTGGCGGTCGCCGTCGCAATTCCATTCTGGCAGATTCCTTTGAAGCCATTTTGGGCGCCATTGTCCTCGACTCAGGTATTGAGGCCTGTCGCGCAGCGATTCTGAAGGTGTTCCACGCGCGCCTGGAGGGGTTGAAGTTGGAGCTTGCTCGCAAAGACCCCAAAACCCGGCTTCAGGAGTTACTTCAGGGCAGCGGGCGTCCTCTGCCGGAATACGTGCTTCGAAAAGCGACGGGGGAGGATCATGCCCGTATATTTACCGTCGCCTGTGAGCTTGCCGATGGTAAGGAAGTGGCGGAGGGCGTTGGTGACAGTCGACGCGCCGCTGAGCAGGCAGCAGCGAGCGCTGTTCTTGATCAACTGGGGGAGCCATGAATAAAGAAACTCGCTGCGGTTACGTGGCCATTGTGGGGCGGCCCAACGTTGGCAAGTCCACCTTGCTAAATCATCTTCTGGGGCAAAAGCTGTCCATCACTTCCCGTAAGCCTCAAACGACCCGGCACCAGGTACTGGGGATCAAGACCACAGACAGGGCACAGATGCTGTTCGTGGATACTCCGGGGATTCACGGCGGTGAAGGCCGGGCGCTGAACCGCTTTATGAATCGCACTGCCGGTGCAGCAGTCGCAGCGGTGGATATTGTGGTGATGGTAGTGGACCGGGGGGAGTGGCGTGACGATGATGAGCGCGTGTTGGGTAGCTGCCTCGCCAGTGGTGCCCCCTTACTGCTGGTGGTCAATAAGATAGACCTGGAAGACAATCCCAACGCCATTTTACCCAGTCTCGAATCCCTGGCGCAGCGCGCTGATTTTGCCGCGTTGATCCCCCTGTCCGCCCTTCGCGCCCGCAACCTGGAGGTACTGGAGACAGAGATCGTCCAGCGTTTACCCGGGGGACCGTTCCTTTTCGAGGAAGACGAACTCACGGACCGCAGCACACGTTTTCTCGTCGCTGAAATTGTGCGCGAAAAAATAACCCGGCAGCTGGGCGATGAGCTGCCTTACTCCACCACCGTGGAGATCGAGGAGTACGGTCATGAAAACGGAATTGTGCACATTTCTGCGGTGATACTGGTGGAGCGCAAAGGGCAAAAAGCGATTCTCATCGGCCAGAAAGGCAGCCGTTTGCGCCAGATTGGAACGGATGCCCGGCAGGATATCGAGCGTCTTGTTGATAACAAAGTGATGCTTAATCTTTGGGTGAAAGTCCGCTCGGGCTGGGCCGATGATGAACGTGCGCTGCGAAGTCTCGGTTATGACGATGGACGCTGAGCGCACGCACCGGTCCCCCTGATGCGTGTTCAGCTCCAGCCCTGCTATTTGCTTCATCGGCGACCTTTTCGCGATAACAGCGAGCTTCTTGATGTGCTTACGGTGGAACAGGGTCGTCTGGGGCTGGTTGCCCGGGGCCTGAGCCGTCGCCGCCGCGGTGGCCCCCTGGGAGCGGTACTCCAGCCGTTTCGTCCCCTGTTGTTGAGCTATCAGGGGAAGGGCGAGCTCCTTACACTCACCGGAGCCGAGTCCGGAGGGGCGCTGACGCCGCTCCATGGGGATGCTCTGCTCAGCGCTTTCTATCTCAATGAATTGCTGCTCCGGCTGCTCCAGCGTTTTGAAGAGCAGCCTGCCATATTCACGGCCTATGGCGCCGCCATCGGAGATCTGTCCGACGCCGCGAACAACGAGCGGGATCGAACAGCGCTGGAATCTGCACTGCGACGCTTTGAGTTTCGTCTCCTTGAAGAGCTCGGTTATGCCGTTAATCTCGACGTTGATGCTTCCCGGGGAACTCCCATTCGTGAGGATGGCTACTACTCGCTGGTATCGGAGTATGGACTGCGGGAGATTGCCCTGGGCGCGCAAGGAGGCGCAAGCAGTTTTACCGGTGCGCAGATTATCGCCATCGCAGAGGGGCGCTTTGACGGCGAAAACGGTCCGGCGGCGAAGAAAATGGTCAGAGTCCTGCTGCAGCCGCATCTGGGAAATACGCCCCTTCGCACCCGGAGCATGTTTGACACGGCGCGGCCGCAGCCGTCCCCGGACGGTGGCAATCGCGATGTCGCTGACATAAGGTGACGCCGGATTTGAGCGCTACTACACAGCGTTTTGCAGAACAGTTTTAGGAATTGCTATGCCCGATTATCCGACTATTGAGGCCTGCATCGGTGACACCCCACTGGTACGCCTGCAGCGCCTGCCGGGGGACACCAGCAATGTGCTACTGGCGAAGCTGGAGGGCGACAACCCCGCAGGCTCGGTGAAGGACCGCCCGGCAATGACCATGATTGCTGAAGCGGAGGCGCGCGGGGACATCACGCCCGGTGACACTATTATCGAGGCAACCAGTGGTAACACCGGTATTGCCCTGGCCATGGCCGCGGCGGTCCGCGGTTATCGCATGCGTCTGATTATGCCCGCCACGGCGAGCAGCGAGCGGAAACAGGCCATGCGGGCCTACGGCGCCGAGCTTATCGAAGTAAGCGGCGAGGAGGGCATGGAAGGGGCGCGAGATCTTGCCCATGCTATGCGGGATGCGGGGGAGGGTATTGTGCTTGATCAGTTTGCCAACCCCGATAATCCCCTTGCCCACTACCGGGGCACCGGCCCTGAGCTCTGGCGTCAGACTGATGGCCAGATCACCCACTTTGTGAGCTCTATGGGTACCACGGGAACGATTATGGGCTGCTCGGCCTACCTGAAAACTCAAAACCCTGATGTCGAGATTGTCGGATTACAGCCCACGGAGGGGGCCAGTATCCCCGGTATCCGGCGCTGGCCTCAGGCCTACCTTCCCAAAATTTTTGAGCCGGCCCGGGTGGATCGCGTGCTGGATATCAGTCAGGACGAGGCGGAAGTCACTATGCGGGCCCTGGCTCGCGAGGAAGGCATTTTTTGTGGGGTCTCCGCCGGAGGAGCCGTCGCAGGCGCTCTGCGGGTATCTGCACAAGTCGAGAACGCGACTATCGTGATGATCATCTGCGATCGCGGTGACCGCTATCTCTCCACCGGCGCTTTCGACAAGAGCTGAGGTCATGGTAAGAGTCCGGGAGCAAAGCTATTTTTCCAGTGATGGCGTCGCTGATGGTGAAGCCTGGCTTGCGCAGCTTCCCCAGGCAGCTGCGCTGTCTCAAAGCAGCACGGATCGGCTTCGCCGCGCTCTCGAAGTGCTCCATCAGGCATCTCAAACGCCGGCGATCGATACCCGGGACTGGCCCCGGAACCAGGATTGTGAATGGGCGGGCATCGAGTCTGCGCAGATTCTCGCGGAGCTGCGGGTCGGCGTCGATTGTCTTATCGCCGGTTTGCTTTATCGCGCGGTGCGCGAGCAGCGACTGGACCTGGACGAGGTGGAAAAAGACTTCGGCAAAAAGGTTACCAACCAGCTTCGCGGCGTCTTGCGTATGGCCGCCATCGCTGACCTGCGTAATCCCAGTGATACAGCAGTGCTGGGAGAGGCGGAGCGCCAGCGGGACAATATCCGCAAGATGCTGGTGGCGATCGTGGACGATGTGCAGGTGGCTCTCATCAAGCTCGCCGAACGCACCTGTGCAATCCGCGCGGTAAAAAGCGATAAGACCCGCCAGGAAATCGTCGCCCGGGACGTGTTTGATGTCTACGCCCCCCTGGCGCACCGTCTCGGTATCGGTCATCTCAAGTGGGAACTGGAGGATCTCTCTTTCCGTTATCTGTATAACGACTCCTACATGCGTATTGCTCGTCTCCTTGACGGCAAACGACTTGAGCGCGACCGATTCATTACGCGGGTGAGTGAGCAGTTGCGTGGGGTGCTCGGGGGCGCCGGCATAGAATTTGAGATCAGTGGGCGTTCCAAACACATCTACAGTATCTGGCGAAAAATGCAGCGCAAGGGCATTGGCTTCTCCCAGGTCTACGATATCCGTGCCCTGCGGATTCTGGTCCCGGAACTCAAGGACTGCTACGCGACGCTGGGCCTTGTGCACGGTCTGTGGCGGAACATTCCCAACGAATTTGACGACTACATTGCCAGCCCCAAGGAAAACGGTTACCGCTCGCTGCACACAGCCGTCATAGGCCCCGAAGGCAAAATTCTGGAAGTGCAGATCCGCACCCACGAAATGCACGAAGAAGCGGAGCTGGGTGTCTGCGCCCACTGGCGTTACAAGGGAACGGATACCCGGCCCGGTTCGGGCTCAAGCTATGATGAGAAGATCAACTGGCTTCGTCAGGTTCTGGATTGGCATGAAGAGAGCGGCGATGCGGTCAGCGTTGAGGAACAGCTGAAGTTCGATGTTGCCCAGGATCGGGTTTATGCCTTTACCCCCCGGGGAGATGTGGTCAACCTGGCCAGCGGCGCTACACCCCTGGATTTTGCCTATCACGTGCATACAGAGGTGGGGCATCGCTGCCGGGGAGCAAAGGTCAACGGACAGATTGTGCCCCTTACCCACAGCCTGCAAACGGGAGACCGGGTGGAAATACTCACCGGCCGTGAGAACCGTCCCCGGCGTGACTGGCTGCAGTCCGGGCTGGGGTATCTTCAGACGCCTCGCGCCCGGGCAAAGGTTCAGGCCTGGTTTAAAAGTCAGGCCCGGGAAGAAAACGTCGATGCGGGAAGGCAGCTTCTGGAGCGTGAGTTCCGGCGTCTGGCACTGACCAGTGTGGACTACAAGCGCATCGCGGTGCGTCTCAGTGTGCCCACAGTGGACGATATGTATGCCGCCGTGGGCGCCGGCGACCTCTCGGCGTCCCAGGTCGTCAACGCGGCGGAGACCCTCATCGGCAGCAAACCCCAGCCGGAATTGCGCGTCAGTCGGCCCACGGGTGGGCGCAAGCGCAATGCCGTTCAGGTGCAGGGGGTGGGCAATCTTTTGACCAATATCGCGGGCTGTTGCAAGCCGGTTCCCGGCGACGGGATTACCGGTTTTATCACGCAGGGGCGCGGGGTCAGCATTCACCGTGAGGACTGTCCTCGCGTACTGAAAATTTCCGAGCAGAACCCCGAGCGTGTGATTGATGTGGAGTGGGGCGGTACGCCCGATGAACGCTTCGAGGTGGATATCGCCATCGAGGCCTATGATCGCCAGGGACTGTTACGGGATGTCACATCCATGTTCGCCAACGCCCGCATCAATGTGCTCTCTATCCAAACGCAGACAAACCGCAAGGCGCATGCAGCCGCTATGCGTCTCACGGTCGAGGTTGGCGATCTGGGGTCCCTGGCCAAACTCCTGGAACGTCTCAACCGGCTCAAGAACGTGATCTCGGCCCGTCGCGTGAGCACCTGAGGCCGGCTTCTCCGCCGAGCGCTCTGAAACGGAGTAACAACCTTGAACGACTCGCACTATACCCTTACGAATCTGCTGCGCATCATGGAACGCCTGCGGGATCCGGAGCACGGCTGTCCCTGGGATGTGCAGCAGAGTTTTCAAAGCATCGTGCCCTCTACTCTCGAGGAGTGTTACGAGCTGGCGGCGGCGATTGAAGCCGGCGATTATCCCCATGTGGAAGACGAACTTGGTGACGTGCTGTTTCAGGTGGTGTTTTATGCGCGCCTCGGTCAGGAGCAGGGCCTCTTCAGCTTTGATTCCGTGGTTCATGGTCTGGCGGAGAAGCTGCTGCGCCGCCATCCTCACGTGTTCGCCGATGGTCAAATAGAGGGGGTCGTCAGCGAACGCGACAAACTCCAGGGGGGCAGTGCGCAGAGCACTGCCGCGGTCAAGGAGCAGTGGGAGGCGATCAAATCCAGGGAGCGGGCGTCGCGGGCCCAGTCGGGAGCCCTGGACGACGTGCCCCTCGCGCTGCCGGCGCTGCCCCGGGCACAAAAGCTGCAAAAACGTGCTTCACGGGTGGGCTTTGACTGGCCGGGGGTAGACCCGGTGCTGGATAAAGTCGATGAGGAGTTGCAGGAGTTGCGTGAGGCACTGGCGCAGAACGACAAAAGCGCCATGGAAGATGAGCTCGGCGACCTCCTGTTTACCGTGGTGAACCTGTCCCGCCATCTGAAGTTGGACGCCGAGGCGGCGCTCCGTCGTGCCAGCAGTAAGTTCGAGCGTCGTTTTTGCAACATGGAAGCGCGCTGTGCGGCTACTGGACAGGCTTTGGAGGCGTTGGACGGAGCGGCCATGGAACTCCTCTGGGAGCAGGCAAAAGCGTCGGAGTAGCGCACAGATCTTCGACTAAAGGCTGCTTGTTTCCCCCTGTTGCTGCCGGTATGGTGTCCGGCTCGGCGTGGGCAAGCCTGCGGGCCGAAGAATTACCCCTTTTAAAAAAACGAGGACGTCCATGCGATTGATTCTGCTCGGAGCTCCCGGTGCCGGTAAAGGCACTCAGGCTCAGTACATTACCGAAGCCTTTGGCATTCCTCAGATATCCACGGGCGATATGCTCAGGGCCGCGGTGAAGGCAGGCACGGAGATGGGTCTGAAGGCCAAAGCGATTATGGATACCGGCGGGCTGGTATCCGACGACATTATTATCGGCCTGGTGAAAGAGCGAATCGCGGAGCCCGATTGTGCCGGCGGTTGTCTTTTCGATGGCTTTCCGAGGACGATTCCCCAGGCCCAGGCTATGGTGGATGCCGGTGTGACCATCGATCACGTTATTGAAATCGCCGTGGACGACGAGGAAATTGTTAAGCGTCTCAGCGGTCGTCGGGTGCATCCGGGGTCAGGCCGTATCTATCACATCGAGCATAATCCTCCGAAGGTGGATGGTGTGGACGACGAGACCGGCGAAGCGCTGGTCCACCGCGACGATGATCTGGAAGAAACCGTGCGCAAGCGCCTGGCGGTGTACCAGGAGCAGACCCGCCCGCTGGTGGATTTTTACAGCAGCATGAGTGGTGAGGACGCGCCCGCATGCCACTTCATTGAAGGGGTAGGCAGCGTTCAGGAAATCCGTGCGAAGGTCGTGGCAGCGCTGGGCGGCTAGACCTTAGCACTCAGGGTCGCAGATCTTCGGCCCTGTTTACATTCAGAAATTCAGCCTCCAGCGCATTGCTAAACTCCAGCGTTGCAACCTTGTGCGTCGCGTACCAGCGGCGTACCGCATAATCACGGTTGTCGAGTTGCGCGCTTGCGCCGTCAAGTACAGACAGTCGCAGCGCCGCGCAGAGATAGTGTTTCTGTCCCCCGCAACTCGCGTAGACGATCTCCTTTTTTGGCTGGCTGTCTAGCGCCTCCAGGAGTCTTTTTGGCACCTCTGCGGTGAGTCGGGGCATATCGCAGGGGAGGAGAAGCAGGCGATCGTAGTTACCGTCCCGGGGCAACGCGGCAGCGAGGGCCTCTATGCCCGCAAGAGGGCCGGCGAGCTCCGGCCGCAGGTCCTTCAGGACCGTGCCCAGTCCGAGGTGCCGGTACTGTGCGAGGTTCCGGTTGGCGCTGATAAAGCGACGCTCACAAAGCGCCTCGAGGCTCTGAAGGGCGCGCGTGACCGCCATTTGCCCGTCTACGCTAAGCAGGCCTTTGTCTGAGCCTCCCATTCTCCGTCCAGCGCCTCCGCACAGCACCAGACCCACAACGCCGGACCCGGCACCGCGAAAGTTCGCAGCGCCGTCCGGAGATGGAGATTGTGTGGGATAATTCGCCTTCACCATGATTAGATCTTACTGACTTGTCCCGCCTTCTTGCCATTGATACCGCGACTGACGCCCTGAGCCTTGCGCTTTGGGACGGACAGGCGTGCCAATCCATACACCGTGTCATGCCGCGGCAGCATCAGCAAATGTTGTTCACGCTTCTGGATGAGCTCCTGGCGGGTCGAAAACTCGCAGAGCTTGAGCTCGATGCCATCGTCTACGGACGGGGCCCCGGTTCTTTTACCGGACTGCGGATTGCCGTCAGCGCGGCCCAGGGGTTGGCCTTCAGCCTGGGGACACCCGTTGTCGGAGTATCCAGCCTCGAGACCCAGCTGCGCAGCTTTCTGCGCCAGGAACCCTTCGAAGCTTCCGCGATGATTCTGAGTTGCATTGATGCACGTATCGGGCAAATCTACGGGCAGTGGTTTAGCTTTGATGGGGCAGAACTGCTGGCGCTGGGTGAGGCGTTCGTGGCGCCTCCCGAGGCAGTAGAGAGGCCGAGCCACGACTCTGCGAGGGAGCTTCCCTGGCTGGCGGTGGGCAGCGGTGCTGCCTTTGTGCATGAGATGTCACCGGTCCTGCAGGATCGCCTGACGCCCTGGCCGAAGGTGCTCCCCGAGGCTCAGGATATGCTGGAAACCGCAAGGCGGGCACTCGTAGCAGGGCAGGGGCAGGAACCCCTGTTGGCAGCCCCGGATTATGTGCAGACCCGCATCGGCTGGAAGACCCTGGCAGAGCAGGGCCGGAGCGCATGATTGAGTGGTGGCAGGCCGCCCTGCTGGCGCTGTTGCAGGGCCTCACGGAATTTTTACCCATTTCCAGCTCCGCGCACCTGCTGCTGCCATCAATGTTGCTGGGGTGGCCGGATCAAGGCCTCGTCTTTGATGTGGCGGTACACGTCGGCACACTCACCGCGGTAAGCCTTTATTTTTGGCGGGACCTCTGGGTGCTGGCTGAGGGGGGCTGGGATGCGCTGCGCGCAGGACAGATGAACGAGCACAGCCGGGAGATTCTGTATCTTGCGCTGGCAACGGTGCCAGCGGTGATCGTTGGTTTTGCGCTCAATGATGTGATGGATTCTTTGCGCAGCCTGCCGGTCATCGCAAGCACAACGATTCTTTTTGCCCTGCTGCTGGCCTATGCGGACCGTCGGGTGGGAACAGTTCCCAGTGATAATGTGGGAAACTGGCGCGTAGCTCTGATGATTGGCTGCGCCCAGGCCATTGCGCCGATTCCCGGAACGTCCCGCTCAGGGATAACAATAACCGCCGGACTCTTGCTGGGCCTGTCCAGGCACGCGGCGGCGCGCTTTTCTTTTCTCCTGTCTATTCCCATTATTCTCGGTGCGGCGCTGTTGAAGGTATCAGACCTCCTGGGCGCCGACACGGCTGTGGATCTACCCCTGGTGCTGCTGGGAACCGCCACCGCGGCGGTCAGTGCCTATGGCTGCATCGCGCTGTTTTTACGTCTTATCGAGGCAGTGGGCATGCTGCCCTTTGTTATCTACCGTCTGCTGCTGGGTGCCGTGTTGTGCCTCCTGTGGTGGACCTGAGTCAGGAGATTATTGCTTCCATGAAAGTGGCTTTTTTGGGTTTGGGCGTGATGGGGTTTCCCATGGCAGGGCATCTCGCAAAAGCGGGATACGAGGTTTGTGTCTACAACCGCACGGCGAGTAAAGCAGAGCTGTGGAGTAACACTTTTAGCGGCCGCATGGCACACACACCGGCGGAGGCAGCGCGTGGCGCCGACATCGTGGCTCTCTGTGTAGGCAACGATGATGACGTCCGTGAAGTCGTTAGTGACAGCGATGGCGTGTTTGACGGCATTGCCGCCGGCGCGGTGATCGTTGATCACACCACGGCTTCGGCGGCCCTGGCCCGGGAGCTTGCCACCCTGTCCACGGCCCGGGACGTCGGGTTTGTGGATGCGCCGGTAAGCGGCGGCCAGGCGGGTGCTGAAAATGGGGCACTTACGGTGATGGCCGGTGGGGCGCCGGATGCCTTTAAAAAGGCCCTGCCGGTGATGGAAAGCTATGCAAAGTGTGTGCGCCTGCTGGGCGCCAGCGGTGCAGGGCAACTGGCAAAGATGGTCAACCAGATTTGTATCGCCGGCGTGGTGCAGGGCCTGTCCGAGGCGCTGCTGTTCTCGGAGCACGCCGGTTTGGACTCGGCGGCCGTGATCGAGGTTATCAGCCAGGGTGCGGCACAGTCCTGGCAGATGGAAAATCGCTACAAGACCATGCTGGCCGGCGAGTATGAGCATGGTTTCGCGGTGGATTGGATGCGTAAGGACCTGTCCATTGTGCTCAGCGAGGCACAGCGTCTGGGTCTTGATCTACCCATAACCACTTTGGTGGATGGATTTTATGGTGATGTTCAGGCCATGGGCGGTGCCCGCTGGGATACCAGTAGCCTGCTTGCTCGCCTCATGGATCAGCACTCGGAAGTCAGCAGTAAGGATAAGCTTTAATGAGCAAGGAAGCGTTTAACGAGGGGCTGCTGGCGTTTTTGTCGGAGGCCACGACCCCATTTCACGCCGTGGAGGCTATGTCGCGACGGCTTCGCGAGGCTGGCTTTGCGCCCCTCGACGGGGACAACAAACCCTCGCCGGGCAGTGGTGGGGTGTTCTATGAGCAGGGGGGGAGCATTATTGCTTTGCGCCCCGGGAGCGGGCCTTTACTCGAAAGCGGAGTGCGCATGGTGGGAGCCCACACGGACAGCCCCTGTCTCATGGTGAAACCGCAGCCGGAGCAGCGCAGTATGGGCTACCTGCAGCTAGGCATTGAGGTCTATGGCGGTGCACTCTTAAACCCCTGGTTTGACCGTGATCTATCCCTCGCTGGCCGTGTGAGTTATCAGGACGAGAGCGGCGCTGTGGCAACGACCCTGGTGGATTTTCGGGACCCCATCGCCGTGGTCCCCAGTTTGGCGATTCATCTGGACCGGGAAGCGAATAAAAACCGCAGCGTGAATGCCCAGCTGCAGATGGCGCCATTGTTATCGCTGAATGATGACGAGTTTTGTCTCCGGGATTTTTTGCGATCCCATTTGCGTGAGCGTGATCTGCAGGTCACGGAGGTTCTCGATTACGAGCTGTGCTTTTACGATACGCAGCCGCCGGCGCAACTTGGCCTCAAGGGGGAGTTCATCGCATCAGCACGACTGGATAATCTGTTGTCCTGCTACACCGGGCTTCAGGCGCTGGTACAGTCCGACGGATCCCAGTGGTCGCTCCTGATCTGCAATGATCACGAGGAGGTGGGCTCCTGCTCCGCGTCCGGTGCCCAGGGCCCAATGTTGCAGCATTTTCTTCAGGGTTTACTCCCTGATGCGGGCAGGCTGCCCCTGCTGATGCAGCGGTCTATGATGATCTCTGCGGATAATGCCCACGCTGTGCACCCCAGCTATCCGGACAAACACGATGAGCAGCATGGTCCCATGCTGAACGGCGGTCCGGTGATCAAGGTTAATGCCAGTCAGCGCTACGCGACCTCCAGTGATGGGGCAGCGCTGTTTCGACTGCTCGCCCGACAGGAATCTGTGGAGGTGCAGAGTTTTGCCATGCGCGCGGACATGGCCTGCGGCAGTACCATCGGCCCCATCACGGCGGGGGAACTCGGGGTGACAACATTGGATATCGGTGTTCCCACCTTTGCCATGCACTCCATCCGCGAGCTTGCCGGGAGTGACGATGCCTGGGCGTTGCAACGGGTGTTGAGCGCTTATTACCGTCAACCGGTACCGCTTTTTGCAGGCCCGCGATGAACAGCATTAACCAGGGTCCCCGGACCGACGATTTTTTGAGGAGACAAGTATGAGCGTGCGACGCGTTCTCACGGGTATCACCACCACGGGCACCCCCCACCTGGGCAATTATGTGGGGGCCATTCGCCCGGCGATAGCGGCAGCGAAGTCCGACAACAACGAGTCTTTCTTTTTTCTGGCGGACTATCACGCCCTGATTAAATGCAGTGACCCGGAGCTGGTGCAGCGTTCGGCGCTGGAAATCGCCGCCACCTGGCTGGCTCTGGGGCTGGATACATCGCGCGCGGTTTTTTATCGGCAGTCGGACATTCCCGAGATCGCCGAGCTGACCTGGATTCTCAACTGCAGCGCTGCCAAGGGGCTCATGAATCGGGCCCATGCCTATAAAGCCGCCGTGCAGGCCAATGAAGAGAATGGCGATGACCCGGATTTTGCGGTCACCATGGGCTTGTTCAGTTATCCCGTGCTCATGGCCGCCGATATTCTGATGTTCCGCGCCCATGATATTCCCGTGGGCCGCGACCAGATTCAGCACGTGGAAATGGCGCGGGACATCGCGCAGCGCTTCAATCACAACTACGAGGAACTCTTCGTGCTGCCCGAGGCGCGGGTAGACGACGATGTTGCGGTGCTTCAGGGCCTGGACGGCCGGAAGATGAGCAAGAGCTATAACAACACGATTCCGCTTTTTGACAGCGAGAAACGCCTGAAAAAGGCGATCAACAAAATCAAAACAAACCTGTTGGAGCCCGGCGACCCGAAGGATACCGCTGATTCCACCGTGTTCCAGCTCTGGTGTGCCTTTGCGGACAAGGCGGCTATCGCATCCATGGAGCAGGCCTTTGCCGACGGCATTGCCTGGGGTGAGGCCAAGAAGCAGCTATTTGAATTGATTAATGAAGAACTTAGGGGGCCGCGAGAGGAGTACGAGCGGCTCATCGCTGACCCGGGCCATATCGAAGCGGTGCTGCGTCAGGGTGCCGATCGGGCGCGGGAGCAAAGTGTTCCCCTGATTAACAAGGTCCGCGCGGCGGTGGGTATCCGTCCCATGGCCTAGGAGCTGTTTTACTCCGGCCGGTAAGCAAACTCCAGGAAGACGCCGCGGGGCTGGCCCACAAAGTATCGATAGGAACCAAAGCCGAAGTCAGCGCGCTCGGCGTAGTCTTCGTCGAGCACATTGGTAACTCGCAGGGTGGTGCTGAAGTCCCTGTTCAGATCCATCGCCACACGCAGGTTAAGGAGCTCGTGACCTTCATATTCGTGCTGGTTATCGGGCTCCAGGTAATAGCTGCCCATATGTACCCACTCCAACTCTGCGCGCAGGTCACGGTTGTTCACCGTCAGGTCGCGACCAAAACGGGCGCTGCCAAAATGCCGGGGGGCGGTATCAATATCGTTGCCCTCAATATCCAGCCGGGAGCCCAGAAGATTAGCGGCGCTGTCATAGCGGTGCCGCGCCACATTACCATCGATGCCGGCGTACCAGCCTGACTGACCGGTCCAGTACACGCTAAATTCAACGCCCTCGTGGCGGGTCTTGGCGCCGCTCACATTTTGCCGGTCAGCGTCCTGAAAGATCACGTCCTCTTTGCGCATGCTGTAAATCGATGCGTCATAGCTGAGGGCGCCGAGATTGCCGCGCATCCCCAGGTCAACACTTGTGATGGTTTCACTGTCCAGCTCCGCGACTTCCTGTCCGGATTGGAGGCGATAGAGCTCGGCTGCCTGAGGCGGACGAAAGCCCTGGGCGCCTCGAAGGTAAACGCGATGGGAATCGCTCAGGGCATAGGTAAGTCCCAGGTTGACGCTGCCGTTGCTGAAATCGTCCTCACGATCCGCAGGACGGAAGAAACGACAGTTACTGGCCTCCGGTGCGCAGGCAGACCCGTCGGCCGTCTGGTTGTTGTAATCGTAGCTGTTTTCTTCGAGGCGCAGCCCTGCAGCGAGTCCCCAGCGAGATGTCAGCTGCCAGTTTCCCTGAGCGTAGAGTGCTGCCGAAAGCGCATCGACCTCGTAATCATAGTGAACGCCGATTGGCTGGTTGGGACTGAAGTCATCATCCTGCACTTCGCGCAGCCAGCCGCGGGTGGCATCGATATCCACACCGGTGCGCCAACTGAAGCCTTCATTGCTGTCGCTGAGTGCTACCCGCAGCCCCAGGCTTTCCTGGCCATTCTTCTCCGTTGCCTGCCACGGCAGGAAGTGCTGGAGGAACTCCATGGTGGTCCGTCGGACGTAGGGCGTGATACTCAGGTGCCCCAGGTTGGTGTCTCGCTGCCAGCGGCTGTAGGCCCGCAATGCAAAACTATCGCGATAGGCTTCGGGGTTCGGATTCACTGTCTTCAAATCGGGATCTTTGTAGGCCTCAAAGCCGGCGACAAACCCGGAAGTTTCCTGGTTCAGATTCGTCGCCTCCAGTGCGTTGGTGACTTCCCATTGCTCACCGATGAAATCGTGGCGTAAGGTCAACTTCTGTTGATCGAAGCCGGCATTGTCTTTGTAGCCGCCGTCGGCGACCCCATTAAAGTACGCGCCTAAGGCATGGTCACCGTGTCGTGCCCGAAACTCTCCCCGTACCCGGTAGTAATCGTCGGGGCCCGCCTCAACGGCATAGGCGTTTTCCGGGCCCTGGCGTGGGTCTGCGGTGAGCGTATTGATGACGCCGTGCACCGCGTTTGCTCCGTACACCGCGGTACCAGGCCCCCGGATGACCTCGATGGCGCCCGCTTGTTCGCTGTTGACATCAAACAGCTGGTTGACGTTACAGAAGCCCGGGGCGCGGAGGCTGATGCCATCCCAGGCGGTATAAAAGGCGCCGCAGCCCCCGCTGCCGGTGAGTACCGGGGAGCGAAGCGCCACCAGGCTCTCCTGGCCGTTTCCGCGGGATATCCAGGTGCCGGGTGCTCGTTGCATGATCTGGTTGATATGCACGGCACCGGTGAGCTTTAAGGCTTCATCGTCGATACGCGCCCAGGGCAAAGCGAGATTTAAGCCGACCTCCGGTTCCCTGCTGGCACTGACGATGACCTGTTCGATACGTGAGGCTGCCTGCTCGCTACTCTGAGCGGCGGTTTGCGCGGTCGCTGCCAGAATCCCAGCCAGAAGACCGGAGAGTGAGAAAAATGTTCGAGTGGTAACAAAGGGAGTGCGGGTCATGGATGTGTCCTTGAGCTTCGCGCCGCAGTGTAACGGAGGCCGGCTGTGGCCCCAAGTCGCCTTACCTGGGCTGGAGGGGGTCGTTGCCCATGGTGGAAATAGTCCGGCAAAGGGGCTGCGGAGACTTGGGGTGATCCTTCCCAGGGGATAAACTGCGTCTCCACCATCCCAGTGAAAGGCCCGCGTCCAGTGCAGCCCTTTGTTATTGCCATCGCCGGTCCTTCGGGTTCGGGTAAAAGCCTATTCGCCGAGACGCTATGCGAGGAGCTGCGGCGAGACGCACCCCTGCTGGACGTGGTTCTCATCAAGGAGGATGCCTACTACCGTGATCAGTCCCATATGTCTCTTCAGGAACGGGAGAGCGTTAACTACGATCATCCGGATGCCCTCGAGCAGGATTTGCTCGCCAGCCATCTAAAAACCCTCAGCGCAGGTCAGGCGGTGGATGTTCCTATCTACGATTACACGGTTCACAGTCGCACCGCCGAGACGACAAGAGTGACCCCCGCGTCGGTGATCATCGTAGAAGGTATTCTGCTGCTGACCCACGCCGCGCTTCGCGACGCCTGCCATATCAAGTTTTACATGGATACGCCCCTGGATATCTGCCTGCTTCGGCGCATGGCCCGGGATATCAAGGAGCGGGGACGGAGTCTGGATTCCGTGACTGCGCAGTACCGCGAATCCGTGCGACCCATGTATCACGAGTTCATCCGCCCCAGCGTACGCCATGCCGACATGGTGATTACCCGGGGAGGGCGTAACCGCGTTGCACTGGATATCGTGCGCAACATGCTCCTCTCGGTGTCGCAGCAGTCGCGGTCAGAGGGGGCAGAGTCGCAGGAGGACAGTAGCTCGTGAGCGGCGCCCTGACTGCGTTGCTCGCGGTGATGGCGATCATCGTTTTCCTGTCCATCGCCTGGGCGCTATCCCTGGATCGCCGTGGTGTGTCCTTGAGAACCGTGGGCGGGGCGTTTCTATTGCAGGTGGCCATTGGCGGTCTGGCGCTTTACGTGCCGGCGGGGCGGGCGGTGCTGGAGTCACTCTCCACCGGGGTGGCTCGCATTATCAGCTACGGCCAGGCGGGTATCGATTTCGTATTTGGCGATATTGGTCGCTACGAGGTGGGTTTCGTATTCGCGTTTCATGTCCTGCCGATCATTATTTTCTTTTCTTCCCTGGTGGCGGTGCTCTATCACATTGGGCTCATGGGGTGGATTATCCGTATTCTCGGTGGTGCCTTGCAGCGACTACTGGGCACCAGTCCCGCCGAGTCCATGTCAGCCACAGCCAATGTGTTCGTGAGTCAGACCGAGGCCCCGTTGGTGATCAAACCCTATATTGCGTCCATGACCCGTTCCGAGCTCTTTGCGGTGATGGTTGGGGGTATGGCGACCGTTGCCGGCTCCGTGCTCGCGGGGTATGTCGCCCTTGGTGTGGAGATGCGTTATCTCCTCGCGGCCAGCTTTATGGCGGCGCCGGGAGGCCTGCTCATGGCCAAGCTTCTGGTGCCCGAGCAGCAGTCCGTGTCCCGCGCTGAAGACGCCCTGGATTTAAGTATCGAGCGCAGTGTCAACGTGTTTGACGCTGCGGCCACGGGGGCCGGCAGCGGCCTCTCCCTGGCCGTGAATATCGGTGCCATGCTGCTGGCCTTTGTGGGACTTATCGCCCTGGTAAACGGCCTTCTCGCAGGGCTCGGTGGGCTGTTGGGATGGGAGGCGCTGTCACTGGAGTTGCTGCTGGGGAATCTGTTTCGGCCCATCGCATTTCTTCTTGGCGTGCCCTGGGATGAGGCCGCGGTGGCGGGCAATCTTATCGGCCAGAAGCTGGTGCTTAATGAGTTCGTGGCCTTCGGTTCCTATTACGAAGACAAGGCCATGCTCAGTGATCATTCTCAGGCCGTGGTGTCCTTTGCGCTCTGTGGTTTTGCGAATCTCTCGTCCATTGCGATTCTTATAGGGGGTCTTGGAACGCTTGCACCGGAGCGGCGGCCGCTCATTGCCCAGCTGGGCTTACGCGCTGTGCTGGGCGGGTTTTTGGCGAATCTTCTCAGCGCGGCCATTGCCAGCTTTTTTCTGGCTTTAGCCTGAGGCGTCGTTCAGTCATGCGTCTGTTTTTTTTCCCCATCAGCTTCTGTGATTGTTTTGCGATGCACCACCGGGACCCCCTATGAGCGCTTCTTCGGTTTTAACCGTCAGCGATGACCTGCCTCTGGCGGTTGCGCGACCCGTGCACAGCGGTAAAGTACGCTCGGTCTACTTTTTACGTCCGGACGATTCCCAGCGTCTGATTCGTGAGCGGGGCTATGCGATCGCGCCCCAGAGCGATCTAGCGATCATGGTGATTTCTGACCGGCTTTCCGCCTTCGACTGCCTTTGGCGCAGTGACAGCTTTGAGGGCGTGCCCGGTAAGGGCGCGGCATTGAATGCTATCGCAGCGCACTGGTTCTCGACCTTTGATGCAAACGCTTTGATGCCCCATCACTTGCTGGAGATGCCCCATCCCATGGTCTGGATCGTCCGGCAGGCCAGACCCGTCATGATGGAGGCGATTGCGCGGCGCTACATTACCGGATCCCTCTGGCGGGCCTACGCGCGGGGTGAGCGTGTGATCGGCGGGGTCACGCTCCCCGATGGACTCAAACAGTTTCAGCGCTTAAGCGAGCTGCTCTTCACGCCGTCGACCAAGGGTGTTGTCCGCGATGTGCCCGGAGTCGCAGAGACTGACGATGCGCCTCTTGCCCCCGCGGCCCTGCGAGAATATTACCGCGCCTTTTCTTTACAAAGTGAAGCGCAGCTGGATGCCTGCGTAAGTGCGTTACGATCCGGATTCGAGATTATTGAGGATAAGCTGTCCGCAAGCGGGGACTTGTTGGTCGACACAAAGTTTGAGTTTGGTATCGCGCCATCACTGTCGGGCGGCGAGGAGCTCATCTACATGGACGAGGTCGGCACCCCGGACTCGTCGCGCATCTGGCGACGAGAGGACTGGGAGCGCGGCGAGCCCAGGGAACACAGTAAGGAGCAGTTCCGTGAAGCGCTATTGTCCTGGGTGGATGACCGGGACATGCTTCTGGATGCGCGGCGTATGGAGGAGCGCAGCAGCTACGCTCAAAGCCACGCGGTCCCCGACGAATTTTTCCTGGACCTGTCGGAAACCTATACCGCGCAGGCGGAAGGTATTTTGGGTGCGCCCTTGCCAAGGATGGATCGGCCCCGCGAGGCCATGCTGGATCTGATGAACGAGCAGTTCGGCCTGGTACCTTAAGTCGTGGTGCCGCTGGATCCGCTTTTCGTGCTGGTGGGTGTGCCCGCCGCAATGCTTTACGGCGTGGCCAAGGGAGGCTTTGGCGGCGCCGTGGCTATTCTTGCCGTACCCCTCATGGCACTGGTAATGCCGCCTTCCCAGGCCGCCGCTATTTTGCTGCCGGTGCTGGTGGTTATGGATATGGTCGTTGTGTACAGCTACCGGGGCCAGTTTGATAGGCTGGCCCTGCGCTTGTTGATTCCCGGAGCCTTGCTGGGTCTGCTTGCAGGTTACCTGCTGGCAGATGCGGTTAACGATGCCATGATGCGCTTGCTTGTGGGTGTGGTGGCCCTGGCTTTTGGCCTGCAGAGTCTGCTGGGTTGGCTGTCGTCTCTGGGTAAAGAGCACAACCGTACAGCGGCCACGCTGATTGGTGCCCTGTCAGGATTTACCAGTTTCAGCATTCATGCGGGCGGTCCGCCCTTCGCCATGTATCTCCTTCCCAAGCGCCTGCCGCCGCTGATCTATGCAGGAACCGGGGGGCTTTTTTTCGCCCTTGTGAACCTGATCAAACTTCCTGCCTATTACGCTCTGGGACAATTCGGGACCGACAATCTCTGGTACTCGCTGGCACTGGTGCCCGTCGCCCCTGTAGGTGTCTTGCTTGGCCGTAAGCTTGTGCAAATGTCGAATCCCGAGGTGTATTACCGGATTATCTCGGCGTTTCTCGTGGTCGTGGGCATCAAGCTGATTTTTGATGGCTATCAGGGCTTTTAGCGCAGAGGCAACCCCTCTCGGTGACGCTTCGACTGTTGTGGCCGTAACGGGCGATATATACTTTCACCACACGTCGGCAAACAAAAAGAGTAGACCTATCCCATGCAGGACAATCTTCGTTACATAAAACTCACAGATACCCTGGCGGCGTCGCCGCAGATCCTCGCTGAAGATATGCCAGCGGTTTCCGCCGCCGGCTTCAAGGTCGTCATTAACAATCGTCCTGATGGAGAAGCTATGGGTCAGCCCACTTCTGAGGAATTGCGCCAGGCCGCGGAGGCCGCCGGCCTTGAGTACTACTATTACCCTCTAAACGCTTTTAACTATCCCGGTGACGACCTTGCCGCGATGGCAGAGCTGTTCGATGATCCCCGTGGTGTTTTTGCTTTTTGCCGCAGCGGCACCCGCTCGAGTAATCTCTGGATAAGCAGTCGGAGCGGGGAAGCACAGGAGAAGGCACGTCAGCACGCCCAGCAGCTGGGTTTCGATGTGTCTATGTCCATGTCTGCGTCCATGGGCTAGCGCCTGTTCCGGTGCTTTCCCGTCGTCGCACTGACAACTTCACGGTAACGGAGAATTTTTTATGAAGCAGCCCCTAAAACGACAGCTACTGTCCCTGAGTCTGGCAGTGGGCCTGGGGTATTCGCAGCTTTCCCATGCAGATGCCTTAAGTGATGCAATTGCTGAAGACTACGATAGCCACCTGGGGGAGCTGTTTGTCTATTTTCATCAGAATCCCGAGTTGTCCTTTCAGGAAACTAAAACTGCCGCACGTCTCGCCGCAGAGCTTCGGGACACGGGTTTTGAGGTGACTGAAAGTGTGGGCGGAACCGGGCTGGTCGCGATTTTAGAGAACGGTCCGGGTCCCCTGGTAATGATGCGGGCGGATATGGATGGACTCCCGGTGGAGGAGAAGAGCGGCCTGGATTATGCGTCCACGGCCAAGCAGACCGATCCCGATGGCAACGAAGTTTTTGTGATGCATGCCTGTGGTCACGATGTCCATATCACGAGTCTTGTGGGAACGGCGCGGCAGATGATGGCGCGTCGCGATGAGTGGTCGGGTACTCTGATGCTCATAGGACAGCCCGCAGAGGAGCGAATCTCCGGCGCCGAAGCCATGATGGACGACAAGCTTTGGGAGCGCTTTGGACAGCCGGATATGGCGATGGCTTTTCATGTGACGTCCTCTATTCCCACCGGCAAGCTGTCCGCGGCCATGGGCGCGGCGTACTCGGGAGGCGACACCGTTGAAATCATTGTTCACGGCGTGGGTGCTCACGGGGCCTCACCCCATACGGGGGTCGATCCGGTGGTCCTGGGTTCGCAGATCGTGCTGGCTTTGCAGACAGTAGTAAGCCGGACATTGCCACCGCGGGATGCGGGCGTGATCACCGTAGGCGCCTTTCATGCAGGCACCAAGAACAACATTATTTCAGACCGCGCTGTCCTCAAATTGACAGTACGCAACGACGATCCTGAAACCCGCGAGTTATTGCTGGATGGTATTCGTCGTGTGGCGGTCAATATGGGGCGTGTTGCCGGGCTGCCCGATGACAAGCTCCCCGAGGTCATGGTCTCCGATGAATCGGTTCCGGTGACCGCGAATGACCTCGCTATGACCGGGCGTCTTCGTGATGTATGGCAATCGCGTTTTGGCAGCGATGTGCTTTGGGATAAAAAACGTAAAGGTATGGGTTCTGAAGATTTTCCCTTTTTCACGACGGACCCCTACATTCCCAGCACCTACTTTGCTGTGGGTGGCACGCCGCCGGAGGCCTTCAGTGCGGCGGCAGCCGGTGGCGAACCCGTGCCATCGCATCACTCACCACTGTTTAAAATTGCACCGAAACCCGCGGTGACTCTCGGTGTGGAGGCCACCGTTGTGGGTCTCATGGAACTCATGGGCAAATGAGTGTCCCCATTCGGCCGGCCAGCACCGTTGTGCTGCTCCGCGACGGTGAGCAGGAACTGGAAGTGTTGATGGTTCGCAGGAATCGTGCCCTGGCCTTTGCGGGCGGTTTCTGGGTGTTTCCTGGTGGTGCGGTAGATGAAGCAGACCGTACCCGCGGCGGTGACGACCCTGATGAGGCTGCGCGCTATGCTGCAGCTCGGGAAGCCGAGGAGGAGGCGGGGGTGTCGCCGGATCCCGAATCCATGGTCTTGATCAGTCATTGGACGACGCCCGTGGGCGAGCGCAAACGGTTTTCTACCTGGATCTTTGCCGGTGAGGTGGCGCCGGATTCTGAGGTAGTCATCGATGGTAGTGAGATTCATGATTACCAGTGGATCGGCGTGAAGCAGGCCCTGGAGACACATAGAGCGGGGGAGTTGCCCATGATGCCGCCAACCTTCATTACGCTCTGCGCCGTGGCGCGCTACAACACTGCATCGGAGGCTCTTGCGGGAGAGCGGGAAACGCCCTGTCCCCGGGTGCTGCCGCTGTTGGTGCCTCTGAAAAATAAGGGTGAAGGTGAGGGTGGTTTTGCAACCCTCTATCCGGGTGATGCCGCCTACGAAACTGGTGACCTGGAAGTCGAAGGTCCGCGGCACCGTGCGTTTTTGTCCAACGCCAGCTGGCAGTACCAGTACGTCGACGTCACCGAGCCCCCCTTGTACCCTCAGGATTAGCGCCGTGCCCTCTGTTCGAACGCAGAACCATAGAGATACCCCATCGCCAGACTATGTGCTCTGGGACCTGCCGGTACGCCTTATTCACTGGCTCATATTTTTGCTCCTTCCTGCCAGTTGGTGGACAGCAGAGGAGGGGTATCAGGAAGTGCATCAGTGGCTGGGGCTTACGCTCCTGGTCGCGGTCGTTACTCGCTTATGCTGGGGGCTCGTAGGCTCCCCCCAGTCCCGGTTCCGTGACTTTTTGCGGGGTCCTTCAACGGTGGTGGCGTACTTTCGCGGGGCTCCCAGCGCAACGCCGGGACACAATCCTGCGGGCGGATGGTCTGCCATGCTCCTGTGGGTATTGCTCCTGGCGCAGGCGCTGACGGGAACGGTTAACTCTGATGATGTGCTGTATACCGGCCCTTTCTACTATGTGTTTGATAGCGGTGTGAGCGATTCCCTCGCTGCCTATCATGAGACGATTTTTAATGTGCTCCTGGGCTTCATAGCACTTCACGTGCTGTCAGTGATTTACTACGAGCGCTTACGGAAACAGCGTCTTCTGAAGCCCATGGTGGTGGGTAAGGCGGAAGGTCGCAAGGGTACCGGTCCGGCGCAGCCGGCCTACAAAGCGCTGATTATCGCAGTGCTGGTTGGGGGAATGCTTTTCGCGCTTCTCGAGCTGGCTCCCGCGCCCCCCGCCTCGGAATACTACTGGTAGCGAAGGCTTTCATTGCCCTTGCACCAATTTCTTAGTACATGCCCCGCGGTAGGGAGAGGCTGTGGGAAGAGCGCCCAAGATCGGGCGCTCGCGATCAGCCTGACTCAGTACAGGTAGTCCTTCGCCTTGTATTCGTCGTGACAGGCTTTACAGGCTCCACCGGTGTCCTTGATGGCGCCACCGATTGCTCCCCGGTCCCCAGTCTTGGCTGCGGCAAGGAGGTCTTCAGATGCGGACTGGAGCGCCGCATACTTTTCGAGAAAATCGTCGGTGTTCTCCCAGATCTCCGGCTTGGCTCTCGTTGTGCCTTTATCGGAGCCGGGGCCAAAGGCCCGTGCAACATCAACGCTGGCGACCGCCGCAAAATCCTCGGCCAGGGCGAGCATTTTGTCGTCATCCCAGGGCATATCGCCCTTAACCATCGCCGCCATGGGGCCAAAATTCATGGCAATCAGCGTAAAATAGGACTGACGATAGGATTGCATCGCTTCTTCTTTTACAAGGTGCGACAGGGCCAGGGGCGCTGCGCTTAGCGTGATAACAGCGAGGCCCGTGGCCAGCAATTTTTTAGGGACGAGATTCTTAGAAACAATATTTTTCGACATGGAACTTCTCCTGGGCGATGTCAGTAATAACTACGTACCGGTTTAATAGAACCTTAATGAGAGCGCTTCTGCAAGGGCAGCAATGGCTCACTCGCAGGCGTCAGCGGAATACCGCCTGATCTCCAAGGGATTGATCCGTCGCGCCGGCGAGCTGTGCGCGGTAACTGTCTTCAAGGGTAATGGTGCCAAATTCCGGTGTCGCCTCAGCGTCGTAGGCCCCCTCGTCCTCATTCCAGTGGAGCATGGACTCGGTGGCGTAGTAGTGGCCAATGCGAACAAACTCTGCCTTGTCAGCAATGGTTTTTGAAAACCGCCCCGGCAGGTCAAGGAGAGCGGCGATACCCTGAAGCAGCTTTGGGCTGACGCTTTTTGTGCGCAGAGGCTGCCCGGTAAGCCGTGATAGAAGCTGCGCCTGTTCCAGGGGTGACAGGGCGGGACCTGGACCTCCGATGGCCCGTACACCGTTCAAGTTATCTGATTCCAGGGTCAGCCGGATGAATTGCGCGAGGTCGGATTCCGCGATGGGTTTGCAGCGCGTCAGCGTCCCGTCGCCAAACATCAGAAAGGGTTTGCCACGACTCACCCGTTGGAGCTGGCCGCTGAGCGATTTAAAGAAGGCCGTGGCCCGCACGCTGCTGAAAGACAGCCCGGAGGCCGCCAGCTCCTCTTCGAAACGTAACTTGGCAAATTGAAAGGCCAGTTTCGGTTTTTGCACGCAGATCGCGGAGAGTAACGTGAAGTGTTGAACGTCTGTCTTCAGCGCCCATTGCAACAGATGATGATTGGCCAGATAGTCAACCTGGTGACTGTCAGCCACGCCGCCACTGCGACTGGCGATGCAGGAAACCAGGGCGCTTACGTGCCAGCCTTTGAGGGCACCGTCCAGACCATCGGGGTTCTGCAGATCTGTGGGGAGCAAATGAAGCGAGCCCGTTGCACATGTTGAGGCGAAAGCCCGCAGCCCCTCGGAGGCATCGCTGGACAGGTCGCGCACCGGACACACGAGAGCATAGTCGTTTGACAGCAACTCCCGGGCGACCCGGGTGCCGATGTAGCCGGTGGCGCCGGCGAGAAGAACCCTGTGCTTCAGGCTCTAGCGCCCCAGCATCGTGCGCGCAACCAGTTCGCGCATGATTTCTGATGAGCCACCGTAGATGCGCTGGATGCGGGCATCGGTGTAGAACCGGGAAATCGGGTACTCCACCGTATAACCGTAGCCACCAAAGAGCTGCAGGCAATCGTCAATGGTGCTGCACTGCATTTCACAGGAGGCCAGCTTGAGCATCGCCGCTTTATCAGCCGTCAATGCGTCCTGCGCGTATTCGTCAGCACACTGCTCGTAGAGCGCCCGGTTCAGACCGATCTGGGTTTTGACGTCAGCCAGCTTGAAGCGCGTGTTCTGAAATTCGCCAATGCTTTGACCGAAGGCCTTGCGTTCTTTTACGTAGTCCACGGTGATGTCCAACGCGCCTTCTGCTGCGCCCACAGCCTGGGCAGCAATACCCAGACGCTCCCGGGGCAGCTCCTCCATCATGATGACAAAGCCGCGGTTTTCCTCACCGAGGAGCGCGTTGGCGGGAAGGCGAACATCCTGGAAAAACAGCTGTGCCGTGTCTGAGGTGTGCTGACCGATTTTCTCGATCTTGCGGCTTTTTTCGAAGCCGGGAAGAGTGGTATCTACCAGGAAGAGCGAAGTCCCTTTCGCTCCCTTGCCGGGGTCGGTGATCGCAGCCACTACAACGATGTCAGCATGGATGCCGTTGGTGATAAAGATTTTGGATCCATTAAGTATCCATTCATCGCCGTCACGAACCGCGCTGGTGCGAATGCCCTGCACATCAGATCCTGCACCGGGCTCTGTCATCGCCAGGGCGCCGAAGGCTTCGCCGCTGACCATCTTGGGCAACCACTGTTGCTTCTGCTCGTCAGTGCCATGGCGACTGATGTAAGGCGCCACGATGTTTGAGTGTATGCCGTAGCCTGTGGCAATACCGCCAAAGCCCATGCGCGACAACTCTTCGATGAGCATCAAGGTGACGTGGGGCGCGGTGCCGGCGCCGCCATAGGCCTCGTCAACATCGGGGCAGAGGAGGCCAGCGGCACCCAAGGTGTTCCAAAACTCCCGGGGCACGAGATGATTTTCTTCCCAGGTTTCGAAGTGAGGCCCGATTTCCTGTTCGAAGGCGCGGCGCGCCATATCGCGAAAAAGGGTCATTTCATCGCTGGCGATGTCCATGTTCATGGTGCTGTTCCTCAAAAACGGTGTTATTAACCGCACATATTGTGGTGGATACCCCCGGTGTGTGCAAGGAACAGGGTCTGGCGAATCCCACACCCAAGAGGTGCTTTTTCTGAGACGCTGCGGTGCTAAACTCCTGTCTCGGATTTTTGAGCACCATCACAATAACGGAGTAAATCCTATGCGCGAACATCTTAAGTTTTACATCAACGGCGAGTGGGTTGACCCCGCAGTACCGAAGCCCTTCGACGTGATCGATCCGGCGCACGAAACCGTCTGCGCCCGCATCTCTCTGGGGTCGGAGGCGGATGTAGATCGCGCCGTGGCGGCGGCAAAAGCGGCTTTTGCGACTTACGGTATGAGCAGCCGAGAGGAGCGCATCGCGCTGTTGGAGCGCTGCATAGAAGTCTATCAATCGCGCTATCACGATATTGCCGAGGCGATTCGAACCGAAATGGGCGCGCCCAAAGGTCTGGCAGAGACGGCGCAGGCACACACGGGAATGGGACATATGCAGCAAGCGCTGGATGTCCTGCGCAATTACGATTTTGAAGAGGACCTGGGGCCGCACCGTGTTATCAAGGAGCCTATTGGTGTCTGCGGCATGATCACACCGTGGAACTGGCCCATTAATCAGATTGCCTGCAAGGTGGCGCCAGCGCTGGCGGTGGGTTGTACCATCGTACTCAAGCCCAGCGAAATTGCGCCCCTGTCCGCACAGATATGGGCAGAGGTCATGCACGAGGCAGGCGTGCCCGCGGGCGTGTTTAACCTGGTGAACGGTGATGGACCTACCGTGGGTGCGGCATTGTCCAGGCACCCCGATGTGGACATGATGTCCTTCACCGGTTCCACGCGAGCGGGAACTCAGGTCGCCATGAATGCC
>NZ_CBFHZO010000120.1:0-27744 GCF_965660375.1 Congregibacter sp. | reverse complement strand
GCTTGAATATGCCGACTATGTGCTTGCTGCCTCCCGCCGCTACCGCATGCCCCCGTCACTGATCTATGCGGTGATTGAGGTCGAGAGCGCTTTCAATCCCTATGCGGTGAGTCCTGCAAAAGCCTACGGACTGATGCAGGTAGTGCCTTCCACAGCGGGCCGCGACGTTTACGAGCGGGTAAAAAAGGAGAAAGGCGAGCCCACTAAACAACAGCTGTTTAATGCAGATTTCAATATCGATATCGGCAGCGCTTACCTACACCTTCTCGACGACAGCTATCTCAGTGCCATCAACGATCCCGCCAGCAGGAAATACACGACCATCTCGGCTTACAACGGCGGTGCGGGTGGCGCCCTTCGCGCCTTCGACAGTAACCGTAGTAATGCGATCCGGGCAATCAACGGCATGACACCCTCGCAGGTGTATCGACAGTTGACCCAAAAGCACCCCTTTGCGGAAACGCGACGATATCTGGAAAAAGTCAGCGCTGCGCAGCGGCGCTACATGTGATGAAGACCAGGAAAAGCTGTGCGTCAGGCTAGCCGCAGGTATTCTTCACAACAGTAGTCGCGTATAGGTAATCATCATCAAGGCTGAGGCGTCCGCTGTAGCGGCAGCGGATACCCGCTTTACGCTGATGAATCTTCGCAGTGAAGCTCCCTTCATCAAGATTCAGCCGCACCTCCGCCTCCTGAAAACCCAGGTACACGCCGTACAGCGGATTAAACACTTTGTAGAGGGTCTCCTTGATGCAAAAAATGGCTTTCTCCAAATCGGTTTGAAGATAATCATCTGACCGTTCTGAGATCCATTTTAGTTCTCGCTCGGTACAGATTCTCGCTGCCACCCCCCTTCTCATTGGGGTTCGAGGCTCTACATCAATGGCAACAGCAGCGTAATCCCTTGCCCGGGCGACCGCCGCAGCGCAGAAGCCATGGGTGTGAGTAATGCTCCCTACATAGCCGGTTGGCCAAGAGGGCCGTCGACCATCTGTGTCCGGGGGCAAGCTGATTTCGCCCTTTAGACCCAGTTGAGCGAGCGCGGCTTTTGCTGCGTTACGACCGCTGCGAAATTCTCTCTGGCGTTTTTCAACGGCAGTCGCAATAAAGGCTTCCTCAATATCACCCAGTCGCTGACTCTCCATAGGACCGGTCGCAATGACCAGCGCGACTTCCGGGGGAAGATGGTCAGCCAGCATTAGTGATGAGCAGCCATGCGCAGTGATTCCTTTTTCCTTTTCTTTGCCAATGCCGTCTGGTGAGGATTGGAGAAGCCTAAAATGGTATAACAGAATGATCCTTTTGCTATCTCGATCTACTACCTGGAAGTCCGATGAAACAACAATTTGAAACGCTGCTCCTTGAAGAAAAAGGCGCTGTCGATTGGCTAACCCTGAATCGCCCTGACAATCTCAACGCTCTAAATCCCACCATGGTGGGCGAGCTCAGAGACTATTTTAGAGCGCTCGCCACCCGCCCGGACCGCCGTATCGTGGTACTCAGAGGCGCAGGCCGCGCCTTTTGCGCGGGACTGGATCTCAAAGCCGAGGAATCTCACGACCTGAGTACAGTGCAGCAAGGTCTGGCCTTTCAGCGCTCCATCGCTGAAATATACATTGCCATGCGCCGTTGTCCCCAGCCCATTATCTCATTGATTAACGGCGCAGCCTGCGGTGGTGGACTCTCTCTGGTGCTGGCCTCCGACATTCGCATCGCCTCGACGACCGTAAAAATGAACTGCGCATACATCCGCATAGGTCTGGGCGGCTGCGATATGGGGTCTTCCTACTTTTTACCGCGACTCGTGGGCTCGGCGTTGGCGTCGGAGCTTATTCTTACCGGCAAGTTCATCAACGCCGAGCGATCCCTGAACCTGGGACTGGTATCCCAGGTGGTGGAGCCGGCAGGCCTCGACGCTGCAGCCGAAGAGGATATTCAGTTAATGCTGGGTAACTCCCCGTTAGGTCTTCGTCTCTCCAAAGAGGCGCTCAACGTCAATATTGATATTGGTTCGCTGGAATCTGCCATCGCTCTGGAGGACCGCAATCAGATACTCTGCAGCCAGAGCAAAGACGCCGAAGAAGGCATGGCGGCTTTTGCCGAACGTCGAGCACCGAACTACCAGGACATCTGAAGCGGCGTTTTTAGAGGCCGAATACGCTGGCATCTCATACATAGCCCAATACTGTCGTGGCATATTCAACCACTCACGTATTTTGCTGTCTGCCAGACTCCATCACTGAACCGCGCCGTTCATCTAACGCGGCGTTGCTGACGCTCTTCGCATGGTCTCTGTTTAATTCAGCCTCGTGCGCCAGCCCTTCGTTGAGGCTGTGATCAAGGGAGTAGTCAATGAGATGCTGCACCGCGTTCAATGTCGCCTTGTCGGCAAGCTGAATTTCGCGTGCCAGTTCATGGCAGTGCCCTAGCAATTCATCGGCTGCCAGCACGCGGTTTACCAACCCCCATCGCTCTGCCGTCGCGGCGTCCAGATATTTGCCCGTAAAGCTCAACTCCCGAGCGCGGGAAGCGCCGATGGCACGGGACAGGCGCTGGCTCAATCCCCAGCCAGGCACTACGCCCATGCGAACGTGGGTATCAGCGAAGCGGGCTTGCTCACTGGCGATGAGAATGTCACACATAAGCGCAATCTCGAATCCGCCGGTGACGGCAAAGCCGTTAATAGCGCCTATGAGAGGCTTTCCCACATCCCTGATCGCGTCATCGAGACCAGGAGCACTGCCTTGTTCCGACTGCAGGCCCGTACGACCCAGTTCTTTAAGATCCAGTCCCGCAGAGAAGGCACGCCCCGCTCCCGTGAGAATAATGACATCGGTCGCCGGATCCGTGGCCAGACGGGTAAATTCCTGAGCCAGTGCGGATCTCAGCTCCAAAGACAGAGCATTCAGCTGCTCTGGCCTGTTTAGAGTGACTGTCGTTATTCCGTCCTGTGTTTCGCTGAGTAAAACACTCATGTTTCTGCCCCCCTGAGATATCTCTCGGAGTGTATCCCACAAGCGCCAGACAACTTTCCAGTAGAGCAAAAAAATGGGCCCTGAGAGCCGCTTACATCTGCTGTAGGTTTGGCGGAAAGGGAGGGATTGATTCGAGCGGCGTTGCCTCCGCCGCTCTCACCCCTGCGGGGCGCTCCGCCGTATGGCTACGCGTCCAAACTTTGCCATAGGCAAAGTTTGTCGAACCAAGGGTGCTCTTCTATCCGCTTTATCTGACACATACAAAAAAGGCCCCATCAGGGGCCTCTTTCATATGTGGCGGAGAAGGAGGGATTCGAACCCTCGAACGGTTGCCCGTTACACACTTTCCAGGCGTGCGCCTTCGACCACTCGGCCACCTCTCCGTAAGGGCGCGAATAATACATAAACCGACACGCCTTCGCCAGACACCATTGTCGGTAATTACAAAGGCGTAGTATCGTTCTTTCTCACCCGAATATTGAGAATCCTTATGATTAAACGCCTGCGAGAAACCGGCCTCCTCTTAAGCAAGGCGTCTCTGTCCATCACGCTTTTTTCCACGCTACTTTCGACTCCAATATCCGCAGCCGCAGTGCCGGGCACGACAGAAACGCTTAAGGAGGCGGTAAACACGCACATAGATGAGCACGGCGTCGAAATCCTGACAGATTTTCAAGAACTCCTTCGCATGCCTAACGTGTCGACGTCGCTGCCGGATATGCAGAAGAACGCCCAATGGATAAGCCAGTATATTGGCGACCGAGGATTTAGCTCGAAGATCGTACGCGCCGGCGGCGCCCCCTATATTCTTGCCGAACGCAGCACTCCGGAAGCCACCAGCACGGTTCTTATCTACGCGCACTTTGATGGCCAACCGGTAGAGCCCGCTGATTGGAAGACACCGCCCTTTGAGCCGACCCTGAAAAACGGCGAAGACACCCTCGATTGGGCGAAGGCACTGCAGCAAAATATTGACCCCGAGTGGCGGGTATACGCGCGTTCCGCAGGCGATGACAAAGCGCCGGTCATCGCACTCATGCACGCCATCGATGCCATGGACGACGCCGACCTGGGTGCCAGCGTTAATGTAAAACTCATTCTCGACGGCGAGGAGGAGTTTGGTAGTCCCACGGTCGAGCAAATCCTTGAGGAGCACGCCGAGTATTTGAGTGCGGACGTACTTTTGTTCTGCGACGGCCCCATGCACCAGAGCGGTCTTCGTCAATTGGTCTTTGGTGTGCGAGGTGACATCGGCGTCAACCTGACGCTCTATGGCCCCTCCAGGCCTTTGCACTCAGGCCACTACGGCAATTGGGCGCCCCACCCTACGGATGCCCTGATGAGGCTTCTCGCCACCATGAAAGACATGGATGGCAATATTCAGGTTGCGGGTTATCTCGATGAGGTCACGCCGGTGAGCGAGGCGGAGCAGGTTGCTATTGCGGCTATACCGTCCGTTGATGCACAACTGCGTGATGAACTATCGCTGGGCCGCGTGGAAGGGGCTGGAGAGCGTATCGAGATGACTATTATGCGACCGGCCATCAATATGGTGGGTTTTCAGGCCGGCGGCGTTGACGACCAGGCGCGCAATATCATTCTGTCCAAGGCGCGGGCATCACTGGACCTCCGCCTGGTGCCTGCTCAAACCATAGATCATGTGAAGAAAACCATCGAAGCGCATTTTGAGGAGCAGGGATTTTACGTCACTCACGAGGAGCCCACTGACGAAGTCCTTCGTAATCATCCGGGGGTGATTAAAGTGGATTGGACTGGTGGCTATCCTGCCTATCGCAGTGATCTTGACGGTGAGGCGGCGAGAAAACTCACCGCCATACTCACGGAGTACGATGGCAGCCCCCCCCTCCTTTCGCCAACGCTGGGCGGCAGCCTGCCCATCCATCTTTTTGATCAGGCGCTGGACATGCCAATTGTGCTGCTACCCATCGCGAACCACGACAACAACCAACACGGTCGTGACGAGAACATGCGTATTGGCAATCTCTTCTCAGCGATTGGCGTCTATGCAGCAGTGCTGCAGGAATTTGGTCGCGAATAATCGGCCTCGCTTAGCTGCTTTTCTCCATGCTCTTACGGGACATCCACAGCACGCCTTTGCGGGGCAGAAACGGCAGCAAGCCTTCAAGGAATACGCGGATTTTACGGTCATTGATGGCCAGTAATTCGCCCCGTTCCATAGCACGGTAGCCACACTCGGCCACGGAGCGGGCGTCTGCCGCGAGATCGAACCCCTTTACGCCATCAAGATCTCCAGCCGCCTGAAACTCCGTGGCGACAGGACCGGGACACAGCACGGTGACCGTGACGCCGGTGCCTTGAAGCTCGTTGGCAATCGCCTGAGAAAAGGAATTCACGTAAGCCTTACTGGCGTAATAGACGGCCTGAAGCGGACCGGGCAGAAAACCCGCGCTGGAGCCCACGTTCAGAATCCGGCCCTGGCCACGCTCGACCATGCCCTGGGCAAAGTAGTAGCTCAGCTCTGTTAGCGCCACCATATTGAGCTGCATCATGCGCTGATCGCGCTCAAGGCCGCTCTCGTGGAACTTCCCGTGGCCGCCAAAGCCCGCGTTGTTTATCAACACATCGATGGCAACCCCGAGAGCATCCACCTGAGCCATCAGCTTCTTCGCAGCGCCGGATTTTTCAAGATCAGCGACAATCACATGCACCTGGACGCCATGATCGGCACGCAGCTCGTTAGCGAGGGACTCGAGACGCGCCTTTCGACGGGCAACGAGCACCAAGTCGCCCCCATTTTCGGCGTGAACCCTAGCCAACTCCTCGCCAATGCCGGCGGAAGCGCCGGTAATCAATGCCGTATTTGTCATTAAACTTGGTCCTTTTTAAAGCCGGGAAATTGAGAGCGCGCAAATCGCCTGCGGGGGTTAAAACTATTGTCGGTTCAGGCGATAGCGAGGCGCTGGCTTATCGTCGGAGCACCGCCAGGGGCTGATATCCAGTCCGCCACGTCGCGTGTACAGAGCGTGCACCGATAGAAAATCAGGCTGCAATCGATCTTGAAGATCGGTGTATATACGCTCTACACACTGCTCGTGAAACTCCTGATGGTTCCGATAGGCCAGCAGATAGCGCAGCAACCCCTCTTTCTCAGGCGTCACCCCACGGCTTTCTACAATCACCGTTGCCCAGTCCGGTTGGGCAGTCACCGGGCAAAGGGAGCGCATCAGGTGTGTATACAGCACGCCATCACCGGCAGCGCCGCTTAACAATGCAGGACTAGCGGATTCAGGCACGCTGACATGGAGTTCATCAAGGCAACGGCCCGCAAGCTGGTCGCCATGAAATGCAGGATCCTCTGTATCTCCAAGACTCAGAGAGACGGTGGCACCGGCAACTTTCGAGAGGTCTCGGGTAATGGTATCGCGCGCAGCGTCTATACTGGTAAAGCGATGATTATTCAGTGAATTGAGGTATAGCTTGAAGGACTTCGACTCAATGATGTTCGTCGATGTCGCGGGAATCACAAAGGTTCCGAGAAACATCTGAGGCATACCCCCGGCATCGAGCCAGCTAAGCTCATAGGCATGCCAGACATCCTCGCCATAGCCGCGAAAACAGCCATCAGGGAGCGTTTGCCGCGCGTTAGACCGCGGCACCGGAAACAGAAGTCCAGGATCGTACTGAGCACTGCCACCCACCTGCTGCCCAAGCAGCGGACCCTTGTCGTGCGATGTGGGCGGAGCACCGCTCATGGGACTGTTACTGCCGCAGACGTGTACCGCTGTTAAGCAGGTACATACTGTAAGTGAACGCCGCGACGGTAAAGCCACCGAGCATGGCGAAGGCAAAGCCTACACTCACATCAGCCACGCCCAGTACACCGTAGCGGAAGGCATTGACGACATACACCAGCGGGTTGAGTTTGGAGACGCCCGCCCAGAAATCCGGCAGCAGATCCAAAGAATAAAACACGCCCCCCAGATAGATCAGCGGTGTCAGCACGAAGGTGGGAATGATGGAAATGTCGTCAAAGCTGTTGGCAAACACCGCATTGATAAAACCCGCGAGAGCAAACAGCAGCGAGGTCAATGCCACACCGGCAATAACCACAGCAAAGCTGTGTATGGGCAAACTGGTGAAGAACATCGCTACCGTGGTGACAATGGCGGCGACCAAAAGCCCGCGGATAACGCCACCGCTGACGAAGCCCAGCAGAATCACGTAGTTGGGCGTGGGCGAAACCAGCAGCTCCTCCACACTGTGATTGAACTTGGCACCAAAGAAAGAGGAGACAACATTCGAGTAGGAGTTGGTCACGATAGCCATCATGATCAGACCCGGCACGACAAACTCCATGTAGCTGAAACCGCCCATTTCACCGATGCGTGAGCCAATCAGCGATCCGAAGATCACAAAATACAGGCTCATGGTGATGGCAGAGGGCAACAGAGTCTGGGGCCAGATGCGGATAAAGCGCCGGATTTCCTTTCGGAGGATAGTCTTGAAAGCGATGATCTTTTCCTGAGTATTCACGCGGCGTCCTCCAGGAGATTGACAAACATCTCTTCCAGACGATTGGCGCGGTTTCTCAGGCTGGTGACGTTCACTCCCGCCTCATTGAGCGCGGTAAACACATCGTTCAGATGCTGGCCCTTCTCGACTTCAATCTCCAGGGTAAAATCATCCACGTGCCGAAACTCGAATTTTTCGATTTTCAGGGTTTCCGGAAGCTTGTCAGCGCTGTCAACGATGAACACTTCGCGCTGAAGACGCCGCAGAAGATCCTTGATGGAGGTATTCTCCACGATAGCGCCATGATTGATGATCGCAATGTTGCGACAGAGCGCTTCGGCTTCTTCAAGGTAATGGGTAGTGAGAATGATCGTCGTGCCGTTGGCGTTGAGCTTTTGCAGGAACTCCCACATACCCCGACGCATCTCAATATCCACACCGGCGGTGGGTTCATCAAGTATCAACAGCTTGGGTTCGTGCACCAGGGCGCGGGCAATCATCAGTCTGCGCTTCATGCCACCGGACAGCATACGACCCGATACATCCCGCTTATCCCAAAGCCCCAGCTCACGGAGGTATTTTTCAGCGCGTTCACAGGCTAACGTTCGCGGAAGGCCGTAAAAACCGGCCTGATTGGTCACAATATCGAACACCTTCTCGAACATGTTGAAGTTGAATTCCTGCGGGACGATGCCAATAAACTTCTTGGCCGTGGGGAAATCTTCATCGATGTCGACACCGTGGACCGCCACCCTGCCCTGGCTTTTGCTCACCAGGGAACAAACGATACCAATGGTCGTGGACTTACCCGCGCCGTTAGGGCCCAGAAGCGCAAAAAAATCCCCCTGCTGCACTTCCAGGCTAATGCCCTTCAGGGCCTGAAAACCATTGTCGTAGGATTTTTCTAGATCATCAATTTTTAAGGCCGGGGTGCTCCCGGCGTTGGACTCTGGCATCCTGCCCTCGTATACAGCTAGCGAATGTGAAACTGGTGTTGGAATTGAGCCGGCCTGAGCACCGCTATAACCACGAGTTGTTTGCAATCTTCTGCATTTGCTCGCAAATGTCTTCACCGACCACACAGCGCGGTTCTCCCATAGCAACCGCTTGTCGGGGAGCATTGTAAACGTAACCGGAGCAGCGAGAAACGTTAATGAATGACACGGACTTCCACCAAGAGCAGATAGCGCACTTTGCTGCGTTTAACCAGCGGCTCCAGGACTACGCTGCTGCGCCGGAGGGTGCGACGCTTATAGAGCTTGCGCAACAGTTTGACGTGCTTGTCGCCAACCCGGAAAAAATCATGGATGAGGCGCCGGCACTGGTTTATCGGCTGCTGACCATTGCACCCCAGTTTGCCCAGGAGTTTCCCCGGGACTTGCTGTGGTACCTCGGTCAGGAGTGCCTGCACTTCATGCCTGACGAGGAAATTGAGATGTTTACCCGTCTGGACGAGCAGCGCCGCGATGCGCTCAGCGAGGGGAATACGTTTAATTGGTCCGAGGCTCGGGCCGCGGCAAAGGGCCTGCAATAATGGGTTTGCCCTGCTTTTGGGCGGAAAAAAACGCCGAAAAACACAAATTCACCGACCACCTACCCTGAACGTCCATAAATGCTGAAGTAGATACGCCTTTTCCCTTGACGATTATGGGCTCTCTCCATACAATGCGCGCCTCCTGACGAGGAGCATCACGTCCCCTTCGTCTAGTGGCCTAGGACACCGCCCTTTCACGGCGGTAACAGGGGTTCGAACCCCCTAGGGGACGCCATTTCCAGCCTACTGCTCTAGCAGAGCAGACAGAGCAGATAAGGTGCTGTCAGGAATCAGGGACTTGTTCCCACTCTGGTCGCCAACATGCGAGACCAACTTTGCGGGTGTAGCTCAGGGGTAGAGCATCTCGTTGCCAACGAGAATGTCGACAGTTCAAATCTGTTCACCCGCTCCAAACTTCTAAAGACCAGTCAACCGGCTGGTCTTTTTTTTTGCTTTATGTAGCCTGTTTGAAGCTTCCAGCTTGTTCCCCGCAGTAACCACTGGCATGACAGCGGACGCAACGGAGCCGACATCGGCGCCGGGCTTCGCCGGTAGGGACTCAAAATAAACCACCGCAGAAAGGCCGAGCCACGCTGTGAACATAAGCAAATAAGGCCAGGGTCTCGGATAAAGTTTTGTCGCCAGCAAGGTCGTTGCGGCGGTGCCAGCCAGCGCGATCAAAACAGGCAGTGCCTCAAGGGTGCCAGTACCGGTGAGCGCCGTCTGGATGGCAATACTCGACCACTGTGCGGGCAGAAGGGCCAGAAATAAATCCGGCAGCGCACCCGGCCACAGGGACGCTATGAGCAAAACCGACGCCTCACCCGTGACGACAAACAAAGCCATCAACCATCCTTTTCGGGATAGGGTTTTGGAAAACAGAGCGCCGCGCGCGGCGAAACTACCACTGGCGATGACCATAGCCAAACCCGTTGAGGTGGGGTGCGCTAAGGTCGACATGCCCAAGGCAAAAGCCAAAACCACCAAACCCGCGCCATTCACCAATGCCAAAAGAACGCCGATCCAAAAGTAGCCAATAATAGACGCAGCAATGATGCCCACTCCCATCAGGCCCAGGGTAAATACTGGACCGCTCTTTAACAGAAGCGAAGACGGCGCTGCCGACAGCACCAGCATCAACAGAACCGGCACGGCAACGCCGACCAGCGTCATGGTGGTCCAGGATGAAGCTGGCCAGCGCCGAAGTCTGCCAAGCGATAGAAGTCTGCTAAGCGGTAAAAGCCTCATGGTAAAAATCCTGACTGACGCGCCAATTAAATGAGCAAACAGGGTCGAGCAATAAACTTTTTAAGAGCTTTGGGCTAAGCGCCCCTCAGCGTGAAAGAACACCCAACGCCCGAACGATCCTTTGAAGCTCTGGACCCACCTCGACTCCCGCGAGGGAAAGTCGCGACCCCCGAAGCTCCCCGCGCTTTCGGTACCCCCGACGCAAGGCGTCAAAGTGCCCCGCTCGCGCTGCCGCCGGTAACCCGGCCAAATTTCTGAACAGCTCGTCGTCGTCGCGAGTCCTGTACCGCTGGCCTAAAAGGCCCCGCACTAAATTGACACCACTGCCTTGCACCGGGTCCAGCTCAGAGCCCCTCCCCGGATCATCCTGAACAGGTGCCTCGACCAGGCCCACATCTATCAATTTGTCGTACAACATCTTCGTTGCCTTCCACTTGGCATTCCAGCTGTACCCCGCAATATGAGCGGTCGCCAGTTTCAGTGATGGCATGGCAAGTAATGACCAACGACAATAAGGCTCGTCTTCCCAAACGTCGAGCACACAGTTCACGGGGTTATCGCCTGTAAGGTGCTCCTGCAGTGCACTGTTGTCGATGGCCGCACCGCGAGCCGCATTGATCAACCATTGGCTCCCGTCGAGCCTTGCCAGGGACTGAGCACCAATCAAGTGAAAGCTGGGCCAGGGATTTTGTTTATGCAGCGAACAATGCAAACTTATCACGCGACATTCAAGAATCTCCTCCAGAGACGCCCAATTACCCGCGGGGTCGTCGGCGGCAAGCCAGGGATCATGCACCCTCACCTGCCAACCTAAATCGCGAGCCACCTGTGCCAGCATGCGGCCCACGAATCCATAACCGACGATTCCAAGTACATCGCCCTCCTCCAGGCAGTTCCAGGGCTCCTGAAGCTCTACGAGAGCTGCGATCACATACTCGACCACCGAATTGGCGTTGGCACCCGGGGCCGCTGAAAAGGCAATACCCTGAGCCTCAAGCGCCCCGTGATCGATATGTTCCAGGCCAGCGGTCGCCGTACCGACAAATTGCAGTCGGCTATTTTTAACAAGCGCCTCGGTGACCTGCGTCACCGATCGCACCCACAGTACGTCAATGTCTTTAAGGTCGGCAGGCGAAATACTGCGCCCCGGGATGGTCCGAATGTGGAGCTCATCCTGAGGTAGCTGGTCCAAACCCACCATATTCTCGTCAGCAAGGACTCTGATCACTCCAGATCCGCCTCAGCAAATTGCAGGGCCTGGGCGTCGGTCGAGGTGCCGCTGCACGCTCTCAGCGCATCAAAAAACCGCTGGGCCCGCGGGGGCAAACCATCGTTGGACAAAGCTCGTGCCTCCCTGAGCACGGCCGCCGCAAAAGCCGTGCCCGCTTCGGGATCGCTTGGTGCATCGAGATTATCGAGGCTCAGTCGGAAGGTAACGCCCGCTGCGCGCGCAAAGCACCACTCCAGCGCCTGGGGTCGGGCTTCAGCCTGTAGGAACTTTGCCTGAGCATCGGCGCTCCGCCCGTCCGGGTTGTACCAGTAACCATAATCAAGCTGCTGCCTGCGTGCGCTACCGGCAATACACCAATGGGCGACCTCGTGGAGGGCGCTGGAAGCGTAATCCTCACGAAAGAAAATGTGCGCGGGAGTATCACCACTGGCGGGTTCATACAACGGTTCCGCCGCTCCACCACGAAGGCAGGTGAAGTAGTCTTCAGAAAATTGCGCGTTGAAGATCGAGATGATCTCCTCGGCTTCAAGGCCCTTTGATAAGGGTATAGAGGAATTCATCGCCCTGCTCTTCGCTGTGTTCAAGCTCGTGCCCCAAAAACCGGCAAAACTGGGGGATATCACGCTGTGTTGTCGGATCGGTGGCCAACACCAACAGTCGCTCTCCCGCAGCCAGCTCCGCTACCGCCTTGTGCAGAAGCATCACCGGCTCCGGACAATTAAGTCCCCGGGCATCGAGAGTGGCGACAGCCTCCTCAGTGTTCATTTCCTGCAAACTCCTTTACGTCCGGACAGGACAAAGTACGACCCGGGAACACCACAGCAATGATCAGGATTCTGCCGCACCGTCGAGGAGGCGCCGGGCATCATCGGCGGCCAGTAGGTCCCACTGTTCGGAATCCACATCAAAAAGCAGCTGGATCTTTTCGGCGCGAAGCTGTGCCAGGAGACGTTTGACGCGCTCCTCCATGGTTGTTTCTCTGGCGCCGTAATCCGTGCCGTCCCGGCTGGCAAATTCCTCGAGGAGCGCATGGAGCTGCTTCTCAGGGACTCGTTCAGCAGGGACTTTTACAAATGCCGCCAAATCAACTGGCCGGTTTTACAAACTTCAGCGTCATGCGGTCGCTTTCACCGATCGCGATATGGGCTTCACGATTCTCATCAGCGGTGTTCAATGATGGAGGAAGCTCCCAAACACCATCGTCGTAGTCACCTGTATCCTTGGGATTCGCATTCACTTCCGAGCGATCATCCAACTCAAAACCGACGCTTCGCGCTGCGGCAATGATGTAGTCCTCGCTCACATAGCCTGTGGCTTTCATTCGCTCGGGATCACGACCGTCTTTGGCGCGATGCTGCACCACACCAAATACCCCACCGGGCTTTAGCGCATCGTAGGCAACAAGCAGCGTATTCGCCAGCGTATCTGCACGCATCCAGCTATGCACATTGCGAAAGGCGAGCACCATATCCGCCGTGCCCGCCGGGGCAATAACCACAGAGTCAGCGGGGCCGAGAGTCGTAACGGTCACGTTGCCATAGGTGTCGTTGTCTTTGCCGAGCTTCTGCAGATAGCCCCCCAGGGACCGGCGGGAGTACGCTCCGCCGTTGGGACTGTTGTGAGCCGCGTAGTAGCTGCCCTTCTCGTGGAGCAGCGGAGCGAGCACTTCGGTGTACCAACCCCCACCGGGCGACAGCTCAACTACCGTCATATCTTCTTCGAGCCCGAAAAACTCCAGGGTTTCTCGCGGATGCCGAAACTCATCGCGAGCCTTGTTTTTGTCACTACGATGCTCACCATTGAGAACGCTGCCCCAGTCCAGGGCCGCCGTAGCAGGTGCCGCTACCAGAATGGCCGGTGCGAGCACCAGACCAGAGATAAGTGCCATGACCTTTTGCACAGAGAAACTCCTTCGATGAATGAAATCACGGGTTAATATACGCTCTGAATCAAACAAAGTGGAGCACCATCCCCGTGACGACTCGCGTTTTGATCAGTTTTTTTTGCGACGACCGGCCCGGCGTTATTGAGCAGCTCAGCGCGCTGATTGACCAGCATGGCGGCAACTGGCTGGACTCCCAACTCAGCCGCCTCGGCGGACGCTTTGCCGGCGTGCTTCAGGCCCAATTGCCCGAGGATCAGCAGCAGTCCCTGGGCGATGCACTGGGCCGCCTGGAGGCGGATGGCATTGTCTGCAGCCTCACCGATGCCGGCGATGCCCCGGAAGGGTCGCCGGCGACTCAGCGCCTGACCCTGCTGGGGCCCGATCGTCCGGGGATTGTTCGGGAACTGACCCGTGCCCTCAGGATGGCCGGATTTAATATCCGCTCCATGGAAACAAGTGTTGAGACCGCCCCCATGAGCGGTGAGCCCCTGTTCCGCGCAGAAGCATCAATTGAGCTTCATAGCGACAGCCGTCTTGATGAACTCGAATGGCAGCTGGACGCTATGGCAGAAAAAATGACTCTGGAAATAGACCTCATTCCCGATTAACCCGGCCCGCCGGGATTCCGCCGACAGCGCGCCGAGCGGGAGGAAGGAAACCGCGCTAACGTTTGCGGCGAAGCATCCCCAGAACGATACCTACCACCGCAGCCAGACCGATAAGCAGTGCCAGAGCGGCCAACAGAATCAGAAACTGCGCCAGAAGGCTGTTAAGCCCCAAACCCAACTGGGAAGACGCCGCCCACAGGAGCACCCCGAGAGCGGCGACGCCCAAAAATATGGTGCGCGCCAGAGAACGACGCCAGAAGGGAAACTTCACGGTGCTTTGGGCGCCTCAGCGGGCAGCACGGGAGTGGGCGACACCACATCGCCGTTCTGGGCCCGGTTGCGCAGAAAATGATCCATAAGCACCAGCGCCAGCATCGCCTCGGCGATGGGTGTCGCACGAATGCCTACACAGGGGTCGTGACGTCCGGTGGTGACGACGTCTATCGGCTCCCCCGCATGATTAATGCTGGCGCCGGGCTGTCGGATGCTGGAGGTCGGCTTCAGGGCCATGCTGACCGTGATGTCCTGCCCGCTGCTGATGCCCCCGAGAACACCACCCGCATTGTTGCTCAGGAAGCCGTCGGGCGTCATGAGGTCACGGTGTTCACTGCCGCGCTGGGCAACGCTGTCAAAACCCGCACCGATCTCCACGGCTTTGACCGCGTTGATACTCATCATTGCTGAGGCAATATCGGCATCCAGGCGATCAAAAATCGGTTCCCCAAGTCCCGGCGGAACGCCCTCGGCAACCACGTTGATGCGGGCACCAACAGAATCGCCGCTCTTGTTCAGCGCCGCCATAAAAGTTTCCATTTCGGGAACCTTGGCCGGATCGGGACAGAAAAAAGGATTGGTTTCCACGCAATCCCAATCCAGCACTTCCGCCGCAATAGGACCGAGCTGCTGAAGGTAACCTCGGATACGCACGCCCTGCCCCGCGAGAAACTTCTTGGCGATGGCGCCCGCAGCAACGCGCATAGCCGTTTCTCGTGCAGAGGAGCGGCCACCGCCGCGATAATCCCGGACGCCAAACTTGTGCATGTAGCTGTAGTCGGCGTGGGCCGGGCGAATGCGGTCGGCAATGTCCGCGTAGTCACGACTGCGCTGGTCCTGGTTCTCGATGAGAAGGCCTATGGGGGTACCCGTGGTGACACCCTCGAAAACGCCGGAAAGAATGCGTACTTCGTCGGACTCCCGTCGCTGGGTGGTAAAGCGAGAGGTACCGGGCTTGCGACGATCCAGATCCGGCTGCATATCGCCACTGTCCAGGGGAAGTCCTGGGGGACAGCCGTCCACAATGGCTCCCAGCGCAGGCCCGTGACTTTCCCCAAAGGTCGTCACGGTAAACAGAGTGCCTAAGGTATTACCTGCCATGAAATTTCCGGATTCATCAAAAAAACGGGATTATACGCGTTGTGAAGGGCGTTATCAGGGATCAGCTGCGAGATGCTCCGTCACCTGCGGTAGTTCCTCGGCGCGCAGGAGCAATACCCCGTGACCGCCCTCGCTGAATTCAATCCAGGTTAAGGGTAAGCCGGCAAGCTCGCTGTCCAAGGCTTCCCAGGAGTTCCCGACCTCTAAAAAAAGCAGTCCCTGCGGCGTGAGGTAGTCCGCTACGCTTTTTAACAGACGCCGTGACATATCCAGACCATCCTCACCGGAACCCAGACCCAGGGGCGGTTCCGCCAAAAACTCCGCCGGCATTGCCGCAAGGTCACTCGCGTCCACGTAGGGGGGATTACAAAGGATGATGTCAAAACGCCTTCCTGACAGCCCTCCAAAAAGATCGGACTTCACGGCGGCAACGCGATCAGCGACGCTATGAAAAGCTATGTTCTCCCGGGCAAGGGACAAGGCGGCGTCATCAATATCTGCGATAACCACGTCAAGATTCTGCTGATGCACCGCAGCGGCAATACCAATACACCCTCCGCCGCAGCACAAATCGAGCAGGGACCCGGGTGCTTTTCCCGCCCACCAGGGTGCGTACTCGTTACGGATGAGCTCCGCCAGCGGTGAGCGCGGCACCAGCGCACGTTCGTCACACTTGAACTCCAGCCCCGCGAACCACGCCCGACCGGTAAGATAAGGTAAGGGCTTACGATCTATGATGCGACCCTGCAACCAGTGAAGGATAGTGGCCCATTCATCGTCGCCCACTGCCCCGGCCAACACCTCATCGCCAGAGTCCAGCGGCAATCCCAGGGCACTCAAAAGCATAAACACCGCTTCATCCCAGGCGCTGTCACTGCCATGGCCAAAAAACACATCAGCTCTTTTCAAAGCGCCATGGGTTTGCTCGAGAGCCTCCCCAACGGTACCGGGGGTAGCCCTGTCCAGCCCATAGTCCTTGAGAAACACTGCGTTGCCGCTTCCTGAGGAGGTTGCTACCATCATTCTTCTTCCTCAAATTTGAGTATCAAACGTCATGGAATCCCATTGGGCGGGCATTATCACGGGCATCGGTGAGGACCTTGAGCGTCCGGGTCTCAAAGACACTCCGAAGCGTGCGGCAAAAGCCTTCGAGTTTTTGACTCGAGGCTACCATCAAAACGTCAAAGACGTCGTCAACGATGCGCTCTTTCCCTCCGACAGCAACGAAATGGTCGTCGTGCAAAACATTGAGATGTACTCAATGTGTGAGCACCATATGCTGCCCTTTATCGGGAAGTGCCATGTGGCCTATATCCCCACGGGCAAGGTAATCGGCCTCTCGAAGATTGCACGACTCGTGGACATGTACGCGCGCCGCCTCCAGATCCAGGAATCCCTGACGACGCAGATCGCCGAGACCATTTTAGAAGTCACGGAGGCTGAGGGTGTAGGGGTTATCGTGGAAGCGCAACACATGTGCATGATGATGCGCGGCGTGGAAAAGCAAAACTCAATGATGAAAACCTCGGCAATGCTGGGCAGCTTCCGCAGCGACCAGAAAACCCGGGATGAGTTCCTGTCACTGCTCCAGCTCCATCAATAACCGCTCAGCAGCAGGCGCATGCCAGAGAGAGGCTCCGAAGCTGCCTTATGGGGCTATCGTGAGTGCCTCGGCATGGAGATACTGGCGATCACTGCTGCGCGCTGATCCGTAGATCAGGATTCGGTAGCTCTCGCCGCCATGCTCCAGAGCGTATACGCGGTAGCGCTGAGACGCCTCGGTGCCGTACAGGAGCCGCTCTCCAAAGATTTTGTTGGCCCATTGTACGCTGCTGCCACACCCTCTGGCCTCGCAGCTGAAGCGAATGCTCGCGGCATCGTGCTTCGCCAGGCGATCGTCAAGTTCCTCGACCATCTCCTCAGACGTGTAGCCATCGAGCACCCGCCAGGTAACGCTTTCAAGGTTACCGCTGTGCCGCTCCCTGTCCCGCGGCGCCCACACCCCACGCACTTTCTCAATGGCACCCAGGGGGATGAGATAGTCTCTCACCCGCTTTCCGGCTTCCCTGTCGATTTCCTGCAGATGAGCAAAGTCACTCATACGCGCAAGGTAAGCGCTGGGAGGAAGATCCTCGGCACACGCCAAGGATGCGCCAAAACTACAACAAACGAGAGCTAGCTTTATAAACCTCATAACGGAACTATAGCAACCATTGCACCGCAGAAGCGCCCCAATGGCTGCTGTAGCCTCTTAAGCGTTGCTTAATTGCAAAAGGAGATTGTTCAAACGTTCGACGTAGGCCGCCGGGTCATCGAGCTGGCCACCCTCCGCCAGATTGGCCTGGTCAAAGATAATCTTGGCAAGATCGGCAAACCGGTCCTCGTCCGCTTCGGCATCGAGGCGATTGATCAGCGAATGGGTCGGATTTATCTCCAGGATTGGCTTGGATTCCGGCACTGGCTGCCCGGCTGCCTCCATAATACGGCGCATTTGCGCACCCATATCCTGCTCGCCCACCACCAGACAGGCGGGTGAATTGGTGAGGCGTGTCGTGACGCGCACTTCTTCCACATCGTCGCCAATCACGTTTTTCAGGCGCTCGATAAGACCTTCGCTGTCCTTCTCCGCTGCCTCCCGGGCCTGTTTCTCTTCTTCACTCTCGTCGTCAAGATCAAGACGTCCTCGGGCAACATCCTGTAGCTGTTTGCCATCGAACTCCTGGAGGTGATTCATCAACCAGTCATCCACACGGTCACAGAGGAGCAGGACTTCGATGCCACGCTTGCGGAAAACTTCCAGCTGGGGACTGCGCTTCGCCGTGTTGAAGTTTTCAGCCACCACATAGAAGATCTTGTCCTGTCCTTCCTGCATGCGCTCAACGTAATCCTTGAGCGACTGGTCCTGAGTCTCCTGATCCGTGTGAGTACTGCTGAAGCGCAGGAGATCGGCGATCTTCTCCTTGTTGCCCATATCTTCGGCAGGACCTTCCTTCAGAACCTGGCCAAACTCCTTCCAGAAAGTGGCGTACTTCTCGGGGTCGTTCTTCGCCATCTTCGACAACATGTCCAGCACGCGCTTGCTTAAGGCACTGCGCAAGGCATCCACGGTCTTGTCCTGCTGGAGAATCTCCCGGGACACGTTCAGGGACAGGTCGTTGGAGTCGAGCACGCCCTTGACGAAACGCAGGTACAAGGGCAGAAACTGCTCTGCGTCATCCATGATGAAGGTGCGCTGCACGTAGAGCTTCACGCCGCGATTGGCGTCGCGATTCCACAGATCGAAAGGAGCCCGCGCGGGGATATACAGCAGGCTCGTGTACTCAAGCTTGCCCTCCACCCGGTTGTGACTCCAGCTCAGGGGGTCCTCAAAATCGTGGGACACATGCTTATAAAAAGCGCCATACTCTTCATCGGTGACTTCGCTGCGGCTACGGGTCCACAGTGCCGTTGCCTCGTTTACAGCCTTGTACTCCGGCTCGGGCGTCTCAGCCTCTTCGTCTTCCGAATCCTCGGCCGCGGGCACGGGCGCTTCTTTCATAAGCACGGGAACAGAAATATGGTCCGAGTACTTTTTGATAACGCTGCGGACCCGCCAGTCGTCGGCGAAGTCCTTGCAGTCTTCCCGCAGATACAGGGTGATGCTGGTGCCGCGCGTTTCTTTATCCTGAGCTTCGATGGTGAATTCGGCCTCGCCCTGAGACTCCCAGAGCACGCCCTCAGCCGGCGCTACGCCCGCTTTTCGCGTGTGTACTGCAACACGGTCCGCGACAATAAAGGAAGAATAAAACCCGACGCCGAACTGCCCGATAAGCTGGGAATCCTTCTGCTGATCACCGGATAGTTGCTCAAGAAAGGCAGCAGTACCTGACTTAGCGATGGTGCCAAGGTTGTCAATGACCTCGTCGCGACTCATTCCAATGCCGTTGTCACTGATGGTGACGGTACCCGCATCCTTATCCACATCCACGCGAACGGCATAGTCGCCGTCGCCTTCCAGCAGAGCGTCATCGGAGAGCGCTGCGAAACGCAGCTTATCCACGGCATCGGAGGCGTTGGAAATCAGCTCGCGCAGAAAGATTTCCTTGTTGGAGTACAGTGAATGAATCATCAGCTGCAGCAGCTGCCGCGCTTCAGTCTGGAACCCCAGGGTCTCTTTATTCATTTGTGCAGTCATAGTGTCCTCTAACGTTGAGCAGGCGGATAAATCTATGCCTCTGATATGGGGGGCCATCCCCTGAATTCAAGGCCCTGGCACAGCGCGATGGACAAAAATGAGGCACAAAAAAACCCGCCACTGCTGGCGGGTTCCTGTACGGCCAGGCCGACAACTACCAACCGGTAATTTCAGACAATCCCGAGCCAATGTCTGCGAGAGAGCGCACAGTCTTAACGCCGGCATCCTCAAGCGCCGCAAACTTCTCATCGGCGGTGCCCTTACCACCGGAGATAATCGCACCCGCGTGCCCCATGCGCTTGCCCTTGGGCGCGGTTACGCCCGCGATGTAGGAAACCACAGGCTTGGAGACATTCGCCTTAATATATGCAGCCGCCTCTTCTTCCGCAGTGCCGCCGATCTCACCGATCATAACTATCGCTTCTGTAGCCGGGTCAGCCTCGAACATGGCAAGGATATCGATGAAGTTAGAACCGGGAATCGGGTCACCACCGATACCGACACAGGTTGATTGACCAAACCCCGCATCAGAAGTTTGCTTCACCGCCTCATAGGTCAGGGTACCTGATCGTGAAACGATACCAACCTTCCCCGGCTGGTGGATATGTCCGGGCATAATGCCAATCTTGCATTCCCCCGGTGTGATAACGCCGGGGCAGTTCGGGCCTACCAGCCGCACACCCAGTTCATCGCACTTGACCTTCGCCTCAAGCATATCGAGGGTAGGAATGCCTTCCGTGATGCAAACCACCAGCTTGATGCCACCGTTGGCCGCCTCGAGGATAGAGTCCTTACAGAAAGGCGCAGGTACATAGATAACAGAGGCTTCAGCGCCGGTAGCGGCAACAGCCTCAGCTACGGTATTGAAAACTGGCAGACCCAGGTGCTCCTGCCCGCCTTTGCCCGGTGTCACGCCGCCGACCATTTTCGTGCCGTACTCAATCGCCTGCTCGGAGTGAAAGGTGCCCTGAGAGCCGGTAAAGCCCTGACAGATGACTTTGGTGTCCTTATTGATCAGGATACTCATCAGGCGTTACCTCCCGCTGCTTTCACTGCCTGCTGCGCGGCGTCCGTCAGACTCGTCGCCGCAATAATGTTCAAACCACTGTCCGCAAGCACCTTGCGGCCCAGTTCTGCATTGTTACCCTCCAGCCGAACAACGACCGGGACCTCGACACCGATTTCCTCGACTGCGCCGATAACACCTTCGGCAATAAGGTCACAGCGCACGATGCCGCCGAAGATGTTAATGAGTACCGCTTTCACCTTGTCATCCGACAAGATGATCTTAAAAGCTTCGGAGACGCGCTCCTTGGTGGCGCCACCTCCCACGTCCAAAAAGTTCGCTGGATCACCGCCGTGGAGCTTGACGATATCCATGGTACCCATGGCGAGTCCCGCACCGTTGACCATGCAGCCAATGTTGCCATCCAGCGCCACGTAGTTGAGTTCCCACTGTGCCGCATGGGATTCGCGCTCATCTTCCTGCGAGGGATCATGCATCTCCCGCAGATCAGCCTGACGATAGAGAGCATTGCCATCCACGCCAATCTTGGCATCGAGACAGTGAAGGTTGCCCTCGGTAGTGATTACCAGAGGGTTGATCTCGATAAGTGCCAGATCTTTTTCCTGGAACATCTTGGCCAGGCCCAGGAAAATTTTCACGAACTGCTTAATCTGCTCACCTTTGAGACCCAAATTAAAAGCCAGTTCACGGCCCTGATAGGGCTGAGCGCCATTGAGGGGATCGATCACCGCGCGAAGGATTTTCTCCGGTGTTTCTTCGGCGACCTTTTCGATCTCCACACCGCCTTCGGTAGACGCCATAAACACGATGCGCCGCGATGAACGGTCGACAACCGCCCCGAGGTACAGCTCATCAGCGATGTCCGTACAGGACTCGACAAGGATTTTTGATACGGGCTGTCCGTTGGCATCGGTCTGATAGGTGACGAGATTTTTCCCCAGCCAATGGCTGGTGAAGTCGGCAATTTCATCCTTAGTCTTGACGAGCTTGACGCCCCCGGCCTTGCCCCGGCCGCCGGCATGTACCTGGGCCTTAACCACCCACATATCGCCGCCGATAAGATCTGCGGCTTCAACAGCCGCTTGAGGAGAGTCAACCGCGTGACCCGTGGAAACCGGTAAACCATACTCGGCAAAGAGACGCTTACCCTGGTATTCATGAAGATTCATGTGAAGTCCCGTTAGTGTTCAAGGAAACAAATGCACTTCGGACCCCTTGTCCAAAGCGCGTCTGATGACACTCCGAAAACCCGAAGTGCCAAATCTTTTTAGCGGCGCTTTCGGTTAGCCACGTGGATAGCGTGGCCATCAACAGCAAGCGCTGCTTCGTGTACCGCTTCGGAGAGCGTCGGATGACCGAACACCATCAGCGCAAGATCTTCGGTGCTGGAGCCAAACTCCATCGCGATAAGCACCTGCTGCGTCAGATCTGCTGCGGATGGCCCGACAATATGACATCCCAGGATGCGATCGGTCTCGGCATGGGAAATGATCTTGACCAGTCCCTCGGAGTCATTGGCAGCCAATGCCCTGCCAGACGCCGCAAAGGGGAAACTGCCGACCTTGTACGGAACTCCGTCAGATTTCAGCTCCTGCTCTGTGCGTCCCACGGCAGCAATTTCCGGGTGGGTATAAATGATCGATGGGATACAGTCGTAATTGACCTGGGCAGGCTTGCCGGCAATACGCTCCGCGACCATGACGCCCTCTTCAGACCCCTTGTGCGCCAGCATGGGGCCACGGACCACGTCACCCACAGCAAACACATTTGGCGCTTCAGTAGCACACTGATCGTTAACGAAAATAAATCCGCGCTCATCGAGGGTGACGCCGGAATCATCCGCCAGGAGATCCACGGTACGGGGGCGACGACCCACTGACACAATCAGTTTGTCGAAAATCTCGGTGTGCTCACCCTCGGGCGAGTCATAGCGCACATGCACCTTGCCGTCTTTCACGGTGGCGTCGGTGACGCGACTGCTGAGGCGAATATCAAGTTTCTGCTTCTTGAATATTTTTGCGGCTTCCTTGGCAATCTGGCCGTCCATCATGGCAAGAAACTCATCCAGGGCCTCCAGAAGGATTACCTCAGAGCCGAGGCGGCCCCACACGCTGCCTAGTTCGAGACCAATGACGCCCGCCCCGATAACCCCCAGACGCTCGGGTATCTCAGTAAATTCAAGGGCCCCTGTAGAGTCGACAATATATTCGTTGTCCACCGGTGCGGGCGGAATTTTCACAGGTTCGGAGCCGGCGGCGATAATGACGTTATCTGCCTCTACGGTAGATACCGTCCCATCTGACGTGGTGACTTCGACGTTTGCACCCACAAGCACTTTTCCCCGGCCCTGGATGACCGTGACGCCGTTGTGCTTGAACAGTCCGCCGATACCGCCGGTTAGCTGGCCAACGATCTTGTTCTTGCGCTCCAGCATCGCCGGTACGTCAATGGTGGGATTTTCAACGCCAATACCGTGCACTGACAAGGAGTCCTTCGCGTCATGAAACTTCTGACTGGAATCCAGCAAGGCCTTTGAGGGGATACACCCAACATTGAGGCAGGTGCCCCCCAGCGTTGCAGCGCCCTTCTCGTCTGTCCATTCCTCGACCACCGCAGTGCTGAGCCCTAACTGTGCGGCCCGAATTGCCGCAACATAGCCTGCAGGTCCGGAACCAATAACTACTACATCGTATTTATCTGCCATCGTGAATTCCCCGTCTGGCTGATTAAAAGGGTCTGCCTCTGCTTAGAGTTGCAGGAGAATCCGTGCGGGATCCTCGATAAGGTCCTTTACCGCCACCAGATACTGCACGGCAGTTTTGCCATCAATGAGACGGTGATCGTAAGAGAGCGCAAGATACATCATGGGTAGTACGACGACCTCGCCATCGACCACCATGGGCCGTTCCTGAATCTTGTGCATTCCCAGAATACCGGTCTGCGGTGGGTTCAGAATGGGCGTACTCAACAGCGAACCGAACACGCCACCATTGGTCACGGTAAACGTGCCTCCGGTCATATCATCAATGGTCAACTTGTTGGCTTTTGCCCGCGTGCCGAGATCCACAATGGCCGCCTCTACATCAGCAAGGCTCATAAAGTCCGCATCCCGCAGCACAGGAACCACAAGACCTCCATCGGTTGACACCGCGACACCGATATCCTGGTAGCCGTGATAAACCACATCATTCCCGTCAATGGAGGCGTTCACCGCGGGATAACGCTTCAAAGCCTCGCACGCCGCTTTCACAAAGAAACCCATAAAACCTAAACGGGTGCCGTTGTGTGTTCTCTCAAACTGATCCTTATACTTTTTGCGGAGCGCCATCACCGGCGCCATATTGACCTCGTTGAAGGTCGTGAGCATGGCCGTAGACGTTGTGGCTTCGAGCAGCCGCTCTGCGATACGCGCCCGCATACGCGTCATGGGCACACGCTTCTCAACCCGCTCGCCTGACGGACCGCTGGGAACATCCACAACGGCAGCGCTTTCCTTGGCCGCGGGAGCCGGTGAGGTCGCAGGACGCGCCTTGATGAACGCCGTCACATCTTCCTTGGTAATCCGTCCGCCTTTACCGGTGCCAGTAATCTGGGCGGGATCGAGCTTGTGCTCTTCGATCATCTGTCTTGCCGCAGGCCCCATTTCTCCGCTGCTTCCACCGGATTCTGCGGCAGCACTCACGGCCTCTGTGCTTGCGGTGTCCGGGGCAGCCTCCGCAACGGCCCCCTCTTCAAGATCCGCCAGCAGAGCTTCGCTCTCAATGGTCTCACCCACCCCGGCATGGATCTTTTTGATGACGCCATCGGCGGGGGCGACCACTTCCATTACCACTTTGTCGGTCTCAATCTCGACAATGAGCTCGTCCCGCTTGACCGACTCGCCCTCCTCCTTGTGCCAGGCAGCGACCTCGCCATCGGCGACGGACTCAGGGAATGCGGGAGCTTTGATTTGAATAGCCATGAGTTTTCCTTGTGAAGAAGCTATTAGGCGTTAGCGCTGCCGAGCGTCAGAGCCTGATTGATAAAGGCCTCCTGCTGCTCGAGGTGAAGGGCCATGTAGCCCGCGGCAGGTGCAGCAGACGCATCGCGTCCAGCGTAACCGAGATAGACGTGACTGTAGAGCGAGGCGAACACGCGGCGCATGTGGTGCTGGCTTGAGTACCAGGCACCCTGGTTCATAGGTTCTTCCTGACACCAGACAGCGTCTTTAAGGTTGGGATAGGCACTGAGCACCTGCAGCATTTCCCCTTCGGGGAAGGGATAAAGTTGTTCCAGCCGGATGAGGGCAATATTCTCGATGCCCCTCTCCCGCCGCGCAGCGCGCAAATCGTAAAACACTTTGCCAGAGCAGAGAACAACACGCTCCACCGCATTCTTGTCCAGGTCATCGGTCTCATCCAGCACGTTATAAAAACGGCCGTTGGCAAGATCCTCAAGGGTGGATGTGGCTTCCTTGTGACGCAGCAAGCTTTTGGGTGACATTACCACCAGAGGCTTACGCAGGGGCCGGATGGCCTGGCGGCGCAGCATGTGGAACACCTGCGCGGGCGTCGTAGGCACGCAGACCTGAATATTGTGCTCGGCGCAAAGCTGCATGAAGCGCTCAAGACGCGCCGAGCTGTGCTCCGGCCCCTGGCCTTCATAGCCATGGGGCAGCAGCATGGTCAATCCGCAGAGGCGACTCCATTTGTGCTCTCCACTGGTGATGAACTGATCGATCACCACCTGGGCGCCGTTGGCGAAATCACCAAACTGCGCTTCCCAGATCACCAGCCCCGTAGGCGATGTGGTGGAGTAACCGTATTCGAATGCCAGCACCGCTTCCTCAGACAGCAGGGAGTCATGAATAACGAAGTCAGCCTGGTCATCGTTGACATGCTGCAGCGGGACATAGGTCGCCTCGTCGCGCTGGTTATGCAACACCGCGTGGCGATGAGAGAAGGTACCCCGGCCCACGTCCTGCCCCGTGAGGCGCACCGGATATCCTGCTTCCAGCAATGACGCATAAGCCAGGGTCTCAGCGAAGCCCCAGTTGAGGGGCAAGGCACCGGCAGCCATCTTGCGACGATCCTCGAGGATCTTTGCCACCTGACGTTGCAATGGAAAACCATCCGGCGACTGATTGGTGTGCTGCGCCAGGGTCTGCAAGTGATGCAGGTCCATACCTGTATCACAGTGGAGGGTCCACTCGTGGCCAAGATACGGTGACCAATCTACAAAGAGCTCCGCATTAGGTTCATTCACCAGACTGGATACCAGAGGCTCATTGCGATCCAGAGACCCGCGATACCCTTCTACCAGCGCCTGATCCTCGGTCTCGGTGAGCACCCCGGCCTCGATGAGTCGACGCGCGTAGATATCCCGCGTGGTGGGATGCTTGCGGATAGCCTCATACATCTGCGGCTGGGTCACAGCCGGCTCATCGGCCTCATTGTGACCCCGGCGGCGATAGCAGACAAGATCGACCACCACATCGCGCTTGAACTCATTGCGGTAGTCGATAGCCATCTGCGTCACAAACAACACTGCCTCGGGATCATCGGCGTTCACGTGGAAAATAGGCGCCTGCACCATTTTCGCGACATCCGTGCAGTATTCGGTGGAGCGAGAGTCCTCACGAACACTGGTGGTAAAGCCTACCTGGTTATTGAGCACGATGTGCACCGTGCCCCCGGTTTTGTAGGCGCGGGTCTGGGACATCTGAAAGGTCTCCATCACCACGCCCTGACCGGCAAAGGCGGCATCGCCGTGGAGCACGATGGGCCACACGCTATGTCCGTCAGGGTCTTCACGACGGTCCTGGCGGGCTCTCACCGAACCCTCCACAACGGGCGAAACGATCTCCAGGTGGGAGGGATTAAAGGCCAGTGCGAGGTGAACCTCCCCCCCGGACGTCATCATATTTGAGGAGAAACCCTGGTGGTACTTCACGTCACCAGAGCTTTCATAGATGGCTCGCCCTTCGAATTCCGCGAACAGCTCCGACGGGTTTTTACCCAGAATGTTGACCAGTACATTGAGGCGGCCGCGGTGCGCCATACCGATAACAATTTCCTTGGCGCCATAGCCACCGATGCGCTGCATCATTTCTGCAAGCATGGGAATGAGGCTTTCTCCCCCTTCCAGACCAAAACGCTTGGTGCCGGGAAACTTCGAGCCGAGAGACCTCTCAAGCCCGTCGGCTTTGATCAGACGCCTGAGTATCTGCCGCTGAACATCGGGGCCGAAATCCGGTGCCGAGCGAACGGACTCCATGCGCGACATGATCCACTGGCGCTGCTCCGTGTCGACAATATGCATGAACTCTGCACCCACCGTGTGGCAATAGGTGCGCTCCAGCGCGTCGATAATGTCTTTCAACGTCGATCCGCCCGCCCCCATCTTGAGGGTGCCGACCTGGAAGCTCGTATCCAGGTCTGCGACGGACAGCTCGTGGAAATTGAGCTCCAGGTCAGGAACGCGCTCGCGCTGAGCCAACCCCAGGGGATCGAGCTGAGCCTTCTGATGCCCCCGCTGACGATAGGCCGAGATAAGCGCCAGGACCTTGACCTGCTTGCGCTCGTGCTGCGTTGCCTGGCTGTCATGGGCGACCGTCGCTTCAGTGCGCACACGCATCTTGCTGATGCGGGCAAAGCGTTCGCGCAATGCACTGTGGGGCACATCGTCCATGAGCGACGTCTTGCTTTCGACCCGGGGCAACTTATCGAAGTAATCTCGCCACTGCTCAGGCACGGCGTTCGGGTCTATGAGATAGCTTTCGTAGAGATCTTCAACGTAGGTGGCATTGCCACCGGCGATGTGCGAACTGCGACGAAACAGCTCCATGGAGTTTTCTTGCATTCTGCCCCCTAGACGAACACCACACGCGTGTTACGACGACAACCGAGTGTGCCGGGGCAAGTGATTTCCGCGGTCCCCCCGGCCCCGCGGGCGCGTCCCGTGTCCGGGTTGCGCGATGGTGCAATTATGCCAGCAAAGGGGAGGCTCTAGAAGGTGTAAAGCCAAGAAATGGGCGGACTTTTCGCGAAAAATCCGCCCCGAGAGGCTCAGGCTGCCTGTTTGAGCAACATGCTGCGAATATGGCCAATGGCGCGGGTAGGATTCAGGCCTTTAGGACACACGTTTACGCAATTCTGAATGCCGTGGCAACGAAACACGCTAAAGGGATCATCAAGACGAGACAGACGCTCTTCG
>NZ_CBFHZO010000119.1:0-2974 GCF_965660375.1 Congregibacter sp. | reverse complement strand
GCCACCATCGTCGACGACCTGACGGATACCAAGAGCAATAAAAACCGCGAGTGTGTGGGTCAGGGTATTGCCAACATCGCCAGCGGATTCATTGGCGGCATGGCCGGCTGCGCCATGATTGGCCAGTCGGTGATCAACGTGAAATCCGGAGGCCGGGGGCGCCTTTCGACGCTCGTGGCCGGGGTGTTTCTGCTGATCATGGTGGTCTTTGCCGACGCCTGGGTTAGTCAGATACCCATGGCCGCGCTGGTGGCGGTCATGATCATGGTCTCCATCGGCACCTTCAGCTGGTCCTCTATTCGCGATCTCAAAGACCATCCACGGAGCTCCAGCGTCGTAATGCTGGCCACCGTCGCGGTGACCGTCGCCACCCACGACCTTGCGAGAGGCGTGCTCACCGGTGTCCTGCTCTCGGGCTTTTTCTTTGCGCACAAGGTCGGACAGATTCTTTATTTCCGTTCCATGGTGGACGACGACGGGCGTGCCAGAACCTATCGCGTATTCGGCCAGGTATTTTTTGCCAGTGCTGATCGCTTTATCGCTGCCTTTGACTACCAGGAAGTGATCGAGCGCGTTTGCATCGATGTGAGCCGCGCCCACTTCTGGGATATCACCGCTATCAGCGCTTTGGATAAGGTCATTCTCAAGTTTCGGCGCGAGGGCACCGAGGTGGAGGTCATTGGTCTGAATGAAGCCAGTGCCACCATGGTAGATCGCTTCGCTTTGCATGACAAAGACGGCGCCGATGATTTATTGATGGGGCATTAAAGTTATGGCTATCAGTGATCAGGAAAAGATTCTCGCCTGTGTGGATCAGTCGCATTTTGCTGACTATGTGACAGACTATGCTGCCTGGGCGGCGCGTCGCATCCAGGCGCCCATGGAACTGCTGCATATTATCGATATTCACCAAACACCACCCTCCGGTGAGGACCACAGCGGAACCATCGGTATCGACGCTCAGGAGCAGCTCCTCACAAAGCTTTCCAGCGAAGACGAAGCACGCACCCGGGCAGCGCGAGAGGCCGGGAGGCTGTTTCTTAACCGACTCCGGGAACGGGCCAGCGCGGTGGGAGCACCCCAGGTGGACATCCGCCAGCGCTACGGGCAGCTGGTAGAAACACTGCATGAGCAGGAGGATGGCGTACAGCTGATGGTCCTGGGACGTCGCGGAGAATCCGCCGAGGCCACGCTGCGCGATCTGGGGCGAAACGTGGAGAGCGTTGTTCGCGCGGTTAACAAACCCATACTCACGGTCACCGAGGGCTTTCGGGAACCGCAGCGCATCATGTTTGCCTTTGACGGCAGTGCCGTGACCCGCCGCGGCGTGGAAATGATCGCCGGCAGCGCCCTGTTCCGAGATCTACCGATACTGCTGCTTATGTCCGGCAAGGTAAATCCCGATGGCTCCAAAAAGCTTGATTGGGCAGAAAAAACCCTCACGGATGCGGGCTATAGCGTCGACAAGCGATTGCAACCCGGCGATGCCGAAGTTGTTATCGCGAAAACAGTCACCGATGAGTCAATCGACCTGTTGATCATGGGCGCCTTTAGTCATTCGCCCCTGCGTACCCTGCTCTTTGGCAGCAAGACCGCCGATCTGTTACGTTCATCAAGCATACCGACCCTGCTTTTGGGGTAGATCTTCCCGGGGGTAAAACAAGGAATGAAGCCCATGATTATCTTGTTGAAGTCTCCATGGCGTCGCTTACTGTCGGCGATGGCCATCGCCCTCCTCGGCCTGAGCATTTCTTTCCCCGGCGCAGCCTACGAGCCGACTCCCAGCTCGGGGCAATTTACCATCGACAAGTTTGTCTTTGAGGATGGCAGCGCCGAGCCCCTGACCCAACACTACCGAACCCTGGGAACACCACGACGCAATGCCGGGGGAGAGGTCACCAATGCGGTGCTGATCATGCACGGCACCACGGGCAGCGGCGCCGGATTTCTGAGAGAGCAATTCGCCGGTGTGCTTTTCGCTCCCGGTGGCATTCTTGATGCCGAGCGCTACTTCATCGTACTGACCGACGCTATTGGTCACGGACAATCGAGTAAACCGAGCACCGGATCAGCGGGAGACTTCCCAAAATACAGCTACAACGACATGGTGCGCGCCCAATACCGTCTACTCACAGGGCACCTGAACATCAATCACCTTCGTCTGGTCACAGGCACCTCCATGGGCGGCATGCTAAGTTGGGTCTGGGGCTACGAGCATCCGGGCTACATGGACGCCATCATGCCTCTGGCGAGCCTGCCCGTGGAGGTTGCTGGTCGCAATCGCATGCTGCGCAAGATGATTATCGACGGCGTCAAAAATGATCCTGATTACAAAGAGGGCTTTTACGACAGCCAACCCGCAGGACTCCGGGAAGCGCTTTATCCGCTGGTGTTTATGGTCTCCAGTCCCCTTCAGTACCAAAAGCTTGCACCCACGCGCAGCGCCGCAGAGGCCATGCTGAACGCAGCGCTGGATCGCTACAGTGCGGCCATGGATGCCAATGATCTGATCTATGCTTTTGACGCCTCGCGGGACTACAACCCCGCGCCGCATCTTGAAGACATCCAGGCGCCGCTACTGGCGATAAATTCCGCCGACGACCAGGTAAACCCGCCGGAGCTTATGCTCCTGGAAAGTCATATCGATCGGGTCCCGAACGGCGAGGCGGTGACCCTGGACATTACGAGCCTTACGCGCGGCCACGGCACCCATTCCCTGCCGAGCATCTGGGGCCCCTATCTTGCGCGTTTTCTCGACGCCACCGCCCGCGATCAGCCTGATTCTCTCCGCGACTACTCCGCTTTGTCAGACCCGGATGCAGCCATCTGGCGCCGCCGGGCGCCGGACACTTTCACGGCGCGCTTTGACACCACTGAGGGACGCTTCACCATAGCGGTCACGCGAGACCTGGCTCCCCAAGGCGCAGATCGTTTCTACCAGCTGGTCAGCGCGGGCTACTACGACGGTGTCCAC
>NZ_CBFHZO010000118.1:0-161096 GCF_965660375.1 Congregibacter sp. | reverse complement strand
AAAGCAGCTTATCGGGTACCTCCTCGCGCACGTGTAGACGCAAACGCGTGAACTTTTTATGAATGAAGGGCAGCAGGGTCGGCAACAGATAGGGACCCAATGTAGGTGGCACACCCAACCTATACGTTGAGTAGGTATGGTCACCAAGCAAATGGGCAGACTCGATGAGATTACGCCATTGATTCAAGAGTTCCCGTGCATTGGGCAAAAGCTCGCGCCCTGCTGGCGTCAGATAAGTGGCACTGCGGCTTCGCTCCAGCAGTACAACGCCCAACGCTTCTTCTAAACTGCGAAGTTGAACGGTAAGAGTCGGCTGAGTAACCCCTAAGCGCGTAGCCGCCTGTCTCAACGAGCCCGCCTCGGAAACTTCAAGAAAATACTCTAGCTGTCGCAATGAACGCACGGCGGATTCCAAAGATATTCATGTGATAGATTAAATCTATACCCTATAGCGATTAATGTCTATATATTTTGCAACGCATTTAGATCATTGTATGCCCCAAACTTAAATGGAAGGGTGCCGTGTTGTCTGCTTTTAAATTTGACCTATCCCATCTACGCGGTGACATCTACGGGGGCCTCACGGCCGGTGTAGTGGCAATCCCTCTTGCACTCGCCTTCGGTTTAGCCTCGGGCCTAGGCCCCATTGCGGGTATGTACGGCGCAATTATAGTAGGATTTTTTGCCGCCTGGTTCGGGGGAACACCTACTAACGTATCCGGACCAACAGGCCCCATGGTCGTGGTACTCGCGGGATTGTTCGCGAGTCTCTCTGGAGATGTTGGGCTTATCTTGACTGCGGTCATGCTCGCAGGTCTCATACAGATTGCTCTCGGGGTTTTTAAACTCGGCGACTTGATCCGCTTGGTACCCTACCCCGTTGTATCCGGCTTTATGAGCGGAATTGGAGTGATCATTATTATCCTCCAGCTTGATGCGACGTTAGGGCATGCAGCACCTGCAGGCACCGTTCCAGGACTGGCCTATCTACCCACTGCCCTGGCAAGTATCAACTGGTCTGCGCTGTCCGTTGCTGCACTAACGCTTGTGGTTGTCTACAGCTGGCCCACCGCTTGGGGCAAATACCTCCCTGCGCCGCTGGCAGCACTCACAGCCGGTACTGTTCTATCGCTGTTTGTTGGCGCCATGCCAATTCTTGGCGATATACCCAGTGGCTTACCCTCATTGCATCTACCGGTCTTTGACCAATCGGCATTCGCGCTGGTCTTAGAAGCCGCGGTTATATTGGCAGTTCTTGGCTCGATCGATAGTTTATTGACCTCACTTGTTGCCGACAACATGACACGCACGCGTCACGATTCTAACCAAGAGCTCATAGGCCAAGGTATTGGTAACGCGGTCGCGGGCTTATTTGGAGGCATTGCCGGCGCAGGTGCCACTATGCGTACGGTTGTTAATGTCCGCTCAGGTGGTGTCACTAGACTCTCCGGAATGATCCACTCACTGGTGCTCGCAGCCGTTGTTCTAGGTGTCGGACCCGTGGCCGCATATATACCCCACGCTGCACTCGCGGGTGTTCTCATCAAAGTGGGACTAGACATTATTGATTTTAGCTACCTCAAGAATGCCCATCGCGGACCTCGCTGGGATCTAGCCTTGATGGTTATGGTTCTCGGCTTGACCGTGTTTATTGACCTCATAACCGCTGTAGCGGCCGGGGTAGTACTTGCCGCTTTAGCCTACGTACGCCAAGTGGCTGCAAGTCAGCTCGATGACTTGCTATCTCGACCGCTTACACCAACAAGCGAAGAAGAGCGCGAATTACTACATGATATTAAAGATCGAGTCACCATTTTCGAATTCGGGGGTCCCTTGAGTTTTGGTGCCGCTGCTGATGTTGGCCATCATGTCCGAGAGCGCTACCGCGATGGCATGCGCGCTATTGTGCTCGACTTCCAGCGAGTACCCTTTCTCGATGTTTCCGCGGCACGGGCCGTCGAGACAATCGCCTGTGATGCGAAACGTGCGGGCAAGCGAACTTTTGTTACAGGGATGTCCGATGAGATCGCTGAAACACTCGTTGGGCTAGAAGCGGACTGCTGCTTTGACATCGAAAAAGACCGCTATAAAGAACGCATAGAGATATTGCGGATGCTTAAGCAAGAATTCCCTGCCCATTGACGTCTCCAACCGATCCCGCGGCAATCGGGAGTGGGCGCAACGACAACCAGTAACACATTGTCAGGAAACGCAGTTCCGATCTTCGTAAAGGAATGCCACAGACAAACCGTTACTCAAACGCTAAGTATTGGAACCTCGCTCAAGCGGGGTTTTTTTATTCTCCGCGTTCCGGTTGCTGACTACTAGCAAGCAGTCACCGCGAGACGAATTGTACTCGTCTATCCGAGATATGATGGAGCATGCTCTTAGGGTTAAACTAGCCCTTGACTACCGGTGGACTACTCACATGCACCTTGCCCTACTCGCCCTTTTTGGATGCCAACTAGCTGGCGATCTCCTTGCAGCGCAATTTGGCATACCCATTCCTGGGCCCGTGATGGGGATGATGCTAATGCTTGCCTACCTTGTGTTGACCGGCGGCGTATCGGAAAGCATGCAGACAATCGCGAGCCCGCTTCTTCGACATATGTCGCTACTCTTCATTCCGGCAGGTTCGGGGATACTGCTCTATCTCGAGTTAATCAAGGACGAATGGCTACCGATCGCCGTGGCCATTTCTGTCAGTACGCTAGTCACCCTGTTAGTGAGTGCAAGTGTCATGCGCTTGGGCCTGTCCGACCATGACATAGAGCAGCGAGAGCCGTGAGCATGCTCGTCGATAATCTAGCGGGGCTCCCAGAGCTGGCGGCGCTCGCGCAAAATGCTGCTTGGAGTGTTCCTCTAACGGTGGCGTTTTACCTTATAGCGCTTTGGTTATTTAGGCGTTCGGGGCAGTCCCCGCTTGTCAACCCAGTGTTGCTCGGCATGGCCGGCGTGATGACAACGCTCCACCTAACAGATACGCGCTATGAGGACTATTTTAACGGTTCTCAAGCTCTACACTTTTTGTTGGGAACCGCCACGGTTGCCTTAGCAATTCCTCTCCATCAACAGTTACAGCATCTGCGACGCACCGCGCTACCGCTCATATTGAGCGTTGGCGCAGGTTCACTCACTGCAGCCCTGAGCACCTTATTCTGCATTAGCTGGCTTGGCGGTTCAGAGCTGACAATGCGCTCGCTGGCCGCTAAGTCTACGACCACCCCTGTTGCTATGGCTATCGCCGAGCAGCTAGAAGGGCTGCCGGCGCTTGCGGCTGTTACTGTCATCATTACTGGGATTTTGGGTGCCATCTTTGGTTTGGGCATCCTCCGCCTAACGGGCATTGTCGATCCACGTGCGCAGGGAATAGCTATAGGTATTGCTGCGCACGGCATCGGTACAGCCCGTGCTTTGCAAGTCAGTCACGCTTTGGGAGCCTATGCGGGGCTCGGGATGGGCTTGAGCGCATTGTTCACCGCGATATTAGTGCCGCCAGTGTGGTATGTATTGGGGCCTTATTTAGTCACAGGATAATAAAGAAGAGGGTTACGACTTCGACACTCGCTGATTGACTTAGTGTCGAAGTCGATTCAGCTAAAACTCACACGGAACATTTCAGCTGCGTTTCCAGGGTGATTAGCCTTTCATTTTGACCATCATATCGATCATCTTATTAGCGAAATTGCTGTAAGGCGGCGTCATAAATTTCATCGCCGTAGTTTTGGCTTGATAAAACACGGGCCGCATTTTGGAGCACGCCGTAAAGCCCTCATAGCCGTGGTAATGCCCCATACCCGAGGGTCCGACACCACCAAAAGGCAAGTCGTGCTGCGCAACGTGGAATAACGCATCATTCACCGTTACACCACCCGACATAATATTCTCGATATAACGGTCAACCAATGCGCTGTCATTACTAAACGGATACAGTGCGAGCGGGCGGTCATGGCTATTTACATAATCAATAACTTCTTGGGGCTGCTCATAAGGCAAAACCATCAGCAAAGGACCAAAGGTCTCCCGCTGGCGGATGATCATCTCAGGCTGCGTATCGAGTACCAAATGCAAAGGCATTTTGCGTGCTGCGGGGTTGGCTTCTTGCTCACTCAACTTAACAATGCGCGCGCCTTTTTCTTGGCAATCTACTAGCGTGTCTTGCAATCGCTTAAATGACAGGTCGTCAATAATCGACGTGTAATCATCGGCATTGATATCGGCACAGTGCTTAGCTGCCCACTCCTTACAGAGGGTAACAAACTCCTCGATCTGCGTTTTGTGCACAAACACATAATCGACGTTAGTGCAGATTTGACCGGCGTTGAAGCGCTTAACAAATAAAATGCGTTCTACTGCTTTTTGCAGCGAGAACGACTTGTCGATGACCGCAGGCGCTTTACCGCCTAGCTCGAGAATGACGGGCGTCAGATTCTGTGCCGCGGAAGCCATGACTTTACGACCCGTTTGGCCCGAGCCTGTGAAAATAATGAGATCGAAAGGAATCTGTGAAAACTCGATCCCTACACCGCCTGTCTCCTCAAAAAACTCGAGTTTTTCCAACGGGAAATAGTTTGGCGAAATTTTGCGTAAGACGCGGGTAAGCGCAACCGAGTTCTCCGACATTTTAACCATGGCGCGATTACCGGCAGCAAAAGCGGCAACGAGCTGAGTGACGGAGAGCATGATCGGAAAATTCCAAGGCACGATAAGGCCCGTAACACCCAAGGGCTGAGGAATCACCCGATTTTTGGCCCCGAAATACATCGTCAAGTCGATGCTTCGACGCTGGGGCTTCATCCATCCCTTTAACTGCTTAATAGTGTGCCCGATGGTGTCAGTCGCAGTAACGATTTCAGCAAATTTACTCTCAAAGCTGGAGCGATTGCCATAGTCTTCACAGATAGCCTGAATAATCTCATCTCGGTTTTCAGAGATCATACGTTTTAGCGCCAGTAAATCTTGCTTGCGCTGAGCAAAATCGGGATAGGGGTTTGCTAGATACGCAGCGCGTTGGCGCTGAAAAGCAGCGTTTAGCTCAAGTTTCGTCGCTTCGACAGATGCAGCCAACTGTCCTGCATCTAGGGTTGCAGCCTGATTCATTATGGGTACTCTCCTTGGGCAACGCCCAAACTAATGTCGCTATTTGCTTTGAAACTACCACAACGAGTGCACGAGATCACTCAGCGACTACATTGCTTTGAAGCGCTATTTGGGCGTGTAGTACGAGAAACTGGCCTGTAACTGACCTGTAAAAGAGCACCGTAATGCCTAATGTAACTCTACTATTAACCGCTCAGCCTCACGGCGAACCTCGTCCGCATCCGGACCAATTAACGTAAGGTGACCCAACTTGCGCCCTTTGCGTATGCCTTTTCCGTAGGTCTGAATGAGCGTCCGAATCGGGCCTTCCGGCATCGTTTTAGGAAGCGCGTCATCGAGAAGATTAACCATTGCCGCGCCCCCTTGCAGTACAGGCTCCACCACGGGCGCACCCAGTACCAAGCGCACATGCTGAATGAATTGGTCTGCGCCTAAGGCACCCATCGACCAGTGCCCGGTATTGTGGACCCTAGGAGCGATTTCATTGACGATTAGTTGCCCTTCAGTGACGAAGAATTCAATCGCGAGCACACCAACGTAACCCATACGTTCAACGAGGCGCCGCGCGTACTCTTGCGCTTGCGCTGCCATTTCCTCATCCACCCTTGCAGGCACAAAACTGCCGATCAGAATACCGTCGCGCATTGCGTTCTCAGTCATGGGGTAACACTGAATAGCACCTTGCTCATCGCGACCCACAATGATCGCGAGCTCGCGCTCAATCGCAATCTCAGCCTCCGCGATCAGCGGGTAGCCGCCTTCCGGTATAGCGTCAATCGAATACTCCCCACCGACACGCCACTGACCGCCACCGTCATAACCCCCCAAAATTCGCTTGCAACGAACATGCGCGCTGGGGAACGTCGCTAGGAGTTGTGCGAGAGCGTCCGAGTCTGGCGCTGTTCCCCAGGGAGATGTGGGAATAGCCAGTTCGTCGAGCATCGCTTTCTGCGTATCTCGCTGGCGTAATATAACGAGCGCTTCATAGCTCGGCGCCAAACCGACTTCATTGGCTGCTCGACGAAGAATAGGATCAGGAATGCTTTCACGTTCAACGGTAATCGCATCGCAGGCAGCGAGAAAGGTATCCAATTCATCTTCAGAGTAAACTCGTCCCAGTCCCGCAACAACGGGCGTCTCATCGAGACAAAGAAATGAGACCTGTATCCCAAGACGGTTGGCCGCTTCACCCAGCATCTGACTGAGCTGACCACACCCAATTATTCCAAGACGCTGCTTCACCGTGCTCTCCTTAATTTTTAATCAAAGGGGGTTCTCTGGGACTTCGTCGGTTTGCGCAGCGCGAAAGCTATCGAGAGCCTTGCGTATATCACGGTCATCATTGGCAAGCATCGCCGCTGCAAACAAGGCCGCATTGACCGCGCCAGGCTTACCCACTGCAAACGTGGCCACTGGCACGCCTTTGGGCATTTGCACAATAGACATTAGCGCATCAATACCATTCAGCACGGTGGCATCCACAGGCACACCCAGCACTGGCACAGGCGTCATAGCCGCCGTCATACCGGGCAGATGGGCCGCACCGCCGGCACCAGCAATAATCGCCTTCAAGCCGCGGTCACGCGCACTGCGCGCGTAGTCATAGAGTCGATCAGGCGTTCGGTGAGCTGAAACAACCTTCGCCTCGTAGGGTATGCCCAGCTGCTCAAGCATGAGAGCGGCACCTTCCATTACGTCCCAATCGGAACGTGATCCCATGATAATTCCAACCGCGATGTCTGACATAGCCACCTCCAGTGGCGGAGAGCAGATCGTATCATTCTCTGCCCGGAACCTTGAATGAAAAAGGGCCCCTTCAGGGCCCCTCTAAAACGCGTTTAGTTTACCACCTAATTCCCTTTTCCGCGTCGAACGCAGACGGGAAAAAATGGCGGAGAAGGAGGGATTCGAACCCTCGATACGCTATTAACGTATACGCCCTTAGCAGGGGCGCGCCTTCAGCCACTCGGCCACTTCTCCATAAGGCGCGGGATGATACCACCGTCTTCTAGCGGGTCAAACCCGTATTACCCGTCTCCGGGGAGTCTTCGCTCCCATCCACAAAAAAACTCGCGATTTCTTCAAGCGGCTTTTTTTGAAGCGCTGCTGCCGGCACCGTGGCATCTTCTGCAGGATGCCCCACCACAATCAGCATGTAGGGACGCTCGGTAGCCGGCCGCTTCAGGATGTTGCTGAGAAACTTCATAGGGTTGGGTGTATGCGTCAGGGTGCCCAATCCAGCGCTGTGCAGCGCATTCAACAGAAAGCCCGTAGCGATACCCACGGACTCTGACATGTAATAGTTCTTACGTTTCTTACCCTTTTCGTCCGTGCCCTGACGCTCCACAAAAATCGCGATAAGCCAGGGGGCGGTCTCCAGAAACGGCTTGAACTGATCCGTACCGAGTTTGCTAAGGTTTTTAAGCCACTCATCTCCGCCACGGCCGCCGTAAAACTCGGCCTCCTCAATTTCTGCGGCCTCCCGAATCTCACGTTTGACACGGGGGTCGCTAATGCAGGCAAAGTGCCAGGGTTGGTGGTTGGCGCCGCTCGGAGCTGTGCCCGCCGCGCGAACGCAGGCTTCTATGATGTCTTTAGGGACCGGTGTGGCAGCAAAGTCACGCACCGAGTGCCTCTTGCGGACATGCTCAAGATAACTTAAGGCATGCTCCCGCGATTCTTTGTCTGACAGTTTCTGAACATGGGGCAACGGTATCGCTTCGTAATCATCGCTCATGAGAGATACCGGCGCACTCCAGACTAGCTATTGTCGCTAACGGGGGACTCGGTGCCGGCGTCGCCTCCAGCGATCTTGTCGTAGATCTCCTCGCGATGCACCGCCAGATCGCGGGGGGCGTTGATACCAATGCGTACATTACCGCCTTTCACGCTGACCACGGTGACCGTGATGTCGTCACCCAGCCTCAACGATTCGCCCTCTTTCCGTGTCAGGATTAGCATGTATTCCGTCCTATGTTGGCGCCGGCCTTACGCTGCGCTCCCAGAACTTAGGCAGCGGACTCTTCCTGAGGTTCCGCATCCAGTCCAAAGGATGAGTGGAGGGCACGCACGGCAAGTTCCAGAAACTTCTCTTCGATAATCACCGAGATTTTAATCTCCGAGGTGGTAATCATCTGGATATTGATTCCCACGTCGGCCAAAGCCTCAAACATCTGACTGGCCACACCGGCGTGAGATCGCATGCCGACCCCCACGACAGAAATTTTCGCGATGCGGCTGTCGGAACGGACTTCCCGGGCACCCAGTTCCGCAGCGATCTGTTTGAGAATCTCTTCACCCCGCGCCAACTCACTGCGGGACACGGTAAAGGTAAAGTCCGTGCTGTTGTCCTCGGCGACGTTCTGAACAATTACGTCGACCTCAATGTTTGCATGACCAATGGGGCCCAGAATCTTGAAAGCGACCCCGGGCATATCGGGTACGCCGAGAATAGTGAGCTTGGCCTCGTCACGATTGAATGCGATGCCGGCGATTGTAGGGGTTTCCATAGGGTCTTCCTCTTCTTCAAGGCTGATAAGGGTGCCCGGCCCATCCTGAAAGCTGTGCAGCACCCGCAGGGGCACGTTGTACTTCCCCGCGAATTCCACAGCCCGAATCTGCAACACCTTGGATCCCATGCTGGCCATTTCCAGCATTTCTTCAAAGGTGATTTTGTCCAGACGCTTTGCACCGTCCACGACCCGGGGATCCGTGGTGTAAACCCCATCCACATCGGTGTAGATCTGACACTCATCGGCCTTTAAAGCCGCTGCCAGGGCCACGGCCGTCGTATCTGAACCACCCCGACCCAGGGTTGTGATATTGCCGTGCTCATCCACACCCTGGAACCCGGCAACCACCACGACGTTACCGGCGTCGAGATCCGCGTGGAGCCTGACGTCGTCGATTTCCCGAATTCGCGCCTTGGTATGCGCGTCATCCGTGAGAATGCGTACCTGGGAACCGTTGTAGCTTTTTGCCGCCTTGCCGCGCTTTTGCAGCGCCATCGCCAGGAGAGCGGTGGTCACCTGCTCGCCCGTGGACACAAGCACGTCCATTTCCCGGGGCACGGGCTGATCCTGTATCTGCTGCGCCAGGTCGATGAGACGGTTGGTCTCGCCACTCATCGCCGAGACCACAACTACAATGTCATGACCCTGATCCCGAAAACGGGCCACCTTGTCAGCCACCTGCTCGATACGTTCCACACAACCTACGGAGGTGCCGCCGAATTTTTGAACGATCAGCGCCATCTCAAGCCTTCAGGTTCTCAGACACCCACGCGGGCACCGCTTCCAGAGCGGCGGGCAACAAGGCGGGCTCGGTGCCGCCGCCCTGGGCCATATCGGGCCGACCGCCGCCCTTGCCGCCCAGGCGTCCTGCGAACTCCCGCATGAGATCGCCGGCGCGCACGCGGTCCGTGAGGTCTTTTGTCACTCCCGCCACCAGGGCCACCTTCTCGTCATTCACCGCGGCCAGCAGAATCACGCCGCTACCCAGCTTGTTCTTGCACTGATCCATAATCCCGCGTAACGCACCGGGATCGGCACCGTCGACTGCCGCCGCAAGGACCTTCACGCCGTCCACATCGATCGCCGAGGCGGTAATGTCGCTGCCCGCTGATGAGGCCAATTTCTGCTTCAGGCGCGCGAGTTCCTTTTCCAGGTCACGATTTTGGCTCCTTAGGGCCGCCACCTTGTCACTGACGTTGTCTGTGGTTGCGCGAATCACCTCACAAACCCCCGCGAGAGCGTCATCAACGGCACGTATTTCACGAAGGGCGTGCTCTCCCGTCACGGCTTCAATACGGCGGACACCGGAGGCAAGACCGCCCTCTGACACAATGCGAAACAGGCCGATGTCGCCGGTTCGCCCCACGTGGGTACCTCCACAGAGCTCTACAGAAAATTCGTTCTCGCCCATGGTCAGCACCCGAACTTCGTCGCCGTATTTCTCTCCGAATAGCGCCATGGCACCCGCGTCGCGGGCCTCATCCATGGACATGACCTGCGTAGTGACCTCGGCATTGGCACGGATTTGGGCGTTGACGCTGTCCTCCACCGCCCGCAGCTGCGCTGAAGTCATTGCCTCGGGGTTGGAGAAGTCAAAACGCAGGCGCTGCCCGTCCACCAAAGACCCCTTCTGGGCCACATGCTCTCCCAGTTCATAGCGCAAGGCGGCGTGGAGCAGATGCGTCGCCGAGTGATTCAGGCGTGTCTTGTGGCGCAGCGCGTTGTCGATTTCGCAGTGCAACGAGTCACCCACAGCGATGGTGCCCTCAAGCACCTCGCCGTGGTGGAGATGATGCCCCTGAGCTTTGGTGGTATCGCTCACTTCGAAGCGAAGTCCGTCGCTGCTGAGATATCCACTATCCCCGGCCTGTCCGCCGGACTCACCGTAAAAGGGTGTGCGATCAAGGATGACTACGCCGCTATCACCGGCATTCAGGGCCGTAACCTCCTCGCCGTCACGTAGCAGCGCAACAACTTCCCCGCTGCCGGTGCTTTGGTCATAACCGGTAAACAGCGTTTCCCCCGCCAAGGTAAGCGTGGTGTTGTAATCGACGGCAAAAGCACCGCCTTCTTTGGAGCGCGCGCGCTGAGCCTGCATGGCGGCTTCATAGCCCTGCATATCCAGACTGAAGTCACGCTCCCTGGCAATATCATTGGTGAGATCCACGGGGAATCCATAGGTGTCATAGAGCTTGAACACCACATCGCCGGGAATAACGGTCCCGTCCATGGCGGCCAATGCTTCATCGAGTATCACCATGCCCTGCTCGAGGGTGCGGGCAAATTGCTCTTCCTCACCCCGGATCACGTCTTCAATACGCGTCTTCTGCTCGCGCAGCTCGGGATAGAAATCGCCCATTTGTACGACCAGCGACGAAACAAGCTTGTGGAAAAACAGAGAGTCGGCACCCAGCTTGTTACCGTGGCGGATTGCCCGGCGCATGATGCGACGGAGCACGTAGGACCGGCCCTCGTTGCCCGGGAGCACGCCATCGATAATGAGGAAAGCACTGGATCGGATATGGTCCGCAATAACCCGTAGCGAGGATGCCTTCAGGTCATCGGTGCCCACCACCTCAGCGGCAGATTGAATCAGCGCCTGGAACAGATCGATCTCGTAGTTGCTGTGCACGCCCTGGAGAATCGCGGCAATACGCTCCAAACCCATCCCGGTGTCCACGGAGGGCTTGGGCAGCGGCGCCATCTCGCCGTCGGCACTGCGGTTGTACTGCATGAAGACCAGGTTCCAGATCTCAATGTAACGATCGAGATCATCATCGGCACTGCCGGGAGGCCCCCCGGGCACATCCTCACCATGGTCATAGAACACCTCGGAGCTCGGTCCGCAGGGTCCCGTATCCCCCATCTGCCAGAAATTGTCTTCATCCAGCCGGGAGATACGCTCAGCGGGAAAGCCGATATCCTCTATCCAGATTTTCTCAGCCTCGTCATCGGTGATATGCACCGTGACCCACAGCTTTTCCCTGGGAAGGCCCAACTGCACCGTAAGAAAGTCCCAGGCAAAGCGAATCGCCTCCCGTTTGAAGTAATCGCCAAAGCTGAAGTTGCCCAACATCTCGAAGAACGTGTGGTGTCGTGCGGTGTAGCCCACATTCTCCAGATCGTTGTGCTTTCCGCCCGCACGGACGCAGCGCTGGGCACTCACCGCCCGGCTGTAAGGTCGGGACTCAGCGCCCAGGAACACGTCCTTGAACTGGTTCATGCCCGCATTGGTAAACAGCAGCGTCGGGTCATCAGCGGGCACCAGAGAGCTACTGGGTACACGCTGGTGTTCGTGGGACTCAAAATAGGCGAGAAACGCCTCGCGGATTTCTCCGGTTTTCATGACTTGCTCTCTCTGATAGCACTCCGGGGCTGCCGGATGGCAAATGTAGTATTAGTTGTCGGTGCGATTGCTTGCGCCGACTCAGGAACAAAGGTGTGGCGGATTCAACCCACCATTTTACCTTCACTGAGGGTGCTGCCTGCAATAATGTGCATATGGAGATGGTGTACCGTCATCCCCACGCCCTCACCGTTGTTGATGATCAGTCGGAAAGCATCAGCGACGCCCAACTGTCGGGCCACGTTCCCCGCCGCCAGCATCAGGTGTCCCAGAAGTGCCTGATCAGAATCTTCAGCGTCAGACAGCTTTTCGATAATCTTTTTAGGGATGAGCAGCACGTGTACCGGCGCCTGGGGATTGATGTCGTAGATGGCGATGCAGTGTTCATCCTCGTAGATTTTTTCTGCGGGAATCTCACCGTTGATGATTTTTGTGAAAATACTGTCCGCCATAACTAATATCTACCTCCTTCCATAGGGTACTTTCGTGAAAATGTAGAAAATGTAATAGCCGCGCAACTCGGCGCGAGTGGGCCTGCACCCGCGCTTCCCCGGGCCCTTATCTCAACCGAGTTTTTCGTCTGCGGTGAGTTGACGCGCTTCCTCTTCGAGCATGACAGGTATGCCATCACGTACCGGATAAGCCAGACCGCTGGCTTTGCAAAACAGCTCCTCGCTTGCCTCGTTGTACTCCAGAGGAGCCTTGCTCACGGGGCATACCAGGATGCTCAAAAGCTTCTTGTCGAGCACGGGGATTTTTCCTTCTGGATAAAAAAGCGCCAGTATACGGTTTTTTGGGCGCTTACTGGAGTACCGAAGAGGGTTTCTCTTGTGTTTGCCGGCGGGTTGCAGGACATTTTTCGTCCTTTCAAACCCTGCGAGTAAAGACCACGTCAATCAACAAGATGATCTCCGCCGTGTTCCTGGCTGGGAGCCTCGCAACTGCGCCCTTTGCGAGGGCCGGAAGGCTATAGCGGGCAAGTCAACATCGCGCTCTCTCGGGGTTTCCTCTGCAAGATAGCGTTACTTGGCTGCGGGAGTCTCGTCGTCCAGGGCCATGGGCGGCACCAGTCTCTGGGGATCCACCCGCCGGTCCTGCCAGCTCATACGCCAGTCCAGATGGGGCCCCGTTGCCCGACCCGTGGCCCCGACCTCTCCGATCTTGTCGCCCTGGGCAAGTTCGTCACCTACCTTTGCGGTCACCGCGCTCATGTGCAGGAAAGACGAGGAGAGACCGTAACCGTGATCGAGAATGACGGTGCCCCCTGAGTAAAAGAGATCGGCCTCGGCCAGTGTCACCTGTCCCGCCGCCGGCGCATAGACCGCGGTCCCTGTCGGTACAGCAATGTCCACGCCATAGTGAGGACTCCCCGGCTTACCGTTGTATACACGCTGGCTCCCGTAAACGCCGGAAATCGGTCCTTCGACGGGCCACACAAAGCCCCCATCGATCTGCATGAGCCAATCGGGGCGTTCCACAAGCTTCGCTTTCGCAGCGGCCACGCGCTGACGCTCCCTTCGAATACGCTCCAATTGCTCTTTTGGCGGCGTTACGGTGCGCTGGGGAACGCCTTCCACTCTTTGTATGCGGTACTCGCGTTGCGCGACGCGCAGCTCAAGCTCGCAGTCTGCGCCCACTTTCAAAACGCTGAGCGCCGGTGAATCACGATGAAATCCCGCGACCACGTAACCATTGGGAAGCACGGGCAGGGACCTATCATCAAGCCTGACTGTTTCACCCGGGCTCACCTTTGCCCAGATCAGCCCCCCCTCCACCGGGTCTCCCTGCACCGTAACGCACTGTCCCCAGGCCGACGCGTTCAGTGATAATGCAGCCGCGGCTGCAATAGCCCCTGGCATTGTTCTGTATTTTTTCATTGAGTCAGTTTAGTGCGCCCTCAATACCGCGGGCAATAGATAGCGCCTTCTTAACGCTGACGGGGCCTCGCAGCCGCCTTCCCTAACCGCCAGAGCATTCAGGCGCGTTAGAATAAGGCTCATGGGACGCTATAGAGCACCACGCCCGAAAGGGACGCCACTGATCACTGCTGCCGGTGAGGCGCGGCTGCGGGCGGAGCTTGATCGGCTATGGCGCCAGGAGCGCCCGGTGGTTGCCCTGGCGGTGCAGGATGCCGCCAGGAACGGCGACCGCTCAGAAAACGGTGACTACATCTATGGCAAGAAGCGACTTCGGGAGATCGACGGGCGCGTGCGTTTTATCTCCAAGCGCCTCGAAGTGCTGCAGGTAGTGCGGGAGCCCCCGGCGGACACCGCGCGCGTTTTCTTTGGCGCCACGGTCGAGGTCGAAGATCAACATGCCATCTCCCAGACCGTTACGATCCTGGGACCCGACGAATTTGAATCCGCCCGCGGCGAGGTGTCCATCGACTCCCCCATTGCCCGTGCGCTGCTGGGAAAGAGCGCAGGCGACTGCGTCAACCTTGAGAGTCCCGGAGGGCTCAGGGAACTCGAGATACTGGATGTGCGCTATTCCCGGGACTGACTAATCCCTAGTTCAGCGCCGCATATACCAGGGCTTCCAGCTGCCCCCGAAAATTGAAGGTACTTGAAGGTATGAGCTGCGTCATGAAGACCACGGCAAGCTCTTCGGCGGGATCCACCCAGAAGAGCGTGCTGGCCATGCCCCCCCAGTAGTAACTACCCCGGGAGGCAGGATAACCATTCTTTACCGGGTCAACTTTGGACGCAAAGCCCAACCCGAAACCAACGCCCTCGTGGTCCGTCTCGGTAAAGCCTGCCATGGCAACGCTGGCCAGGTCGGCACCGCCCGGCAAATGATTCGCCACCATGAGCTCCAGTGTTTTGCGGCCAATGATTCGCTGACCGTTCGCCGCACCGCCGCCAAGGAGCATCTGACAGAAACGCAGATAGTCCTCAACCGTGGATACCAAACCGCCGCCTCCGGAATAAAAACTTCTATCCATGTAGCGGGACGCCTGGGCATCGTCCTGAAGCACCACGCGCTTTTGCGCATCTCGCGTATAGCAGGAAGCGAAGCGGTCCAATTGATCCTCCCGGGGACTGAAGGCCGTATCGCGCATTCCCAGGGGTTCAAAAATCACCGCGCGAAGATACTCCGGCAGACTTTGTCCGCTGATGCGCTCAATGAGGAAACCCACCACATCGGTGGCAACAGAATAGTTCCAGCGTTCCCCGGGGGAGAATTCCAGCGGCAGCGTCGCCAGCTGTTCGATCATGTCATCCAGCGTGTAATTTTTGCTCGGCCATGCCACCTTCATCTTTCGATAGGCGCGATCGATTTCCGTGGTCTGCATAAAATCATAGGTAAGACCTGACTGATGGGTCAGCAGATCGCGGATACGCATGGGACGATCGACCTGCCGCGTTTGAAACTCGGGCCAGGCGCCCCCTTCACGGACCCGAAGGTCTTTCCAGGCGGGGATAAAGCGATGGACGGGATCATCGAGGGTGAATAGCCCCCGCTCCCACAGGGTCATCAGCGCCAGCGAGACAATGGGCTTGGTCATGGAATAAATGCGGAACAGCGTGTCTGTGGTCATGGGAAGCTGACGCTCCCTGTCACGGTCACCCAGGCCCTGTAGGTAGGCGAGCTGCCCTCCCCGCAATACCGCGGTCAGACAGCCAGTAATCTTTCCTGGCTTAACGTAGCTACGATCAAGATGTTCGCCGACACGCGCCAGCCGCTTTTCACACAGTCCCGCCGCTACGGCATCAATGTTCCCCAGATCCATCCGCTATTGCTCCAAAGTCACTCCTGTCAGCAGTCCGAAAGTGTAATGGAGCCTCGTAATAAGATATACAAAACTGCCACGTGAATTGCTGCCCTGTTGGCGACGCTGCTAAAATGACCAGCTTTTCTGCCACGCTTCTCCCCCAACTCCGGAAACCCGATATGAGCATGGATCGCCTGACAAATCTTGAAGGTCACGATGAATTCATCGCGCGGCACATAGGCCCCAACGAAGCGCAGCAAAGCGAAATGGCGCTGGCGGTGGGTTATGCCAGCGTTGACGCGCTCATCGATGCCACGGTCCCCACGAACATTCGCCTGAACGCTGCCATGAACCTGGACGGCCCGCAGCGGGAGGTAGATGTTATTGCCCGACTGAAAGCCATGGCGGAGAAAAACCACCTCTGCAAGAATTTTATCGGCATGGGTTATTACGGGACGCACACGCCGGCGGTCATTCAAAGAAACGTTCTCGAGAATCCAGGCTGGTACACCGCTTACACACCCTATCAGGCAGAAATATCCCAGGGTCGTCTGGAAGCACTGCTCAGCTACCAACAGGTCATCATGGACCTCACCGGTATGGAGCTGGCCAACGCCTCCATGCTGGACGAGGCAAGCGCAGCCGCAGAGGCCATGACGCTCACTCAACGGGTAAACAAAAAGAACAAAAGCACACGTTTTATCGTGGACAGCGATTGTCACCCGCAGACCCTGGCGGTACTAAAAACCAGAGCGGAACCCCTGGGTATAGAAATTGTGCATGGCGACGCAGAGTCCGAATTGCAGGAGGGCGACGCATTCGGACTGTTTGTGCAGTATCCGGGCAGCAGTGGGCAGGTGAGAGATCCCAGCGCATTGATCGAAAGCGCCCACGCAAAAAACACCCTCGTTGTGGTCGCCAGTGATCTTCTAGCGTTGTTATTGCTCAAAGCACCGGGAGAATTGGGAGCCGATGTTGTTGTAGGCAACAGCCAGCGCTTTGGTGTGCCCATGGGCTATGGAGGCCCTCACGCTGCATTTTTTGCTACGCGGGATGCCTACAAGCGCTCCACCCCCGGGCGCATTATCGGCGTGTCGGTAGATCGCGACGGCCGCCCGGCCCTGCGCATGGCCATGCAAACCCGAGAGCAACACATACGCCGGGAAAAGGCCACGAGCAACATTTGCACCGCGCAGGCCCTGCTGGCGGTGATGGCCGCCTTCTATGCCATGTATCACGGTCCGGAAGGTTTGCGTCGCATTGCCGAACGCGTGCAACTATTGACTGCAGGTCTTGCGAGCGCCCTGCGCGAAAGCGGTATCTCTGTTGAGAACAGCCATTTCATCGACACCCTGACCATCAACCCCAAAGACCAGCGAGAGGCCATCCTCGCCCGTGCTGCAGCGAACGACGTCAATCTCCGTTGCGACAAGGATGACACTCTGGGGATTTCCCTGGACGAGACCACCACCCGGGCGGACCTCGCACTGCTGATTGACGTCATTACAGGTGAGTCAGTAAACGTGGACGCGCTCGGCACCGAGAGCGGCATACCCGCTGATTTACAGCGGGATGTGGATTACCTCCAGCATCCCCTGTTCAACGAATACCACTCAGAAACAGAGATGCTGCGCTACATGCGTCGCCTGGAGAGCAAGGACATTGCCCTCAATCGCTCCATGATTGCTCTGGGTAGCTGCACTATGAAGCTCAATGCCACGACGGAAATGCTGCCAGTCACCTGGGAAGGCTTTGGGGCCATGCATCCCTTCGCCCCCGCTGATCAAGCCAAGGGCTATGGACAATTACTCACCGATCTGGAGCGCATGCTCACCGAGTGTACTGGTTATGACGCAGTGTCGCTGCAACCTAACGCCGGCTCCCAGGGGGAATATGCGGGTTTGCTGGTGATCAAGCGCTACCACGAAAGCCGCGGTGATCATGATCGCAATATCTGCCTGATACCCTCCTCCGCCCACGGTACAAACCCGGCTAGCGCTGTACTTGCCGGCATGCGCGTGGTGATCGTGGAGTGCGATGCGCTGGGCAATGTGGATATCGCTGACCTGCGCCAAAAGGCAGAAAAGCACAGCACAGAATTGGCGGCGATCATGGTCACCTATCCCTCTACCCACGGCGTATTTGAAGAGGGCATCGTCGAAGTCTGCACCATCGTTCACGAGCATGGCGGACAGGTATACGTCGACGGCGCCAATCTCAATGCCCTGGTCGGGCTCGCCGCCCCCGGTAAGTTTGGTGCTGACGTTTCACACTTGAACCTGCACAAAACCTTCTGCATACCCCACGGTGGTGGCGGGCCGGGCATGGGGCCCATCGGCGTAGGAGCTCATCTCCAACCTTTCCTTCCCTCCAACCCTGTAATGCCCGTGCCGGGCCTGTCCGCCGACAACGACGTAGTCTGTGCTACGCCTTATGGAAGTGCATCCATCCTGCCGATATCCTGGGCTTATATTGCGCTCATGGGTGCCTACGGTCTGACCCATGCGAGCAAGGTTGCCATCGTGTCGGCCAACTACATTGCCCATCGCCTGCGCGATCATTACGCCGTGCTCTACACCGGTAGCAGCGGCACCGTGGCCCATGAGTGCATTATTGATATCAGGCCCATCAAGGAAGGGAGCGGTATCGGCGAAGAAGACATCGCAAAGCGCCTTATGGATTTTGGCTTCCATGCGCCGACCATGTCCTTCCCCGTGGCGGGCACCCTGATGATCGAGCCCACAGAGTCGGAGTCCCTCGCAGAAATCGATCGCTTCTGTGACGCCCTGATTACGATTCGGGAGGAGATCCGCGAAGTGGAAAACGGCCGCTGGTCTCTTGAAGACAACCCACTGGTAAACGCTCCGCACACGCTTCGGGACCTCACCGCCGAAGAATGGCTCCATAGTTACAGCCGCCAACAGGCCGCCTTCGCCATGGATTCCTTACAGCAGGATAAATACTGGCCGCCCGTCAGTCGTATTGACAACGTCTATGGCGACCGCAATCTGTTCTGCGCCTGCCCATCCATCGACAGCTTCCGGGAAAGCAGCAGGGATGATGTGAAAGACAAAACAAGTTAGTAAAAGGGAAAACCAGTTAGTCACTTGCACCGCCGATCGACAAAGCCATTTGTAAAATTCTCAACGCATCTTCTGTAGTCGTCATGTGTTTGGAGATGGGGAGTAAACTCCGGTCGCTTCGAAGGACCTTCGACATAAACTGCACCCTGCGGCACGGCCCAAGTCAACCGGGGTAGTAAAGCCAGCGCCGAAGAGCGCTGTCGAGTCCTTGGACCCCGCCGGGGTAGCCGGCGGGCGACCAGCGCTGTTTTGCATTGCTTGGTGCACATCGTGCTTTCTGGGCCCTCTGCGCCAGTGCCATCAACCCGTCACGCCCTGGATCCGTAGTCATCATAAATGCGACGAGAGCACCGGCAGTCAGGTAACGCGACTGGATGTCACCCGCAAACCATCGCCTGGAATCAAGCGCAATGAGCTGTGGAAGCGGCATGACCCCACTACGCTCTGCACGCTCACTCCATTCACTGCGCGTTCGAAATTTCGCGGACTGCCATTGCACCTGCATAGACTCAAAATATTCAGCCAGACCTTCTCCGTACCAAGGCGGTAGTACACCGACCTGCCAGGTCGATATTAGGTGTGCAACTTCGTGAAAGATTACTTCAAGCAAACGGGCTTCGCTCATCTTGCGAGGATCATAAAATGCTACGGCCTCGTTTCGCGCAAGGCTATAAAAACCTGACGGCATTGGTCCATTGGCATCACCGCCCCAAGCGTCAAGAAAGCGTTTGCGATCACCGGTGATACGCAGGGCCACTTGGCTACGCACCAGACGATCTCGGCCGATCCATTGACCCCATTGTTCGTAGATGCGCATTGCGCCTCCGCGTAATCGCCCCTCAAGCGCACGATTGGGCGTCACGCCATCCCAGATCACCTGAGTCTCAAAGTCACGGTTGCCCTCATCCACACCCAACGTATCAGCGGTGAGTTCGGAGGGTGGCTCATCGCCAAAATTCCGAACACCGGTCTCGTCCACCCAGGTATAAGTGGTGCGGGCAGACCAGACTGGAACCGTGGATACATCCGGTGCTCCGCAGAGGAGGCTCATATCGTCGGCTGGCTGGTGCCATGCGCCTCGGCCAGCCTTAGCGACGGCATTCTGTACGGTCTGGATTCCACTCCGATCAACCAAATCGCTCAGTCCCTTCTCCGTCATTCGTTCAATAAACGCTGGCAATGGAGGCAGTAGGGATACAGCTCTATCGACCACCGGCCGCAGCGGGCTATCGACCCCCAGGTAAGTGTTGATTAGGCCCACCGTGGTCACCGCGATGAAGAACGCTGAGGTAAGGTAAAGGACGAGGAGCTTCAGGAGCCGCAGCTTCATACTAGTCTTGACTCCGACTGCTACTGCAATATGTGAAGATCATATCGATAGGGATCGTGATGGTTTGTTCGATTATCAATATTACAAATTGACCCACTGGGTCGATTTTGAATGCAATTTAACATCATCTATAAAGGACGAAACCACGATCGAATAGCCTCGGCGGCGGACGGCCCGCTCCCTGCGCCCCGTGTAACAAAACTGTCATACGCGCAAATGGCGCTCCCCTCAAAAGGCATCTACACTCGACAGTGTGAATTCTGACGAGGCGGTAGCGGTGGTAAGCACAACGCACCTATTGCCCCAGAGCGAGGCGGTATTTCTGGAGGCCGGCATTGGCACCTGGCGCTGGGATGCGACCAGCGGGGCATTTCAGCTGTCGGACGATGGCATTGAGATGCTCCAGGTGCGCGATGATGAGTTACCCCTCAGCATCGACACCATCATCACACAGATTCTCAATGAGGACGCTGCCGAGTTTCAGGCGGCAATGAGCGAGCTTGTAAGCGCCCCGGGACTCATCAAGGTCGATTTTCGTGCTCTATTGGAGGACGGCGGCATTCGCTGGTACCGCGCCATTGGGCAGAGCTACGCGTCCGCTGACGCTACTGTCACCCACGCCGCGGGTGTGTTGCTTGACGTGACCTCCCAGCGCAGCGCCGAGCAGTACTATGACGCTTTTTTCCAACAACCGAATGGCCTGCATCTGGTGGCCTCCATTGACGGAGAGATACGCCTGACCAACAGCGCCTGGCAGCTGGTGCTGGGCTACACCGAAGCCGAGCTAAGAGCCAAAAAAATTCTTGATCTTGTCCACCCTCAGGACCTGGAAGTCACCTTCAAGGAAATGGGCAAGCTCTCGAAGGGAATGAACGTCCTGTACTTTGAGAATCGCGTGCGACACAAGGATGGCAGCTATCGCGTTATCGCCTGGTCCGCGGCTACCGCAGAGCGTGAATCCGTTATCTGTGCGCTAGGGCAGGATATTTCTCAGGAGCACGCCGCCCGGCGCGGACTGTTCCAAGCGGCTGCGGTGTTCAAGAACAGCGGAGAAGGCATCCTCATCTCTGATACGGACGGGCGTATCCGTGACGTTAATGTCGCGTTTTCTCGCATTACCGGTTACAGCCGTGAAGAAGCCATTGGTCAATCGACAAACCTCCTTCGTTCTGGTCGCCACGATGCAGACTTTTACGCGGACATGTGGCGGACCATGCAAAAAGACGGCGTGTGGCGAGGAGAGATATGGAACCGTCGAAAATCTGGCACCGTCTTCCCCGAGCTTCTCACCATCAGCAAAATCGATGGACCCGACGGGGGCTACATGGCGATTTTCACAGACATCAGTCAGCTCAAGGAAACGGAAGAACAGTTGCAGAAGCTGGCGCATTACGACCCGCTCACCAACCTCCCCAATCGTTTCCTCATTAATGAACGGCTGGAGCACGGCGTCCGTAGAGCCCAGAGACGCTCAGACCGTCTCGCGGTTTTTTTCCTGGACATCGACGGATTCAAGAACATCAATGACAGCCTGGGTCACCTCGCGGGCGACAGACTTCTGCGGGCAACCGCCGATCGCCTACGGAATGTGCTGCGGGACGACGACAGTGTGGGGCGCATCGGCGGCGATGAATTCCTCATGGTACTGGACGATATTAGAACTTACGACGACGCCACTACTATTGCCGAGAAAATTATAGGTGTCCTGCGCAAACCCATGATTTTGGAAGGTCGCAGCATCTCCGTGAGCGCCAGCATAGGTATCAGCATTTATCCCGATGACGGGCAAACCGCTGAAACGCTCATGAGTAACGCCGATGCAGCCATGTACAACGCCAAGGATCAGGGGCGGGACACCTTTCGCTTTTACTCCGAGCACCTCACCCGTCAGGCGTTTCAGAATGTGCTCATTGACTCCGCGCTACGTGAAGCTATCGCTCGCAAGGAGTTCCGTCTCGCATTCCAGCCCCAGGTCAACACGGAGGATCAGTCGCTCCTGGGTCTCGAAGTACTCCTGCGCTGGCATCACCCCCCGCTTGGCACTGTCTCCCCCACACAGTTTATTCCCCAGGCGGAACGCACAGGACTTATCCGGGATATCGGTCATTGGGTGCTCGAGCAATCCTGCAAGCAAGGCAGCCAGTGGATTGCCGACGGACTGCAGTTCGGTCACCTGGCGGTTAACGTCTCAGCGCCGCAGTTTCGCGAAGAGGATTTTGTGGACCGGGTTCATCAAGTTCTCGCAGACACGGGGTTCCCCCCGGAAAAACTCGAGCTTGAGCTCACCGAAAGCGTATTGGTAAGAGACACGGAGAGACTCATTGAGAGCATGCACAAATTGCGCGCCCTCGGCGTGATGTTTGCCATCGACGACTTCGGCACGGGCTATTCCTCTCTCTCCTACCTCAAGCGCATGCCCATTGATCGACTCAAGCTGGACAAATCCTTCGTGGATCACATCACCAGCGACGACAGCGATCGCAGCATTGCCGGCGCTGTTCTCGCTCTGGGCGAGGCCATGGGCCTACCAGTCATTGCCGAAGGTATCGAACATGAGGAACAGGCGCGTGTTCTGCAAAGCCTTGGCTGCAAGCAATTTCAGGGCTATCTATACGGCATGCCCATGTATGGCCCGCGTGTTGAGGTGTTGCTCCGCGCCCACAAAGAAGGCGACAACTAGTCAGGCGGAAAACACCCCGCAAAAAAAAGGCGCCCGCAGGCGCCTTATCACTGTTGAATCACTACAGCTGCAGCTAGAAGCTGTAGCGGAAGTCTACCCCGTAGCTTCGCAGGGCCGAGGGATGCAAAAAGCTGCCCCCGAACTCTGGCGTAGGAATGACTTCCTGCAGATATTCCTCGTCGGTAATGTTACGACCCCACGCGGTCACCGCCCAGTTATCACCCTCAAGTCCTACCCGCAAGTCCACGGTGCTGAAGGCATCGCGGGAGGACTTGGAGAAGTTCTGGTTGAACCCGGGACCGAAGAAGGCGTTCCAGATCGTCGGCGTTTCTTCACCCTGGAGCGTGTGGAACCACATCTCTCCGGTGTATTGCCAGTCGACACGGCTCACCAGTTGCATATTGCCGCCCACGGGGAAGCTCAGCTCGGCACCCAGATTTCCCGTGGTCTCCGGCGCCTGGGGCACATCATTGCCCTCAGACAGGGGACGGTGCTCGTTCTTCTCGATCTCCGAGTCCATGAAGCCAACACCGCCATAAACGGTGAGGTATTCGGTGGCCACAAAGGTGAAGTCTGCCTCGATGCCCTGAATATACAGATCATCGATGGTCGTTACCGTTCGCAGAATACCGAAGGGACCTGCGTAGAACTCGAAGAACTGATTGTCCTCGACATCGGTGCGGAATGCAGCAGCATTCAAACGAAGACGTCTATCCATCCACTCGGACTTGAAGCCCACTTCGAAGGCCGTGGAGACTTCCTTGTCGTAATCATCGGTAACCTGAAGCTGAGCATCCACCACCTCACCCGGGCCGCCAAAGCCGGCGTTAAACCAGAAATTGAGAAGGTCCTCGGTACCGATGGCATTAAAACCACCACTGCGGAATCCCAGACCATAGCTAGCGTAAACATTCACCGCATCGCTAGCAGCCCAGTTCCAGGTCGCTTTGGGCTGAAACTGGCTGAAGTCCCGGGCACGATCCGGTATGCCGTTGGGGTTGTTGCCAAAGGCAGGGTTGATCGGCAGGGGCGCACCGGTTGCAGGGTCAAGAAGGTTAACGTTCAGACCGGAGTTGAGAACGTTGGGCACCTTGTTACTGACTTCCCGCTCTTCCCGGTCGTAGCGCAGGGCAAAGGCCAGCTCCATGGTGTCAGAGAGATCAAACTCCAGCTGACCATAAATAGCATAAACCTCAGTGTTGAATTCATCCCAAAACAGGAGGTCCGTAGGGTTCGGCCCGGTAGGATCGACGTAGGGCTGCTTGAGGAAGCCCTGTCCCTGATCTGCTCCGTAGCCCACCAGCGATTCCCGATCGATATCCGCGTAGTACACACCGGCAATCCAGCGAATAGCATCATCCTCAGGTCCCACCAGGCGGGCATCGATGCTGATGTCTTCCTGGTTCCGCTCCTGGTATTGATAGCCATCGCAGGTAAGGGGATTGTAGGGACCGTAGACGCCCAGGAAGTCGGCGCCGGGCGGCAGTACACCAAAGGGATTGAAAGGCTCGCCGAAAAGATCGGGGCGGGTAGAACTGTTCAGTTCTCCCCGACCGGCCTGACAGGAGGGTGTCAGCTCGTAGCCATAGAACGTGGCGGCGGTTCCGTCAGAAAGCAACGATTCCTCGAGGTCGCTGTAAGCGACATTGGCCACCAGGTCTGCAAAATCGAGGGCCCAATCGAGCTTGACGGCAAAGTCGGTAGTGGTCTGCTCGTTCTCACCGGGCGTGTTAAAGACAAAACGGAAATCAACATCGTTAACATCCTGGTTGTAGTTAGGCGCACCAAAAGCCTCTACGAAGGCAGGTATGGCGAAACCCGCATTGAAGTTAATAGCCCCCGCTGAGACATCAGAGTAACCACCGCGGAAGTCCAGACTCAGGTTATCCGTCACGTTCCACTTGAGACGGCCGCGGACACTGGTGTCTTCCAGGTAATCCACCACATCGTCCTGATTGGTGAATATGTTCTCGTAGAACCCGTCGGTTTCGCTGGTGCTGATGGCAATACGACCGAGCAACTTGTCCTCTACGATGGGGCCGCTGAACATGGCATTTGCCCGCACGGTACCGACATTACCAACGGTGCCACCCACCCGCGCTTCAAATTCGTTGGTGGGCTCTTTGGTGGTTACCAGGATGGCGCCGGCAACCGCGTTGCGACCATAGAGCGCGCCCTGGGGACCTTTGAGCACTTCAATCTGCTGTACATCAAAGAGCTCTTCGTTAAAACTGTTGGGGTTTGTGCTGAGTACGCCGTCCACCACATAGGCAAAGGTCGATTCGGCATCACGCGTTGAAATGATGCCGCGAATGCTCAACTGGGTATCACCCACGTTGGCTGAATCCACGAGGGTCACGTTGGGCACCAGCCCGACATAATCACCGGCGCGTTGAATACCCGCCCGCTGTATCGTGTCCTCATCGATAGCAGAAATCGCAATGGGCACTTCCTGAAGGTTCTCAGAACGTTTCCGCGCGGTCACCACAACCTCTTCAATGGACAGGTTATTACCCTGCGCCATCACCCATTGCGTCGCTGGTAGCAACAGTGTCGCTGCCAGAGCCTGCACTAGCGGTTTCTTCATGCTTTGCATTGCTGTTCTCCTACCCTCGTGAGTAATATTTGCCTTTTTTATTGCCGACGCCATCGGCGTCAATACCTTCGCTCCAGTCCATTTCCTTGAGGCGTCGCCACAAGGTGGTAGGACTGATACCTAACTCTTTACTGACCGCCGTTTTGTCACCGCCCCGGCGTCGCATGGCGTCAGCGATAGCCCGACATTCCTGCTCCTTAAGCAATCCCGCGGGCATAGCCTCTCCCGGCTGGGGCTGAGACAGCTCCGGAAGCAATTCATCGAGGCTGAGCTCGTCTATGGCAGTGTTGTGGGCTGCATTCACCGCAAGGCGCTCTGCGAAATTTTGCAGCTCACGAACGTTACCCGGCCATCGGTAGTGCTTGAACGGAGTTTTAAGCTTCGCCATGAGCGCCGGGATATCAAGCTCTACCGCGTATTGTCGCGCGTACTCCATTAGATAATGCGCGGCAATGGCAGACACATCCTCGGGCCGCTCGCGCAGGGGAGGAAGTCGTAAGGTAAATACGTTGAGACGGTAGTAAAGATCATCTCGAAACTGCCCGGCCTCAACGGCCTCCTGCAAATCGCTGTTGGTGGCCGCTATCACCTTAAAATCCAGCGGCAGTTCCCGGGTCCCTCCCACGGGACGCACGCTGTGCTCCTGCAGCACCCGCAGCAGTTTGACCTGCTGGGAAAGAGGCATTTCTCCCACCTCATCCAGATACAGCACGCCGCCGTTAGCCTGCTCCACAAGGCCGACGCGTCCGCCGCGCCGGGAGCTGGTAAAGGCGCCATCAACGTAGCCAAAGAGTTCGCTTTCAAACAGTTCGTTGGGAATACTTCCGCAGTTGATGGCCACCAACGCGCCATCACGGTAATCCGAGGCCTGATGGATTTCCCGGGCGATATGCTCCTTACCCGTGCCACTCTCTCCCTGAAGCAACACCGCCGCACTCCCTCGGGCGTAGGTGCGCGCCAGCTCGGCAACACGGGACATCTGCGGCGAGTCGATCACAAAGCGCCCGGGAGAACCGACGGACTCTCTCTCCACGGAGCGCGCTCGTGCCTGTTGCAGCGCCTCATCCAGCATCGCTCGTGCCGACTCCCGACTATAAATCAGTACCGCCGGCAAGCCGCGACGGCTGGCCAATTCGCAAATATAGCTGGGCCCCACAACGACGTCGGTGTTCCCCGCCGAGACCATGGCCAGCAGCTTTTCTGATGCCTCGTCGGTCGTTGTGTAGCTCTCGTGTTGCAAGCTCTCTCCCAGCAGGGAGGGCAGCGCACTGAAGAGGCGTCCCTCGGATTCCGCTTTAGCGGCATAGGTAAACACGTGGACACGTTCGCCGATGCGCCGAGCCCGGGCGACGGCATCCACGACATCAGTATCGGTGACGGGCTGGGCGATAACCGGCAGCTTGAGTGAGTTTTGCAAAAATGCCGCATTGGAGCCCGCACTGGCCACCACATCCGGGTTGTGCTCTTTCACCAGAGCGTGATAATCCACGCTGCCCGAGGCCACCGACTCTACAATGATAATCTCCGCCTCATCCTGATAATCAGGAAGCACGGCATTAATAAGCTCACTGAATTTGCGGTAACCGATAAGGAGGATGCGGGCTTTGTTACTCATGATGGGCCTTTGAGTGCATTGACCACATCAGCGACCGAAACCACCTCAGCATACTTGGCGTGCATGTCATGAAGATTTGCGGCGTGGGCTTCGCTGTTGCGGTCACCTACCGCCTCCCGGGGCACCCAGACCACGAAGTCGTGTTGCAGCCCATCAACAACCGAGGCGCGGACGCAGCCGCTAGTGGTCAGTCCCACGACCACCAGTGAGTCGACGGATTGATCCTTCAGCCATTCGTCCAACCCGGTACCAAAGAAGGCACTGGCGTGGTGCTTCGCAAAAACCGGCTCCGACCCCTGGGGGCGCAGCCGCTCGTCCACTGTCGATGCAGCACTGCCCTCGACCAGCATGTTCAGCGTCGGCAAGCGCGCGCGAAAGACCGCGGCCTGCGCATCATCTGAATACGCCACGGTGGTGAAACACACAGGCAACCGCCGTTCCCGAAAGGACTCCTGGAGCTTTGCACAGGCCTGCACCACCGCATCGCTTTCTGAACCCAAAGGGCTGGCAGCATCCGTGAATGCGTTGATCATATCGATCAACAGCAATGCCGGACGCGCTCCCAGGGGCTGCGATTGACGGGCGAGATCAGCCATGAATCAGGCGTGGGAGTCCGAAGGAAACTGCGGCGCAATGGGCGGCGGCAGATGAGTCTCCTCCTCGCAGCGGGCCTTGATTTCCTCAATGGTGCCGCCGCGGTTGAAAAGCGGCTGCTCATCACTGCGTGCGGCCCGAAGCTCTCTGCGAAGCGCTTCTGTGGCATCGCTATCTACACTGCCGTCGGCCGCGATCACCACGCCGTAGCGCCTGGCGCCTTCAACACTGACCAGGCGCCGCGCAACATCGGCGCGCACCAGCTCCGGATCCCGGGCGAAGGGATCACCCCAGCCACCGCCACCCCAGGTGTTGAAGTAAAGCAAGTCACCCGCTTTCACCTTGATGCCCTCGACCTTGGCAGGAAGCCACTGTTCGCTCCCATCCACACGCACCAGACGCTTGGTGGAGCGCTGCCCTGTATCGCCGCCGAGCACTCCCCAGGGGTGGGTCAACCAGCGCTCATCGTGGATACCGATCTCGCCGTCGGCCAGAAAACGATAGGCGACGGAGAGCCCGTTGCCGCCGCGGTGTAAGCCCGCGCCCCCGGAGTCCCGAATAGTCTCGTAACGTTCAATACGCAGGGGGAAGTAAGACTCGATGAATTCATTGGGTACATTGGTAAAGCCCGGCCACAGGGAGTGACCATCGGGGCCGTCACCGACGGGACGGCCGGGGATACCACCAAAGCCAATCTGGAACAGCTGAAACCATTCGCCGTCCTTGCCCGGGCGATGATCATAGCCCGAGTAAAACAGGTGGGGTGAGTCAGAAAAGCCAGCCGCGTTGAGCATCTGCTCCGGCGCGCCCATCCCCAGCAATGCGCCCAGAAGATCAAAGATGCGGCCTAGAGCGTGCGTTCGTCCGGACAGCGCCGCGGGAAACCTGGGCTTGAGGAGCGTGCCCTCGGGAATGCGCACATCCACCAGATCGTAGAACCCATCGTTGAACACGATCTGGGGGTCCACGACGTTAATAGTGAAGGACCCGAAGAACATCTTGAACATGTCTTCGTTGAGGAAAAAATTCACCGAGCTTTGGGCCTGGGGATCCGTACCATCAAAATCAAAAATCGCGGTAGACCCCTCGCGCCACATGCGGCACTTGATGCGATAGGGCCCCATGCCCATACCGTCATCACAGAGATAATCCTCAAACTCCCGGGGTTCTTCCGGGATAAACATTTCAATGATGTGCTTCATCGCGGCATGGTTACGATCAAGCATCACATCCATAGTGGACGAGAGAATATCGTCGCCAAATCGTTCTGCCAGTTCCACACAGCGTTTGGCTGCGGTGTTGCAGGCCGCCACCAGGGCATTGAGATCGAAGCGATTCCACTGGGGCGTGCGCACGTTGTGCAGGATCAGTTCCAGAAGATCCGTTTGGAGCTCTCCCCGCTTATACAACTTGGTCGGCGGTATGCGGATACCTTCCTGATAAATGGTGGTGGCCTCGATGGGGATGGAACCCGGCACCATGCCACCATTGTCTGACATATGACCGAACATGGCGGACCAGGCGATGTGACGCCCGCCCTTGAAGACCGGTACCAGCACTACCCAGTCCGGTAGATGCGATACCGCAGCATTACACATGTAGGGATCATTGGTAAGAATAATGTCCCCTTCCTCGATCTCGGCGTCATAGGCTTCCAGGAAGGGGCCAATGAAAGATCCAAACTGCCCCACCACCATTTTGCCTTCCCGGTTGGCGATCATGGGGAAGCAATCGCCCTGCTCGCGAATACCCGGTGACATGGCGGTTCGAAACAATACCGCGTCCATTTCTTCGCGGGCGTTGCGCAGGGCGTTTTCAATAATATCGACAGTGACGCCATCGACCTCGACGCTCTGAAGCGCGGCGCTGTTACTCTCTTTAATTGTCGCGGGCATATCAGGCGCCTCCCTCTGTAGACTTGCTTGAGCTGGGATTGATTAACAGGTTACCGACGGCATCGACCCTGGCTGTGTAGCCCGGTAGGACTACGGTCGTGGAGTCCATCTCGGCGACGACGCAGGGCCCTGCCACATCCAGGCTTTCATGAAGGCCACCGCGATCGTAGATCGGCGCCGGATGCCAGGCCCCCTCAAAGTAAAATCGGCTGTCGTGGATCTTGCACTGCTCAAGAGAGTTTTCGCTCACGCCGATGCGCTTGTCCGCAATCTTGCGCGCCGCCGCTTTCACCACAGCGCGAATCATGAGTATTTCGTGGCCGTCACCCAGCTTGAAGGTGAAGAGCTGCTCATGCTCGGCATCAAAGGCTTCCGTGAGCAGCGACACGCCTTTGTCCACCAAATCTTTCTCGTCAAAATCCACGGTGATCTGGAAAGCCTGTCCCGCGTAGCGCAGATCGGCCTGGTAAGATACTTCCTGCTCGTCGTCCGGTATGCCATCGGCGCGGAGGGACTCCCCGGCGCGATCGCGCAGTTCGTGCAGGTCAATGAGCATCTGCTCATCACTAAGGTCACCGGCCATCATGAGATAAGTCCGCGCCGCTTCGTCCTGCACCTGGGTGGTGGCGTCACCATAGGCGCAGAGCACACCGGGGCCGGGAGGGACGATCACCGGCCAGGCATCCGTGAGAATCCCCAGCGCATTGGCATGGAGAGGACCCGCGCCGCCAAAACCCACAAGGGCAAAATCCCGCGGGTCATAGCCCTGCTCCACCGATACCAATCGCAGGGCACCGAACATGGATTCGTTGACGATCTTGATAATCCCTTCGGCCGCCTCCATGAGATCAATACCCATGGCGTCAGCAACCTTCTGCACCGCTTTTTCCGAGGCATCGCGGTTGATGTCCATCTTCCCGCCGAGCTGTACGTCCGAAGGGAGATAACCCAGGACCACGTTAGCATCGCAGACCGTTGGCTCCTCACCACCCTTCATGTAGCAGGCAGGACCGGGTACCGCACCCGCGGACTCGGGCCCCACGCGCAGGGCTTTGGTCAATTCCGGTACGAAGGCGATGGAACCGCCACCGGCACCCACGGTACGCACATCCACGGAGGGCGCACGGACACGCACATCACCCACAATGGTCTCCCGGCGAACTCGCGCCCGAGCGTCCTGAATCAACGCCACGTCCGTGGAGGTGCCGCCCATGTCAAAGGTGAGAATATCCCGGTAACCCGCCCGCTCGCAGAAGTAAATAGCACCCGCCACACCGCCGGCAGGTCCACTCATCAGAAGATTCACCGGTGAATCCGCGGCGGCACGCGCTGAAGCCAGGCCGCCGTCTGAGCGCAAGATAGAGAGCTGCGCGCCTTCCCCAAGCCGCTCATCCAGGGCCCCCTGGAGATTGTTGACGTAGCGCGCCACCTCGGGTCGCACATAGGAGTTAACGACAGTGGTTTCCGTGCGCTCATACTCCTGCATCTCTGGCACGACATCGCTGGACACTGAAATGGGCGTGTCGCCAAAAATCTCCGCCGCTATCTTGGCCACCTGACGCTCGTGCTCTGAATTGATGTAAGCGTTGATGAGGCAGATGGTGAGAGCTTCGACTTCACCGCGATCACGCAGAGTTTGAAGATCCCGTCGCAGCGCATCCTCATCCACGGGCTCCACTACCGCGCCGTCGGCAGCGATGCGTCCTGTGGCACCAATGGTCAGTTCCAGCGGTGCCAGCAGCGGACTTTTTACAAAGCTGACCCAGCCACCGAGCCCCCCGGGGCAATAGGACCTCGCAACCTGCAAGGTGTCCTCAAAACCGGCGGTGGTCACCAGGCCTACGCGAGCGCCCCGCCCGGTGAGCACCGCATTGGTGGCAACGGTCGTGCCGTGCATCACCAATTCTATTTCCCGGGGGTCCACACCGGACTCCTCGCAGATACGCGCGATGCCGTTGAGCACACCGATGGACGAATCCTCCGGCGTTGATGGAACTTTCGCCGTAAAAGTTTCGCCGCTCTCTTCATTGAGCAGCAGAAAATCTGTGAAGGTTCCGCCTACATCTACGCCTAATCGGTAACTCATTCCTCGTCCTTCTTCCACTGTCTGCCTGTTAAAATTTGCTGTCGGACTCGCCGACCATCGTCACCTACCTGAACCGTACTCAAGCCGCATTGCGACTGAGCCAGTAGTGTGCCCTTCCACCCTGGGGCCGGCCGAGCATATCGCTCACTAGATCCACCACGCCCAAAAGCGCCGACATATCCACCCCCGTCGGACACCCCATTTGCTCACACATCATCACCACGTCTTCCGTCGCTACATTGCCCTTTGCGCCTGGCGCAAAGGGACAGCCACCGAGTCCGCCGACAGACGCGTCAAAGCGCCGAATTCCACTCTCCATCGCTGCGAAGACGTTGGCCAGACCCAGAGCCCGGGTGTCATGAAAATGACAGGCAAGCTGTGCGCTGTCGTGCTCCTGACAAAGGGCAGACATCAAAGCTTTGACCTGTGCGGGGTTGGCCGCGCCGATGGTATCGGCGATGACCAGCTCAGTTGCGCCCGCCTCCAAGAGCTGTGCCGCCAGGCTGCGGACATAGCCCGGATCCACCGGCCCCTCAAAGGGACACTCGAAGGCCACCGCCAGGTAGGCCTGCACCCGATTGCCGTCACCATCGCCACGGTCAATCACCGCCCGGGCCACCTCCATGGTCTGGTCCATGCTCAGATTGATGTTCTTCTGATTCATAGTCTCCGTGGCCGACACCACCACGGCCATGGTTTCTACCCCCGCATCACGGGCCAGTTCGTAGCCTTTCATGTTGGGTACCAGAGCACTGAGCTCCACACCCTCACGATGTCCCAGCCGACGCGCGAGATCTCCGGTACCGGCCATCTGCGGAACCGCTTTGGGTGATACAAAACTGCCCATCTCCACATGCCGGATGCCGGCATCGAGCACTGCCTCAACAAAAGCAAAGCGCTGATCCAGAGTCAGCGATCCCTCCTGACTCTGCAGCCCGTCGCGGGGTCCTACCTCGTTAATGATGATGCGATCGTTCATGCCACGGCTCCCGTCTGGCGCAGATCCGCCAGCTGACCGTCGCTGTATCCAAGGAGGTCTTTCAGAACCGTCTCCGTATGCTGTCCAAGGAGCGGCGCTGGAGAAAAGCTTTCCTCGTCGGTACGTGAAAGCTTGATGGGGTTACCCGGGCCACGAGTGCTTCCACCCTCGGGATGCTTGAGTTCCACCACCATGTTTCTAGACAGTACCTGCTCATCTGCCAGTGCCTCATCGAGAGTGTTTACGCGAGCGCAGGGAATGCGTTTTTCTGTAAGCCGTTCAAGCCAGTACTCGGAGTCCCGGGTAATGAGAATCTCGCTCAGGCGTCGGTCGATAAACTCCTTGTCCGCCAGGCGCGCCGGCTGGGTTCGATACTTCTCTTCCCGAAACGCCGGCTCGTCAATGACGTCCAGAAGATTGTCCCAGAAGCTATCGAAGATCACCGCGATAATGATATGACCGGTGGCCGTGGGATAGCTGTTGTAGGGCACATGGACAAAATGACTGTTGCCGATAGGATGGGGGACCTCGCCGGAAAGAAAATACATGGTGGCCATGTAATTGAGCATGGAAATCTGGCAATCAAGCATGGAGATATCGACATGCTGACCAATACCACTCTGCTCTCGCTCGTAGAGCGCTGCGAGGACACCCATGACGCCGAACATGCCCCCCCCGAGATCACCGATGGGGATGCCGGCCCGGGTCGGCTGCCCCGCGTCCTGCCCGGTGATGGACATGCCGCCACCAATGGCCTGTACAACCTGATCAAAGGCGGGTCGCTGATAATTGGGGCCGCCGGAACCGAACCCCGATATGGAGCAGGTGATGATGCGCGGATTGATTTCTTTCAGGTGGGCAAAATCGATTTTCAACTTCGCCGCAACACCGGCGCTAAAATTCTCCACAACGATGTCGCTGTTGCGAACGAGATCGTAAAACACTTCAAGGCCCGCCTCGCTCTTGAGGTCCAGCGCTACGCTCTGTTTGTTGCGGTTCAGGGTCACGTAATAGGCGCCCTGCCCCTTGAGCGAATTCCTGGGGTCACTCGCCAGTAGCTTGCGCGTCCCCTCACCCTTGAGAGGCTCTACCTTGATCGTTTCGGCACCCAGGTCCGCAAGAATCATCGCGCCATAGGGTCCCGACAGCATGTGCGTGAGATCCAGCACTCTTACGCCTCGAAGGGGTTTTGCCATACGGTCGCTCCTCTTGTTCTTCTTCGGTGGTACACGCCCAAGGTTCGCGGCTGCTTTGCAGCACTTGCGACCTTTCCACTTGCTGTTGTCACTTTTCCTATTCTTCTATCGCAAGAATTAGTCCAACACCGCTCTAAAGACCAGAGTTATTGAGAATTCACATATTTTTCAATGCGTTAAGTACGCGAACGTCACTTCCGTGGGCTAAGCTAAGCGTCCAGTTGCCAGCAAATTTCATTTAAAACGAAACAGTATTTCATTTTGAAAAATAGTGCGAGACCTTTGATGGTCGGGCATTGCGACCAAGCGACGGCGTACAGCGATAGACCGCGTTGCCAGATCCTCGCTATCGCAAGATACTGTGCACGCGTTTTTACCTACTGCACTTTTTAACTAGTGCATCTTTTACCATTGCATCAGGGGAATATAATGAGGGCAAAACTGCTGAAGTTGAGCGGACCCGTACTGGTACTCGCAACCGCCGTCGGTGTTGTTTTGCTCCTCAAGGCGACCGCGCCAGAGCCTCAGACCGACGAAGCGCCCCCTCGCCCGGTAACGGTTTATACCCATCTCGCAGAGCGCAGTGATGCGGTGCTGAATGTGCAGACTCAGGGTGAAGTTCGGGCCCGCACTATGATTAATCTCACAGCGCAGGTGGGCGGACGTGTTATCTCCGTTTCACCGGAGTACGTCGAAGGAGGACGTTTTGATCCCGAGACCGTACTGCTAAAAATAGATGACAGCGATTATCGCCTCGCCCTGCGGGAAGCCGAGGCAGCGGTGGCGGCGGCGGAGCTCTCCGTAGAGCAGGCGCTCGCCGACGCCGACGTAGCTCGAAAACAACTGCGCGACATCCCAAACGCCTCCAGCCTGTCCCTCAAAAAACCGCAAATTGCCGAAGCAAAAGCCCGCCGGGAAGCGGCGCTTGCCGCACTGGAACTGGCCAGACTGAACCTGGAGCGCACGAATATCCGCCTGCCCTTCGAGGGCCGGGTCGCAAGCACGAGTGTGCATATCGGCGAGGTGATTACCAAGGGCTCGATGCTGGCCGAGGTATTTTCCACGGACCGCGTGCAGGTTCGCCTGCCGCTGAACAATCGTCAGCTTTCGGCGCTGGGTTTACCCATCGGTTTTGCCGCAGCTGTGGATGCTGCACCCAAGGTAGCGTTCACTGCCGACGTCGCGGGTACCACCCAACACTGGACCGGTCACCTGCGGCGCATAGACGCCGCGGTGGATCCGGGCACCCGCCTGATCTACGCCACCGCAGAGGTGGAAGACCCCTACGGTCTTGGGCGGTCTGAGGAGGGTATGCCTCTCGCCGTGGGACTGTTTGTCGAGGCAGAGGTCGTGGGACGAAGCCTTGAGAAAACCGTACGCATACCCAGTAAGGGCCTCCGTCCGGGCAATCAGCTGTTCGTTGTGGACTCCAGCGGACTGCTGGACATTCGCACTGCGGAAGTCGCCCACAGCAGCTCCGAGTACGCGATCATCAGTAAAGGCCTTCGCCCCGGGGAGCGCCTCGTGGTTTCCGCTCTCCGAAATCCCATTTCAGGCATGGCATTGTCGACCATCGATGAGCGCCGGTTCGCGGCCCGGGAAGACTGATTATGGAACGCCTTATCTCCTGGTGGGTACACAACCCCGTCGCCTCGAACCTGCTCATGGTCGGCATTTTGCTGGCCGGACTCATCGGTTTTATCTCCATGGAGCGGGAGGCGTTCCCCCAGGTAAAGCCCTACCAGGCCAATATCGAGGTCATCTGGCCCGGCGCAGCGCCCCAGGAAGTGGAAGAGCAAATCATCTCGCGCATCGAGGACAGGCTCAAAGATCTCGATCAAATCAACCACATTTATTCCACGGCCGTGGAGAGCATGGCTGAGATCACCGTCTCTACTTTCCCGGGCGTAGACATTAACGGTTTTCTCAATGACGTGAAGAATGCCGTGGATTCGGTCACCTCCCTACCTCGGGACATTGAGAATCCCCGCGTACGGCGCAGCCAGTTCAAACAGGAAATGCTGCGGGTTGCGGTCCACGGTGATGTCAGTGAACGGGAGCTGACGCGTCTTTCTGAAGATCTGCGCCGCGAGGTTGCCACCCTCCCCTGGGTGTCGACCATCGAGCTTTTCGGCACCCGTCGGGAAGAGGTCACCATTGAGCTCTCCGAGGCCAGTCTGCGGCAGTATGCCCTGTCTTTTGCAGAGGTCGCCGCTGCGATCCGTGCCAGCTCCATCAACCTCTCCTCAGGGCAGGTACGCACCGCCACCGGTGACGTACAGATTCGCGCTCGCAACCTGGCGGACACTGAGCAGGACTTCTCTCGGATTATTGTTCGCCAAAATGCTGACGGCGGCACCATCAGAGTCGGTGACGTGGCACGGGTGATCGATGGCTTTGAGGACAATGAAATCCTCGCCACCATGAACGGTCAACCAGCGGTGTTACTGCAGGTGCAGAGCACTGACAACATGCAGGTGGTGAAAGCCAGTGAGGCCGTGCATGCCTGGATGGAGGAGCGGCGCAATAGTCTTCCCAAGGGTATCGAGCTGTCCATGTGGTTTGATACGGCAGATATCTACAGTGAACGCATGGAGCTTATCGGGAAGTCCTCCTATCTTGGTCTGGCTCTGGTCTTTCTGGTGCTCATCCTGACCTTGCGACCCCGGGTCGCCCTCTGGGTGACTGCCGGCATCGGCGTGGCATTTCTCGGCACTTTTTCCATACTCCCCATCAACGATGTTTCCCTGAACGTGATGTCCACCTTTGCTTTTTTGCTGGTGCTGGGTATCGTGGTAGACGATGCAATTGTGGTGGGCGAAAGCATTCATCACCACGCCCATGAAATGGGCGGCGGCAGTGAGGCTGCTGTACAGGGCGCCTTTGCCGTGTCCAGGCCGGTAATCTTCGCTGTACTCACCACCATGATCGCCTTCGCGCCCTGGCTTTTTGTGTCTGGCGAAGCGGCTCAGGTGACCCGTCAGCTGTCTATCGTCATCACCGCTGCGCTGACCATCTCGTTGATCGAGGCCTTCTTCATACTCCCCTCACACCTCCGCGACCTGTCGCATCGCAAAGATCTGAAGGGACTGGCGCTGCGCCAGCAGAAAATCGAGCACAGCATCTCGAACTTCGCGCAGCGGGTTTACCAGCCGATTCTGCGCTGGGCGCTAGAGCGACGCTATCTGACGGCCAGTGCATTTGTGGGCGCTTTTATGATCGCCATAGGCCTCTTCAGCACCGGCTGGGTAAAGTTTTACTTCATGCCCCAGGTAGAAAGCTCGCAAATTGTCGTGGATGTAAAACTGCCCCCGGGCACTTCCTACGAACGCGCCCTCAGCGTCCTTGATCAGCTCCAGGCAGCAGAGCGCTCACTGGTAGAGGAAGTGGACGAAGCTGCGCGTACTACCGGCGAAGGCACGGGACAACTCATTGAGGGCTGGTATACCCGCTCTCGTCGCGACAGCGTGATTGCCATCGTGAAACTTGCACCACCGGAAGTTCGGGATTTGTCGGCCCGGGAAACAGCCGAACGCTTGCGAGCCCTGGTTGGCGACATTCCAGATGCCGATGAGATACAAGTGAATTACACACTTAACGATAACGGTGCGGACATCACCTATTTACTCCGACATCGTGATGGCGAAGCACTCACTGCAGCGTCGAAAGAACTGCAGACAAAGATCAGCAGCTATAACGGGGTGCTCGATGTCCGTGACAGCCAGCAGGGCGAGACCGACGAGATTGTGCTCAGTCTCAAACCCGGCGCAGAGACACTGGGCATCCGCCTCGCCGACGTCTCCCGTCAGGTCCGCCAGGCCTATTTCGGGGAAGAGGTGCAGCGCCTTCCCCGTGCCAATGGCGATGTAAAAGTGATGGTCCGCTACCCCACGGAAGCCAGGCGCACCCTGTCCAGTCTCAATGATTTCCGGGTGCGTACCGCCGATGGCCGAGAGGTGCCCCTTTTCGCCATCGCCGATGTGGAGCTCCAGGGCGGTGTACAGCGAATCCAGCGGCGCGATGGCAATCGCGTAGTGTATGTCCGGGCAGATCTTGAGCAGGACCTTATCAGCGATATCAAACGGGACATCGATGATAATTACCTTCAGGAACTGCAGGCCGAGTATCCAGGGCTGGTGATCCTCAAGGGGGGAGCTCAGGAAGAAGAAGATCAGTTTATCGGTGAAATCACGTCGCTTTACGCCATCGCGCTGTTTGCCATGTATGCACTCATAGCCATCGCATTCCGCTCCTACTGGCTACCCCTGCTGATAATGACTGCGATCCCCTTCGGCTTTATGGGCGCGATCTTCGGTCACCTGATTTTTGCGACTCCTCTCGCACTCTTCTCCTACTTCGGTATCGGTGCTGCCGCCGGCGTCGTGGTCAATGACAACCTTGTGCTGGTGGACTACATAGGCCGCTTGCGAGAGAGAGGCCGCGATACCTTCGATGCGGTGGTAGAGGCCGGAGTGAACCGCTTTCGGCCAATCCTTCTGACCACAGTTACCACCTTCGTGGGTCTCATCCCCATCATGGCGGAGCGCAGCACCAACGCACAGTTTCTCAAGCCCGCCGTGCTATCCCTGTCCTTCGGCGTATTGTTTGCGCTCTTTGTTACCCTGCTCCTGGTACCATCGCTCTATCTCATAGGTGAAGACGTGGCAAAAGCGATGGGCATTGCCCGCCAGCGTTTCTGGCCGGGAGGAAACCCGTCGGCAATCACCGATAGCGGCTCCTGATTTGGAACAAAAAAACCGCGCTGCGAGGCGCGGTTTTTTTGTGCTTCAGAACTACCTTACTCAAACTTTAAATAAGCCTCGGTAAGCTTATCAATCCCCCAGGAGTCCGCACGCTGACTCGGCGGGTATTTCTCGAAAGTCATCAGGAACTGCTGCATCACAGCACCTCCCATGTACATCTGGGCAGCTTTATCCACATACCAGTCCCAATAGGTATTGGAGTTGTGATCCGCGCGCTCAAAAGGGTCCCGACGGAGGTGAAACAGTTTCGGTAGTCGCAGCGTTACAAAAGGCTCCGCCCACAATGCCAGGGTCTTCGCCCGATTCTCGGCGTAGACCGACTTCCAGTCGCCGAAGCGCACGGCAACGGGAGCACCAATATCATTGATATAGATAAAGCTCTTGCGGGGGCCTTTCTCCGCTTCGCCCGTGAGATACGGGAGAAAATTGTAGCCATCCAGATGCAGGGTCGCATTCTTGTTGCCTACACGTTTACCCTCCAACAGCTCTTGCTTGAGCTGCGACTCACCGGCGGCCGCAGCGAGGGTGGGCATCCAGTCAAGATGCGACATAATCTCAGTAGACACCTGACCTGAGGAGATTTTGGCCGGCCATCGGACCATGGCCGGCACCCGGTAGGCTCCCTCCCAGTTGGAGTTCTTTTCACTGCGAAACGGCGTAACCCCCGCATCGGGCCAGGTGTTGAAGTGGACACCGTTATCCGTGGAGTAGAAAACAAGGGTGTTTTCTGCAATACCCAGCTTGTCGAGCTGATCCAGCAGCGACCCTACGAGCTCGTCGTGCGCCACCATGACGTCATTGTAAAAACCCTGGCCGGACTTACCCTTGTGCTTGTCAGCCCGGTGCGTCCTGAAATGCATACCGGTGGTATTGACCCAGACAAAAAATGGTTTGTCCTCTGCCACACTTTTATCAATGAATGTGCTGGCGGCGTCGACAAACTCCTCGTCCGCGGTCTCCATACGTTTGCGTGTAAGAGGCCCCGTATCTTCGATGCGACCGTCGGCGTAAGAATGAATTACCCCCCGGGGACTGAAGCGTTGCTGAAACCAGGCCTCCTGGGGATAGTCCTCATCCTCGGGCTCCTCCTCCGCGTTCAGGTGATACAGGTTGCCGTAGAACTCATCGAAGCCATGATTGGTGGGAAGGAACTTGTCCTTGTCGCCCAGATGATTTTTACCGAACTGCCCCGTGGCATAGCCTTTGGTTTTAAGCACCTCCGCGATAGTGATGTCCCGGTCCTGGAGCCCCAGCTCAGCACCCGGCTGACCGACCTTAGACAGACCCGTGCGTAGCGGCGACTGTCCGGTGATGAAGCTTGAGCGTCCCGCGGTGCAGCTCTGATCGCCGTAATAGTCGGTAAAGCGCACTCCCTCATCCGCAATGCGATCGATGTTCGGCGTGCGGTAGCCCATGATGCCGTCACCGTAGGCGCTGATGTTGGTGATCCCGATATCGTCACCCCAGATAACCAGGATATTAGGCTCATCTGCGGCCTGACCGGTGATGGCAACGCCGGCGAAAGCCGCTGCCCCCAACAAGGTTCGGAACTTGGTTGTAATCCCCATGACGCGTCTCCTAGCGCTTTCCATGACACTTTTCACAGCATCTTTCATAGCACCTTTCATAACAACTTCCTTTTTTATTAGATTACCAGGACAACAGCCGCTCTACCGTCGCTGCCCTGGCCTCACGAAATTTGCTTACTGCTGTTGCTGCGCCTGAAACTGCGCCAGTTGCTCGGCGGTCGCTTCCTTCTGGTGCTGGCTCTTCCAATTTCCGTAGGGCATGCCATAAACCCGTTCCCGGGCCGCCTCGTAGTCCACGCTGACTCCTCGCTCTTCCGCCGCAGCAACATACCACTTGGACAAGCAATTCCTGCAGAAACTAGCAAGGTTCATGAGTTCGATATTCTGCACCTCCTTGTGCTCATCCAGATGCTTGAGGAGCCGACGAAACACGGCGGCCTCCACATCGTTTCGCAAACTCTCATCGTCATTCAAAGGGGCGTTCTGTGCGTCGCTCAATGCTGTTCTCCCGCGGTTAACTGTTGATCAAAAGCAAGTTTAACCCTATCCCCTCCAAGCTCCCTTCGCAATTCCTCGAGGAGTTCTTCGCTGGGCGATACCCGCCACTGCTGACCCAGCATCAGCGATGCGCTCTGCCGACCCTGGTGATAGCGAAGCCTCACGGGGCATGCTCCCGGGGCCGTGGCCAAAAGCTCACGAAGAAAATCCCGAAATTTGTCAGTCACCTCGGCGGCGTCCACATGAAGGGTCAGACCCGAAGCCAGACGGGCACGTTCCTCAGCGAGGCTGTGCAGCGCTGACACGCGCATGACCGTGGCCCCGCTGCGGTCATCCTGCGAGAGGCGGCCCTCCGCAATGACAATCTGATCTTTTACCAGCAGCTCCCGATACTGCTGATAAACCTCGGAAAAAGCAGTGGCCTCCAGGCGTGCACTGCGGTCGTCCAACACAAACACCGCCATCGCACCCCGGGCGCTTTTCATGGCCCGCATGCTGAGAATCAAGCCCGCTACGCGACAGTTTCCACGACTGTCGGTGCGCAGGTCTGCCAAACGCTGGGGGGCAAAGCGACGCAGCTCTTCTTCGCAGCCGTCGATAGGATGACCGGTCACATATAAACCCAGGGTGTCACGCTCCCCCTGGAGACGCTCCCGGTCTGTCCAGGGACGAACGTGACGCAGGGAGCCATAGGGGTCACCCTGCTCCTGGCTCGCCTCGACGGTTTCACCAAAGAGATCGACCATACCCGCGTCTCGGTTTGCCGCATTCTGCTCCGCAGCGCGCAGGGCATCATCAATACCCGCGAGGAGAACCCAGCGTTCCGTGCCCAGGGAATCAAAGGCGCCGCTGCGCACCAGGGCCTCCAGGGCTTTGCGGTTGAGCTTGCGCGGGTCCGTCCGGGCACAGAAATCAAAGAGATCGCGGAAAGGTCCCTGAGCTTCACGACTCTCAAGGAGTCCCGAGACCGGCCCCTCTCCCAGGCCTTTGATCGCACCCAGACCGTAGACGATTTCCCCAGCCTCGCTAACGGTAAACATGTAGCGGCCTTCGTTCACGTCCGGCAGGCGCACCGTGAGCCCCATGCGTCGGCACTCCTCGATAAACACCACAATCTTGTCGGTGTTATCCAGTTCCGAACTCATCACCGCTGCCATAAACGCGGCGGGATGATGCGCCTTGAGCCAGGCCGTCTGATAGGACACCAGGGCGTAGGCGGCAGAGTGGGATTTGTTGAATCCGTAGCCGGCGAACTTTTCCACAAGGTCAAAAATCTTTGTGGCCAAATCAGCATCGACGCCCTTGGACGCCGCTCCCGCTGCAAACACCGAGCGCTGCTTGGCCATTTCTTCGGGTTTCTTTTTACCCATGGCACGGCGCAGCAGATCAGCACCACCGAGGGTGTAGCCCGCCAGAATTTGCGCTATCTGCATCACCTGCTCCTGATACAGAATGATGCCGTAGGTAGGCTCCAGCACCGGTTGTAAAAGCTCGTGCTGATAATCCGCATCGGGGTAGGAGACCTTCTCACGACCGTGCTTGCGATCGATAAAGTTGTCCACCATTCCCGACTGCAGAGGTCCCGGGCGGTAAAGGGCAACGAGCGCGATAATGTCCTCGAAACAATCCGGCCTCAGGCGGGCGATCAACTCCTTCATACCCCGGGATTCCAGCTGGAATACCGCGGTGGTTTCCGCCGATCGCAGGAGGTCAAAGGATGCCGGATCATCCAGGGGTATCTGATTGATATCCAGCGGCGCCTCATTGTTCCGGGCGCGTATTTCGTTGATCATCCCCTGGGCCCAGTCGATGATGGTCAGGGTGCGAAGCCCCAGAAAGTCGAACTTAACAAGACCTGCGTCTTCCACATCATTCTTGTCGAACTGGGTGACCAGGCCTGCGCCCTCGTCATCGCAATACAGCGCTGAAAAGTCCGTGAGCTCCGAGGGCGCGATGACAACACCCCCCGCGTGCTTACCGACGTTTCGCGTTACACCCTCGAGCTGTACCGCCATGTCCCAGATTTCCTGGGCTTCGCCATCATCGCGAAGAAACTGCTGCAGGCTCTCTTCCTGCTCCAGAGCTTTTTCCAGCGTCATCCCCACTTCAAAGGGAATCATTTTGGACAATCTGTCGCCGAGCCCGTAGGACTTGCCCTGCACTCTTGCGACATCGCGAACCACCGCTTTTGCGGCCAGGGTACCGAAGGTGATGATCTGGGAGACCGCCTCGCGGCCATAGGTCTCAGCGACGTAATCGATGACCTCGTCTCTTCGCTCCATGCAAAAATCAACATCGAAGTCAGGCATGGAGACCCGCTCGGGATTCAAAAATCGCTCGAAGAGCAACTCATATTCCATGGGATCGAGGTCGGTAATGGACAGGCAGTAGGCAACCAGAGAACCCGCACCGGAACCTCGGCCCGGGCCTACGGGAATGCCCCGTTCCTTGGCCCAGCGGATGAAATCCATAACGATCAGAAAGTAGCCGGGGAATCCCATATCGATGATCGTGTCCAGCTCAAAGTCCAGACGGGCACGGTAGTCCTGCTCCAGCGCCTCTGCGTTTTCCCGCTGATGAATCTGCAGTGTTTTCAGACGCTCATCCAGGCCCCGATGAGACAGCTCGCGAAAGTAGGCATCCATGGTCATGCCCTCGGGCACCGGATAATCCGGTAAACACACGCGCCCCAGCTCAATTTCCATGGAGCAGCGTCGGGCAATGGCGACGGTGTTTTCCAGGGCCTCGGGAATATCCTCGAAGAGTTCCTGCATTTCTTCGGCGCTGCGCAGATACTGCTCTTCGCTGTAGCGCCGCTGCCGGCGGGGGTCATCCAGCACCCGGCTTTCGGCAATGCAAACCCTTGCTTCGTGGGCCTCAAATTCGCTGGCGTCAATAAAACGCACGTCGTTGCTGGCCACCACCGGACAGCTGTAGTGCTCCGCGAGGGCAAGCGCCGCGTGCACGTGTTCCTCGTCACCGACCCGCCCCGTGCGCTGCAGTTCGAGATAGAAGCGACCGGGAAAAAGATTCAGACAGCGTTCCAGACGCTGCTTGGCCAAGTCGGTTTTGTCGTTCACCAGTGCCTGGCCAACCTCCCCGGCGGCTCCACAGGACAAGGCCAGCAGGCCTTCCGCGCCCTCCGCAAGCCACTCCCACAGTACCCTTGGGCCCTCATGGGTCTGCCCCTCCCGATAGGCCCGGGACAGAAGACGCGTCAGATTGAGGTAGCCCGTGGAGTTCATCACCAGTAAACACAGTGGGTGTGCCTCATCGGATTTGAGGGATTCCGTTACCCACACATCGGCTCCAAAGATAGGCTTGATCCCTGCGCTTACGGCCGCTTTATGAAACTTGATAAGACCGTAAAAATTGCACACGTCAGTAACGGCAATCGCCGGCATGCCGAGCTCTGCCGTACGTTGTGCGAGGGCCTTGATCCTCACAAGACCATCGCTGAGGGAATATTCGCTGTGTACTCGTAAATGAACAAAATCCGACAAGGATCAGTCTCCTTCGATAACGGCGCGCACCGGTGCAAAGCTGCGACGGTGCAAGGGGGTGACCCCGTAAGTTTTCAGTGCGGCCATGTGTGCGGCCGTGGGATAGCCCTTGTGACTGTCAAAGCCATACTGGGGCCAGAGAAGATGCTGTTCACACATGTAATTGTCCCGCGCCACCTTGGCGACGATGGATGCCGCGGCAATTTCCGGGACCAGGGCATCGCCCTTTACCACGGCGATGCTGGGATATTCCCAGCGGGGCAGCTGTCTACCATCAACAAGCACCAGGTCCGGGTCCAGACCGAGGGCGTCCACCGCTCGCCACATCGCCAGCAGGCTGGCCTGCAAAATATTCAGAGTATCAATTTCCTCCGGGGAGGCTCGCCCCAGGGCAACCCCCCGAGCGCGAGCCAGCAGCTGTTCACTGAGGGCTTCGCGACGTTTGGCTGTGAGCTTTTTGGAGTCGGTAAGGCCGACAATGGCATCGGCAGGATCCAGCACTGCTGCCGCGGCGACAACATCCCCCGCCAGAGGACCTCGGCCCACCTCATCGACCCCGACGATGCAGGCATCATCGGGCAGTTTCGCGATCGCTGATTCCCAGTCGCCCAAGACCATCAGCCGAGCTTAGCCCCCGCTTTACCACCGGTACCGTCAACAGCACTTGCCCCGCTCACCAAAGCCTCCATGGCGGGTCCCAATGCGGTATCAAAGTCACGCTCCATGGCCGCTACAAAGGGACGCAGAGCCAGCACCTGGGCGTCGCCCTGGGCGAGGAGTATTTCCGCTTCCAGCGCGAGCGCCGAGGGGGTCAGCGCATCCTGCAGGAGCTCGGGGACCACGGGGCTCTTCGCCAGTATGTTAGGAAGTGCCACAAAGGACGTCACCGCCAGCCGGGACATCAGCGCCCAGGAGGTTTTGGCCACGCGATAGGCAACTACCATAGGTCGCTGGAGCAGCATCGCCTCCAGGGTCGCCGTCCCCGAAGCCAGCACCACGACATCGGCAGCAATCATCGCATCACGGGACTGCCCCTCGAGCAGGCGCACCTCTCCTTCCGCGCTGCTAATCTTCAATAGCTCCCGGCATTGCTGCAAACGCTCACCATTTGCGGCGGGCATGAGCAGCTGTCGACGGGAGTCCCGGGCACGAAGCATGCGGCCCGCATCGATGAGGCATTGACCCAGCTGCGCAACCTCGCTGCCGCGACTCCCGGGAAGCAGTGCCACCACCGGCACATTCTGATCAATGCCCAGCTTCCGGCGGACTGATTCCCGCGTCGGTGCCTGCTGGAGCTCCGCAACCAGGGGATGCCCCACAAAGGTGGTGGACAGGGCCACCTCGTTGTACAGCGGCGGTTCAAAGGGAAAAAGGCACAGGAGACTGTCGACGGACCTGGCGACGGTGTGTATCCGACCCTGACGCCAGGCCCACACCGTAGGACTTACCAGCTGAGCTGTGCGAAGCCCCCCTTTACGGAGTCGTCGCGCCAGGGCCAGGTTGAAGTCTGGCGCATCAATCCCCAGAAAAAAGGCCGGCGGTGCGGCACTCCATCGCCTGTACAGTTCACGGCGCATACGCAGGAGTTCCGGCAATCGCCCCAGGGGCTCCATGAGCCCCATAACCGCCAGGCGCTCCATGGGATACAGACTGTGAAAACCCTCCGCTTCCATGGCCTGCCCCCCCACACCTTCGAGATGCAGGCTGCGACCGGGAAACTGGGCCCGGAGCGCTCGAATCACCCGGCTCCCCAAAACATCACCGGAGCTCTCTCCCGCGATCATAGCGATACGCAGGCTGTTTCCTGAGTCCTGGGGGGCGTCTGAACGGGAACCGTTCAGAGCGTCAGCGAACGATGCCGCGCTCGGACGCGCGAATCGAGTCGATAAGCACTTTGACCTCGGGAGTATCGCTCAGCATGGTTTCGAGACGCTGAATAGCAATATCCAAGGTCAGGTTCTGACGATAAAGAATCTTGAACGCCCGACGCAGCTGACTCACCGCGGAATCCGAAAATCCCCGCCGGCGCAAACCTTCGGTGTTAATAGTCTTTGCCTCCGCCGGAGATCCGGAGACGGTAACGTAGGCAGGAACATCCTTGCCGATGGCGGTCTGCATACCACTGAAACTGTGCTGCCCGATGCGGCAAAACTGATGAACCAGGGTATAGCCGCTCAGTATCGCCCAGTCATCAACGTACACATGCCCGGCCAGGGCAACATTATTGACCAGAATCGTATGGTTACCGATGACGCTGTCATGGCCGATGTGTGCATAGGCCATGATCAGATTGTCGTTGCCAATAATGGTCTCGCCACGATCCTGCACGGTCCCGCGGTGAATGGTGACACCCTCGCGGATGGTATTGCGATCACCAATGGTGAGGCGCGTGGGCTCATCCTGATATTTGAGATCCGGGGTCGCTTCACCCACGGAGGCGAACTGATAAATATGATTGCCCTCGCCGATACTCGTAGGCCCCTTGATCACTACATGGGACTCAATGACGGAATCACGGTCGATCTCTACGCCGTCACCGATATAGGACCAGGGTCCGATACGGACACCATCGGCGATCTTCGCCCCAGGCTCAACGATAGCCTGTGGATGAATCATGCGGGACGGTCAGCACAGAGTATGGTCGCGGAAGCGCAGCGCTGGCCGTCCACTTCGGACTGCACGGCGAATTTCCAGATCCCGCGCTTTTCTCCGAGAATCTGCGCCTTGAGGTGCACGCAGTCACCGGGCACACAGGGACGCTTGAAGCGAAGGTTGTCAGCCCCCACGAACATGTAAATGGACCCGCCTGCAGGCGTTTTTCCCATGGTCTTAAAACCCAGAATCCCCGCCGCCTGAGCCATGGCCTCTACCAGCAGCACGCCGGGGAACACGGGGTTATCGGGGAAGTGTCCATCAAAAAAAGGCTCATTAATGCTGAGATTCTTGTAGGCTACGATGGATTCGCCGGGGGTCAGTTCTACGACCCGATCTACCAGCAGGAAGGGATAACGGTGAGGAAGGTGGTCACGGATCTCCGATATGTCCATTAGACAGTTATTGTTCAAGTCCGCTATTCCTTTTTTGCAATTAACCGTTAATCGTCGTCGCCAGCTGCCTCATCCAGCGCGTTCAGCCTGGCCTCCAGCTTCACAAGGCGACGCTGGAGCGCATCGAGCTGGCTGAAGCGCACCGCGTTCTTGCGCCATTGGCGCGTCGGTTCCAGGGGTGTTCCCGATGAGTAGTTGCCCGGCTCTTCGATCTTCCTGGCAACTTTTGCCTGCCCGGTGAAGTGCGCATTGTCGCAAATCTTCAGGTGACCGGATACTCCGACCTGTCCGGCAAATGTACAATCCTCGCCCACAACGGTACTCCCCGCCATGCCCACGCAGCCAGCGATCGCGGTGCGGCGACCAATGACGCAATTGTGGGCAATATGCACCTGATCGTCGATGATCACGTCATCTGCGATCACGGTATCGTCGAGAGCCCCCCGGTCGATAGTCACACCCGCCCCGATATCGACCCGGTTACCAATGCGCACGCTGCCGAGCTGAGAGATTTTTTCCCAGCCATCAGCCCCCCTCGCAAAACCGAACCCGTCAGCACCGATGATGCTGTTAGCGTGGACGACACAGTCATCACCCAGCACCACACCGTGATAGAGAACGGCGCCCGGCCATAGACGACTGTTCTTGCCGAGGCGCGCACCGTGGCCCACATAAGCACCGTGTCCCAGTACGACATTCTCTCCCAGCACGGCCCCCGCATCTACGCAGGCACCGGGACCTATACTCGCCGAAGCCGGGACCGTGGCCGTGGGGTCAATGAAGGCGCTGGGATGCATGCCGGCAGCGGGTCGCGGCAAAGTTTCGAAGAGCCGCGACAGCCGTGCGTAGGCCAGATAGGGGTCAGCCACACAGACGCATGGCACAGGGCAGTCATCCAGCCACTCGGCCTTAAGAATGACGCATCCAGCGCGACAGTCCTTGAGAGCATCCAGATAGCGGACCTCCGACACAAAGGCCAGATCCCGGGGGCCGGCACGCCCGAGGGGCGCGATGGCATCCAGTTCGATGTCCGCATCCGCTGTACCCGGTTCACACCCCAAATGTGCCACCAGGTCGCCGAGGGTCACCATGTCAGACGCTTAGTTTGCCGCGGAACGCTGGTTGAGCTTGTCGGTGACTTTCGCAGTAATACTGTAACCGGGGTCCGCATGAATCACGGAGGTGCGCTGCAGCAGGAGGCCGATACCTTCCGTGGTGATCAGCTCACTCAAGACTTCCTGCACCATGGGCGACATCTCCTGAAGGAGCGCCTGCCCCGTGGCCTGCTCTGCCTGCTGGAGTTTACCGCCAACGTGCTCCAGGTCCGCCTGCTTGCTTGCCAGACGCTTACGCGCGGCAATCTGCTGCTCCTGGCTCATCACCGCCGCGTCTTTCTGAAACTCCCGGACGAGCTTGTCCAGCTCTTCCCGGAGACGGTCAAACTCATCTTTGTCGGCTTTGTAGCCCTCTTCACTGCGCACAGTGTCAAGACGCTGCTGCGCTGCATCGGACTGCAAGATAGCCGCCTGCAGGTCGACGACCGCAACCTTACCCTGGGCAAATGCTCCGAGCGGCGTCATGGCAACACCCAGGGCAACAATGGCTAAAAACTTCTTCATCACAACAATTACTCCTTGGAGAAAAAAACTGAAAAACGGTGAAAATTTAGAAACTCTGCCCCAGCGTGAACTGGAATACTTCTTCGCGGTCGATTTCTGAAGCATTCAATGGCTTTGCTATCGCGAAGGTAAGGGGACCGAATCCGCTCAGCCACGTGACACCAACTCCTGCAGAATAGCGCAGTTCGTCTGCGTCGAAATCAAAACAGTTGGGCTGATTGATGCCGCAGTTGTTGTTAAATACATTGCCCACGTCAACAAAAAACGCGGAGCGCACGCGGCTGCGATCTTTCAGGAAGGGCAAGGGGAACAGTAATTCTGCGCTGCCTTCCACCAGGACGTTGCCACCGAAAGGCGCTGCCCTGCGCTGCTGCTGAAAGGTTTCAAAGTCGAGCTTGCCCGTTTCCGGATTCAGCTGATAGCCAAACTGTCGACCATCGGGACCGCCAATTTCCGTCGGCTGGCCATTTTCATCGATACCGGTGGTGGGCTGGTCCACGGTGTAAATACTGGGCGGCGTGCTGCGAGGCCCCAGGGTGTTCACCTCAAAACCTCGGACGGAACCAAAGCCACCGGCAAAGAAGTGCTCATAGAACGGAAGCTCGGTGGTTTTACCGTAGCCGTCGCCATAGCCGACTTCAGAGCGAAAATGCAGAATCCAGTCATTCTTGATGGGGTAGAAGACCTCACCGCGATAGGTGAGCTTATAAAACTCCAGATCGGATCCTGGCATGGATACTTCCAGGGCAACGGACTGCGCTGCTCCCCGGGTGGCCATCTGGCCGCGATTCAATGTGGATTGACTCCAACTGCTAGTGAGCGTCCAGTTGAGATAGGAGTCGCCGTTTTCGTCGAGGAAGCCCAGCTCCGGCGGAATGGTTAACGCGCTCAGGGGCAGATCGGCGAGGGGCTGAATAACCTCCGGCTCGCCAAAGCTTCCGTCATCGAGTCGCGTGCTTTCGTAGAAACTCTCAACACCCTGCAACAATCGGGGGCTGGCCTTGATTTCCTGCACCGCGAAACGACCGGCGGTAATGTCCGTCTTGGCCAGGCCAAAGCTGAAACCCAGACGAGCCGTTTCCTTAATGGGATAACCAAAGTTAATCGCTCCGCCCCAGGTGTCCGTCGTGTAGCTCGCCACGTTTACCTCAGCAAGATCCGTAGAGCGGAAGAAAACGTTAAAACCCCGGCTGACACCATCCTCCGTGAAATAGGGATTGGTGTAGCTGAAGTTGTAGAGATCCTGAAACTGGGACGAGGACAGATTAATCCCTACACGCTTACCCGTGCCCAGGAAATTATTCTGCTGCAGGTTGAGACTCAGGATCAGACCCGCCTGCTGCGCAAAGCCCAGACTGGCGCCGATGCTGCCGGAGGTTTGCTCCTCTACGGTGAATTCAACGTCAATGAGATCGTCGTGTCCCGGAACTTCCGGCGTCTCGACTTCGGCCTTACTAAAGAACCCCAGACGCTGGAGGCGGATACGTGACTGTTCGATGGCGGCAGCGGAGGCCGGCGCGCTCTCCATCTGGCGCATCTCCCGCCGGAGGACGTTATCGGCAGTTCGCGTATTGCCCTTGAAGCTGATGCGTCGCACATAGGTACGCTTGCCGGGATCCACGAAAAACTTGATTGCGACGGTATTGTCCTCTTCGTTCATTTCGGGAATGCCGGTGACCTTGGCAAAATTATAGCCCTCGTTCCCCAGCCGGCGGGTGAGATAGTCCTCTGACGATGTCACCAATTGCTGGGAAAAGGTCTGCCCATCCCGCACCAGCACGAAACGGCGAAGGTCGGCTTCGGGGAGTACCAGATCCCCGGAGAGATCCACTTCACTGACCGTAAACTTGTCGCCCTCAATCACGTTCGCTGTGATGTAGACCTCTTCCTTGTTGGGGGAGACGGACACCTGAGTTGAGTCAATAACAAACTGCAGGTAACCCCGGTCCATGTAATAGGAAGTCAGCTTTTCCAGGTCGCCGGTGAGCTTCTCCCGGGAGTACTTGTCATCGTTGGTAAAAAAGGACAGCAAACCAGTGGTTTTGAGCTCGAAGAAATCCTTGAGCTCCTCGTCGCTAAACACCTTGTTGCCCACAACGTTCACGTGTTTGATAGCGGCAACCGTGCCTTCATCTACATCAATATTGATGGCCACCCGGTTCCGGGGTTCGGGAATCACTTCGGCATCGATGGCCGCATCGTAGCGCCCCTGAATCACGTACTGCCGCTGCAATTCCAGCTGCATCCCTTCCAGGGTTGAGCGCTGAAACACCTGCCCCACGGACAAACCCGCGCCTTTCAATCCCTCCAGCAGGGCTTCCGTTTCAATAGCCTTGTTACCGTCAATGGTGATCTCGCTGATACTGGGGCGCTCAGCGACCACGACCACCAGTACGGTGCCGTCGCGGCCGATGCGGATATCGTCAAAATTCCCCGTAGCAAACAGCGAACGCGCTGCCCGGCGGATGCTTGCCGTGTCGGCAAGATCCCCCACGCCGATGGGCATGGAGGCGAACACTGAGCCGGCGGCGATACGCTGAAGTCCTTCCACCCGAATATCTGACACCACAAAGGCCTGGGAAGCGGTCGCCTGTGGTCCCCCGTTAGCAGCGCCAGGCTCCTGTGCAGACAAAGTCAGGGGACCCATCGCCGCACAGAAACAGGTCAGATACACCGCAGCACGACGCCGGGAAGTCACCCGGAATCGTGACCGCAGCTTCGCAAGTGCGCCGGCAAAACCCGCATCGCCCAATAGCGCTATCACGGTAGTGTTCATTCCCTTCGTCAAAGTTGTATCCGCCAGACGCCGCAGCGCCTGGCTAAGCTCCCTGGGCACCTTTAGGAAAGGCGCGAAAAATCGTTGTAAAGCGCAAATACCATGAGACTGACCACCATCAGAAGGCCAATCTGATACCCCACCATCTGCACACGTTCCGGCACCGGCTTCCCCACCACAAGCTCAATGCTGTAATACAGCAGATGACCGCCATCCAGCACGGGTATGGGTAAAAGATTCAGCACGCCGAGGCTTACACTGAGCAGCGCAAGAAAACCGATGTAGGACTCCAGACCGGACTTGGCCGAAGTGGTCGCCACTTTAGCAATGGTGATGGGACCACTCAAGTTTTTCGGAGAGATGAGCCCCTGTACCATTTTAACCATAGAGTTCACCGTAAAACCGACCATTTCGGCGGTGCGCTGAACGCCGGCACCGAGGGCCTCTATGGGACCGCGATGAAACTCGCGACGCTGGCTTTCGGGCATCTCGGGAAGCACAACGCCAACGCCGACGCGACCGATGACTTCCCCCGCATCCGTGGTGGATTCCTCGGGGGTGAGGGTAAACTCGAGAGGGGCGCCGTCTCGCTCAAGTCGCACGCTCATGGCTTCACCGGGGCGGGCACGAACATAGTCAACCCAGTCTTCCCAAAGCGCCATAGGCACGCCGTCGGTGGAGATAATTCTGTCTCCCGGCTGCAGACCGGCCCGCTCCGCGGGACTTCCCGGAACCACCTCATCCAAAAGGGGAACAACGGGCGGCATGTAAAGCGTGAGTCCAAGGCCGCCGAGCAGATCAGGCTCCTCGTCGCCGGCGAGCCAGCGATTGAGCTCTCCCCGGGAGTCATAGATGACATCAGATTCGGGATAGCGCACGGAGAACCGTATGGCACCGGTATCCCCGATGCGATCCAGCAAACGGAAGGACACCGCTTGCCAGGTGGGGGTTTTGCGACCGTCGATGGCGACAATTTCCTGCCCGGGCTCCAGTCCCGCCACTTCGGCGACAGATTCGGTTTCCACTTCACCGATAATCGGGGCATAGCCGCTCTCTCCGGCGATAAACAACGCCCAGTAGGCGACGATAGCCAGGATAAAGTTAGCTAAGGGCCCCGCGACCACCACGGCGATCCGCGACAGGACCGGCTTACGGTTAAAGGCCAGGTGCTGCTCGGCGGGATCCACCTCCCCTTCGCGCTCATCGAGCATCTTGACGTAGCCACCCAGAGGAATAGCTGCAATGGCATATTCGGTGTCCAGAGAATCTTTCCAGCGCAGCAACGGCTTGCCAAAGCCAATGGAAAAACGCAGTACCTTCACGCCACAGCGACGGGCCACCCAGAAATGCCCGAACTCATGCACCGCAACCAGTACCGCCAGCGTCGCCAGCGTAATACCAATGCTGTAGAGAATATCGATCAAAGCTTTGCTGCTCCCTTGCTTTCAACGCTCTCGACGCTTGCCCTGTTGGACCTGCCTCCAGTGCTCACGGCGGCGCCTTTGTGCAATCCCTGCTTGACGTATTGATGTGCGAAGGCCCTCGCCTGCCGATCCACATCTTCGACCTCAGCAAGGCTCCTGGGTTCAATCAACGGGATGCCCGAAAGTGCCGCCTCAATGACCACCGCAATATCGAGAAACCCGATCTGCCCCTCGAGGAACGCCGCTACCGCAACCTCGTTGGCGGCATTGCACACTGCCATGGCGCTACCACCGCTGGCGATACATTCCCGAGCGATGCGTAAGCAGGGAAAAGCCATCATGTCCGGGGGTTCAAAATCCAATCTTCCCGCCGCGACAAGATCCAGCGCTTTCACTCCCCCATCGATCCGCTCAGGCCAGGCGAGGCAGCAGGCGATGGGGGTGCGCATGTCTGGCTCACCCAGCTGCGCCAGAACCGAGCCATCGTCATAGCGCACCAGGGAGTGGACGATGCTCTGCGGGTGAACCACCACCTCCACCTGATCCTCAGATACATCGAACAGCCAGCATGCCTCTGCCAGCTCCAGGCCCTTGTTCATGAGACTGGCGGAATCCACGGATATCTTGCGCCCCATATCCCAGTTGGGGTGCGCACAGGCCTGCTCCGGCGTCACCTGCTGCAGGAACTCGCGGTTCTTGCCACGAAAAGGCCCTCCGGACGCGGTGAGAATCAAACCGGCCACGCCGTCGCGCTGAGGGCGCGCCCGCGCATCGACGGGCAGGCACTGAAAAATAGCATTGTGTTCGGAGTCCACGGGCAGCAGGATCGCGCCACCCTCTTCCACGGCGCCCATGAGGAGACTACCCGCGGTCACCAGGGCTTCCTTATTGGCAAGGAGAAGTCGTTTTCCCGCCCGGGCCGCCGCCATGGCCGAGGCCATGCCCGCCGATCCGACAATCGCCGCCATCACCGTGTCTACGTCATCATGGGCAGCGACCTCCTCCAGAGCGCCGGCGCCTGCCAGTACCTCGGTCTTCAATCCACGCTCCGCCGCAACCCGCCGGGCGAGTTCCGCTGCTGATGACTCGTCCGTAAGCACGGCGTAGCGCGGCTGAAACTGGCGACACTGTTCAAAAATAGCATCCACGGAGCGCCGCGCCGCCAGTGCAAACACTTCAAAGCGATCCGGGTGCTTCCGAAGAACGTCCAGAGTATTCACGCCGATGGAGCCATTGGAGCCCAGCACCGCAACCCGTTGCAGATCCGCAGCCCCCATCAGAACCCCACCATGACCAGACCCAGGGCAAAGGTCGGCGCGGCGGCACACAGACTGTCCAGGCGATCCAGCAGCCCCCCGTGTCCCGGCAGCATGCTGCTGGAATCCTTGACGCCCCCCACCCGCTTCACCATGCTCACGGTGAGATCACCGAGCACCGACGCAAATGCCGTTGCCAGCACCACCACCAGAACGGCGACCAGGCTGAGATGATCGAAGCGTTCAGGCAAAAGACTCCAGATACCCACCGCGAGGACCGCGACCGCCAGGACTCCGCCCCAGAACCCCTCCCAGGTTTTCCCCGGACTGACCGCCGGTGACAGCGCGTGGCGCCCGAAGGCCTTACCGGTAAAGTAGGCACCGATATCCGCGGTGGCAACGATGAGCACCAGGGCGACCATGACCGCGCCACGCGCTTCGATAGTTAACAGATACAGCGCCGCGAACCAGGCGGGGACCAGAATCAGGACTCCTATCAAGGAGCGTCCCAGGCGGCTATCCCAAAGACCAGCGCTTGCGGGGAAGGACTTCACCCAAAGCAGTGCAAAGCACCACCACAGGCAGGTAAGCCCCAGTACCGGCTGCACGAGGTCCCGGGTAAAACTCTGGCCGTCGTCGGCGTAGCGATACAGTGCGCCGGCACAGGCCAAAACCAGCAGCAAATAAAGGATTTTTGACCGCAGGGGTGCAAGTCCCGCGAGCAGCGACCACTCCCAGGCCCCCAGGGCGATAATCACCAGGAAGATGCCCGCCAGAACCGGCGTGGGCAGCCAATAGGCGCCCGCCAGGAAGGCTCCCGCCATGGGAATAGCCGTTAGAACCCGCTGCTTAAGCATCCAGCGATCCGCCAAAGACGATGCCGTCGGGCTCGCCGCGACCACCGAAGCGTCGCTCGCGCTTTCCATAATCCGCCAACGCCCGGGCAAATTCGAGCTCACCAAAATCGGGCCAAAGTATCGGCGTAAAATAGAACTCGCTGTAGGCAAAATCCCAGAGCAGAAAATTGCTGATGCGCGCATCGCCGCCGGTGCGGATACACAGATCAGGGCTGGGAAAATCGCCAAGGGACAGTGCGCTTTGAAGCAGCTCCGCCGTGATGTCACTCGGCTGAAGCTCACCTTTCTGACAGCGCTTTGCAAGCCCCTGCGCCGCCTGGGTGATATCCCACTGGCCGCCATAATCTACGGCGATGACGACGGTAGCCGCGGTATTGTTCGCCGTTACGGTCTCGGCGTGGTTGATAAGCCGCTGAAGCCCCGCACTGAAACGACTCCGCTTACCGATAAAATGCAGTCGCACGTTATCTTCATGCAGCTGCTTGACCTCTGTGCGCAGGTAGCGGGAGAACAAGGCAAGGAGTGATCGAACCTCGGGTAAAGGGCGAGACCAGTTCTCGGAACTGAACGCAAATAGCGTGAGCACCTCAATCCCGTGCTCACGGCAGGCTCGCATGATGTCGCGCACTGCCTCTACACCGGCGCGATGTCCCGCAACTCCGGGCAGCGAACGTTGGCGGGCCCAGCGGTTATTACCATCCATAATGATGGCGACATGCCGGGGTGTCTGGGCGTCAGACAACCTCGTAGCGGGCTCACTTGTTCCACTGGTAGCGCCCATGGGTAATCAGATTTCTAGGAGGTCCGCTTCTTTTGCCGTGAGCATTTCCTCAACGCGCGCAACAAAGCTGTCCGTCAGCTTTTGGATCTGGTCCTGCCCTCTGCGCTCATCGTCTTCGCTAATCTCCTTGTCCTTCACCAGATCTTTGAGCATCCCCATGGCGTCTCTGCGGGCATTGCGGATGGACACGCGGGCTGCCTCCGCCTCACTGCGGGCCTGCTTGATGTAGCCCTTACGCGTCTCTTCCGTCAGCGCAGGCATGGGAATGCGAATAACCTCCCCGGCCGTTGCGGGATTGAGGCCCAGATCTGACTTCATGATGGCGCGCTCGATGTCAGGAATCATGGATCGGTCCCATGCCGTCAGTGCCAGTGTCCGGGCGTCTTCCACATTGACATTGGCAACTTGATTGAGCGGGGTATCGGAGCCGTAGTAGGACACCTTGATGCCATCAAGCAGACTCGGGTGAGCCCTGCCTGTGCGTATCTTGTTAAAGTTTGTGCCTAGCGCTTCCAGGCTGTTTTGCATCCGGGAATCGGCGTCTTTTTGAATATCTTCAAGCACTTCTTTGTCTCCAAAAAACCAGCGGTCTATTCTATCAGCGTTCCGTCATCGCCTCCCCGGACGATATTCAGTAAGGCTCCGGCTTTTTCCATCTCGAATACGCGCAAGGGGATTCGGTGATCCCGACACAGACAGATAGCCGTGAGGTCCATGACTTCCAGCTTGCGATCGAGCACTTCGTCATAACTCAGGCGGTCGTAGCGCACAGCATCAGGATCCTTCATGGGGTCCGCAGAATACACACCGTCCACCTTCGTGGCTTTGAGAACAACGTCCGCCTCAACCTCGATACCCCGTAGACAGGCCGCCGAATCCGTAGTGAACATGGGGTTACCGGTGCCGGCACAGAAAATCACCACATCACCGTTAGAGAGCGCGCGGATCGCCTTGCGACGATCGTAGTGATCCACCACACCGCTCATGGGAATGGAGGACATTACCTGGGTGGCAATGTTGGAGCGCTCCAGAGCGTCCCTGAGAGCCAGGGCATTCATCACTGTAGCGAGCATACCCATGTGATCGCCGGTGACGCGATCCAGCCCCGCCGCCTGCAAGGCAGCCCCCCGAAACAGGTTACCCCCACCCACAACGAGACCGACCTGAACGCCAATACCCACCAGCTGCCCGATCTCCAGGGCCATCTGGTCAAGTATCTTGGGGTCTATGCCAAAGCGCTCACTGCCGGTTAAAGCTTCGCCGCTGAGCTTCAGCAATATGCGTTTATATTTTTTCTCGACACTTGCCTTGTTCATGGATATTCCTCCCAGCGCGCAAGTCTACTAAAAATACCGAGCTGCGCGGTGCCGAATCCTGTTTATGGGTACAAAAAACGGGGCCTGAGCCCCGTTTCGATGTTCCTGATTGACCTCAGCTCTTGAGCTGCGCCGCCACTTCGGCCGCAAAGTCCACCGTTTCCACCTCGATACCCTCGCCTACTTCAAAGCGAGAGAAAGATTTCACGCTTGCACCAGCGCTGCTCACGAGCTTACCCACCGTGGTGTCAGGATCCTTAACAAAGGCCTGATCGACCAGGCTGTTCTCCGCGAGAAACTTCTTGATGCGACCACCGATCATCTTTTCGACAATTTCCGCAGGCTTGCCGGACTCCAGGGCCTGAGCGGTGTAGATTTCTTTTTCCTTCTCCACCAGTTCCGCGGGCATGTCCGTCGGGTTGACCACCTGAGGGTTAACCGCAGCCACGTGCATGGCGACATCCCGGGCCAAATCCTGATCGCCGGCCTGCAGCTCCACCAGTACCGCAATGCGGTTGTTGCCGTGGACATAGGCTCCCACCACGCCGTCTTCTGCGTTAGTGAGGGCCACGCGGCGCACGCCGATGTTCTCGCCAATTTTCTGCACCAGCGCTTCCCGCGCTTGCTCAAGACCGTCGGCCATCAACGCAGCAACATCCGTCTCGCGGGTTTCAAACGCGCGATCTACGACCTGCGAAACAAATGCAAGAAAGCTGTCGTCGCGAGCGACGAAGTCCGTCTCGCTGTTTACCTCAACCAGTACACCGTAGCTGCCATCGTCTGCAACGCGAGCCGACACGATACCGTCGGCAGCGGTACGACCCGCCTTTTTCGCAGCTTTCATACCGCTAGACTTACGCAGCTCTTCGATAGCCGCGTCAATGTCGCCATTGGCTGCGCTCAGCGCTTTTTTACACTCCAAAAGTCCGAGACCTGTGCGCTCCCGGAGTTCCTTAACCTGTGAAGCTGACATGCAATATTCTCCCGTCGGGGCGCCGTCTCCCGGCGCCCATTTGGATTTTCAACAATGTGGATCTTCAGATCACCATGGGTGATCTGACGGACATACCTGCTTAAGCGTCCGTAGTGGCTTCGGTCTCTGCCGCAACGGTGGGCTCTACTGCCGCTTCCGGTTCTGCAGCTTCCGCAGCAGCGGGCTCTGCAGCGGCCGCTGCCTCCTCGACAAACTCATCCTTCACAGGAGCAGCGCCACCGGCTTCTACTTTACCGGCGATACAGGCATCAGCCACGGCCGTCACGTAAAGCTTGATGGCGCGAATAGCGTCATCGTTGCCTGGAATCACGTAATCAACACCGTCGGGATCACTGTTGGTGTCTACAACACCGATCACAGGGATACCCAGCTTGTTGGCTTCAGTGATCGCGATGCGCTCATGGTCCACATCTACAACAAACAGCGCGTCGGGAAGACCACCCATGTCCTTGATACCGCCGATGCTGCGCTCCAGCTTTTCCATCTGGCGAGCACGCATCAGGGCTTCCTTTTTAGTCAATGCTGCAAAGGTGCCATCGGACTGCTGAGACTCAAGCTCACGCAGACGCTTGATGGATGCACGGATGGTCTTGTAGTTAGTGAGCATTCCGCCCAGCCAGCGATGGCTGACATAGGGCATGCCGGCACGCTCTGCCTGCTCTTTCATGATCTTGCCTGCAGCACGTTTGGTGCCCACAAACAGGATCTTGTTTTTGGACCCGGAGAGTCGCTTGACCATATCGAGCGCTTCGTTGAACGCGGGTACGGTGTACTCGAGGTTAATAATGTGGATCTTGTTGCGGTCACCAAAGATGTACTGGTCCATCTTGGGGTTCCAGTAGCGGGTCTGGTGACCGAAGTGTGCTCCAGCCTGGAGCAGGTCTCGCATGCTTACCTGTGACATAAAATTACCTGATTTTTAACGGGTTAGTCTTCCACACACCCCAACTGCAAACCCTCTAAACGGTTCGCTGACGCTAATCAGGAGCAGTTCAGGTGGCACCCTGCAGAAGGTTGTGGCATGCGGGCGTCGTTGGCCGCTCGGGAACACCCCTAATACGGCGGCGCGCTTTATAACACAAGGCACAGCACAACTCCAGAAAAACTGCCGATCAGGTGCCTGATTGTCAGACTTAGGCTACAATGGGCATTTTTGCGGGTCGTTTTCGAGCTGCCGCGTTCCCATCGTCCAAAGTAGGTCTCGAGGGACGCAAGGTGCCCGGGGAGTATCGCGGGCAGAAACACCCGGGCAAATCACCCTAAAGAATCATCCGAAAGAGCCAAGAATGTCTGTATCGATCAAAAGCGAAGAAGAGTTCGCGCGAATGCGTGTTGCCGGCGCGATGGCCGCCGAAGTGCTCGAAATGATCAAGCCCCGGGTCGTCCCCGGGATCACCACGGGAGAGCTGGATCAAATCTGCCACGACTACATCACCGATACGCTGGAGGCCATACCTGCGCCCCTCAACTACAACGGCTTCCCGAAATCCATCTGCACCTCCGTTAACGAAGTGGTATGCCACGGCATCCCCTCTGATAACAAAAAGCTTCGCAGTGGTGACATCATCAATATTGATGTCACCGTCATCAAGGATGGTTACCACGGCGATACCAGCATCATGGTGGGCGTAGGCGATGTGCTCCCCCACGCGGAGCGCCTGATGGCGATCACCCAGGAGTGCCTGTACAAAGCGATTGCTCTGGTAAAGCCCGGCGCCCGCCTCGGCGATATTGGCAGCGTTATCCAGCAATACGCCGAGAGCAACTACTACTCGGTAGTTCGGGAATACTGCGGCCATGGCATCGGAAAAGTCTTTCACGAAGATCCCCAGGTGCTCCACTACGGACGGCCCAATACGGGGCTGGTGTTACAGCCCGGCATGACCTTTACCATCGAACCCATGATCAACGCGGGGAAGCGTCATACCAAACTGAACGCCAGGGATGGCTGGACAGTCACCACCCGGGACGGGCGCCTGTCCGCCCAGTGGGAGCACACCCTGGGCGTTACCGACGATGGCTGTGAGATTTTCACGCGACGTAGCGACGAGACGCTTTGACCGAAAATGGACGCCGCCGTCTCCGAAGCCCCTGCCGATTTTGACCTGGAAGCCATCCTCCGGGAGGGTGCTGACGCAGGTCTCATCCCCGGGTTACGGGATGTGCTGCAACAGGCATCAACACGATTGGACGAGGATTTCCGGAAGGGACGCAGCGCCGGAGAGCTACTCCGTGCCCGGGCGACCCTCATCGATGATGTACTTCGTCACGCCTGGAATAGTCTCGAGCTAACCGTAGAAGGAATCGCTCTGGTTGCTGTGGGCGGCTACGGTCGTGGCGAGCTCCACCCCCACTCGGATATCGACCTGCTGATTCTTCGCGGCGGAGACAACGAGGGCGACAGTAAAAGGCTGGAGAATTTTCTGACCCTCCTCTGGGACCTGGGCCTTCAGATCGGTCACAGTGTTCGCAGCGTTGAAGAATGCATCACTCAGGCCCGGGATGATGTCACGGTGCTCACTAATCTCATTGAGGCGCGGCTCCTTTTAGGCGAGGCGAGCCTGCTGGACGCCGTGGCCCAAGGCACCCAGGACAGCAAAATGTGGGCGCCGGATGCGTTCTTTAAAGCCAAGCTCAGGGAACAGGAGGCGCGTCACGCCAAATTCGGGGACACAGAATACAGCCTCGAGCCCAATGTAAAGGGTTCCCCCGGTGGACTGCGGGATTTGCAGTTGATCGGCTGGCTGGCCCAGCGACATTTTGGCTGGAGATCGGCTGCAGAGCTCACCGATAACGAGTTCCTCACCGAGGCGGAGGCGACCACGATTATTCATGGCCAGGAATTTCTCTGGCGTGTCCGCTATGCCCTGCACATGATCACCGGCCGCGAAGAAGACCGGCTTCTGTTTGACCACCAGAGAGAGCTGGCGCGAATCTGGGGTTTTGTAGACAGCGATAAGCTGGCGGTAGAGCAGTTCATGCAGCTCTACTATCGCTGGGCCCTGGCGCTGTCCCAATTGAATGAAGTGCTCATGCTGAGCTTTGACCAGGCTGTACTACAGGCGGGGAACCCCGACACTGTTATTGACATCAATGATTGGTTTGAGCTGCGCAACGGGTACATCTGTGCAAAACGAGAGTCTGTTTTTGAGGAGTACCCGGGGGCACTGCTGGAGGTATTTCTCCACGCGGGCAATAACCCCCAGGCTTCCGGTATTGCCGCGGAAACCATCCGCCTTATCCGCGAGAACCGGCACCTCATTGATGACGACTTCCGGCAAAACCCAACCCACAAACAGCTGTTTCTCGAGGTCTTGAGATCCAACAACCGCCTCACCCGGCAGCTCAGACGTATGTCGCGTTATGGAATACTGGGGCGTTACCTACCGGCCTACGGCCAAATCGTCGGCCAGATGCAACACGACCTGTTCCACAGTTACACCGTGGATGCCCACACGCTGCAGGTGATCGAGAATATCCGTCGTTTTCTCAAGCCTGAGAATGATGAGCGGTTTCCCGTCACCAGCCGCGTTGCCCGGCGTTTACCCAAAATTGAGCTTCTGTACATTGCCGGCCTGTTCCACGACATCGGCAAGGGACGCGGGGGTGATCATTCGGAGCTCGGGGCTGTGGACGCCCGAAACTTCTGTGAAGAACATGGTCTCGGGCGTCGCGATAGCAACCTTGTAGAATGGCTGGTGCGCAACCACCTGTTTATGTCAGCGGTCTCCCAGCGCAAAGATATTTCTGATCCAGATGTTGTTCAGGAATTCGCTCAGCACGTGGGAGACCAGAATCGTCTCGATTACTTATTCGCTCTTACCGTTGCCGACATCAACGGCACCAACCCGAAGCTCTGGAACGCATGGCGGGGCAGCCTTCTGAGACAGCTTTACACCGAGAGCAAGCGTGCGCTGCGCCGGGGCCTCGAGAACCCGGTGGACAAGCAGGAGTGGATTCAGGAAACCCGGGACGCTGCGGCAAAAATCCTCGAGTATCGCGGTTTTACCGAAAGCGAACTGTCAGCATTGTGGCAGGAACGGGGCGAAGACTATTTTCTGCGGGAAAAGGCGGAAGACATCGCCTGGCACACGGAAGCCATTGCGGACCACCAGGAGCGGGGTCAGCCGCTGGTACTGGTGCGCAACGGCGTGGAGTCCAGCGTTGCCAACACCACGCAGATCTTTATTTATGCCCGCTTTGATATCGGCGCCTTTTCCCGCACCTGCTCGCGGCTGGAGCAGCTGGACCTGAGTATTCACGATGCGCGGATTTACCACGGCAGCGATGGCATGAGTCTCGACACCTACTTTGTCCTCGATTCCAGTGGCAATGCCGTAGAGGATGTGGATCGCCTGCGGCATATCACAAGTTACCTGAGTGACAAGCTGGCACCGGAGACCAACGCAAGCTTCATCCCCTCCAGGCTGACACCCCGCCGCGTGCGCTCTTTCCGTCTCGATACGGAAACGAACATGCGGATTGATCCCGTGCGTGAAGTATCGGTGCTGGAAGTCATTTCCCTGGACCGGCCGGGGCTTCTTGCGCGCATCGGTGAGGTCTTTGTGAAATATGGCGTGATCTGTGAAGCGGCAAAAATCCAAACCCTTGGGGAGCGGGTGGAAGACGTCTTTTTCGTCACCGACACAGAGCAACAGCCCATTCGCGACGCGGCGCTTGCAGAAAAAATTCAGGCCGCTATCCGGGATACCCTCGACGCGCAAGAGTCACATTAAAGAGCCCCGATGACGTGAATCCGGACCTGGCCCTCCTCAAGCCTTACCCCTTCGAACGCCTGGCAAAGCTCCTTGAGGGAGTTTCCCCTCCCGGTGACCGCCCTCTGCTGCGCCTGTCCATCGGAGAGCCTCAGCATGCACCGCCTGAAATTGTTCTCACGGCGCTAAGGGACAACCTGGACCTTCTGTCCAGGTATCCAACAACCCGAGGAGACTTTGCCCTGAGAGAGGCTCAGGCGGACTGGGTGTGTCGACGCCACGGGTTGAGGGTAGACCCCGATCGTGAAGTGCTGCCTGTCAATGGCACCCGGGAAGCCCTCTTTGCTATCGCCCAAACCTGTGTGGGGCACGCGCAGAATGCTTTGGTGGGCTCACCTAACCCCTTCTACCAGATCTACGAAGGCGCGGCCCTGCTCGCCGGCGCCCAGAGTGTGTTGCTCAATACCGTGGAGGAGACAGGTTTTCTTCCGGATCCCGACACGCTTTCCAAAGAGAAATGGGACGCCATGCAGTTGCTCTACCTATGCTCACCGGGCAACCCCGCGGGTGCGGTGATGGATAAAGCGTTGCTCCAACGCTTTATCGAAAAAGCGATGAAGCATGATGTGATACTGGTTTCTGACGAGTGCTACTCCGAAATCTACCCTGATGAGTCCACCCCGCCCACGGGACTCCTCGCCGCCTGCACCGCCATGGGCCTTGATGACTTCCAAAACTGCATCAGCATGCATTCCCTGTCCAAGCGCTCAAACCTCCCGGGGCTGCGCTCAGGATTCGCCGCTGGTGATAAAAACATACTGGCAGAGTTCCTGCGTTACCGCGGTTATCACGGTTCCGCCATGCCGCCCCACCATCAGCTTGCAAGCGCTGTTGCCTGGAGCAATGAAGAACACGTCAGGGAAAACCGTGACCGCTATCGGGAAAAGTTTGCTGCCGTGCGGGAGATCCTTGCGCCCGTGCTACCCCTGAACAATCCCGGAGGCGGCTTTTATCTCTGGCCCACCGTGCCCCTGGATGACGAAACCTTTACACGCCGTCTCTACAGCGAAGCTGGCGTGCTGGTGCTGCCCGGCAGCTATCTCAGCCACGAGGTGGATGGGGTGAACCCCGGCAGCGGCCGAGTGCGCATGGCGCTGGTGGCTGAACTGTCGGATTGCATCGATGCGGCCCAGCGCGTTGCTGCGTTCGTAGCTACCCTGTGACTAGCCGCGAAGGTCATAGCCCCGGCATCTGGCCCCCTAAAACCACGCCATGCTGAAAGCGGAGCGGGCAGCCTACATTCTGCAGCGGCTTCAGGAGCTCTACCCTGAAACGCCACCACCCCTGGATCACAGCGATTCCTTTACGCTGCTCATTGCGGTCCTCCTCAGTGCCCAATGCACGGACGAACGCGTGAATCAGGTGACCCCCGCATTGTTCGCCCATGCGTCTACGCCCCAGGCAATGCTCACCCTCACGGTGGACGAAATTCGCGACATTATCCGTCCCTGTGGATTATCGCCACAAAAAGCCAAGGCGATTGCCGGTCTGTCACGAATATTGATGGAGGAACATCAGGGACTGGTACCTCCCGATATGGAGGCGCTGGAGCGTCTGCCCGGCGTTGGTCACAAAACTGCAAGCGTCGTGATGTCCCAGGCTTTTGGGGTGCCAGCGTTTCCGGTGGATACGCATATCCACAGGCTAGCTCAGCGCTGGGGACTGAGCTCGGGGAAAAACGTCACCCAAACAGAACGGGACCTTAAAACGCTGTTCCCCCGGGAGTATTGGAACCGCCTCCATCTCCAGATTATTTTTTACGGGCGGGAGTTTTGCAGCGCCCGGGGCTGCGACGGACGGGTATGCGAGATCTGCCGCCACTGCTATCCCAATCGCAAGAATCCAAAGCTTACCCGCAAAGCTTAGGATATTTGCTATATTCCCCGCCCTTTTCCAGGGGGTTATCGCAATGGCAATCACGCTTTATGGCATCGGCAACTGCGACACCGTGCGCAAGGCGACGCGGTGGCTGGACAGCAACGACATAGACTATCGCTTTCACGACTTTCGCAAGGACGGGCTGGAAGAAGCCACGGTAAAAAAGTGGCTGCAGTCTGAGGACTGGGACAAAGTCATTAACCGGCGCAGCACGAGCTGGAAAGCACTGCCTGAGACGGAGCGGAAGAACATGGATGCAAAAACCGCGGTCGCGGCGGCCCTGGCCACCCCCACGCTAATAAAACGCCCGGTATTGGAAAGTAACGGCGTACTGGAGTTCGGTTTCAGTGAATCCCGCTACGACGCGCTGCTGAAATAGTCGTGCTTAGCATCGTCTAAACGACAAAGCGATAGCCTTGCAGCGCAATCGCAGAATCATCGCAAAACCACAGCAACAGCAATTAAGAGGAGTTTAAAGGATGGACGCATATGCATTGGGGCTAGGCCTGGGAACGCGGGATCGCGAGGGCAACTGGCTCGACGTGTTTTTCCCCGCGCCTATGCTCAAGCCCGCGCCCTCCCTAGCCAGCTGTCTGGGCGGTCACCCCTCTGATCAGCTGTTGAGCCAGGACGACCTTCAAGCCATCGCCCGCGACTGCGAGGCCGCAGGGCACAGTGATACCGCAGCCCTGGCGCGGAAGATGGCACAGAGCGGTCAGCCCGCGGTGGCGGTGTGTCTGACGGAGGATAGCGCACCGGATACCGTGCCCGCCGCCTATCTGAAGCTGCACCTGCTGTCACACCGGCTTCTGAAGCCCCAGGAAACAGCACTGCAGGGTGTTTTTGGCGTCCTCCCCAATGTCGCCTGGACTGACCAGGGCGCCGTCGCGCTCAACGAACTGGCCGACCGGCAATTGGATGCGCGACTTCGCGGCGCGGTGCTGGAAGTGAGCTGCGTCGACAAGTTCCCCAAGATGACCAACTACGTTGTCCCGGGCGGAGTCCGCATTGCTCACACCGCCAGGGTGCGCCTGGGCGCCTATGTGGGCGAAGGTACAACGGTCATGCACGAAGGCTTTATCAACTTCAATGCAGGCACCATCGGCCCGGGCATGATCGAAGGGCGGGTATCTGCCGGGGTGATCGTCGGCGCGGATTCTGACCTCGGAGGCGGCAGTTCCACCATGGGAACGCTTTCCGGCGGTGGCAACATAATCATTTCTGTTGGTGAGAAATGTCTCATTGGCGCCAATGCAGGCATCGGCATTCCGCTGGGTGATCGCTGCATCATTGAGTCGGGGCTCTATGTCACCGCAGGCACCAAGGTAACCATGCTGGATGCCCAGGGCTCCGTCACAGAGACCCTCGCCGCACGGCAGCTTCAGGGGATGTCGGATCTGCTCTTTCGCCGCAACAGCCTCAATGGCGCCGTCGAGTGCCTCACCCATAAAACCGCGGTTCAGCTCAACGCCGAACTCCACGCCAACGACTAAGAGACACCTCTCCCATGCCCTCGACAACGTCTTCGCCGAACGACGACAGCACTCTGGAACTGGCCTGTGAGCTCATTCGCCGCGCGTCAGTCACTCCCGAAGATGCCGGCTGTCAGGCTCTGATGATGGAGCGTCTTGACGCCCTGGGCTTTCATTGCACGCCCCTGCCCTTTGGTGACACCGAGAATTTCTGGGCCCAATGGGGCAGCAGCGGCCCCTTGCTGGCGTTCGCGGGACACACTGACGTAGTGCCGCCCGGCCCACTGGACAAATGGGACAGCGACCCCTTCGTCCCCACGGTTCGCGACGGCATGCTTTATGGCCGCGGTGCAGCAGACATGAAAGGCAGCCTCGCCGCTATGATCACGGCCTGCGAAGATTTCCTGAGGGGTTGTGAAGCCGCCGGCAACACGCCCCGAGGGCGCATCGGGTTTCTCATCACCTCCGATGAGGAGGGTCCCGCAACCCACGGTACCGTGCGCGTCATGGATTGGTTGGCGGAGCAGAAGATCACCATCGATTACTGCCTGGTCGGGGAGCCCTCCAGCGCCGACCGCCTTGGCGACACCATAAAGAACGGTCGCCGGGGATCCTTGAACGGCGCGCTAAAGATCCTCGGGAGACAGGGCCACGTAGCCTATCCGCAACACGCGGACAATCCGCTCCATCGCGCCCTTCCCGCACTTGGGGCGTTAGTCACGCGGCAGTGGGACACAGGCAATGAATACTTTCCTGCGACCAGCTTTCAGATCACCAATTTGCACGGCGGCACCGGCGTCACCAATGTCATTCCCGGACATGCCGATGTGCTCATCAACTTTCGCTTTTCCACGGAGCAGACCGCGGAGCAATTGCAGGACGCCGTGGAACAAACGTTTAAAGAGTATGGCGTGAACGTTGAGATTCAATGGACGCTGAGTGGCAACCCCTTTATCACCGGTGAGGGCGCTCTCACCGACGCCTGTGAGGGAGCGGTCAGGGATGTTGTCGGCATAGCTACGAAGTTATCCACCAGCGGCGGCACCTCAGACGGCCGCTTTATCGCGCCCTATGGCGCACAACTGGTGGAACTTGGCCCCATCAATGCCAGCATCCACCGCATCAACGAGCACGTGCGGGCGGCGGATCTGGCAAAGCTGTCAAAAATGTATGAGGGCATTCTCACCCGCTTGCTGAACACCCCCTAGACAGCCCCAGGGGCGAACATCAGCTCGGATAGTGAAGATCGGCGCGGAGCGCCTCCATTTCCCGGGCCACCACCTTACGGTTGTGATCGCCAGACACCAGCAACCATTGGTCCGCATCATCGCTGATCGCGGCAAGACTCTCGGCAACGACCACGTCAGCCTCCATCCAGAGTTTTTCCGGCACGATGTTCACATCAAAGTCCGCCATGGTTTCGCGGCTGTGGATTTCTGAACGCGTATACCCCGGGCACAGACACTGCACTCGCACACCCTGCTCTTTCAGCTCCTGGCGCAAGGCGCGGGTAAAACTCACCAGGAAAGCTTTTGTGGCGCCATAGACTGCGACATTGGGGGTACTTACCAGCCCCGCTACGGATGCCACATTGATCACCGCCCCGCTGCCCTGCTCAATCATCGCAGGCAACGCTGCGCGGGTAAGCACCATGGTGGCCTCGTTATGCAGACGCAACATGCCAAGCTCATTATCCAGGTCACTACTTGCGTAGGGCCCGATGGTGGAGTATCCGGCGTTATTGACCAGAAGGTCCACGGGGGGCCCCTGGCGGATAGCTTCGACAACGCGCGCCTGGCCCTCGGTCGTTGCCAGATCCGCGTCCAGGGTTTCCACCTTACATTGCCCCTCCAGGGCCCTCGCCAGTTCCTGAAGACGCTCCCCGCGACGGGCAACTACCACCATACTATCGCAGCGTCCTGCGAGCTGACGCACATAGGCATCGCCGAGACCGGCCGATGCGCCGGTGACCAGGGCATGAAAACTTTTACTCACTGTTAGGCTTCCTTATTAATTGCAGTTAAAAATTATGTTTCCCGGAAAACGGGATAAACATCAAAACGAACGGCCTTACCCGTGAGGCTGTGCCCCGGTGGCGGGCCGTCTATCGCCGGCGCGCGTCGTGGTCGCTTGACCACCACGCGCTTGACATCCTGCGCTCTCGCCCACTGGAGGAGCGCCCTATCCTCCGCGCCCTGGCTAGGGAACTCACCCCCCGGCCGGCTGCTGTCAGCAGGAACGCTGCCTTGCAGCCGTTCCCCGGGATTCAGCAGCTTATGGAGGATCTGCATTTCCTTGGCAGGTGCTGCCCGGCGATCCAGGGGAAACATGGGATCCAGGTAAATCACCTCCACGGCCTCCAACCGTGACGGAGCCACTGATTGAGCGTCTTGATGATGTACGGTAATGCGATGGACGACGGATACGAGCCAGTCATCCCCGGATCCCGCTGCACGGGATAAGGCGGCTTCGAATAACGCCGCCATGACCAGATTTCGTTCACAAACCGCTACCTCACAACCAAGATCCGCGAGGAGGAACGCATCGCGACCAAAGCCCCCCGTGCCATCCAGAACCCGGGGCGCATGGGCCTGCTTCCAGCCCACAGCTTTACCCAGCAATTCGTTATGACCGGCACGCCGCCGCTGAGCCATGGTTTTGTCCGCGAAATCGACGGTGACGGGACCCGGTACGCCGCGACCGGTCAACTGAATCATGGGAACCCCGTCCGTCATTTGCAGCACTGCCTGGCCCAAAGAGAGATCTCGAGCCTGCTGCAGGGGACGCAGCAGAGGAAGACCCAGTCGCCGGGCCAGCTGCCCCGCTCTCTCGGCTTCCAGGCCCTCCTCGACCTCCGGTATTACACCCACCAGGAATCGGATTTGCCGTTTCCTCTGGGCAGGTTTTTCTCCCGCGCCTCACTGAATTCTTCGGGGGTCATGCCGAGGGTCAGGGTGGAATCATCGAACTCGATTTCCCCCTGAAGATTGAAGGCATGGTGCTTGATCCCATGTTTGTCGGTCATGCTGACATCCAAAGGCTCGGCGTCGTCGCTCGCCGAAGCTTCTCGGGATAACCAGGTACGGAGCGCGCGTAGCGGTTTCCCCATGAGCGTCAGGCCCTCCAACGATTTCGCCGCTTCTTCGCAGCCCTGCACAAACTCCCCGCTGCCGTGCTCCTCACCGGCACAGGCGCCAAAATCACCCAACATCACCTGCCCCGGCAGGGTTTTTTCAAGAATCCGCGCCAGCTCAATGGTGACGTCACCGACGATGTAACTGAATACTGTCGGGTTAACGCCCTCGGCCTGGTACAGCTCGTAGTGGCTGCCGATATGAAAGGCCGCTCGCACCACGGGCACGGTGTTGCCCCGGGATGCGGCGCGCGCCATCGCGTTGTCAGCCAGCACAAGCTGGAGAAACAGAAACAGCTCCTGGTCAGACTGGGGGTAATTATCACGATTCCACACGTAATAGCCGTCACCGGTCGTGGTGCGTGCAAAGTTGATCTCCATGCCCCGCGCTGCGAGCTTGTTGTAGACCGAATTCATGGAGTAGGACAGGCTGTTAAGCTGACTCGCCTGTTCGAAGGAGCTGAACAGCGAAAAGTCCGCGATGTCGAATAGCAGTACACCCCGCCGCTCGACAAAACTGAGGCCGTAGCGCCGGATAATTTCCTCCACGCCACGCATCACGGCGATGGACTCGTCAAGGGGATTTTCCAGCTTGATAAACGTGGGCGATACGCTGAGTCGCACCGCCACCGCAAACAGTTCATCGCGACTTTTTCGGCGACGCCCGGAAATCAGTGCGCGAATATAGTTTTCGTTTTCCGTGGCTATTTCCGGATCATCCCGGTGCGCGCAGTAGTTGCCCAAAAAGTAATGGGGTACAAAAATGACTAATAAACCGCGCTCGTCCCAGCACCAGCACAGCACAATACTTTGGCCAAGACGCCATTGCTTGCGCAGGGTCTTCTCCAGGTTCTGCAGGTTCCCCCGCTGTACGATACTGATGGGATCTTTAGACACGGTCGCCTCGCGTAATTTGAGCGATAATAGTATGCACTCTCAGCGCAGCGCGGCGCCAGTTACAGAGCCTGCGCGGGCTCACGCTGAGCTTCTGCGTTTGCAGTGTTCCGCGCAGCCTCGATCCAGTCAAAACCCGAACCCTGCGACGCCCACACCACCTTTTCCAGCAGTAACGGGTCAAGGGCATTCAGCTGTTTCTCGACACAGCTGCGACTGTTGTTCTTCTCACTGATGTGTGCAATGGCAAGGAACTGGAGGCGTCGCAGGTTGAGCTGCCTCAGAAGCTCAGCGGCCTGGGTGTTGGATAAATGTCCCCAGTCTCCCCCTACGCGGCGTTTCAGCGCCGGGGGATAGGGGCCGTCGGCCAACAGCCCGCGGTCGTGGTTAAACTCCAGCAACAGCAAATCGCAGTCATCAAAAGCGCTGCGCACATGGTTCGTTACTGACCCCAGGTCCGTAAGGACCCCCGCGCGCTGCCCCGAACATTCAAAGCAATACTGCACCGGCTCCCGGGCATCATGAGGTACGGTAACAGCCTGCACTGTGAAAGCGCCTATGTGCAGCTGCGTGTCTCCGTTAAACACCCGGAGTTGGGGACAACTCGCCACCCGACCACTGGCGAGAGTACCGTGGGTGAGATACACGGGGATATCGTAGTGTTTGGCGAGGGCCGCGACACCGCTGGCATGATCACTGTGCTCGTGGGTGACGAGGATTGCATCGAGATCACCGAGATCTATGCCCCGTCGGACGGCCCGGCGCTGGATTTCCTTGAGAGAGAACCCGCAGTCGACGAGTACGCAGCTCCCGGCGGCCTGCAGCAGGGTCGCGTTGCCGCGGCTACCGCTGCCCAGGGACGCCAGTCTCACTAGTTGATGTTGCCCTTGACCAATACCAGCAGTGCATCGATCTGCTCGCGGCTGAGAGACTCCCCTCCCTCCTCGAAGGACATGCGTATCACCATGGTTTCCGGATCCCGTGGCTTGACATCCAGAATCAAAGGCACGCCCTCCGCCGGATGCTCATCATCGTCTCCCAACCAGGCAAACCAACTGGAGCCTTCCTCGTCGTCATCACCAACGTAGCGCAGGTAATAGCGACCGTCGCTGCGATTGCGATCAGCGATTTCAAAACCGGACAACTCCAGAGAGCGAGCGACGGACGCCCAGGCCCGATCAAAGGGCAGCTCGAGAAGAATAAACCCGCCCTGATCATCATCGCCCAGGGAGACCTTGCCGCCCGCGCTGATGGACTGCTCCGCCATCATCGACACAGGAGCGGTATCGGCGCTGTTGGCAACGTACTGAGCCACACCGCGGAGCATTTCTGACTCCAGAAAAAAGTCATCGGACTCTGCAGGCCAGGCGGTATTTTCGCTGGACTGATACATCTGCAGGACATGCAGCTCACTGTTGCCCCGCTGCACACCGCGCTCAACGCGGAATCGAAAACGCGTAGGCCGAGGGTCTTCTTCAAGCGTGAGATAGGTGGACTCGATAATGCCCGCCCGCGCATCCATGCGCGCTATGTCTATATTGGCCGCAGACAGGAAGCTCCGTAACTGGGGCCAAAGCTGGCCCGGGGCGATCGCCACCAGAGCCCAGGTATCTTCACCGAGCTTCTGAATGCGCACAAGCTGATCGGCTCTCGCGGCTACCAGGGGCGCCGGACGGGGCACTTTGTCGCTGTCCACGAACTGGGGCTCGCTCTCGATGGGTGGAATAGGATATATGTCCACCAGCTCGTCAGCGCTCGCACCGCTGGGCAAATCCAGAGGTGGCATTTCCCGCGCTTCGCGATAGTCTCCCGCCGAGTCACGGAAAACGCCATTGTCCCCAAACAGATACCCGCAGGCCGTGACAGGCGCGAGAAGCAGAATCAGGCCGCAAAACTTCAGACACTTCATAGCCCCAGACTCTTCAGCGCAGCATCAATGCGTTCGGCGCTGTCACCCTCAGGCAGCGTGAGCGGTAGTCGGATACCGTTCTCCATTCGCCCCATCTTCGCCAGCGCATACTTCACAGGCATGGGGTTAGCCTCTACAAACAGCGCGGTGTTTATCCCCTCAAGCTCCTGATCGATACGCTTTACGGTCTCTGCGTCGCCGGCCAGCGCCGCCGCGCACAGTGCCGCCACCCTGTCCGGAACCACGTTAGCCGTAACGGAAATATTGCCCACGGCCCCCGCGAGCATGTACTGGGCAGCGGTGCCGTCATCACCCGAATACACCGCGAAGGTGTCAGGCACCATGGCAAGAAGCTCCTTCCCGCGACCCACATCACCGGTGGCATCCTTGATGCCCACGATGTTGTCCAGGGACGCAAGACGGCTGGTCGTATCGTTGCTTAGATCAACAGCGGTCCGCGAGGGTACGTTATAGAGGATTTGTGGCACAGCCACCGCCTCAGCAACGGCCCTGAAATGCGCATAAAGCCCGCGTTGGGAGGGTCGGTTGTAGTAGGGCGTCACCAGCAGGCAGGCGTCAACGCCCGCCGACGCGGCGCCCCGGGTCAGCTCCACGGCCTCTCGCGTGGAATTAGCGCCGGTACCGGCAATCACGGGAATTCGTCCCCCCAGATATTTCACGCAATGCTGGATAAGTGACAGATGCTCGTGCACGTCCAGAGTCGCGCTTTCCCCGGTAGTTCCCACAGCGACAATGGCGGCTGTTCCCGATTTCACGTGCCAATCGAGGAGGCCGTCAAGGGCTCCGTAGTCAATCTCCCCATCTGCATTCATGGGGGTGACGAGGGCGACAATACTTCCTTTAATCATAGTCTTGCGAGTACCGCTGGATTTTAGTGGCGATTGCGCCATTGAAGGCTCGCAATTATCCATGACAATATGCCGAACACAAGCAAAGCGATGGGGTTTAGCTATCTTGATTTCGTTTATGAAGTACTTTGGTGGTGTTCCAGCACGCCTTTTAACCCGACAGGACCATCCTCCACTGGGCGCAGCGCTTCGGTGTATGGGGCTTGTCGCCGTTCTTGGGAGCCTGTTTTGCGCCCCGATGGCGTCGGCTCAGCTCATCGACAAACGGGTGACAGCGCTCAATCCCCTGGACCGGCAATACATGGATGTGCAGCGTCAAACGCTCAACGAGCTTACCCTGCGCTACTATGGCGGTCGCTGTTGTCGCAGTGAAGCCGAGCTCGACTATCTTCAGCGTTTGCTTGATGACGGCCATGTGGGCCCTGATCAGACGCGGGAACTCCAGGCCATGGGCGTTGCTCTTGGGGATCTGCTTGCCACAGAGCTGGATATGTACTGGGTGGTGTATGAGGACATCAAAGGACGGAGCCGCGCCCTGAGACTGGGGGAAACAGAGAATTACCTGTTTCCGGTTACGATGATAGCCAGGCGTCACGAGAGCGGAGATAAAACGCCGGTGGCGGATATTTATCAACAGGCCTACGAGGCGATAGAAGCGGTACGCCCACCGCTGCCCTTCGAAGAGCGCCCGAAAAACGTCCAATGAAGCTGCAAAAAAAATACTGACGCCATGAACACTCGAGAGCTTTGTCCGTGAGTCACCCAGCGCTGGCGCAGTTGAGCGATGATGGCGATCAACTGCAGATCAGCGGCGACTGGACAGCGGCGGAGCTCCCCGCACTGGTACCTCTCTTCACAACGCTCCTTGAGACCCGTGAGCCTCCCGCAGTTGACGTTTCTGCGGTGACCCAGTGGGACCCGCGGCTTGAGGCCAGGCTGCTACAGCTGCAGAGGCTCGCCCGGGCCAAGAACCGGGTTATCGCTTTCCTCGGCGCACCGGACAGTCAAACCCAGCTCATAAATCTCGCCACGGCCGTCGCACCCTATGAGGCCCCTGCCGCGACCGCCGCCGGTTTTTTCTCTGCTAAGCGGCTCCGCCGCAGCCTTGCCGGCATCGGCGACGATTTACTGGAATCTTTGGAATTTCTGGGCGCCACCAGCATCGCCGTGGGGCGAACGCTCACCGGCCGCTCGGGAATGCGGCGACGGGAGTTCGTCGAGAGCCTCGCCCAGGCCGGCCCTCAGGCCATCGGCATCATTACCCTCACTAGCATCCTCGTGGGCATGATTTTGGCCTATCTGGGCGCCGCGCAGCTTCAGCAGTTCGGCGCCGCCGTGTTTGTTGCCGACCTGGTGGCCATCGGCATGCTTCGGGAAATGGGTGCTCTCATGACGGCGGTGGTCATGGCCGGACGCACCGGGGCTGCCTACGCAGCGCAGCTGAGTACCATGCAGACGAACGAAGAGATCGATGCCATCAGCACCCTGGGCATCGACCCTATGGAGTTTCTGGTGGCACCCCGGGTGCTCGCGCTTTTTCTGATGATGCCCTTGCTGGTGGTCTATGCAGACGCGCTGGGCATTTTCGGCGGCGCCGTGGTTGCCGGGGGCATGGGCGTCACGCCACTGCAATACATCAGCCAACTGGGCACGGCGATCACCCCGACGCACTTTTTTGTGGGTATCTTTAAAGGCATTGTTTTCGCCGCCCTCATTGCCACGGCGGGATGCCGTGCGGGCATGAATGCAGGGCGAAACTCGGAAGCCGTGGGGCGGGCCACTACTGAAGCGGTAGTCACCGCCGTGGTCTATCTCATTGTTGCGGACGCCGGTATCAATATTCTCTGCCAGGTGCTGGACATCTAGTATGAGTGACGCCGTAATCAGCATCCGTGACCTCACCATGGCCTATGGCAGTCGGCTGATACAGCAGGACGTGAATTTTGATGTCATGCGCGGCGACATTTTCGTCATTATGGGTGGTTCGGGATGCGGCAAAAGCACTCTCTTGAAGCATCTCCTGGGCCTTATCGAACCGGCCCGGGGAAGCATTTCCTACGGCAACCAGAACTTCACCCAAGCCGGGCCAGCGGAGCGTCAGGCGCTACGGCAGAACTGGGGCATTACCTATCAGTCCGGCGGTTTAATCAGCGCCATGACCCTGGCAGACAACGTGGCACTGCCTTTAGAACAATACAGCGACTACAGTGCCAACGACATCCGTGACATCGTGGCACTCAAACTGGCGCTGGTCGGCCTCGATGGCTACCAGGACTTTTTACCGGCGGAGATTTCCGGCGGCATGCGAAAACGCGCCGCCCTTGCGCGTGCAATTGCGCTGGACCCTGATATTCTCTTCTTCGATGAACCGTCTGCGGGCCTGGATCCCATCAGCTCGCGTAGGCTTGATGACCTTATTCTGCAGCTCAAGGAGTCCACCGGCGCATCGGTTGTTATGGTGACTCACGAGCTTCCCAGCATATATGCCATCGCCAATAATGCTATTTATCTCGATGCGGACAGCAAACGAATGATTGACTCGGGAAATCCCGCCTGGATGCGCGAGCACAGCAAGCACGCGGTAGTGCGACAGTTTTTAAACCGGGCGGCGGATTCTGCGCCGGGAGAACCGCAGTCATGAGTGAACGCAGAAGCAGCATCCTTGTCGGTGCTTTTGTCGTAGGCGCGCTGATCATTGCCGCTGCCGGGGCTCTGTTTTTTGCCGGCGGCGGCCTCGGAGCGGAAAAAAGCAAAGTGGTCATGGTCTTTGACGGCTCCCTCCGCGGGCTGACCATCGGTGCGCCCGTAGCCCTGAGGGGAGTCACCATAGGACAGGTTACCGACATCGATTTAATCCTTGATGCAAATGCGGGGGATGTCACCATGATCGTCGAGGCGGATATCAGCCCCGACTCCATGCAACTGGTGGGCAGCGTCACTGAACCGGTGCTGGGAGAACTTGTGGAGCGGGGACTTGCCGCACAGCTCAATACCCAGAGCCTGCTCACCGGCCTCCTTTATATACAGCTGGATTTCCTGCCGGGAAAGGAGTCCTCACTCAGCAGTATTTCTTCACCGCATCCCCAGATCCCCACTATCCCGACAGAACTGGAGCAGCTCCGTCGTTCCCTGGAGTCCATTGACTACGCAGCCATAGCGGAGAATGTGGACCGTATTGCCAAGGGCCTCGACGAACTCCTCAACAGCAGCGACATGCAGTCCCTTCCCGGCTCCATGCGCAGCAGCCTGGGCGCTCTGGAAGCGGCCAGCAACAGTCTCAGCACAACTCTGGAGGAAAACTCCTCGAGTCTAAGAGCCTTCCTCGAAGAAGGTACCAAAACCGTCGCGACCCTCAATGCGGAACTCCCGAGTATCACGGACACCATCGAGAGCTCCCTCGAGCGTCTCGACGAAGCGCTGGTGTCTGCCAACGCCAGTCTCGAGGGACTCGAAAAGGCCGCTGCGCCGGACTCTCCTCCCCGCCGTCAGTTGAGCCAGGCCATGCAGGAAGTCACCCTGGCCGCAAGGGCCCTGAGGTCGCTCGCGCGAAGCCTCGAGGAGCACCCGGAAGCGTTACTCCGCGGCCGCCCGGGAGACGAAACGTGACCCGCTCGCTAATACTCGCGGTCGCTATTCTCACTCTGCTGGGATGCGTCCCAACGTCCCTGCAGATACAGCATCTTCAGCTTTCAGCCGGCCAGGCGCCGCTCGCTCTGGGAGAGAGTCCGGTCATTGTTCTGGATGGTATTGCTATCCCCGATTACCTCCTCAGAGATGAGCTTCTGTATCGGGAGAGTGAATTCACCGTGCGCTACGACCCAGCCCGGCGCTGGGCGGAGCCCCTCGATCTGGGAATTCAGCGTGTCCTTGGACGCCGTCTTGAAAGTGTCCTTGATACCCAGCGAGTCATCCTGTTTCCTGACGCGTCCGCAAATCCTGCAGACTGGCAGCTGCGGGTCACCATCGAGGAGTTTGAGGCTACGGGTAGTATCGTCAGGATCGCCGCCGAGGGACGCTGGGAGCAGGCAAGCGAAGATAGACTGGTCCGGGAGTCTGTGGTGTTTGAGGATTCGCTGACCCTGGCTTCGAATAATGGTGACGACATCGCCAAAGCCATGAGCAAACTGTTATGGAAATTCGCTGACGAGCTTGCAGCGGGCATTTCAGGCATAGCGACGCCACCGGCAACCGATGAGCAAACAGACGCTGACACAGACTTTAAAAACGTCACAGAAACCATCATAGAAACTACCCGCTAATGAAGGACACGATCATGGAACTTCTGAAAGACCCCGCCCAGTGGCTGCCACTGGCGATTGAATACGGCACCGCGTTGGCACTCGCCATTGTCATATTCTACGTAGGCCGCATGGTCGTGGGACGCATTGTGAGCGTCTGCCACAAAGTGATGCTCAGCAGGGGCACCGATGAAACCCTGGTGAACTTCGTATGCTCCATACTCCGCTGGGTAGGGCTTCTCTTCGTCACCATTGCCGCACTCAGCAGGCTGGGTGTAGACACCACATCCCTTGTTGCACTTTTGGGTGCGGCCGGACTGGCTATCGGCCTATCGCTGCAAAGCTCCCTGGGGAATTTTGCCGCCGGAGTCATGTTGATTGTTTTCAAGCCCTTCAAGAAAGGTGACTTCATCGAGGCTGCGGGCACCATGGGAACCGTGGATTCCATCGGTATTTTCACGACAACCATGACGACGCCGGACAACAAGGAAATCATTGTTCCCAATGGCGGCATCATCGGCGGCAATATCACGAATTTTTCTGCCCGGGCCACGCGCCGCGTCGATATGGTCTTCGGCATCTCCTACGGGGACAACCTCCACGAGGCGAAAACCATACTCGAGGACATCATTAAATCCGACAGCCGTGTCCTCGCCGAACCCGAACCGGTAATCACCGTGGGCGCACTGGCCGACTCCAGTGTGAACTTTCTGGTGCGCCCCTGGGTGAATGCGGCGGATTACTGGGGGGTTCTCTGGGACACCACAGAAGCGGTAAAACTTCGCTTCGACGAGGCGGGTATTTCTATTCCCTTCCCCCAAATGGAACTGCACATGCAGCGTCCCGAAGACGCCAAGGCAGAGTGATTTTCAGCGTTGCTCAGTGCAGTTCGCAGCTGATACAGCGCATATAAAGATGGCCGGGATCGGCAAAGCTGTCGACAAAGTCGACGCTTTGCCGCATCGGTTCCAACAACGCGCCAAGCCCTAATGCAAGCCCCGGCACTTTTATCAGCCGGCCGGCCCCCATGCGATCGCTCAGCTGTTGCAATAGCAGCTCGCTGGACGAAAACTCCGGCAGAATACTGATCACAGTGTATTCGTCCGCACCAAGACCGGCGAGAGCAGCGGCCTCCTCCGCGGCGTACTGCAGACTCCCCAGCCCATCGATAAGACCTGCCTCCAGGGCGTCGCTGGCACTCAGCGTCCTCCCCTCTGCTTGCTTACTGAGCGTTTCCATGTCAATGGAGCGGCTCTCTGACACCAGCGTGAGAAACCGCCCATAAAGGTAATCCACCGACTGCTGAAGCGTGTCAGCGAGAGCAGGATTAAGCGCCCGGTCCGGCCGCAGGGCCCCCGCCAGCTCGGTGGTACCCACGCCGTCGGTTTGCACACCGCCCTTTGCAAGAAGACGTTCCACAGTGGGAAAGGCGGCAAACACGCCAATACTCCCCGTGAGGCTGGTGGGCGTGGCAATAATGCGATCTGCCGCGGTGGAAATGTAATAACCACCAGAAGCCGCAACGCTGCCCATGCTCACCACAATGGGCATTCCTGTTTTTCGAATCCGCTCAATCTCTTCCCGGATGATTTCAGAAGCGAAAACACTGCCTCCGCCGGTGGTTACCCTCAACACTATCGCCTCAACACCCTTGCGCTCCGCGGTTTTTCGAAGCAGCCGGGAGAGTGTGGCGGACCCAATGGTGCCCGGGGGCTGCTCCCCGGGCAGCATGTTCCCCTGAGCGGTGACAACAGCCACCCTGGGTAGGTCCGGTGATGCCTTCGCTGGCCTCATCCGCGCGACATAACGCGCAAAAGACACGCCCTGAAAGCCCCCATCCTCATCAGCTGCGCCCACCAGGGAAACAAGATGCTTGTTTTGCTGGGATCGATCCAGCAGCTCATCCACCAGACCCGCCTCCAGGGCCAGACGGGCGCTATCGCCGCCAGCGGCCCGCAGTCGCACAGGGAAATTATTCAACAGCGCATTGACCGCCCCCGGTTCCAAACCACGACGAGATTCCACCGCGCGACTGTAAGCGGACCAAAGGTCGTCCAGCCACCTTCTGGTAACCACTCGTTCTCCCGGCGACATATCGTTGCGCATGAGCGGTTCGGCAATGGACTTGTACTCCCCGGCTCTGAACACGTGCATGGTCACGGAGAGCTTTTCCAGGGCGTCGGCAAAATAGTTGGTGTAAAGACTGAAGCCCTCGAGCGCTACCGCGCCGAAGGGGTGCATCAGCAGCCTGTCTGCCTCCACGGCGAGGCGATATTGATCCTGGGTGAAATAATCCCCCACGGCAATCACCGGTTTGCCCGTCTCCCTGAAACGGGCGATGGCCTCCGCCAACTCGGTAGTCTTGCTCTGACCGATGGACACCATGCCCTCCAGCTGGAGCACCAGCGCAGCAATGCGTTCGTCAGCACTGGCAAGCTCAACGCTGTCGATAAGATCCCTGAGTAATGTTTCCCGACTTGCTGCCGGCTGCTCAAAAAGCAGGCTTGCCGCTTCCACCTGACTTCGCTCATCCACTACGCGGCCCGTGGGGTCGAGCACCAGGGCAGCACGCCGGGGCAGAGGCTCAGGCGAGCCACTAAAGCTCGTCCATAGCACCACCAGCAGCACGATGAAAATCACATTGGCCAGAGCCAGGCGAAGTATCGTGAGACCCCGCCACAGAGACAGAAAAATTCGTTTAATCAAGAGACGCTAAACCTTGGGGTCGGGGTGCGGGTCGGGGTGCGGGTCGGGGTGCAGGTCGGGGTGCAGGTCGGGGTGCAGGTCTAAGTCGGAGCCGGCTTCTTTAAAAGCCCGGATCTCCCGGGAACGCTGGCGCACGTAAAACATGGAACACAGGAACAGAAGAATAACCGCGAAGAGCTCCGCCTGGGCCCGTCCACTGGCAGGCTCGGCAAAGATGCGCAGCGTCGCAAAGACAAAATACATAAGACTGATGAAGGCCAGCCAGGTGTAGCTTCGCATGCCGTCGCGCAACATACCGGGGATCAGTATCAGTAGGGGCGTGAACCAGAAAAACAACAAACACGCCGGCACCGACCGCTGCCAGGCATCGACGACTTGGGTGCCCAGGAGGAGTAACAAGCCAGCCCAGGTTCCCATCCAGATCCATCGTACCGCTGAACCCCGGGAAGGGTTAGCCACAGACCCCATGCTCATGCGAGACGTGCGCAGGTTTGCGCCACCCGTCGTCCCAGCGCCCGGCAGAGCTGAAGTTCCGTTTCATCCAGAGCCCGGGCACCATCGGCGCCGGCCCAATGCGTTGCACCGTAGGGTGTTCCCCCGGAATCAGTGGTCATCAAACCAGCTTCACTGTAGGGCAGCCCCATCACCAACATGCCGTGATGAAGAAGCGGTAACTGCATGGATAACAAGGTGCTTTCCTGTCCGCCGTGAAGGCTGGCCGTAGAGGTGAACACCGCCGCCGGCTTATCGATCATGGCGCCGCTGAGCCAGAGATCCGATGTCTGATCCACAAAATATTTCAGTGGTGCAGCCATATTCCCAAAACGAGTGGGTGACCCCATCACAAGGCCCGCGCAGTGACGTAAATCATCAATGCTGCAATACAGAGGCCCGTCCTCCGGCACGGGATCCATGCTCTGCTCGGTCTCCGCTGACACGGAGGGCACCGTGCGCAGTCGCGCCTCGATGCCCGTAACGCCAGTCACCCCGCGAGCCACCATGCGGGCCATGGCCTCAGTGCTGCCCTGGCGGCTATAAAAGAGAATTAAAACGTAGGGAGTTTCGGGCATCAGGGCGTTTTGCTGGCAATCTAAACGATGGATTAGTATAGCAAAAGGAGTCTGCGGACCCCGCCCGTATTTACCCGCACAGCTTTCTGCGATAATTGAAGCATGGAAGTTTTGAACATATTCCCAAAGTTGCGACGCCGGGCACTCTATCTGGCCAGCCGCTACAAGTCAGACCGCTGCCGCGATACCGCGGCGGCTCTGACCTACATGTCGCTGTTCGCCCTCGTGCCGCTGATGACTGTGCTCTACACCATGGCCTCGGTAATGCCCGCGTTTCAGGGGCTGGAGTCGGACATCCAGAGCTTGTTATTCGATAATCTGGTACCCGAAACCTCGGCAGGCATCGAAGAGTATCTTTCGGACTTCTCCCGCCAGGCCAAGAACCTCACGGGGGTTGGTATTGCCGTTCTTATCGTTACCGCCATCCTGATGCTGCGGAATGTTGAGCAGGCCTTCAACCAGATCTGGCGCACCCGGGATAATCGTGGCACGGTCTCCAGCTTCTTGTTGTATTGGGCCATTCTCTCTCTGGCTCCTGTCACCATCGGCCTGGGCCTTGGCGTCAGTACGTTTCTCACGTCCTTTGCCGGTCGCCTGGAGGAATGGGACATTATCGGTATCGGCGGACTGTTTCTGCGCCTGCTCCCCTACTTCCTGCAAATCCTGGGCTTCACACTCATTTACGCGGCGGTTCCCAACTGCCGCGTTCCGGTAAAACATGCGTTTGTGGGCGGTATCATCGCGGCGACGAGCTTTAACATCGCCAGGGCGCTATTTACAAAGCTGGTGGCCGGTTCAAGCATCACTTTCATTTATGGCGCGTTTGCCGCGGTGCCGCTATTTCTGCTGTGGATTTATATCTCCTGGAACATCGTTCTCATCGCCGCAATCGTCGTGCACAGCCTGTCGGCTTATCAGAGCGAGGCCCAGTCACGACGTCCGCTGCTCATGAAAGGACTTGAGGTCCTTGAGACCCTCTGGCGACGGCAAGCCCAGGGCATGCCCCTCAAAGAGCTGGAGCTGCTGAAGGGACGGAATTTAGCTGTGGACGCGGAGAGCTGGCAACAGCTGAGAGATTGCTTGCTTAACAACCGGGTCATCGCCAAAGACGAGCGGGGCCATTTTCTGCTGGCAAGAGACCTGCACACCGTGCCGCTGTGGCAACTCCAGCAATGGCTGGATAGCGAGGGCGAGCTCGCCATTGAATCCCGGGATAGCATGCCCAGCTGGGAGCAGCGGGCTATTGGCCTCCTTCAGGAGCAGCAGCAGGGCATCCGGGAACACATGGGCATCCCCTTGGCGACACTATTTGAGCAATGACACCATGAAGCAACAACGAAAATCGTCCCCAAAGCGCGTCACTCTTAGCGTGCTGTTAATACTCACCTCCCTTACCGCCTGCGAGCAGAGCGTCGATCCCACCAGTCTCGACAACAGGGGCGAGTGGACTTTCATCAATTATTGGGCAAAGTGGTGTAAGCCCTGTATCAAGGAAATACCCGAGCTCAACCTGTTGCATGCCCGGGAGGGTATCCGCGTCCTGGGGGTCAATTACGACGGCGCCGTGGGAGACGATCTTCAGGCGCAGCTGGACAGCCTGAACGTGCGGTTTCCCACGCTGGGTGCTGACCCGGCAGCACGCTTCGACGTTGAACGACCTCAGGTTCTGCCCACCACCCTGGTTGTAGACCCCAGAGGAGCCCTCACCACCGTGCTGGTAGGCCCACAGACCGAAGCGTCATTGCTGGCCGCAGCAGGCATTACGAAGGCCGGTGAAATGAATGGGGAGCAAGACTCAGGGAAGGAGTAGCGAGGAACCCACCGTACGCCGCGCTTCCAGCTCCGCGTGCGCGCGCTGCACCTCAGCCAGGGGATAACGCTGAGCGATCGTAACCTTGATACGCCCGTCCAACACCCGATCGAAAACCGCCGCCGCGCTGGCACGCATCTCTTCTTTGCTGGCCACATAGGCCATGAGACTGGGGCGAGTAATGTAAAGCGAGCCGCGCGCAGCAAGCTGCTGTAGATCAAAGGGTGGAGGACTGCCCGAGGCATTGCCGAAACTCACCATCAGACCCCGGGGCGCCAAACAGTCGAGGGAGTCGGTGAACGTTGCAGCACCGACTCCGTCATAAACCACGGGCAGCATTTTACCGCCACTGATCTCCCGCACCTTGGCGACAAGGTCTGGCTCATCATTTAGAAAACAATGCGCATAACCGTTTGCCAGGGCCAGTTCGCGCTTTGCCTCGCTGCTGACGGTGCCGATAACCTCGGCGCCCAGCGCCGCAGCCCACTGTCCAAAAATCAAACCCACACCGCCAGCAGCCGCAGGAAAGAGGGTCTGATCTCCGGATTTCAGGGCATAGGTGCGCTGAATGAGGTACTCCACCGTCGCCCCCTTAAGAAGCACCGCAGCGGCCGTATCAAAATCAATGCCCTCAGGTATGGGTACCAGGCGCTCGGCCGGAAGCAGGATGGCCTCGCTGTAGGCACCAAAGCCTGCAGCGCAATAAGCGACGCGATCACCCACCGCCAGGTCCACACCGTCACCAACGGCATCCACCACACCCGCACCTTCAAGACCGATACCCGTGGGGAGCGGCAGAGGGTAAAGACCGCTGCGGTGATAGGTGTCGATATAGTTCAGACCAATGGCGCGATTTGCCACTCTCACCATGCCCGGACCCGGGGCCCCGACTTCTGCTTCGACCAGGCTCAGTACCTCGGGGCCGCCTACTGTCTGTATCTCTACTTTCTTCATTATTTCACCCGGTTTCTATGGAACTCTCTTTCTGCTCTCTTTCTGCTCTTTTTCTGGTCTCTTTCTGGTCTTTTTGTGCTCTTTCTGTGCTCTTTATTGACCGCCTCGGTCATGTCACCGCCGGTTGATACCCTAAATGGATAGGGTTTCGATCAGGCGATGCCCTCATCCATAGCTGACCAGCGGGCACTGCCCTTTTGCCCCGGACCCGATGCAACACACACTTCCAATTCCGCTATCGCCTCCCCCGCAGACTCTTCCAGCATACGTCGCAATAGATAATGGGCAAACTCCTCGACGGTCGAATTCACAATGGGTAGCACCAGGGTATCGGAGCGCAAAAACAGCATTTCTTCGCCATTGAACTTCACACAGTAGTTATCGCCGTCTTCCTCTATCGATTGATGGGGAGAGTACTCGGGCAATACCATGTATTCATCGAGCTCATCGCAGAGCCCTTTTATGCGGCGCTTGTACACGTTGTAGTCTGCGGCAAAACCGTTGTCCCCCATGGGCGCGGCGATCATGGCAGACACAGAAAAGTTGTGCCCATGGAGTCGTTCCCGCTCCGTTGCCGAGAAAATCGTGTAATGCGCAGCAGAAAACTTGTGACTTTCCTTGTCGATGTACAGTGTTGCAAGGCGTTCCATCCAAACCCTCTCATATCACGTATTCTTCGCGTATTCTGTCGTTTGACGATCAACGCACCAACAACAAATTCCGAGGGAGAATAGCATGACCATTGCGATCATTACCGGAGCAAGCGTCGGCATTGGCGAGGCCACCGCCCGGGCATTTCAGGATGGTGGTTACGAGGTCGTGAATCTGTCCCGTCGCGCATGCAAGGTCCCCGGCGTGCACAACATGCCCTGCGACCTTGCGGATCCCGATAGCATCGGCGACGTCATTGATGCGCTACTGAGTCGCATTTCGGGCTTGTCAGAAATCAGCCTCATCCACAACGCCAGTCAAATGCGCAAGGACAGCGCGGACAACTGTGCCGACGACAGCCTCCGTGCCGTGATGGAAACCAACGTGATCGCTGTTAACCGGCTCACCCGAGCCCTTCTCCCGGGCATGGGCCCCGGAAGCAGTGTTCTCTATGTGGGTTCTACTCTCGCCGAGAAAGCCGTGCCCAATACTTTCAGCTATGTCGTGTCCAAGCACGCGCAGCTCGGCATGATGCGTTCCACCTGCCAGGACCTCATGGGTTCGGGCATCCACACGGCCATGGTCTGCCCGGGTTTTACTGATACAGAAATGCTCCGCAATCACCTGGGCAATGATGACGCGCTGCTTCAGCAAATCGGGGGCATGAACAGCTTTGGCCGACTCATCGAGCCCGAGGAAATCTCGGCGGTGCTACTTTGGGCCCACCGGAACCCGGTAATCAATGGCTCGGTTTTACATGCGAATCTCGGACAGCGGGAGAGCTGATGAGCCCGCCCCAGCTACAGGAGCGCCGCGAGCGGGTATTTCTGGTTTTAGCCGGCACCTTCCTCTGCGCCATGACCCTGTTAAATGTCATTGGTATCACGCGCTTTGTACAGTTGGGCCCCATGGCTCTGGCAGTGGGGGTGCTGCCCTACCCCCTCACCTTCCTGTGCACGGACCTGATCTGTGAACTCTACGGCAAAGCCCGGGCGAACTTTCTGGTCAGTGTCGGTCTGGGACTGAATTTTCTGATTCTTTTTGTGTTGTTTCTTGGCAACAGCATCCCTTCGGTGCCGGCAGATGCCATGCCACCCTGGCAGATAATCCAGCTGGCAGCGCCGGTTGCGCTGCCCAATGGCGATGTGGTCGAAAGCAGCATAGGCCTCTACCAGCTTATCTATGCCACAACCTCGGGAGCTGTCTTCGCATCAATGCTCGCCTACATCGCCGCGCAGTATTGCGACGTGCAGCTGTTTCATTTCTGGAAGCGCGTCACCAAAGGGAAACATCTTTGGATTCGCAATAATTTCAGCACGCTCATGAGCCAGATGGTCGACTCCGTGATGGTGGTTACGGTCACCTTTGGCGCGGCATTTATCCGCGGGGATGTCACCACCAAGGCGCTGGCGATACTGGTGGGCAGCAACTACCTTTTCAAAGCCTGTGTGGCACTGCTGGACACCGGTCCCTTCTACCTCGCCGTGCATTACCTGCGACGTTACCTGCACCTTGAAGAAGGCAGCTATGCTGCGGCGGAGCATGCCCGGACAACGCCCGCGGCAACGTCCCCGAACTGATTAGAACGATCAAGCGACGCTGCGTAGCCCTGAGGGCTGTGGCGCAACGCTGTCCATGAGTTCCTCTGCGAGCTTTTCGGCGATGTCTTCCGTAGGCCGGTGGCAACGATCTGCCCGCTCAAGCACTTCCCCCAATCGATCGCCGATGCTCTCGATATGGGATAGCAACGCGCTTCTGTCCATACCGCTCCGCTGATAGTGCACATCGATGATGCCACCCGCGTTAATGAGAAAGTCGGGGCAGTAGAGAATACCGCGATCCGCCAGGCGGGCGCCGTCTGCCCTGTCTCGAAGCTGATTATTTGCGGCTCCAGCAACAATGCCTGCACGCAGTCCTGCGATACTCTCAACATTCAGCGCCCCACCAAGGGCACAGGGGGCGAGGACATCAACGTCCGCAAATAGAATGTCGTCCGCAGCCACCGCGGTTACGCCAAGCTCTGCCTCTGCACGGGCAAGATTTTCCGCGTTGATGTCGGAGGCCAATACCCGGGCGCCGGCTTTAGCCAACAGTTCCGCCAGGGCGTAACCCACATGACCCAGCCCCTGAACAGCGACGCGAACCCCCTGGAGGTCACTGGCGCCCAATCGATGTGCCAGCGCTCGACGAATGGCGACAAAAACTCCCCGTGCAGTGCTCGGCGAGGGATCACCGCCATGCTCTGTTGCGGCAAAACCACTGACAAAAGCCGTGTGCTGACTCATGGCGCGAAGGTCAGCAACGGATGTGCCGGAGTCCTCTGCTGCCACGTAGCGACCGCCCAGGCTGTCGATGAATTCTGCCATGGCGCGCCACAGAGCAGGACTTTTGTCCTGCGTTGGGTCGCCAATAATCACAGACTTACCGCCACCCAGGGGGAGCCCCGCCAGAGCTGACTTGTAGGTCATCCCCCGGGAGAGACGCAGCACATCATCGAGGGCTTCGTCGTCCGACCCGTAGGGATACATTCGACAGCCACCCACGGCCGCGCCCAGGCGGGTGTCGTGCACGGCAATAATCGCCCGGAGACCGCTCGCGCGATCTGCAGCAAAAACCACTTTTTCGTGATCATCAAAAGATGGAGCGCTGAATACTGTCATTGCCTTAATCTCTGTTATTAGAATCTTCGGGTGCTGTTTACGCCGCTTCAACGATCTGGACGACATCTTCCTGACCATCCAGACGCGCCAGCAAGGTGGACTGACGCAGGGCAAGCTGATCACGGTTTCGGTCTTTTACATGACCGAACCCTCGAAGCTGCTGGGGCAGCGCAAGGAGCTCGCGCAACAGCTCATATTCAGTATCTGAGCTCGCGACGGATATCCGCGATTGCAATTCTGCAAGGAGGGATGTGTAGTCCTCGATATCCTGCCGTTCCTGACGACGCTCCGCGGTATATCCGAACACATCAAAAGCGGTGCCGCGAAGCCGCCGCAACGGTGCAAGGAGACGGAACGCGTTCAGCATCCAGGAACCAAACTCGGCTTTCTTGAGTTCCCCCGTGTGGGGGTCGCGCTTGCTGAACAGCGGCGGCGCCAGGTTAAACGTCAGGTCGTAATCGCCTTCGAACCGCGCCTCGATCTTCGCTAAAAATGCGGGGTCGCTGTACAACCGCGCCACTTCGTATTCATCTTTATAGGCCATGAGCTTGAAAAGCGATCGAGCGGCGGTAGCAGTGAGGGAATCGGGCTCGACCGAACGCTGGTCGGCTGCCTCTACCGCTGCGATTATCTCGCGGTAGCGCCGGGCATAGCGCTCGTCCTGATAATCGACCAGGCGGGCAGCGCGGTCCTCGATCAGCTCCGCTGTGGACAGGGTAGCCACCGTCTTCGCCTCGGGCAGCAGGGCAAGCACCTGATCTGGACGGTTTGCGTAGCGGCGCCCGTAGAGAAAGGCCTGCTTGTTAAAGTCGACGGCCACGCCATTGAGCTCAATGGCTCTCTCCAGTGATGCAGATGACACGGGCACCAGCCCCCGCTGCCAGGCATAACCCAGAAGAAATAGGTTACCCGCAATGGTGTCACCCATGAGCGTGGTCGCGATACGACTGGAATCGAGGAAGTGGCAATCGCTGTCACCCACCTCCTCCAATACGCGCTGCTTCATGGTGTTGGTGGGAAAGCGCGCGTCAGGATTGAGAATGAAACTGGCGGTGGGCACCTCGGCATCGTTGACCACGGCGTGAGTGCGTCCGTGCGCCACTTTGCCCAGGGCCTCGTAGGTTGTCGTCACCACAAGGTCGCAACCCAGGAGCAAGTCCGCCTCTCCCGCGGGAATGCGCACGGCCATAATGTCATCCTGAGCACTGGAGACCCGCACATGGGACACCACGGCGCCAAACTTCTGCGCCAGTCCCGTCTGGTTCAGGGTCGCGCAGCCCTTGCCCTCAATGTGCGCAGCCATGGCCACGAGAGAGGTAATCGTCAGCACGCCCGTGCCACCCACGCCGGTCACGACGGTGTTCCAGGGTCGCTCCTCAAGATTGGGAAGCTGGGGCTCGGGCAGCGGATCGAAAACCGTCTGTGCGGTATCCACGCGCTTGGGCTTTCGCAGACCGCCGCCGGTCACCGTCACGAAGCTGGGGCAGAACCCTCTATTGCAGCTGTAATCCTTATTGCAGGCGCTCTGATCAATCTGGCGCTTGCGCCCCAGCTCCGTCTCTTTGGGAACAATGGATAGGCAGTTTGATTTCACCGAGCAATCACCGCAGCCCTCACACACGGCGTCGTTGATAAAGAGACGCTTGGCCGGATCCACGGCGCTGCCTTTCTTGCGACGGCGACGCTTCTCTGCAGCACAGGTCTGCTGATAAACGATCACCGACGTACCTTTTGTCTCGCGCAATTCACGCTGCAGGGCGTCCAGGTCGTCACGGTGATGCAAGGTTAGACCGCCAACAGAAGGCAGATGGCCCCGCCACTGACCGGGCTCATCGCTCACCAGGGCAATGCGCCTCACCCCCTCACCCTGAAGCTGCTTCAGCAGATCGGGAATGGCCAGTGAACCATCAATGGGCTGGCCACCGGTCATCGCTACCGCATCGTTATAGAGAATCTTGTAGGTGATGTTGACCTTGGAGGCGACGGCAGCGCGCACCGCCAGAATACCGGAGTGGAAATAGGTGCCATCACCCAGGTTCTGAAATACATGCTCGGTTTCGGTAAAGGGCGCCTGACCTATCCAGGTAACCCCTTCACCACCCATCTGAGTAAAGGTCAGCGTCGGGCGGTCAGGCATCCAGGTGGCCATGTAGTGACAGCCGATACCGCCCATGGCGCGGCTGCCATCGGGCAACTGCGTCGAAGTGTTATGGGGGCAGCCGGAGCAAAAATGGGGAACACGCTCCGCCACTTCCGCGGGTCGCGCCAGGGACAGCTCCTTACCCTCAATCCAGCGGATACGCTCATCCATCAGCTCGGACTGATAAAAACGCCGGATGCGCGCAGCGATGGCCAGCGCGACTTTCGCCGGGGTGAGCTCTCCGAGATTGGGCAGCAAATCCTTACCGGTCTCGTCAAACTCGCCGATTACCCGGGGTCTCGCCGCCACAGGATAGTTGTAGAGTTGTCCGGTAAGCTGGTCTTCGATGATCGAGCGCTTCTCTTCGACGACCAGAATCTCTTCGAGGCCATCTGCAAATTCGTGGGTCGTCTGGGGCTCCAGGGGCCAGGGCATACCCACCTTATACACACGCAGGCCAATTTCTGCTGCGACGCCTTCGCTGATACCCATATCGTCCAGCGCCTGCATGACATCAAGATAGGCCTTGCCCGAGGTAATGATACCGAAGCGTGCCTTGGGGCTATCCAACACAACTTTGTTCAAACCGTTCGCCCGGGCAAATTCCCGCGCCGCATAAATTTTGTAACGGTTAAGGCGCTCCTCCTGCTCCATGGGCTGATCCGGCCAGCGGGCGTGCACGCCGCCCTCGGGCAACTGAAAGCCCTCGGGGATAGCGACCTGAATACGCGACGCGTCGAGGTCCGCAGAAATCGCCGAATCCATATTCTCGGTGATCGCCTTCAACGCCACCCAACACCCGGAATAGCGGGAGAGTTCCCAACCGTAAACGCCGAGATCCAGCACTTCCTGTACATTCGAGGGACTCAGCACGGGAATGGAAGCGGCGATGAAATCGTGTTCGGACTGATGGGGCAGTGTTGAGGATTTGCAGGCGTGATCGTCCCCGGCTACCGCCAGAACCCCGCCAAATTCCGATGTGCCCGCCGCGTTGGCGTGTTTGAACACATCCATGCTGCGGTCCACGCCCGGCCCCTTGCCGTACCACATGGAAAACACGCCGTCGTAGCGCGCACCGGCAAACAGGTTGGTCTGCTGGCTTCCCCACACGGCCGTGGCTGCCAGCTCTTCATTGATCCCCGGTTGAAAGTGGACGTTGTGGGGCTCCAGCCATTTGCGGGCCTTCCAGAACGCCTGGTCAACGCCCCCCAGGGGGGACCCCCGATAGCCGGACACAAAAGCGGCGGTGTTCAGTCCCCGCTGCTGGTCACGCTGGTGCTGAAGCATGGGTAGACGAACAAGGGCCTCAATGCCCGTCATGTAGGCCCGATCAATGTCCAGAGAATACTTGTCGTCCAGACTTACCTGGTGTCTGTTCGCTGTAGTGCTCCGATCAGTCCCGTCAGCCATTGTTTATCCCTTTTATTAAGGCCTAAAAATTGTAAAGGAGATGGAAGAATTTACTATGCTATTTATCTGTCACCTCGCCCTATAAATGGATAAAATATGTGCTTTTAGCATTCACTACGCATAACTATGTCAGAAAAACTGGATAGCACAGACTTAGCGATTCTCGATCTCCTTCAGGGCGATTGTAGTTTGAGCACCGCGGCTATCGCGGAGCGGGTCAACCTCTCCCAGTCTCCCTGTTGGCGTCGGATCAGTCGCCTGGAGGAGCGAGGTTTGATCCGCGAGCGCGTGGCACTGCTGGATCGCCAGGCGCTGGGAATGGACGTGGTGGTATTTGCCACGGTGAACCTCACAGCGACGGGGCGACAAAATCTCCTCAGCTTTGAAGAGGACATTATCCGCTACCCCGAAGTCATCGAGTGCTACACCATGACGGGAATTTGGGACTACCTGCTAAAAATCGTGACCCGGGACGTTCGTCACTACGAGCAGTTCGTTCGGGAAACGCTGAGTACCAATCCGGACCTTCGGGAACTCCACTCGCACATGGCGGTAACGGAAATCAAGAACAGCACGTCGCTGCCGCTGCAGACCCAGGGCTAAGGCGGGAGTCGGAGAGCTACCAGCCCATGACCGCCTTGACCAGCGGGACCGTCAGGGGCCGCTGTCGCTGCAGCGATGCGCTGTCCAAACGGTCGAGGGTGTCCATGAGATCTCCCAGGGCGCGGGTCTCCCGCGCGCAGAGATAGCTGGCAACGGGATCCGGCAGAGCGAGACCCCGCCGCTCAGCGCGAAACTGCAAAATCCGCCGCATTTCCTCATCATTGGCAGCGGCGATCGCCCAGGTCACACCCCCCGCCAAACGCGAGCGGAGATCCGCCAGTTCAATACCCAGCTCCATAGCGGGACGCCGTGCAGCAACCCAGAGTGGGCAGTTTACCGCCCGGGCCCGATTGATGAGATGGAAAAGCGCCTCTTCCCATTCCGAATCCCCGGCGATGAATTCAAGGTTATCCAGCGCCAGCAGCGCCGCCATCTCCAAATTATCCAAAAGCGACCGGGGCGGCGAGCCGTGCACATCTGCGAGGGGCAAATACAGCGAACCCTCCGTTGTGTGGCAAAGCGCCTGCAGGAGATGAGTTTTGCCCACCCCTGCTCCACCATGGAGAAACTGCAGGGGCTCCGCAGCAGGTCGCGTCATACTGTCGAGAACGGCTGCGAGGGATTCCCGGGGACAGAAGTTCTCAAAGTTCGCCTCGTCACGCAGGCCGATTTTCAGTGCCAGCTGTGGGGGCTGCTCCTGTGCGGCAGACGACTCAGGCATCCCGGTGAGACTCGCCGCCGCGATCGCCATCGCTGTCTTGATCGAGATCGGTGTAAAGCGCACTGTTGCGATAATGCACCAGGGCGTGGCTGGCAAACACCTTGATCACCGCTGCCACCGGTAGTGCGACAACCACACCCACAAAGCCCGCAAGCTGGCCACCGGCCATGAGCGCAAAAATCACCATCACCGGATGCAGGCCAATACGATCCCCCACCAGTACAGGGGTGAGTACCATGCTCTCGATGAGCTGCCCCACGCCGAAAACCACCGCGACATAAAGCAGGGGCAACGGCTCATGAAATTGCAGCCAGGCCGCTATCAGCGATGCGGTGATACCCACGATAAAACCGAGATAAGGCACGATACTCGCAAGACCGGCAACCAGTCCCAGGAGCAAAGCGAGCTCGATACCTGCCAGGTAAAGACCCGTTGCATAAAGTGCACCCAGGGCGCACATGACGACGAACTGTCCCCGAAGAAAAGCGCCCACCACCTCGTCGGCTTCGCGGACCATTTGCTGCGTTCCCGTCTGCCAGGCTTTGGGCATGAGGTGCAGGATACGCTCGGCAATATCATCCCAGTCCCGCATGAGATAAAACGCCACCACGGGCACCAGCGCGATGTTGGCCATACCCAGGAGCAGTCCCAGCCCCGAACCGGTGATACGGGAGATAGTGCTGGCCGTCACTTTTCCCAGAGACTGCCAGTTTTCAAGCAACTGCGCCGACCAGTCAATCTGTGGAAGGCTGGCTCCTGTGACCAGCGTGCGTGATTGAAGCCAGGGCACGGCAACATCCCGTAGCCAGGCGTAGACCACGGGGACACGCCCGATAAGACCATCCAGCTGCTGAAGCAGGACCGGGACTGCGAAAAACAGGGCCACCAGTGACAGCGTTGTAAAAAACAGAAAAACCAAAATGACACCGAAGGTCCTGCTCCCGCCGCGCTCCTCCACCCGGTCAACCAGGGGGTCTCCCAGGTAGCCCGTCAATGCGCCCAGTACAAAGGGCAGCAGAATCGGCTCAAGGAGATAAAACAGCACCGCCAGCGCGGCAAACACGGCGAACACCAAAGGCCAGCGGTTAACGGGAATTTCAGCTTTGACCTCGAGGTCAGGGCTCGAGTCACTCATGGAATCCACTCGTAGAAAAGCGCGCCCTGCCCCGGCTCCCGGGGCAGGGCAACAAAGCGCGCGTCCAGTTCGATAATTCTTGCCAGCTGCTGTAAATCGGTTTCTGCCTCAATCCTTACGCTCACCTGGTCGCCCAGAAGACTCTCGGGCACCACCGCCCGAACCGCCTCCAGGTCACCGAGACTCTCCTGAGCCAGTTTATAGTCTGCAAAAGAGCGAATACCCCGAAGCACAATCCGGTAGCGTTCATCCCGGTCGGCACTGAGCTTCACACCGTACTGTTCTGCCAGCGTTCCTGCGACTAGTTCTGCCCCGGCATTAGTAAAGGCTTCCAGATTGGCCGCGACCGTGGAGCGGCTTTTCCAGCGACCGTTATCCAGATAGCGCCAATCGCCGACCCAACTGCCATCGGACAGCCGGGCCACGCGTCCGGCCAGCAATTCGGCGCCGCGATAGCGGTCCGACGCATCGATAAGGGCCGCAGAGGACTGCCGCCAGGCCTCTCCCAGAGAGATCGTCGCAGTATCCAGAAGATCGTAAAGAGGCGTTTGCAAAGGCACACCGCGACGCAAAAAGCTCTCTTTGAGCATCGCGTCTACCTGCGGCGCAGCTTCCAGCGACGCGAAGCGACGCCCTCGTTCATCGCTAATCACCAGCCAGGTCAACACCAGGGGCCGATTTGCGGTCCACAGACGCAGGTCCGCTTCCCCAAGGAGCTTCTGTAACGCCTGCTCGTCGTAGTCGAGGCGAAGACGGAGAGCGTTGTCGGCGCCCTCCTCATAGCTGTAGCCAAGCAGATAACCCTGGGCATCATCCAGGGCCCGAAGCACTGCGGGCCGCTCCACGGCCAGCGGGTTTCCCGAGGCTTTGATGATCACCTCGGCAAGCCCGGCTTTGCGCGCGGCAGCGAGAGACCGGGCATCCCGCCCCTCAACGGTGACCAGGGCACTGTAGATGTTGTCTACCATCTCCGCCCGGGCATATTGACCGCCCAGCAGCAGGCTCCCGCAGAGCAGCGCCGGTGCCAGAAAGCGTTGGAGGATAGACTGGGACATGGTGCCATTGTACAGCGCCCGGCACCCTCGTGGCATCGACCACGGCGCCCGGCACCCTTTACTGGCGGGCCCGGGGCGCTACACTGCGCGCTCACCAACACGCCGGCCGAGCCTCATGTCAGAAAAGCACCAGAAAACACCCCTCACCTACCGCGATGCAGGAGTGGATATCGACAAAGGTAACGCGCTGGTGGGACGGATCCGCGATGCGGTGGACCGCACCCGACGGCCAGAGGTTATGAGCGGCCTGGGCGGTTTTGGCGCACTCTGCGCACTCCCCACCGGATACCGGGAACCCCTGCTGGTCTCCGGCACCGACGGCGTGGGTACCAAGCTGCGTCTCGCCATCGAACTCAATCGCCACGAACATATCGGTATAGACCTGGTCGCCATGTGTGCCAACGACATTGCCGTGAGCGGCGCGGAACCCCTGTTTTTTCTCGACTACTACGCCACGGGTCAGCTTGACCTGGATGTTGCCACCGATGTTGTGCGCGGGATCGCCACAGGTTGTGAACTGGCCGGTTGCGCCCTCGTGGGGGGCGAAACGGCAGAGATGCCCGGCATGTACAGTGACGGTGACTACGATCTGGCAGGCTTCTGTGTCGGCGTCGTGGAACGAGACAGCGTAATAGATGGCAGTGGCGTCGCTGCGGGAGATGCCCTCGTCGCTATCGCCAGCAGCGGCCCCCATGCCAATGGCTATTCACTCATCCGCCGGGTGCTGGAGCGCAGCCAGGTGGATCTGGATGCGAACCTCGAGACCGACGGGAAACCTTTGGCCGAACTGTTGCTGGAACCCACAACCCTTTATTGCAAAGCTTTACTGGCATTACGAAGCCAGATCGAGATCCACGCCATGGCGCATATCACCGGTGGCGGGCTCCTGGAAAACCTGCCCCGGGTCTTGCCCGACAATGTCACAGCGCAGATAAACACCCGGAGCTGGGAGTGGCCCGCTGTATTCCGGTGGCTCCAGGAGACGGGAAACATCGAGCGGATGGAGATGTTCCGCACCTTTAACTGCGGCGTGGGCATGGTGTTGTGTATCCCCAAGGCGCAGGTCACCCGGGCGATCGATACCCTCGCGGACCAGGGTCTGTTCGCCTGGCAGATCGGTGACACTGTTCCGGGGGACGCAGGCATCAGCTTCAGCGAATGAGCACCCCCCGCCGTATCGCAGTAATCGCGTCCGGCTCGGGCTCCAACATGGCTGCCATCGCCGCGGCCTGCGAACGGGGCGACATTCCCGCAACGCTAAGCCTGGTCATCAGTAACGTACCCCACGCCCGGGTGCTCGCCCGCGCGGCCGAATGGCAACTCCCTAACCGCTGCATCAATCATCGCGATTATGAAAGCCGGGGCGCCTTCGAGGAGGCCATGCTGCAGGTGCTGCAGAAAAACGCCATCGACCTCGTGGTGCTTGCGGGCTTCATGCGCATACTCACCGATCGCTTTATTCGGGAATATTACGGGTCGCTATTGAACATTCACCCGTCTTTGTTGCCTAAATACCCGGGACTTAACACGCATCAACGCGCGCTGGATGCGGGTGACGAAGAAGCCGGTGCTACGGTGCACTTTGTGATTCCGGAACTGGATGCGGGCCCCACCATTGTGCAGGCGCGCGTCCCGGTTCTTTCAGGAGACGATGCAAGCAGTCTTGCTGCACGGGTACAGGCGCAGGAACACCAGATTTATCCTTTGGCAGTACGCTGGTGTGTTGAGAAAAAGGTTGAGCTGCGCAAGGGAAAGGTCTGGAAAGACCCATCACTCACAAGCAATGGAACAAACGCATGACAGCGACAGATGCAGGATCAAAAGGCGTAGCCGGGCGGGGACCAACATCACGCTTCGCGGGTAAAACAACATCTGCGCTGCCAGCAAACACGCGATTAACACAGCAATCGAAACCGCGGTCAAAGCTGCTACCGATCCTGGCGTTGACCGCGCTTGCGTCGACCGCCATCACTTCGCTCGGTGTCACCAGCGCCAACGCGCGGGCGGAGGAACCCGAAGCCAGAGAGGCCTCGAAGGAATACCGCAAACTGACGCCCTACGATGCCGTATACAAGACCTCGACTTCGGGCCTCAGCATCAAACTTCGTCGCAGTCTGACCATGGACGCAAGCGGCGACTGCAGGCTCACCAGCGAGGGCAAACTGCTGGTTGCGGGCATCAGCGAAGTGAGTCTGTTCACTCTCGACGGCGAAAACATTCAACCCCGCTCCTATGTTTATCAGCTCAGCGGTCCGGTGAGCCGGCGGCGGGAGGTACACTTTGACAAAGATTCCAGCGTCATCAGAAGCCTGTACAAAAAAGAGTGGTATGAACTGCCGAAAACCGGCGCCACCCTGGACCGCATGAGCCAACAGGAGCAGTTGCGTCTGTCATTGCTCAACGATCCCACACCCAAGGACGACATCCTGTTCCATGTTGCTGATGGCCGCAAAGTGAAGGAGTACCGGCTCCTGTTCGCAGGCGAGGAACGACTCGAGACGCCCATGGGCTGGGTGAATACGCTGCATTTTGAACGGGATCATGATGATCCCGATCGCCAGTCCGGGGTCTGGATAGCGCCCGAGTGGGACTACCTCATGGTCCGCACGGTGCATATCGATGACGGAAAGACCATCGAAGCGAATCTCATCAGCGCCGATATAGCAGGCACAGCCGTGACCGGCGCCAACAGCTGATCAGGCCCTGGGGAGCGTAACGCCCGTCTGGCCCTGATACTTGCCCCCACGGTCCTTGTAGCTCACCTCACACACTTCGTCGGACTCGAAAAACAGCATCTGAGCAACACCCTCATTGGCGTAAATTTTTGCCGGCAGGGTGGTGGTGTTGGAGAACTCCAGCGTCACATGGCCCTCCCACTCCGGCTCAAGGGGCGTCACGTTAACGATGATGCCGCAACGGGCGTAGGTGGATTTACCGAGACAGATGGTGAGTACATTGCGGGGAATACGGAAGTATTCCACCGTGCGCGCCAGGGCGAAGGAATTCGGGGGAATCACACAGACATCACTAGTGATGTTCACAAAGCTGTTATCGTCAAAGGCTTTCGGATCGACGGTGGCAGAATTGATGTTGGTGAACACGCGAAACTCGTCGGCGCAACGCACATCGTATCCATAACTTGAGGTGCCGTAGGAAATAACCTTTCCACGATCACTATCGCTGCGCACCTGCCCTCCCTCAAAAGGTTCGATCATGCCGTGCTCTGCCGCCATGCGACGGATCCACTTGTCAGATTTGATACTCATAGCTTCTCTCGTCAGTCATCGCTGATAGTAATGCTTGGGAAATCGCCCTCGGCAGGATGCTCACCCAGTGCCCGCATCACCGCCTGTGCCGCCGCACTGTAGGCCTGCCCCGCGGGGCTCTCTGGCTCGCTGAGAACGACGGGCGTTCCCGCATCCGTGTACTCCCGGATCGTACGGGCGAGGGGCAGGCTCGCCAGCAACTCTACGCCATATTCGGCGGCAATACGCTGACCTCCATCTGCACCAAAAATAGATTCTGTGTGTCCACACTCGCTGCAGACATGCATGGCCATATTTTCAATGATTCCAAGAACCGGAACGCTGACCTTGCGGAACATCTCGATACCTTTGCGGGCATCAAGGAGCGCAATGTCCTGCGGCGTTGTCACGATAACAGCTCCGGATACCGTCGCTTTCTGCGACAGCGTCAGCTGAATATCTCCAGTGCCTGGGGGCATATCAATAATCAGATAATCCAATTCACCCCAGCGGGTCTGCTCGAGCATCTGAATGAGCGCACCGCCGGCCATGGGCCCCCGCCACACCATGGGCGTGCGATCACTGGCCAGGTAGGCCATGGACATGCTTGCCAGACCGTGGGCCTCCACCGGACTCATGGTTTTACCGTCGCTGCTCTCCGGGCGGGTACCATCCGCCACGCCAAGCATCAGCGCCACGCTGGGGCCGTAGATATCGGCATCCAGCAAGCCCACGCGGGCGCCCATGGCCTTTAACGCCAGGGCAAGATTCACCGCCGTGGTTGATTTACCCACTCCCCCCTTACCGGAGGCAACGGCGATAATGTGCTTGGCCACTTGCATACAATCTAGGTCCTGCGGCGAGAAAGGCGCCAAGTATAGGTATTGCCCCCCGTGCACTCAATCAATGCAGATGAAATCGGCGGGGCCACTCGCTATGATAGCGCGCCTTTTCTCGCGGACAGATTCGCAATGACTCAAGCCAAGCGGCGTATTTTGGTGACCAGCGCCCTCCCCTATGCCAACGGCCCCCTCCACCTGGGCCACATACTCGAGCAGGTACAGACGGATATCTGGGTTCGCTTCCAGCGCTCCCGGGGGCACGAGTGTCATTATGTCTGTGCCGATGACGCCCACGGCACCGCCATCATGCTCAGCGCGGAGCGCCAGGGCATCACCGCAGAGCAGCAAATAGAGGCCATCCACAAGGATCACTTGGCCGCCTCCCAGGCTTTTGCCATCAGCTTTGACAGTTTTTATAGCACTCACTCGGACGAAACACGCCAGTGGTCCGAGACAATTTACGAGCGCCTCAAGGCAGCAGGAGCCATCAATGAGCGGGAAATCACCCAGGCCTATGATCCCGAAAAAGGACTGTTCCTCGCCGACCGTTTCATCAAGGGGACCTGCCCCAAATGCAAAACACCCGATCAATATGGTGATAACTGCGAAGCCTGCGGCGCTACCTACTCGCCGGCGGAGCTCATCGATCCGGTGTCGGCGCTGTCCGGCGCCGCGCCGGTGGATCGGCAATCGCGGCATTTCTTCTTCCGCCTGCCGCTGTTTGCCGACATGCTCCGGGAATGGATCGCCTCGGGAACGCTACAGGACGCGGTAGCCAACAAACTCCGCGAGTGGACCGATGGTGGTCTCCAGGAATGGGACATCAGTCGGGACGCGCCCTACTTCGGTTTTCAAATCCCCGGAGAGACCGACAAGTATTTTTATGTCTGGCTGGATGCACCCATCGGCTACATGGGGAGCTTCCAGAATTACTGCGATCAAAGGGGCATCGCCTTCGACGATTTCTGGCAGCCTGGCGGCGACACCGAGCTATACCACTTTGTGGGCAAGGACATTATCAACTTTCACGGCCTGTTCTGGCCTGCGATGCTCCACGCGGCCGAGCTTCGCACTCCCACCGGCGTCTTCGTTCACGGCTTTCTCACCGTCGATGGCACCAAGATGTCGAAGAGCCGCGGCACCTTCATCAATGCCCATCACTACCTGCAACACCTTGATGCCGAATACCTGCGCTATTACTTCGCCGCCAAGCTCAGCGCGGGTGTCGATGATATCGACCTCAATCTCGAAGACTTCGTGCAGCGGGTCAATTCCGATGTAGTCGGCAAGGTTGTCAACATCGCCAGCCGCTGCGCGGGCTTTTTGCGCAAGGGCTTTGAAAACCGCACATCCCAACACTGCAGTGAGCCGGACCTCCTTGCGGCCTTTGACGCGGCCGGTACAGACATCGCCCAAGCCTACGAGGACAGGGAATTCAGCAAAGCAATTCGCCTGATCATGGAACTTGCGGATCGAGCCAATCAGTATATTGATCAGCACAAACCCTGGGTGATGGCGAAGGAACCTACACAGGCCGCCGATGTGCAGCTGGTGTGCTCCACCGGCATCAACTGTTTCCGTCTCCTTATGATCTACCTTCAACCGGTACTGCCGCTGATGGCCGAGCGGGCCGCCGCTTACCTGCGCTGCAGCCTTGCCTGGGATCAGCGGGGCGCGCTACTCCTGAACCATGAACTGGCGACCTTCGAGCCACTCATGCAACGCGTGGACCCCAAGATTGTGCGCAAAATGGTGGAAAGTAATCGCGAGGAAGCCCCTGCTGAAGGCTCCGATGAAGGTGCTAAAAAAGGCAAGACGGAGCAATCAGTGGAAAAATCCGCAGTACCGCCAGACAGCAATTATCTCGATATCCGCGATTTCCAAAAAGTGGATCTACGGGTCGCCCGCATTGAGGCGGCGGAGGCAGTCGAGGGCGCCGACAAGCTATTGGCACTGCACCTCGATCTTGGAGAATTGGGTAAACGACAGGTGTTTTCCGGCATCAAAGCGGCCTACGACCCGGCAACCCTGGTCGGCCGGCTCACAGTAGTCGTTGCAAACCTGGCGCCCCGGAAAATGCGCTTTGGCGTGTCCGAGGGCATGGTGCTGGCCGCGGGTGAGGGAGACTCCGATGTTTTTCTCCTGTCGCCAGACAGTGGTGCCACACCCGGAATGCGGGTTAGCTAAGCCGCAGACAGGCCTTTAAAATCAGCGCGCAAATTACTCCAACGCATTGTTTATTAAGGAGAGTCTGCCTACCATGACGACTTCGGGACTGCCTGAGCCTGCGAAGCTTTTTTCGCTGGCCCAACCCGACGATTTTTAGTGCGCATCCCCGGATGCTGTGGGTGAGGAAATGCTGGCGGATTATTCGCTGCTGCTGATTGGCGCCATTCTGGTAAACAATTTTGTGCTGGTACAGTTTTTGGGACTGTGCCCGTTTATGGGCGTCTCCAACAAACTGGAAACGGCCATGGGTATGTCCATGGCCACTACCTTTGTGCTCACCCTGGCTTCGGCCTGCAGTCACCTGACCTACCATTACCTGCTGTTGCCTCTGGGTCTGGGATACCTGAAAACCATCGCGTTCATACTGGTTATTGCGGTCGTGGTGCAATTCACGGAAATGGTGGTGCGAAAATCCAGTCCCCTCCTGCACCGCGTGCTCGGAGTGTATCTTCCGCTGATCACCACCAACTGCGCAGTGCTCGGAGTCGCTCTCATTAACACGAATAAGAGCCATAGCTTTATCGAAGCCCTCCTCTACGGATTTGGCGCCGCCCTGGGCTTCTCCCTGGTATTGATTTTGTTTGCCGCCATGCGTGAGCGCATCGCGGTCGCCGACGTGCCCGCACCGTTTTCCGGCGCCGCCATAGGTATGGTTACCGCAGGCCTAATGTCTCTGGCTTTTATGGGATTCGCCGGGCTGGTATAGCGGGATGTCAGAACTCATCAGCAACTACCCCTTCGTCGCGGCACTTCTGGCCATGCTGAGCCTGGGTCTGATTTTCGGCTCAATCCTCGGTTTTGCCTCGATTCGATTCCGCGCAGAAGGCAATCCTATCGCCGATCAAATAAACGCTATTCTTCCCCAGACCCAGTGCGGGCAGTGCGGTTACCCTGGTTGCCGTCCCTACGCGGAGGCCATCGTGGCGGGAGAAGGCATCAACAAATGCCCCCCCGGGGGTGAGGCCGGTATACAGGCGCTGGCAGACCTGCTGGATGTGGAGGCCCCGCCCCTGGATGCAGAACACGGCGACGAAACGGAAACCACTGTTGCCTTCATCATCGAGGAAGACTGCATCGGCTGCACCAAGTGCATTCAGGCCTGTCCGGTGGACGCTATCCTGGGCGCCGCGAAGCAGATGCACACGGTCATAGCCTCGGAATGCACCGGCTGCGATCTCTGCGTGGACCCCTGTCCTGTAGATTGCATTGAAATGCTGCCCTTGCCAAAGACTCTTACGAGCTGGCACTGGGATCTGCCCACAGCAGACGTCAGCCCTCTGATTATCGCCACCGATGCAGGTCAGGAGCGCGCTGCGTGAGGCGTGTCCATGATTTCCATGGGGGTATCTACCCTGCGGAGCGCAAGACACTGTCCAACGGCCAGGGCATCCGCAAAGCGGCAATCCCCCCTCAGCTGGTGCTGCCGCTGGCGCAGCATATTGGCCCTCCCGCAGAGCCCGAGGTGGCCGTGGGTCAGACAGTGCTGGGAGGAGAGCGGCTGACGGATCTCAGCGGCCTCCCGATTCATGCGCCCACTTCCGGCGTCATCGCTGCCATTGAGGAACGCCCCGTACCTCATGCCTCGGGCATGGCAGCCCCGTGCATCGTCATCGACTGTGACCATGAGGATCGCTGGATCGATCTTAAGCCTGTAGGTGACTTTCGCAACCTGGCGCCCGGTGAGTTAGCGCAACAAATATTCGAAGCGGGCATTGCGGGACTGGGCGGCGCGGGCTTCCCCACTGCGCGAAAGCTCCCCGGGGAAAGCAACGACGCTATCGACACGCTGATAATCAACGGCACGGAATGCGAGCCTTACATCACCTCGGATGACGTTCTGATGCGCGAGCGCGCCGACCGTATTATCGCGGGCGTGGAAATTCTGGCACACATCGCACGCCCGAAAGAGATCCTTATCGGCATTGAAGACAACAAACCCGACGCTATCGCTACTTTCGAGACGGCGCTCGCTCATCGCGAGGACATGGAGTTGGTGACTTTTCCCACCAAGTATCCCTCGGGGGGCGAAAAGCAGCTTATCGAGATACTCACCGGCAAGGAGGTGCCCAGCGGTGGCTTGCCCGCCAGTATCGGCATTCTCTGCCAGAACGTCGGTACCGCAGCTGCGGTCCATGACGCCGTCATTCTTGGGCGTCCCCTTGTCAGCCGCGTAACCACGGTTACCGGCGAATCCGCGCGCGATCGCGGCAACTTCGACGTACTCCTCGGGACGCCCATGGAAGACCTCCTGGCCCAGGCTGACTACCAACCGGCGTCACCACAGCGACTGATAATGGGCGGCCCCATGATGGGGGTGACCCTGGCGGACCACCACTGCCCGGTCATCAAAACCACTAACTGCCTGCTAGTGCCCGGCCACGGCGAATTACCGGAACCGGCGCATGCCCAGGCCTGTATTCGTTGCGGACTCTGCGCCGAGGCCTGCCCGGCCCGCCTTCTGCCGCAGCAGCTTTACTGGTTTGCCCGCGCGCAGAATCATGAGCAGCTGGAACAGCACCACCTGTTTGACTGCATAGAGTGTGGCGCCTGTTCCTATGTCTGCCCCAGCCACATTCCGCTGGTGCAGTACTATCGTGCTTCCAAAGCGGCTGTGCGGGAGCAAAAAGCCGACAATGCCCGAGCGGATCATGCCCGGGAGCGCTTTGAGGCCCGCCAGGAACGCATGGCCCGGGAAGCGGCCGAGAAAGAAGCCAGGCGTGCAGCACGCAAGCGTGCGGCCCTGGCCAAGGCTGCGGATCAGGCTGCAGACGGAGATCCTATCCAGGCGGCCATTGAAAGAGCGCAGGCTCGCAAGGCAGCCCTCGCGAAATCGCCCACCGATGACAAACAAGCGCAACGAGACAAGCTTGCGCGCATTGAGACGCGCCTCGCCAAAGCGCGAAATAAACTCGCCACCGATGATGGCAGTGACTCCGCGGTTACCACGGCACTGGAGAACGCCGTTGCCACGACGGAGAAGAAACTTGCCGATCTGAAAGCAGAAATAGCCGATGCAGGCAGCGTTCGTCCCGAGGCCGAAAGCGATACTAAGAGCGAGGCTGAAAACGCATGAGTCTATTGGTGGTCACTTCGCCCCACGCTCACGGCCCCATGAGCACCAGCCGCGTTATGGGGACTGTTCTGCTGGCAACCGTACCGGGCGTGATCGCGCTGAGCTATTACTTCGGCGCGGGTGTCATCGTAAATATTGCGTTTGGGGGGCTGGTGGCGCTGCTTTGCGAGAGCCTTGCACTGCTCCTGCGTAAACAACCGGTTAAACCCTTTTTGAAAGATTACAGCGCCCTGGTGACCTCCACGCTGCTTTGTATCGCGCTGCCGCCCTACGCGCCCTGGTGGCTGTTGCTGGTCGGCGTGAGCTTTTCCATTCTCATCGCAAAACATCTGTACGGAGGGCTCGGATACAACCCCTTCAATCCCGCGATGGTCGGTTATGTGGTGCTGCTCATTTCCTTTCCCCTGCAAATGAGTACCTGGATGCCGCCCCTGGGCGTTGGGGAATCGGTCCCGGGGTTGCTGGCAGCGCTCAGCGCCTGTTTTAACCCCGATAGTTTTGATGCCCAGACCATGGCTACGCCCCTCGATCTCCTGCGTCAAAACAGGGGCCTGCTTCTTTCCGATCTTTATGCCACCAATCCGCAATTTGGTGCCTTCCAGGGCGTAGGCTGGTCTACTGTCAACGGGGCTTTTTTACTGGGAGGCCTGTACCTTCTCTACAAGCGCATATTCACCTGGCATGCACCTGTCGCCATGCTCCTGGCCCTTAGTCTCTGCGCCCTTGTGTTTTACGATGAGGGCAGTTCTGCCAGCGGTGGCTCTCCGCTTTTTCACCTGTTCAGCGGCGCCACGATGTTCGGGGCGTTTTTTATCATCACGGATCCTGTGTCCTCGGCGGTCAGCAACCGCGGGCGACTGGTGTTTGGCGCCATGATCGGGGTACTCATCTACACCATTCGCGTGCGAGGCAATTATCCTGACGCGGTGGCCTTCGCGGTTCTGATCGCCAACTTTGCCGCGCCGTTTATCGACAATTACACCCAACCCAAGGTCTACGGCCATGGCAAAAGCAACAGCAAGGGATCTGAGGCGTGAACGAACTGCGCCAGGCAATCACCCGCAACAGCCTGTTACTGGCAGGCTTTGCTGTACTCACCGCACTGCTGGTTGCGAGTACCTTTCTGGGCACTAAGGATCGCATCAGCGCCGCCCAGCGAGCCGCCGAAGAAAAAGCGCTGCTGCAAATTATTCCCAGGGCCAGCCACGATAACGCCATGCTCGACGACCGCCTGGAGGCACCGGTGAATGACCCCTTTCTACAGCTGCGCGAGAGCAAAGCCATTTACATCGCAAGACGCCAGGGCGAGGCGACTGCAGCGCTGATTCCAGCGACGGCACCGGATGGCTACAGCGGCGAGATCGAGCTCATTGTGGGCGTCAATCGAGACGGCACCGTGGCGGGCGTAAGAGTACTTCAGCATCGCGAAACCCCGGGACTGGGCGACGGGATAGATCATCGAAAATCAGACTGGATCGAAAGCTTCCGGGGACGTTCTCTGAATAACCCGGAGCTGGAGCGCTGGACCGTACGCAAGGATGGCGGTGCCTTTGATCAATTCACCGGCGCCACCATCACACCCCGCGCCGTCGTTCAGGCAACTGCACGGGTACTTCAATACGCAAAAAATAACCGGCGAATACTCTTCGGCGAGAGTCACAGGGACAAGGAACCTACATCATGAGCCTGGACTCTGACTCACATTCAGACATAACGAACTCCACCCAGAGCAAAGCAAACAGTACGGATTATGGCGAACTCTCCATCAACGGCCTGTGGAAAAACAACCCGGCGATAGTGCAACTACTGGGACTCTGCCCACTCCTGGCAGTCACAGGTAGCGTAGTCAATGCACTGGGCTTGGGCATCGCTACCTGTTTTGTGCTGGTGACTTCCAACACCGCGGTTTCGCTCATCCGCAACGTCACTTCCGACGCGGTGCGTCTGCCGACTTTCGTGATGATTATCGCGGCGGCGGTGACCTGTATAGAGCTTCTGATGCAGGCCTATAGCTATGAGCTCTACGAAATACTCGGTATTTTTCTACCCCTGATTACCACCAACTGCGTCATTTTAGGCAGAGCCGACGGTTTTGCGCGCAAGAACCCGGTATTGCCCGCCCTTTACGACGGTTTCATCATGGGGATCGGTTTTACGTTGATTCTCGTGGTGCTCGGCGCCCTGCGGGAACTGTTCGGAACCGGGGCGATTTTTGCCAACATGGATCTGCTCTTCGGTCCCGCTGCAACAAGCTGGAAAATTGTCGCCTTTGAGGAGTATCAGCCTTTCTTGTTAGCGATATTGCCGCCGGGCGCGTTCATTTTTACCGGCCTGATTATCGCTTTGAAAAATGTGATTGACAGTGACATTCAGCGTCGGGCCGCGGCAAAAACAGCACCGGTGGAAAAGGGAAGCAAGCGCGTGCGAGTGACCGGCACCGTCAGCTAAATAGCTGCCGTCCACCCAGTGCAATGGCTTAAAACGGCCGCCCTGCCACTTACTCTTTCTCCATACGAAGCGTGTCCAGAATGTCATCCACGGCGGCATCATCCAGCCCTTGATTGTCCTCGTCACAACTGTAGGTAATATATAAAAGCAGTGCACCCGCGAAGAGATACCACTCACGAAGGGCCGCGCCGTCCTCCACCACCGAGGCTGTAAGCCCCTCAAAGCTGCCTTTGCGATCAGGGGTCCATTCGGAGACATCGGCTAGGAACTGATTCAGATCTTCGCGACGGAAATCCCCGGACTCCTTGTGGAGTTCACTGATTTCGATACAGCCCACGCCATCTCGGTCTCCAATGACAATCGCATCGTCTTCCTGTTCCGCCTGCCATTCATCGGGAATCAGCATTCCCCAGTCTCCGGCTTCAAGTACCCGCATTCACACCCCCTAACTGTCGGCTCATCAAAATGGCGGTTTCAGCGACGCCGTCGCGACCCCGCGGATAATAGTGGGCACGCTCACCGTCGCAGCGAAAACCCGCAAGCGCATAGAGAGATCGCGCCCGGTGGTTACCTTCCCGCACCTCGAGGAAAAGCCGCCCAGCGCCCGCTTGGGCAAGCCGTTGCATCACGTCCTCCAGAAGCGCCCTCCCCATCCCGCGACTCCGGGCCCTGGGCAGCACAGCGATGTTCAGGAGCGTGGCCTCATCAAGCACCCGTGAGCAGGCCGCGAAACCAATAACAGCGTCCTCCTCTTCCGCGATCACAAGCAAGCCCGACTGATCCAGCAGCCGCTCATAGCTGCCGGTCTTGGCAAAGACGGGAGAGTGCTCCTGGTCCATGGCCAAAATCGCGGGGATATCGACGGGCCTGCCCTCGCGGAGCAAAAAGCTCACGCCCGCAGTGCTTTCCAGGCGTCGCGCTTGGTCGAAGGGTGTTTGAGCATATCGCGACTTGAGGGGATCGTGCGTCGGGCGCAGGGAATCGCCAGGTCTTTGAGCAGGGTCTTGCACGCATCGCCCAGACAAATCAACTCGACACAGGCGTTTTCTTCCAGCTGCCGGGACAGAAACCCCTGAAGCGCCGCCGTCGCATCATCAGAACTGAGACCCAGCTGGGCGTTTTCGTGGAGGGGCCATCTAAACTCCGTCACCGCAACGTTTGCCTCATCCTTGACCGGGTGATCGAGGGCGCGGGCCATGGCCGAGATGAGCTGGAGCTGATCCTGAGCCAGCGCCTCATCGCCCAAGTCTTCCAACCACAAGCGCCCTTTGGTCATCATCGCCGCGAGGCGGAACCTTGGCGTGGAACCCTGGCGAGAGGCTGCCTTTGCCTCGCGGCTTCCCGCCCTGTCCGACGCAGCTTTCAGCGGGGGCTTCTGTCGATCCAGGTCTTGACGCAGGGATTCGCGCAACGCCTGTGCGGCTGGTGACGCCGTTGTTTGCGGAGCCTTTGCGGTCCTTCGCTGCTCGGCCTCACCCCCGGGGTCGATGACCAGGGCCGTGCGGGATTCTCGCAAAACGTACTTCGAAGACACTGCGGCACCGGGCAATGCACGACGGGAAACGTATACGGGGACACCCATAGCCTGAAGGTAGCGGAGTCGACGGATTTCCTGCGATGCACTCATAGGGTTAGTTTACCACCGCGGGGAAAGCATCAGAGCAGTCGCCAGCCATGGAGGTTGAAAAAACGTATTGCTGAGCGAACGAACCAGCGTATGTGCTGACTCCCCTTGCGTGCGGCGAAGCCCCCGTGATGAACAATCCGCATAGCCGGCAGAAACACGAGTTCCCCCTGGCTCCTGAGTCGCTGGGAGAGATCGAAGTCCTCAAAATACATAAAAAAGCGTTCGTCAAAGCGCCCCACCGCATTAAACGCGTCTGTGCGGCACAAGAGACAGGCGCCACTGAGCAATGTCACCGGCTGGGGATCCCTGGCGACGAGGTCGCGGTACTCATAACGTGCCAGTCGCCGGGCAAACAGCTGCCGAAGACCGGCAAAGGGCAGGCCACGGAGCAGCAAATCCAGCACCGAAGGGTACCGTTTGCAAAGATATTCCCGGCTCCCGTCGCTACGCTCGCAGTGTGGATTCAGCGCAACCACTTCACGGTGCGACTCCAAATACCCAAGGGCCTCTCTAAGGGCATCAGCCGCAAGTTCAACATCGGGATTGAGGATCAGAAAGTAACGCCCGGACTGTATTCGCGAAACCTGATTATGCCCACCTCCAAAGCCGTTATTTTTCTCAGAGCGCTGCACAGAAAAATGAAGCGCAGGCGAGTCGGCAATGGCCATATTGGACAAAAGTTTCTGAAGACTCGTGAAATAACCGGGATTAGAGCAGTTATCGAGAACCATTACGGCAACGGGTTCTGCCAAAACATCGTCTAGGGTGCTCACGTTACTGAGGAGACTGTCGAGGGTAATACGTAACTGATCGAGGCAGCTATTATGGGCCACGATGGACACAGTCAGTGTCGGTGCATTGCTGGCCTCGGTTATCATCGTGCGGATACTAGCAGCTGCCTCGCCCCCCCGCACCGGACGCGTAGCTGCTTATCGCCACTAACGAGAGAAATATTGTGAACAATCCGCAGGAACAACAAAAACGCCGAAAATGGGTCTTTGGTCCGGGGCTTCTGGTCGCTGCGGCTTTTGTGGGTCCGGGCACTATTGCTACCGCCAGCGCGGCGGGAGCGGGCTATGGCTACGCGCTGCTGTGGGCACTGCTGTTTTCTGTGCTGGCCACCATGGCACTTCAGGAAATGAGCGTCCGACAGGCGATCATCACCGGTAAAGGCCTGGCAACGACGCTTCGGGAGGCGCTGGCAGGCCAGTGGCTTGGCCGTGGCGCTATCATTCTCGTCGTGGCCGCCATCGGACTGGGCAATGCCGCTTACGAGTCGGGTAACATTGCCGGCGCTGCCCTAGCGCTGGAGAGCGTCTCTGACATAGGGACGCCCGTTTGGGCCCTGTTCATCGGTGGCAGCTCCGCTGCCCTGCTGTTTCTCCCGGCCTACCGGCAACTGGAACGAGTGCTCATCGCCCTGGTGCTGATGATGAGTGTGATTTTTGTTGCCAGCGCAGTGCTTCTTCGCCCGGACTGGTCCGCTCTGTTTCAAGGCTTTACGCCGGGTCTTCCCGAAGGATCCCTCACCACGGTTATCGCACTCATCGGCACCACGGTCGTCCCCTACAATCTATTTTTGCAGGCGAACGCGGCCCGGGAGCATTGGGCGGAGGAGCCCGACCGTGAGCTGGCTCTATCCTCAGCGCGTGTCGATACGGTGCTGTCCGTGTCTTTGGGAGGTCTTGTTACCCTGGCGATCGTCAGCGCGGCCGCCATGACGTTTTTTGCTCAGGGTCTGGCTTTTGCGCCCGATAAAATCACCACGCAACTGGAGCCGGTTCTCGGCTCTGCTGGTCGCTACGTGTTTGCGGCGGGACTATGCGCTGCGGGCCTCACCAGCGCAATAACGGCGCCCCTCGCCGCGGCCTATGCCGTATGCGGCGCACTCGGTCTGACCGACACTCTGCGCGGCGGCGCTTTCCGCGCGATCGCGCTGATAGTGGTGTTTACCGGTACTTTTTTTGCGGCGACAGGGGCGCGGCCCCTGAGCCTGATTGTGTTCGCACAGGCAGCCAACGGTCTGCTGCTCCCGGTGATTGCCGTGATCCTTGTCTGGCTGATGAACGACCGAGCCCTCCTTGGCTACGCTACCAATGGCTGGCGGAGCAACCTCCTAGGAGTGATTGTCATCGGCGTGACTCTGGGTCTGAGCGCAAACAAGTTAATGTCGCTATTCAGTTGACCGTAAGAGTTAGCAGGCGAGGCACGCTAACCCCTCCCGATGTCACTCTAACAGTCAGTGAATAAATGCCCGCGGTAGGCGGTGTCCCGCTTAACAAACCGATACTGCTTAAACTCAGGCCAGACCCATCCGCCCCCGTAACATCGTCTGGCTCAAATCCCCACGCGTATGGAGGTGTTCCACCGCTAGCTGTAAGAACGACCGCATAGGGCTCCCCTGCGGTCGCTTCGGGCAAGCTCGAGGTCTGGATGGTCAGCACCGAGAACTCGTCACCAAAATCGCCCACGGAGATCGTGAAAGAGCCTGTGTTGGACGAAAATCCATCGAAAGCCCTTACGGTAACGCCATAGTCCCCCGAGTCTGTGAACGTACCACTGAGTACACCACCCGTGCTGAGAGAAAGCCCTGAACCTCCATCACTGATCAACGACCACGTGTATGATCCCGAGCCGCCACTCGCATTCACTACCGCTGCGTACGGCACAGTCACTTGACCAGCCGGAAGTGGGCCAGTATTGACTGTGATGGGGACTTGCTCAACATCTGTTACGTTGAGCGTAAGCGATCTAACAGCTGTTGTAGCTCCATCACTTACTTCCAATGTGAGACCGAATAAACCTACTGTCGATGGCACTCTTCCGCTCAAAACCCCCTCATCGCTGAGCCGCAAGTTGGTGTTTCCATCGTCCACCAAGCTCCATAGATAATCCCCAGAGCCTCCGCTCGCAACTAATACAGCTGCGTAAAGGGAGCTTTGCGTGGCATCGGAAAGTGTATTAGTGGAAATTTCCAACGGAGTGGTTGGCTCGCCGGTAACAGTCAGAACATAAGATCGCTCCGCCTTCACTCCGCGACCATCGGTCACAGACACCGTCACACCATAGCCTCCTGGTACAGCAAGAACCGTACCACTGAGAACGCCGGCTGAGGTCATTGTAAATCCAGTACCTCCGGCATCCTCAAGCGCCCAATTGTAGGGTTCAACCCCTCCATCCGCTTCCAAAACAGTTGAATAAACACTGCCCTCTGCCGCGTCCGGCAGTGCTGTTGAAACGACAGAGAGCGAAGTGACGCTTACGACTAACGTTAACGATTTGTCCAGCGTTGTTCCACGAGAATCTTCTACTTGGAATGTCAGCCCGTAGGTCCCGTCGATCACGGCTGAATCAGCCCTGAGCACCCCAAAAGAATCCAGCGTAAACCCAGTGTCACCATCGCTGACCAGTGACCAAGAATAAGGACCGACTCCCCCCGTCGCTTCCAAAACTACGGAATAGGGGAGCTCTATTACTGGATCCAGTGCAGTTGTCGTTATTGCGAGGTCGCTCACGGCAGCATCAGGCAAAAATCCGCCGCCATCACCGCTACCGCCGCCGCAAGCCACCAAGATCATAGTCGCTGCAGCTAAAATGATGGACCTCATGTATCTGGCCATAATGCTAAATCCCCTCGCTGGCCGGCGTACGCAACCGTTGGACCACTGCTGCTACCGCCATAAAATTTTTAACAGACGCCGCTGCATTTTCTGACACTAACATTTCTTTCTGAATAAAACAGCAGCAATAACATGACGATAGGTAATATTTATCAAACTCTACTTCAATTTTGAGGGATATCTGTCAGGCGTTACCCGCGACCCATGCGGACCAGAGATGCCTCAGTATACTGAAGCAATAAATGAGTAAAAGTTAGGCTGCCGGAACCTGCCTATAAGCAGATAGTGAGTTGGGCCCTAACAACAGCGCTTTACTTAATCCATGACACTAAACAACAGCGCCAGCTTCTTAGTTCGTGACAAGGTCTGCAGAAACTCCCGCGCAGCGGGGGTATTGCGCATCAGGTCCGAGAACCCCGGCATGGCACTGAAATCCTGGCCGTCCAGCTCAATAAAGGCCATGCGCCAGTCATTGTATTCGCGGTTTCGGATAGGACCCTCGGTGACTATTTCCACACGTTCGTGCCTTCCGTCCCTGCTGATTTTCTCGAAGAGGCCTTTTACCTCCTCCTCGGCGCCTTCGAGCACCTGAAAGAAAGAGTCGTGCCGGTGCAGGAGCACCCCGGTGATCCCCAGCTGCGCGTTGGTTTCCCGGGCGACCTCTAGAATCTCCAGCATTTGCTCATTGTCCAGCGGGCGTGTTTGTGTGCTGACGTACCCTAAGCTATACAGTGTGAACTCCTGCAGAGACTTAACGTCACCTTCTGACTGGCTGACAGATTTGTCGGGTTTTTTTGCCACAGGCCCTCCCCGGCACACGTGGGCAGACCCAATGAAGCGCTACAAATTATCTCGTAACAAACCGCAATTAAGCCTTGAGACTTTCAGTATAGTTAACTATTCTTGACAATAGAATAGTCAAGTTTAGTTGACACTTTTTGAGCGAGGGCGCCGAGAAGGGGCGTCTGTACAAATCAAGCCAAACTGAGAGAACTGCCCATGAACGCACCGATGCAAACCGCCAAGATCAACGACACCACAGAACAGGCTGTGCGCAGCGAGCTGCTGGCTCCCCGCTTCTACCGCACCGATTACGAGTCCGTGGGAAAAATTGATATTGAGCCTGTGCGGCACCAATGGGACGCCATGATGGAAGAGTACAAGGAAGACCGGAACCGCGGTCATTTCCGTCAGGAGTTCGACTACGACGCCACCACCCTCACCAGCGACCCGGAACTTCATGAGGAATTCATCGACTTTCTTACCAGCTCTATTACTGCAGAGTACTCGGGCTGCGTTCTTTACCAGGAAATTAAAAAGAACATCGATAACCCCGAGATCGCTGACCTCATGGGCTATATGGCCCGCGATGAGTCCCGCCACGCAGGCTTTATCAACAAGGCACTGAAGCAACTCGGCGTCGCAGTGGATCTGGGCTTTCTCAAGCGTCAAAAAGAGTACACCTTCTTCCGGCCCAAGTTTATCTACTACGCAACCTATCTTTCAGAGAAGATTGGCTACGCCCGCTACATCACCATCTATCGTCACCTCGAGAAGCACCCTGAACAGCGCTTTCACCCGATCTTCAACTGGTTCATGGAGTGGTGTAACGATGAGTTCCGCCACGGCGAATCTTTCGCCCTGATGATGCGTGCGCAGCCAGAACTCCTACGGGGCCACAACAAGCTGTGGATTCGCTTCTTTATCCTGGCGGTGTATTCCACCATGTATGTACGAGATCACAACCGACCCAAGCTCTATGAAGCCCTTGGCATGGACCCCACGGAGTTCGATTACCGGGTCTTTGACATCACCACGGCGATTACACAGCAGGTGTTTCCCCTGTCGCTGAACACCGACGACCCACGCCTGCGTCGAGGCCTGGAACGGCTCCGTATTATCAGCGCCAAGGTATCGGTCGCTAAGGAGCGTGGAGGAATATTGGGGCGTCTGAAGGCCGCTGGACTGTCCGCGTCAGCAGGCCTGGTGTTTGCCCGGCTCTACTGCCTTCCCATGAAGCATCACGAACTACCCGAAGACTTCCGCATGGAACCTACCTGGTAGAACGCACCGGGCAGGGCTTCGGCTTCCTGCCTGTCCCATGGAACATGTCAGCCGTGCCAACGGCTGCCATAGCCTATGAAGTGAGCCACTCCCGCGGCCGCCAAAGCCAGCCCCAGGAACTCCGCCGGCGCGCCCGATTGCGCCAACCAGAGTGCGATGACCAGGAATGCCCCCGCCAGAAGCGGTGACAGCCAGGCTCGAGGGGGCGAACCCACTCCACGAAAATAGCGGAAACTCAAGAACAGAAATTCGCAGCACACGAGCGCCAGAATTAATTCTGCGGCGTGCCCACTGACGAGAAAGTTTTTTACAAGGTCTGGCATACCCGGGTCAGCGTCGGAGCAGACGTGAGAGCACGAGGCTGCGTCAGCGGGGTGTGATCAGGCCCGTGCCAGCCCCAGTAACTCCGCAAGATCTTTGAAGAAAATCTTTACGTGCGCCGTGGGGCGCTCACGGACAAGCTCTTTTTGCGTATAGGACTGCCAGGTGAGGTATTGGATATCCGGATCGCGGCACATCTTCACGAACTTCTCGCGACGCTTGTCACTCCCGTACCAGAATCGCTGTAACAGCCCCAGCACAAAAAACACTTTTCCATGGAGCTTCATAAAACGCTTCCGTGCACTCTTCAGCGCGGCGGGATCGTTACTGAGGAGAAACTCCTGAACCGCCTCTGCAGCCAAACGGCCTCCCAGGAGCGCATAGTAAATACCCTCTCCCGACGCCGGAGCAACAACGCCAGCGGAATCACCGGCCAACAATACTGCCTTGCCGTCATCCCAACGCTTCAGGGGCTTCATGGGAATGGGAGCACCCTCCCGGCGCACAGTTTTAGCGGTATCCAGACCCACGTCTTTCCGCAGCATCTCTACTGCCGCCGTGGCGGAATAATTCTTCTGGGCACTGCCAGTACCAATACTCGCATGCTTGCCATGAGGGAAGACCCAGGCATAAAAATCCGGGGACAGCCGCCCCTGGTACCAGACGTCACAGCGGGTTTCCTGATAGTCCGCCCCCTGCTCCGGTGTGGGTGCCTCCACAATCTCATGATAGGCGAACACGCATTTGAGCTTGTCGCCGCCGGGGATACACTCAGCGCCCACCCGGGACTTGGCGCCATCAGCGCCGATAACCGCTCTGGCGATTACCTCATGCTCGCCACCGCTGCCGGACTTGTCGAGATAGCGCAATCGCACACGACCGTCATCCTGATACACAAGAGACTTATAGGCACCGATTTGCAGGGTCGCCCCCGCCTCCACCGCACGCTCGCGGAGGAAGGGATCAAACTTATCGCGATCGACCATGGCCACATAGGTATCACCCACAGGCATATCCACCCGCTGATCCGCAGGCGAGATCATGCGTGCAGAGCGGATACGAGCGACGATCTGCTCCGATGGAATATTGAATTGCTCCACAGCGCGTGGCGGAATAGCGCCACCACAGGGCTTGATGCGAAAGCCACGCTCAATGAGCAAGACTTTCTGCCCGGACTTACTCAGGTCATAAGCGGCGGTAGCACCGGCAGGACCACCACCGACAACGACCACGTCGTATTCGGGCAAACTGTTCATTGAACACTCATCGTGCATCAAGCACCTCCACCATCGCAATTTCACCAAAGCTTGGCACCGGGCGCTTGTCGCCCGATACAGCCGGCCGCAATCGCATACCGATTCCCGCGGCGACGACAAACATCACCGCCTCGAGACTGAATACCAGGCCATAGGCCATAACAGGATCACCAATAAAGATGCGACTCACATCAATGGCCACCGTTCCAAGAAAACCACCCAGGGCAAAGGCAATGGCCTGCGACGCCCCCCAAAGCCCCATGCGCAATCCATCGGCGCCGGGTTTTCCGGCACTCGCAAGGCTCATCATGGAGGCGATCGCAGCAACGGCAAAGGCGCCGTTGGCGACCCCCAAAAGAAAAACGTTAGCGCCCAGCGGCCAGGTCTCAGGGAAGCCGCCACCCACAGCGATAGCCGCCAGAAAAACGGCGGAGGCAAGACAGCCGCCAATGGTCCAGTGCCGCAGAACCGCGGTATCGGCGTTCTTACGGACCATCGTGGCTGCGGCCACCAGAATCATTCCCAGCAATACGCCGCTATGCTGCAATCCAGACAGGGACGTGGATTCTCCGGGTGTCATAGCGAAAACCGTGCCCGCAAAGGGCTCAAGAATCAGGTCCTGCGCGCTGTAAGCGAGCATGGAGACAAACACAAAAATCGTGAACCGCCGGGCTTCGGACTCCTGCCAGACCTCACGCAGCGCCTTTGAGAAGCTCCCCTGGCGTGCGCTGAGTGCCTCGCGATCCTGATTGCTCAGCGAAGTTTCAGGCTCCAAACGAAAGACCGACACCAGGGTCAGCAGCAGAGCAATCACCGATACTGTCGTTGTGACCGTGAGTAGGCGCATGGGTGTAAACGGATCAAGATATTGCCCCGCCACACCGGCAGTCACGGCAAATCCCGCAATCATCATGATCCACACGATGGTTGCTGCGGCCGCTTTCCGATGCGGTGCAACATGCTTTGCCAGTGTTACCAGAGTGGATGTACCTGCAGCACTGGCACCCAGCCCGATGGCTGTAAACGACAGCGTTGAGACCACCAGCCCCCAGAAGACGTCCGTGGCGATGAGCACGGTCCCCGCAGCCGCGGCCACACCACCCAGAGCAAGTACCGCCATGCCCCCGATAATCCAGCCGGTGGTACGGCCGCCCACATCGGAGCCATGACCGAATCGGGGCCGGGACATCTGTACCGCGTGGTGAATCCCCACCAGAATGCCAGGCAACATGGCCGGCAGCGCCAGCTCCACAACCATGACGCGATTGATGACAGTGGTGGTTAAAACAATAATGGCTCCCAGACTGGTCTGCACCAGACCCAGGCGGACAATCCCTGCCCAGCTCAGTCCCCTTGCTTCGGTCACAGCCAGGACACCGTGCCACGCACTGCAAAAGCGCTAAGCATCATGCCCAGAACATAGAGTGTGACACCGGTACCGTTGTACCAGGGAGCACGGCCGAGGGGATCCTTGAGCATCTTGATCATTGCAAGACCCTGTAAAAACAGCGAACCGGCGATACCAGCGGCAGCGAAGGAGTGCCCCCACTGAAAGAGCAGCCCAATAACCACCAGCTGCGGTACAGCCATCACAACACAGGCAAGACGCGCAGCGCGGTCTGCGCCCAGACTGGCGGGAAGGGACCTGATACCGATGCTGCGATCACCTTCGATGGACTTAAAATCATTAAGTGTCATGATGCCGTGGGCTCCCAAACTATAGAGCCCCGCCAGCATGAGGATCTGCGGCGACGGCATGACACCGCCAAGCATGACGGCAGCTCCTGTTATCCAGGCGAGCCCCTCGTAGCTGACACCCACAGCAAGGTTGCCGTACCAGCCATTAAGTTTGAGACGCAGGGGTGGCGCACTGTAAGCCCAGGCCAGGAAAAGTCCCACCAGGGTCGCTCCAAACACCCAGGTTCCCAGAAGTGCACTAAAACCCAGAGCCAGGATAGACCAGGCAATAGCGTAATAAAGCCCCCATTCCCCGGGAACCCGGCCAGAAGGAATAGGACGGTTAGGCTCGTTGATGGCGTCAACATGGCGGTCGAACCAGTCATTGACGATCTGACTTCCACCGCACACCAGGGGTCCCGCCAGAATGATACCCGCGATGACCAAACCCGAATGATCACCCAGGGACTGCCCAGAGGAGATCGCACCGCACACAAAGGCCCACATGGGCGGGAACCAGGTAATGGGCTTTAGAAGCTCGACGAGAGCCCTGGGCTCAGGAAAAGTGCGGGGCGGCGTAGTGAGGTTAGCGGGCTGCATGAGGTGTAATATAGAACCGACACTTTTAAGTGTCAATTTTAATTGACGCTTTTGGCCGACTTAATTTACGACTCTGAAAACGGCCCGCGAACAACATCAATCGATAAAACAGCCGACGTTCTGGGACCCCTATTGAGGATCGACATCGCCACCAATGTTGAAGCGACGCAGTTTCGCGTACAGGGACTGACGAGAGAGACCCAGCAGCTCGGCGGCGGACGCACGATTGTCCTGAGTGACCTCCAGCGCCGTCTCGATGCACAGCGCCTCGATGAGGTCCGTGGACTCGCGGACGAGATCTTTGAGGGGAACCCGCCCGACCCGCTGAGTCACCTGCTCAATGGAACTGGGCAGTTTCGCAGACACAGGATGATCGCGAGCCACCCGACGCTCTACATCGCGAATAAACAGAGCATACTCCGCACCATCGGGCTCATCGAGACGACAGGCAGAAATCTCCACCTCGGCGGGACTACCGGCCTGGGGCATAAGTGTAGAGGAGAAAAGCTTAACAACAGACTTATCCCGAAGATTAGACAACAGGACACTGAGGTCCACACCGCTGCGACCGAGCCAACGGTCTGCGGAGTGGCCGATCGCCTGCTCTTCGGCAACCAGCTGGGCCAGCTCCAGAAAACTGTTGTTGACGGCCATGATCCGACCTTCGGTATCGGTCAGCACCACTGCATCCGGCGCGTTACGCAACATCTCCTGGAGGTAGACGCCGCTGACCGCGCCAGCCTTTTGCGCTAAGGAATCCCGGGTACCCAGTCGGAGAAGAAAGCGTTCCTCTCCCGCCTGGCGTAAAAAACTCGCGGATACATCAAAGCGGGTCTCGCCATCCTCAAGCAACAGGTTATGCAGCTGAGCGCGCCCCACGGTCCGTGTTTCCGCCATCATGTCCTGCAGAGCGCGCCCGGAATCCCCATCCAGCCCCCGAGGGAACACCTTACCCACAAGCCCCTTGTCGCCCTCAGAGAGAAGCTCCACCGCACGGGGATTGGCTTCCAGCACCCTGAAGCTCAAGGCATCAAGCACAAGCACTGCATCTCCAACCATATCGAACAAGCGTCGATAACGGGTCTCCACCTGACGCAGGCGCCAGTAATCCTGCTCCAGCGCCTGCTGGGCATTTACCAACTGCTGACGAAGGCTTGTATCCGAGCGCAAATCCTGGCCCACGAAGAAGATCTGGCCTCCCTCTCCCGCCATGACCTGATACTGCACGGGCAAGCCGTCGGGCACACCTTCGAGCCGATGCACAAGATCCACACGACCACCACGACCCTGCATTGCCTGAACCAGCGCCATATCGACACGATCCTCACTGGCATCAAGGAGGGTATCGGACAGCGATGCGCCCACCCACAGATCCGCGAGATTCACAGGCAGCTCCGAACTCCAGGAATCGACTCCCAGAATAGCGCCGGCCTCATCCAGCGTGAGCGCAAGATCTGCGACGCGCGAGAGCAGGCTGGCCAAAACAGGTTTAGGTTGCTTGGCTAGCAAGAACGCTCATCCAAAAACGTAGACAAAAATACGACAAGAGACACCGAACACCCGAAACGAGGTATGCGGCGGGCGCAATTATGGCACGCGTAAAGCATGGTTAACACCGTTGCCAAGACCCATAGACTTACAGTAAAGACCAGCGACCAACAAGTGTCAATTCTTTTACACGCATCAATGTGTAAATTCTAATTGACATAAAGGTCTGCCAGCACTACATTCACCCATGAATCAGTAAGCAAAGGCAAAGGTCTGCTTAATGGCTTTACAAAACAACCAGAGAAGGCAAAACGCCCCGCTTTACACACCGGAACAACGGCAGCGCCGCGACGCCACCCGCTGGACGTTAATACAGGGATTACTCGCTCCCCTTCAGTTTTTAGTCTTCCTGATCAGCCTGATACTGGTCGTCAACTACATGATCAATGGCTCCGGCCTTGAGGCTGCCGCAACATCCGTAGTCGTCAAAACCCTGGTGCTCCTAACCATCATGGTGACTGGCGCGATCTGGGAAAAAGTTGTCTTTGGACAGTACCTCTTTGCCCCAGCGTTTTTCTGGGAGGACGTGGTCAGTTTTGGTGTGATCGCACTCCATGTGGCCTACGTTCTGTGCTGGCTGACAGGCTACGGAACGCCCCAGCAGCAGATGTGGATCGCCCTTGCCGCCTACGCCGCTTACGTCATTAACGCCGCGCAGTTTTTACTAAAACTTCAGGCGGCGCGTCGGGACGAGCCGACAAACGACATGGAACTGGACCTGGAAGGCGCGCTTAAATGACCGAAGCAGTGCTCGCGAGCGACAACAATGCAGCCTCTACTGCGCCGGCGGTAACCGTTGAGCGTGGGCAGCGCGCGGTGTTTTGCGGGCTCACGTCTATCGTATGGCTCCATCGCAAAATTCAGGACGCGTTCTTCCTGGTCGTGGGTTCGCGAACCTGCGCACACCTTCTGCAATCTGCTGCCGGCGTGATGATTTTCGCTGAGCCCCGCTTTGCGACGGCGATCCTACAGGACCGTGATCTCGCCGGCATGGCCGACTGTCATGAAGAACTGGATCGGGTTGTGGAGGAGCTACTATCCCGCCGCCCCGAAATAAAAACGCTGTTTTTAGTAGGCTCCTGCCCATCGGAAGTTATCAAGCTTGATCTCAACAACGCTGCCAGCCGCCTTCAAAACCGTCACAGCGGGCGGGTACGCATGGTGGCCTACAGCGGCAGCGGCATCGAAACGACCTTTACCCAGGGTGAGGACAAATGCCTCACGGAGCTGGTGGAGTCCGCGAAGGAACCGGTAAACGGAGGCCAAAAGGAAAGCCCCGCTCTGATTATTGCGGGTACCCTTTCGGATATTGTTGAAGACCAGTTTCAGCGCCTTTTCGACGAACTGGGTATCGGCCCCATCGCATTTCTGCCCGCCCGTAGCGGCGACGCCATGCCCCGCGCCGGATCCAATACCCGGGTTCTGCTGGCCCAGCCCTATCTCACAGAAACCGCTCACGCTCTTAAAGGTCAGGGCGCCAAAGTACTTAATGCGCCCTTCCCGCTTGGCGCCGAGGGCAGTCTGCTGTGGCTGAAAGCCGCAGCCGATGAGTTTGGTGTAAGCGATGCACACTTTGAAGAAGTCACGGCAGCGCCTCTGGCCCGGGCCCGTCAGGCGGTCGGTTATCAGCGGGAGAAACTTCAAGGCAAACGCATTGCGTTTTTGCCGGACTCTCAGCTTGAGTTACCTCTCGCGCGCTTCCTTGCGCGGGAATGCGATATGAACGTTGAATCCATTACCACGCCGTTTCACGATCCGCAGATTATGGCCAGTGAGGTCGCCCTGTTCGGCGACCATCCGGACATGATTGAGGGAGGTGACCTTGAGTCGCGCCTGGATCATGTTCGGGAGCTGCGACCGGATCTCACGGTATGCGGTATGGGCATCGCCAACCCGCTGGAAGCCGAGGGCCTGCGCAGCAAGTGGTCCATCGAACTGATCTTCAGTCCCATACAGGGATTCGACCAGGCGGGCGATCTCGCCGGCCTATTCTCCCGCCCCCTGGCGCGCGCTGCGCAGTTGGAGGTCTAGAGTATGGAATTGTCTCTCTGGACTTATGAGGGTCCTCCGCACGTCGGGGCTATCCGTATTGCCAACTCCATGCGCGGCGTTCATCTGCTCCTCCATGCCCCCCAGGGCGATAGCTACGCCGATCTGCTGTTTACCATGATCGAGCGGGACAACCATCGCCCCCCGGTTACCTATACAACGTTTCAAGCGCGAGACCTTGGCAGCGACACCGCCGAGCTCGTGCTGCGCAGTATTCATGCTGCGGTGGAAAAACATCAGCCACAGGTTTTGCTTGTAGGCGACTCCTGCACCGCAGAGCTGATTCAGGACCAACCGGGATCTCTGGCAACCAGCAGCGGCTTGTCGGTACCGGTGGTACCTGTCGAGATGCTTGCCTACTCGCGCAAAGAGAACTGGGGTGCCGGTGAGACTTTCTACAGCCTGGTACGGGGACTGCTGCAAAATCGCGTGCCTGCGCCTGGCAGCGAAGCAACGCCCCGTGCCAATGAACAACCCAGCGTCAATCTTTTGGGGCCGAGCTCCCTGGGCTTTCGATGTCGTGACGACGTTCGTGAAATCACACAGCTTCTCAACGAGATGGGCGTCCGCGTCAATGTCTGCGCGCCGCTCAATGCGTCACCACACGATCTCCTCCGTCTTCCGGAGGCCGATGCCAACGTATGCCTTTATCCGGAAATTGCCGGACCTGCGTGCGACTGGCTTCAACGTAACTTCAAGCAACCCACCATCAAAACCGTACCTATTGGCGTCGGGGCAACGCGGGAGTTTGTCGCAGAAGTTGCGAAGACCCTGGGCATCGATCACACGCCGGATACCGAAGACTCACGGCTGCCATGGTATTCACGCTCGGTGGACTCCACTTACCTTACGGGCAAACGGGTGTTTGTTTTTGGTGACGCCACCCACACCGTAGCTGCAGCCCGCATTGCGCACGAAGAACTGGCCTTTGAAGTGGTCGGGATGGGCACCTACTCCCGCGAGCAGGCACGGTCCGTCCGCGAAGCCGCCAAAGAGCTCGGTCTTGAGGCATTAATCAGCGACGACTATCTCGAGGTCGAGCGCGTGATCAGCGAGTTACAGCCCGAACTGGTGCTGGGTACCCAGATGGAACGGCATATCGCCAAGCGCCTGGGAGTGCCCTGCGCCGTGATATCTACGCCGGCGCATGTTCAGGACTATCCGGCACGCTACTCCCCCCAAATGGGTTTTGAGGGTGCCAACGTTATCTTTGACAGCTGGGTACATCCGCTGATGATGGGGCTCGAGGAGCACCTCCTTGCGATGTTCCGCGATGACTTTGAATTTAACGACGGTGCCCAGCCTTCCCATCTGGCCGCTGAGGGCGTTACTACCCGCAGTGAGGACCCGGCGGTTAATGATGCAAGCCACAGCGATGCTGAGGGAGAGACCAGCGACGAGCTGACCTGGGATCTCAACGCAGAGCGGGAGCTTCGCAAGATTCCATTTTTTGTGCGGGGAAAAGCCAAACGCAATACTGAAAGATTTGCCGCAGACAACGGCGTGAACGTAATCAAAGTGGATACGCTCTATGAAGCAAAAGCCCACTATAGCCGCTAAAACAGCCGCTAAAACAGCCGCTAAAACAGCCGCTAAAACAGCCGCTAAAACAGCTGCTAAACCGCTAGCCACGCCGGCCGTTTCGACCGGGGCCGAGGCATCGACGAAAGCGTCTGCGAAAGACTCGCTGAACTTTGTCGTCATTACGCTGGACAACCACGTGACCAGCAGCATAGCCCGTGCCGCAAAGGATCTTCAGAAGGACGCTCCGGGACTGGAGGTAAAGGTCCACGCCTCTGCCGATTGGAACGGAGAGAACGAAGCGCTTAAGCGCTGCAAGGCAGACATCGCCACAGGCGACATTGTGCTGGTCACCATGATGTTCATGGAAGAACAGATCAATGCGGTGCTCCCAGCGCTTCAGGAGCGCAGGGAGCACTGCGACGCGATGGTCTGTGCCATGTCCGGTGCGGAGATCATGAAGCTCACCCGCATGGGTAAGTTTTCCATGGACGGCGAAGCCACTGGTGCTGTAGCCCTGCTCAAGCGCCTTCGCGGAAACACCGGCAAAGCGAAGAAACCACCGGGCGCTCAGCAGCTCACCGTGCTCCGCCAGCTGCCCAAAATTTTGCGTTTTATCCCGGGCACGTCCCAGGATGTCAGAGCTTATTTCCTGACCCTGCAATACTGGCTCGCAGGCTCAGAAGAAAACCTCCGCCGTATGATCGCGTACCTCACCGATCGCTATGCCAGTGACGAGCGCGGCGCTTTCAAGGGCACTTTAAAAACCGGGAACCCGGTAGATTATCCCGAAGTAGGGCTGTACGACCCCCAGGCTAAGAAACCTATCTTTGAAAAGCTTGGCAGATCATCCCGCAGTAAACGCGAGATCGGTACGGTAGGCCTGCTAATCATGCGCTCCTACGCCCTGGCAGATAACACCGCACACTATGATGCGGTGATCGCGGGACTTCGCGCGCGCGGCTTAAAAGTCATTACCGCTTTTGCGAGTGGACTGGATGCCCGTCCGGCGGTAGACGCCTATTTTATGAAAGATGGCGAACCAAACATCGATCTACTCCTATCGCTGACCGGTTTCTCCCTGGTCGGTGGTCCGGCCTACAACGACTCCAAGGCTGCGGAAGCCATGCTTGCGTCCCTGGATGTGCCCTACATTGCGGCCCATGCCCTGGAGTTTCAAAGTATTGAACAGTGGGAAACATCCAGTCACGGCCTCATGCCCGTCGAGGCCACCATGATGGTGGCTATTCCCGAATTAGATGGTGCCAGCGTGCCCTCCATCTTCGGTGGCCGCTCCGATCTCGCCTCCCAGACAACGGCCAGTGGCGACACCCATGCCATGCAGCCGCATACGGAGCGTGTGGATGCCCTGGCTGATCGAGCCCTGCGTCTGGTGGAATTGCGAAAGACACCTAAAGGTGAACGTCGCGTGGCAATGGTGATCTTCAACTTTCCACCCAATGCCGGCAACACCGGCACCGCCGCGAATCTTTCCGTCTTCCAGTCCCTCATGAACACGCTTCGCGCACTGCGTGAGGACGGCTATACCGTTGATCTTCCTGAATCAGTGGATGCGCTTCGCGAAGCTATTGTGGAAGGTAACGCCGCGCGCTACGGCGCCATGGCGAATGTCCACACACTGATCTCCTCGGATGATCATGTAACCCGGGAACCTCATCTCGAAGAGATTGAAGCCCAATGGGGTCCGGTGCCGGGCAAGCAGAATACCGACGGCCGCTCACTGTTTGTGCTGGGCGCACAGTTCGGCAATGTATTTATTGGCGTACAACCGGGATTCGGTTACGAGGGCGACCCCATGCGCCTGCTCTTTGAGCGCGGATTCTCCCCCACTCACGCATTTTCGGCGTTCTATCGCTACATACGCGAAGATTTTGCCGCTCACTCGCTCCTGCATTTTGGAACCCACGGTGCACTGGAGTTTATGCCGGGCAAACAATCGGGGATGAGCGACAGCTGCTGGCCCCAGCGACTCATTGGCGATATTCCGCACTATTACCTGTATGCCGCGAACAACCCCTCCGAAGGCATGATTGCCAAACGCCGGGCGGGAGCCACGCTGATCAGTTACCTGACACCACCGATTACCCGCGCCGACCTCTACAAAGGCCTGCAGGAACTGAAAGAGACTATCGAGCGCTGGCGCATGGGTGCCGATGACAGTGCCGAAGTTCGCTCCGACCTGGCAGCGGTCATTCAGGCCCAGGGGGTCGAGCTAGACCTTTGCAGTGAAAAACCCGCCTGGACCGAAGCAAGCAGTACCGAGATCGAGTCCCTTCGCTGTGCCCTCATCGAGCTCGAGGAAACATTGATCCCCTATGGACTCCATGTACTGGGAGAAACGGGTTCCGAGGAAGAGCGCAAGGATATGCTCACCGCAGTGGGTCAGGCTGGACACGAACTGGTTTTGGCTCCTGCGCAGGTCGACGCCCTGGAACAGGGCGAAACCGAGACTTTCAAAAAGCTTGTTGAAGCCGCCAACCCCGAACGGGACGATCTGGACGAGGCAGTTCGCTCGCTCACACATACTGCGGAGCAACTGCACCGCAATCCGGAATTAGAAGCCATACTCCACGCCATGGACGGTCGCTTTATCGCCCCCGCGCCTGGCGGTGATCTCTTGCGCACCACGGACATACTACCCACAGGAAGGAACCTTCACGGTTTCGACCCCTACCGTTTACCCAGCAGGTTTGCCATGCGCGATGGCCTGCGACAGACGGCCAATCTTCTGAGCAAGCATGCAGATTCTGGTGGCGCTCTACCGGAAACGGTCGCCCTGGTGTTGTGGGGCTCTGACAATATGAAAAATGAAGGGGGTCCTATCGCCCAGGCCCTTGCGCTCATGGGTGCCGAACCACGCATCGATGGTTATGGCCGCGTGAGCGGTGCAAAGCTTGTTTCCCTGGAAGAGTTGGGCCGCCCCCGGGTGGACGTGATCATGACACTCTCGGGGATTTTTCGAGATCTGCTGCCCCTGCAGACGCGAATGCTCGCCGAGGCCAGCTTCCTTGCAGCCTCTGCCGACGAGCCCCTGGATATGAACTATGTGCGCAAGCACACCCTGTCTCAGAAGGAAGAGCAGGGCTGCGACTTCGAAACCGCTGCCCTTCGGGTCTTCAGCAATTCGGATGGTGCCTATGGCTCCAACGTCAACCTTCTGGTTGACGACAGTCGCTGGGAAGACGACGGTGAACTCGCAGATGCGTATACATCACGCAAGTGCTTTGCCTACGGACGCGACGGTAACGTGGCCCCCCACGCGGAGCTGCTCAACAGCATGCTGTCTACCGTCGACCTCGCCTATCAGAATCTCGATTCTGTAGAGGTAGGTATCACCTCTCTGGATCAATACTTCGACACCCTGGGCGGTATCAGTCGCGCGGTAAAGCGCGCCCGCAACGGTCAGGAAGTGCCCGTTTACATTTCGGACCAGACATCCAGCAGCGGCAAGGTTCGCACCCTGGAAGAGCAGGTAGCGCTGGAAACACGTACCCGGGTGCTCAACCCGAAGTGGTACGAAGGCATTCTCGAGCATGGCTTTGAAGGTGTGAGGCAGATTGAATCCCACATCACCAACACCCTGGGATGGTCGGCCACCACCGGCCAGGTAGCTCCCTGGGTTTATCAGAGCATGTCCGAAACTTTTATTCTCGACGAATCGATGCGCGATCGCCTCGCGCAACTAAATCCTCATTCTGCCATTAAAGTCGTTAATCGCCTGCTTGAAGCAAGCGATCGTGACTATTGGCAACCAGACCAGGAGAGTCTCGACGCATTGCATCGCGCAAGCGAAGATCTTGAAGATTGGCTGGAAGGTATACCCAGTGGAGTAGTAGCCGCATGAACAAACCTATCAACATTCCAGTACAGCAAGTGGATCCCAATGACAGCCGTGGACTGGACGGAGATGGCAGCCTGCAGGTGCATCTCGATCCCGACGTTCAGATCGACAAGGCCAAAGTATTCGCTATTTATGGCAAGGGGGGTATTGGCAAAAGCACTACGTCTTCCAATCTCTCTGTGGCCTTTTCGAAGCTGGGAAAGCGTGTCATTCAAATCGGCTGCGATCCCAAGCATGACTCAACGTTTACTCTGACCAAGGCACTGATGCCGACGGTCATCGATGTACTGGAGTCGGTGGAGTTTCACTCCGAAGAGCTGACACCAGACGACTACATGTACGAGGGCTACAACGGCGTCATGTGTGTCGAAGCAGGCGGACCACCGGCTGGTACCGGTTGCGGTGGCTATGTTGTTGGACAGACCGTAAAACTCCTAAAACAGCATCACCTCCTGGATGATGCTGACGTGGTGATCTTTGACGTACTGGGTGATGTGGTCTGCGGTGGCTTTGCTTCACCGCTGCAGCATGCGGAGCGGGCGCTGGTAGTTACCGCCAACGATTTCGACTCCATCTTCGCCATGAACCGCATTGCCGCGGCCATCAAGGCCAAATCCAAGAATTATCCCGTCCGCCTGGGCGGTGTCATTGCCAACCGCAGCTCCGGCACTGATGAGATTGATCGCTTCAACGATGCCGTGGGACTCAAGCGTCTTGCGCACTTCCCGGACCTGGACGTCATCCGTCGCAGCCGGCTCAAGAAATCCACGCTGTTTGAAATGGACGACACCCCGGAACTCCTCGCGGTGCAGGAGGAGTACATCAAACTTGCCACGGCACTGTGGGACGGCACGGATGCCCTCGATGCCGAACCCATGAAGGATCGTGACCTCTTTGACTTCCTGGGATTCGATTGATGACCGATAACAGCTATGTCCAGCGCCGTTCCGAGATAGAAACCTATTTCGACAGAACGGCCTCCGATGCATGGACAAAACTCACTTCCAACGCGCCGGTAAGCCGTATCCGTCAAACGGTACGGGCGGGCAGGGACGAGATGCGCAACACTCTGCTCTCCTGGTTGCCGGACAACCTTGAAGGCTGTCGCGTACTCGATGCCGGCTGTGGCACGGGCGCGGTTGCTGTGGAACTCGCTACCCGCGGGGCCCAGGTTTTGGCAGTGGATCTCTCTGCGACGCTCATTGAGATCGCCAGGGAACGCCTTCCTTCGGACATCGGCAAGGGCCACATTGATTTCGAAGTGGGTGATATGGCGGCTCTGGCCACCGGCGAGTTTGACCATGTGCTGGCGATGGACTCCCTGATTCATTACGACGTCGCAGACGGTATCGAAGTACTGAACAGTCTTGCCCCCCGGGTCAGCAAAAGCATGGTATTTACCCATGCGCCAAGCACCCCGTTGCTGGAAATCATGCATGCCACGGGAAAACTGTTTCCCCGGGGTGATCGAGCTCCGGCTATTCAACCGGTGAGTCCCAAACGCCTTGATCGCATGATTCAGGCACAGGAGACCCTGCAGTCCTGGGAGCGCGGCCGGGTATCCCGAGTAAACAGCGGTTTCTATATTTCTCAGGCCTGCGAGTTACGCCGTCAGTGAATTTATCGGCGATCACAGATCGTATTTTCCCGTCGCAGGCCGTGCTTGCGCTGGTGCCCTTCGCCGACGCAGTAAGTGGGGACCTCCCCCTGTCGCGACTGGCACGCCTCTCGCTATTTCAACTCAGTGTGGGCATGGCCCTGGTTCTCCTGAATGGCACTCTCAACCGGGTAATGGTTCTGGAGATGGGCCAATCCGCGTGGCTGGTGTCGCTTATGGTTTCCCTGCCGCTGTTTTTTGCGCCACTGCGCGCTCTGGTGGGGTTTCGCTCGGATCATCACAAGTCGCTCCTTGGCTGGCGTCGCGTACCCTACATCTGGGGCGGCAGCATGACCCAGTTTGGCGGTCTGGCCATCATGCCTTTTGCGCTCATAGTGTTGGCGGACCCCGCCGCGGGACCCCAATGGCTCGGCCCCATGGCCGCAGCGCTCGCGTTTTTGCTGGTGGGCGCCGGCCTGCACATTACCCAAACTGCAGGGCTTGCCCTGGCGACTGATCTTGCGACGGATAACACCCGGCCAAAGGTAGTAGCGCTTCTGTATGTAATGCTGCTGTTGGGCACTATCGTCAGTGCCCTGCTCTTCTCTGTACTGCTCGATGACTTCTCGAACCTCAAGCTCATCAAGGTGATTCAGGGCACGGCTATCGCCACCATCGTGCTCAACGCCATTGCGCTGTGGCGTCAGGAAAGCCTCATGCCATCGCGCACGGATCCTGCCCGCCCCCGACCCAGCTTTTCTGCCAGCTGGGGTGCGTTCACGGAATCTGGTAAAACCAAACGATTGCTTCTTGCCATCGGCCTTGGCACCGCGGCCTTCAGCATGCAGGACATTCTTCTGGAGCCTTATGGCGGTCAGATACTAGGCATGTCTGTCAGCGCCACCACGGGCCTGTCAGCGATTTGGGGATTGGGCATGCTCGTTGCCTTTGCCCTGTCCTCACGACGTCTAAGCGGTGGTGCCGACCCTATACGCTTATCCGGCTACGGCGCTGCCCTGGGGCTTTTTGCCTTCGCGGCCGTCATTCTTTCGGCGCCTCTGGGTTCGCCCTTCCTGTTCAAAATCGGCGCAGCCTGCATCGGCCTTGGCGGCGGCTTTTTTGCCGTGGGCACGCTCACCGCCGCCATGGCACTGGGCAAAGACGAAGAAAAAGGTCTGGCGCTTGGCGCCTGGGGTGCCGTGCAGGCGACCGCGGCAGGATTGGCGATCGCCTTGGGCGGTGCTCTGCGCGACTACGTCACCCATCTTGCGGTGAGCGGGAAACTGGGCAGCGCGCTAATGGACCCGGTGACCGGCTACAGCGCTGTTTATCACCTTGAAATACTGCTGCTGTTTGCAGCACTTATTGCACTGGGGCCGTTAGTACGCGGCTCCGGGCAAATCGGGCAAAAGAGCACGTTCGCTCTCCATGAATTCCCGAATTGACATAGACCCTGACAGGGAGGAACTGAAATGGGTACTGGATCTATAACTGAGTACATTGATGTTGCACAGCTGACGCTCTACGCGTTCTGGCTTTTTTTCTTCGGACTCGTGGGGTATCTGCATCGCGAGGCCAAGCGGGAAGGTTATCCCCTGGTGGACTCTCATAATGAGAACTACACCGGTGGCGATCTATTTGGCATGCCCGAGGAGAAAACTTACATCCTGCCCCATGGCCAGGGTACACGCACGGCACCCAAGGAAGATCCACCAGATTATGAGCTTAAGGCTGAGCAAATTGTCCCTGCGCCGGGCTTCCCCCTGGAACCCACAGGTAATGCGATGCTCGACGGCGTGGGGCCCGCAGCCTGGGCGATTCGTCCAGAAGCGCCTGATCTCAACCATGACCATGGCACGCCCCGCATCATTCCCATGCGCATCGCCGAGGACTGGAGCGTTGAACGCCGCGATCCCGACCCTCGAGGCCGACCTGTTTATGGCGCTGATGGCGAGCAAGGCGGCACCGTGACCGATCTATGGATCGACCTCAGCGAGCCCTGTGTGCGCTACCTCGAGATTTCAGCGGGTGAGCGCCGGGTGATGATTCCCATGACCTTTGCACGCATCAAGTCCAATGGCGACGTCATCGCCAAGTCCGTCTGCGGCAAACACTTTGCCGACGCGCCGACCACGGCCAACCCGGACTTCGTGACGCTGCAAGAAGAGGACAAGATCGGCGCCTATTATGGTGGCGGCTACCTCTATGCGCTGCCTGAGCGCATGGAGCCAGTGCTATGAGTGTTGGCGAATATGAGGACGAACCTGTCCGCGGACTCCCCGACTATCTCCCGTCAGATGAAACACTCATCTGGCAGGGAGAGCCTGATTTTAAGATCATGGCCAGGCGCGTGTTTCACGTGCGGAACGTTGCCATCTATTTCGCCGTACTGATCGTTATTCATCTGGGCGTGCAAACAACCCGGGGCGGGTCGCTGTCCGATATTATTCTGGGCAGTAGCTGGATGATCGGACTGGGCGTGCTGGCAGTGGGGATTCTCACCCTCCTCGCTTATGCCTACGCACGGACTACGATTTACACTCTCACAGATAAGCGTCTGGTGCTGCGTTCAGGTGTTGCTATACCTATGATGGTGAACATTCCGCTCTCGATTGTTACCGCCGCCGATATGAGCAAGCAACCTGACGGCAGCGGTGACATTGTATTGTCTCTGGAACAGAAAAAGCGCCTCTCCTACATGATGCTATGGCCGAATGTACGGAGTTGGAAGTGGAACCCGACCCAGCCAGCACTTCGCAGCATTCGAAATGTAGAAGAGCTGGCGGCAAGTCTTGCCAGCGTAGTAAGTAGCGTTCAGCCCACTCGGGGCGAAAGCGCCTCGGTGGAGAGTCAGCGAGCCGACCCAAGCGCAATGTTCATCGCCTCTTGAGGAACACAAGGAGCAAACCGTGAGTGATGCAATGACGCAGAATTCGCCCGTATCGCGAAGAAGCACCATGGACGCGAATTCACGCATACTCATGACCGGCGTCGCGATCTTCGTGATGGCGGTCCTTGCCGCTACGCTGATCGCGAGGCTCACCGGGTATTCCATGAACTCGGTGCCGGACGCCAATATTGTTGACGTGCGTGAGCTGGGGTTTCGGGACCTCCCCGATGGAGTGGTGGAGGTGTTTGAATGGCAGAGCAAGGACGCGATCGCCAGAATCCCCTCCGGCGAGGGCGCATTCCTCCGAGGCGTAGTACGCAGCCTCGTGCGCCAGCGTCGTGGGCTCGATTCCGGTATCGCCTCCATGTTTGAACTGAAGCGCTACGACGATGGACGGTTAGTGTTCTCGGACCCTTCCACCGGAGAAAAAATAGACCTGGTCGCCTTTGGGCAAACCAATATCGCGGTTTTTGCGAACCTAATGGATGCCCCGCTGATGAACGCGGATTCAGCGCAAGACTGGTGATTGACTACCTCCTAGCGCTGGCCACGGTCACCTTAGCCTGGTGGATAAGCACCGGACTTGTTCTGCTCCTGAACCGGCTGGGCGCGCAGTGGCAACGGGCGAGCATGCTTGCCGTCACTGTTTTGGTAGTACTTTCGTTGATCTACCTTCCCGGTCGCAGTGAAGATCGCAGCGCCGCCGGCGCGCTACTGGGCTTCGGACAGGGACTGGTCATTTGGGCCTGGCTCGAAATGACTTATCTCATGGGCGTCATTACAGGCCCCAGAAATACGCCCTGCCCCGCGGGAGCCAGTACTGCGCGACGATTCTGGCTGGGACTGCAGACAAGCCTTTACCACGAGATATCTGTCATCGCGATGGTAGGACTGGTAGTGCTGATTGCCGGCGACGGACCTAATCAGGTTGCTGCAGCCACCTGTATCTCCCTATGGTTGATGCGCTGGAGCGCCAAACTCAATTTGTTCCTTGGCGTGCGAAACTACAACAGCGACTGGTTTCCGTCGCATTTACAGTATCTGGACAGCTACACTCGCCGCGCATCAATGAACCTGTTGTTCCCCCTGTCTGTGACTATCGGCACTGGTGCCGCCGTAGTGCTCTTGGCCCAAGCCATGGCTACGGTGGATCCCTTTCTGCGCAGCGCTAACCTTCTTGTGAGCGCTCTTTTAAGTCTTGCGGTTCTGGAACACTGGTTTTTGATGTACCCCTTCGGAGAGTCCGCGCTTTGGCGCTGGGCCCTTTCGCCAACCCCTGCTTCGGATAGCGGGAAAAGCGACAGTGCTGTCAAGAACGTGCAAGGAATGCAGTTGACCAAACACCCTTAGTCCAAATGATTTCGAAAAACCACAGCTTTCATGCTTTTTAATTTTCTGGCAAAACTTGAAAAAAATACCCTATGGCGCTACTTTTAGCTTCGCACGTTGATGAATGCCCCGATGCTTGGCATCAACCCTGCGGTAGGAAAAATCTGTCTCCTCGCTAATTGCAAGTTGATTGATAGGTGATTGACAGGTGATTGAACCTATCTTTCTTACCGCCAAGGATTCCAATAATCCGATAAAAAGCCAAGCACTCGACCGAAGACGTTCACGAGTTGTGCAGAGGACCAGTCGCCATGCTAAAAAGCGACAGCAAGGAAGCCCGGATAATTATCACCTCCGGGGGGATCGAACCCAGCAACACCAAGGTGTTCGACAGCGGCCTTTCATTCGACCCGGCCGTATCGCACAATGATTACATTGCTGCGCTGGAAGACGAAAAGCGCAACATTGATGAAGACCTGTCTGTCTACATTCATTTGCCCTTCTGCCCGTCGCGCTGCCTGAGCTGCGACCACCAGACTACGGTCAGTCACGACCACAAGCAAATCGACCATTACCTCGATACTCTGGAGATCGAGGTACAGCTCGTCACGGATCATCTGGGCAGAAATCGGCGCTTGCAACAGCTTCATCTAGGTGGCGGCACGCCGAATTATTTATCGGAACTGCAGCTCGTCAGGCTTGTGGACATCCTGGATAAGTATTTCACCATCGACGCGCAGACTGAATCCTCCCTGGAAGCCAACGCTCACCGCGCTTCGGTATCCCAATTGTCACTCCTCCACGGCCTGGGGTTCAGAAACCTGAACCTGGAGCTGAGAGATCTGGATCCTACCGTTCAGCAAGCGCTGGGCAGGCATCAGTCGTTGCCCGTAGTGCGTGACGTGGTGGAAACCGCACGACAGATCGGTTTTTCCACCGTCGCCACAGACCTGGTCTACGGATTGCCCATGCAAACCGCTTCCAGCGTACAAAAAACTGTTGAGGAATTGCTGGCGCTAGAGCCCGATCGCGTGTCCTGTTTTACCTATTCTCGCCGGGCCGATCATTTTCAGCATCAGCGGGCGATTGACTCCCAGCAGATGCCATCCATCGCTGACAAAGTCGCTATTTTTAGCCGCATTGTTGAGAGATTCAATCACTCCGGTTACGAGTGGATTGGCCTCGATTGTTTCGCGCGCGCCCAGGACCCTATAAGCGAGGCGCACAGAAACGGTTCTCTCCACAGAAACTGGATCGGTTACACGCAGCAGACCGGACGCGGTGTAGTTGGACTGGGAAGCAGTTCAATGACCGATCTTTCCAGTATCTGCGTGCAGAATCATGCGGATATCAACCGGTGGCGTGATAGCCTCGAGCGTGGCGAACTGCCAATGAGTGCAGCGGCGCAACTGAGCCCTAATCTTCGTGCCCGTCGCCATGCGCTGTCTGATCTTATGTGCAACCTGCATCTCGATGACGACCAGCACACACTGCTTGATCCGAAGCAGGAATACCCCGAACTTCAGGCCTTGAAAGCAGATGGGCTCGTGGAGATTGAGGGAGACAAGCTGACCATGACAGAGGCTGGCCGCTTTACTCTGCATCAGGCATGGGGCGATTCATCGCCCATGTATCGCTGGCGCACTATCGCCTAGATCGCCTGGATCGCCTAGGCAGGCTGCTTAAGCGGCACCTCGTTGGCCTGCTTCAATGCACCCGCTAACGAACTGTTCAAGCTGCGACCGATAAAGACTCCGAAGTGCAGACCACTCCTGGCGAAACCAGGGGGTAAGGTCCTCCGGCCGCTCTAACATCCAGCTGTCTACGTTCTCCATGCTCAGCCAGCACCACTCCATAACCTCTTCTGCATGGGGTGACACTTCGGCACCATCCATGGAGCGCGCCAGGTAGACGTGGCACAACTCGTGCTCGCTACCCACCTCTTTGAAATGGGCCTTGTATTCAAACTTGTAGATAGGTGTCGACTCTGCGTTGACGCCCAACTCCTCACGAACCCGGCGTGTTACCGCGGCGTCTATGCTTTCCCCTCGCCGGGGATGACTACAACAGCTATTGGTCCAGAAACCGGGCCATAGGGGCTTCTGCTCACTGCGCCGATGCACCAACAGACGGCCATGATGGTCAAAGAGAAAAGCCGAAAACGCCCGGTGAAGAACACCAGAGCCGTCGTGGGTATTAAATTTATCGCGATACCCAACGACGGTATCGTCGCTATCAACCAGAATGAGTTCTTCACTGGCAAAGGATACGGGGGCGCGCATCACGCTGACGCTCGCGTTATCTGTGCCTGACTCATTGTTAACTTCGGACAAGATCGGCGCTCCTCTAAAAGTGAAACTCCTTGAGCGCGTAATGGCAAACAGTGCATACCGCGCACGGATTGTTCAAGAAACGGTGCCCACGACCGGGGGAGGCCGTGGACACACTTAGTTGCATTGCCCAATGCGCTAGCTGCGCGAGGGGGGCAGTGCTTCCATGTGCTGGGCCGTTGAAGCACCTGCCATCGAATCACCTTCGATCCAGTTGTACTTCGCAGTGCTCAGCAATACAAAATGGATCAGGACCGCTAACGTAAAAAGAAAGATAGCGTTAGCTACCAAAATTCTACGCGGATCAAAAATCATCCATATTTTATGCATGTTGCATCTCCTATATTTAAAACGGTGCACATATGTGCAATCGTCGGTTCAGTGCCTAAAAGAAAACCTGTTAGAACCAAGGTCTCCAGGACCACACCAGAAGGTGTGCTACCACCGCTACTGCGGTGAATCCCAAAAAGCTTTTCACATACAAGCTGTGAAACTCTCGGGCCGCACCATCTGAGAGCCCTGTAAGGCTGCTAGATTCGCTCATGGTTATTTTCTCCCATGTCAACTTACGTTATATCCCCAGACCTTTTCTTAAGGCCTGAGGGGCCTTGACAGCGCTGCGGACACCTATAGAGGCACCTATAGCAACTGCACCTACAACGGACCACCAAAGTGGAACCGCCCTAGATTCTTTTATCCTCCACCAACCATGGCTGCTGCCGGTGCCTTCTCAGACTCCGTCGCGACCTTGATCAACTGCTTTGAACCGTCGGACTGTTTCGCCAGGTTCGGAAAATCCTCGAGCATGGGGGCACCATAAAGAGGCTTGTAAGCGCCCTGGTGACAGGTGTTACACGCGATTTTCTGGGGATCACCCGACGGCCCTTGTCGATGCTCGGGGAGCCAGTCGTTAGTTTCCCAGACATACTCGTTGTTCAACTCTCGCACCATGCGGATCGCATGCCAGGCCTTTACGCGGGTAGGAGGACTCTGCTCCCAGTTGGCGAAGGCGCGGCTGTTGTGACAGTAGGTGCAGTTCACGCCCAGGGACTGGGAGAAATGCATCATCAGTGAGTAGGTCCATTCGGTCTGTTTAATCGACTTGCGGTTGCCCGTGGGCAGCGCTGTGTCGCCCGCCATACGAATGTCTGCATCGCCTTCGAGATAGGGTGTGAAGGGGTCGTAGGGCAGAGATGCGTAACCATTGGCTGCCACGTCGGCAACATTCTGACCGGTGGGTGCCGCTGCAAAAGACCCTGGCATCATCGGTGCTTCTTCCGTGACCCAGACATACTCAGGTACGTTATTGCCGCGGTGACAGGTGTAGCACGTGACACCCGTAGGAGCGGTGTGATTTGCTCCCCAGGTTTCATTAGCTCGCTGGGTCATGGCAATCATTACCCGAGCGACTTTTTTGGTGTACTTGTCATCAGCGGCAAAACCATCGTTGCCATGACAGTAAGTACAGCCTTCTTCCGGAGAGACCCACTCGGTAATGGAGGCCATGAGGCGGGTGAACTCACCCACACTCAGATCACCCAGCACCTGCACGTTTTCATAGATATCGCCGGCTTTGGGGCCGGTGGCCGGCACCGCGGGTGCAGCCTCGGGCGCCTGGTTCCTGGCGATCATGTCGTCAAGCTGAGCGGGGTTGACTACCTGCTCCATCCCCGTACCGCGATAGCCACGTTGTACCACCTCCTGCGGCGGCTTTTCACAGCCTGCCAGGGTAACCGTCGTGAGCAATACACCCACACCAAGCATTCGCATAGAAATTTTCATCACTGACCTCCCGTCAACATGGGATCAACCGTGGGAGTTGCCTCAAGTACCGGATAGGACGGCGCTACTCCGTGTTTCACAGCCCAGAGATACCAGTTGTCTACCACCGTGCCTGTCAGCAGGATTCCGATGCCGCCGGTCACTACTGTTAGTACCGCGAACCACCAGGCCCAGCGGTGAATGGATTCCATGGAAGCATTGAAGCCCATGGTCCAGCGCCAGAACAGTGCTGCGCGCTCCGATGCCGTACCCCGATCGGTAATCTGATCAATCTCGCGATCACCGCCGTAGCGGGTTACCGCCAGAATCGTTGCACCGTGCATGGCAAACAGCAGTGCGGAGCCGTACAGAAATGCAATGGAAAGCATATGGAAGGGGTTATAGAACAGATTTCCGTAGCGCAGCGAGAAGGCCGCGGTCCAGTCCAGGTGCGGGAAGATGCCAAAGGGCACTGCCTCACTCCAGCTGCCCATGAGAACGGGACGGATGAAGCCGAGCACCAGATAGAGCCAGATAGCACCACCAAAGGCCCAGGTAAGATGTTGTCCCATACCCAAAGCTTTTGAGCGCCGGTAGGTTCTCAGCCACCAGAGCATAATCGACAGCGTCAGGAAGAACCCGGCAATCAGCCACCAACCGCCATCATTCAGGGGCGGGAGGCTCAAGCCGTACTGGGGTGGTGGCGGCTCAAGAGCCAGCCAGAACAACTGTCTTACAAACTGTACGGGATCCCAGTTGACTGAAGCCCACATGTTGAGACCAATAATCTCAAAGGCGATAAGGCCGCAAACAATGGATGCCAGACCCAACGAGCCGAGATAGAACGGTCCTATCTGTGCATCACCAATTTTTCCCGCCCAATAGTTATCGGTGGGAGTACCAATGCGGTTCTCGTTCTCCGCACCAATAGACACCCCGGGATAATGGGGTCCGCGAACCTGGACCCGTGTAAAAATATTTTGATATTCAAGGCTCATATTTTATTCCCCTCAAGACCAGACCGGTAGATTGAGCCACCAGTTCCACCATTCGGGCCAACCGCGGGTCCAGAAAGGTCCACTTAAAACAATACATACCGCACTCCAGAAACCGGCCGACAAAGCCAGAAAAAGACCCAGGCGGTGGATACCGAGCGCGCCAATGGAGTACCCCACATCGTCGCGGAAAAAGGTGTTTTCGTGCTCACCGGTTTTCACTACGGGATCGTCATCGCCAGGGTTGGTCACCATCAAAATGAGTGATCCGTGCATGGACAAAGCCAGCGTCGTGGTAAAGAAAAACGTTACCGCAAGCATATGCGCTGGGTTGTAATGGAAGTGCAGGTACTGATAACCAACGTTCGACACCCAATCGAGATGACTGAGGATGCCGTAGGGAAATCCGTGCCCCCAGGCGCCGAGCAAAAACGGGCGGATCACCACCAGGGTCACGTAGGCAAAGATCGCTACCGCAAACGCGAAGGGCACGTGGAGCCCCATCCCGAGTTTTCGTGAGATTTCAACTTCACGCAAAGCCCAGGAGCTGAAGGCTCCGATGGCACACAACGTGATGATCTGCCAAAGCCCTCCGTCCATCAGAGGCGCGAGTCCGAGACCGTAACTCAGGTCCGGTGGCGCAATATTGATTTGCCACACGTTCCACGTCGGACCCATGGCTGCGCCATAAAGAATCAACGCGGTACCCACTACGCTAAAAAATATCGTGGTGACACCAAAGAAGCCGACGTAAAACGGCCCCACCCAGAAATCAAAGAGATCCCCACCGAGCAACGTGCCTCCACGTACCCGGTACTTTCTCTCAAAGCTCAACATGGACATGCCGTAACCTCCAAACCCGTCACTGACGGTGAATTTCGATAGTTCTTCCGCAGCAGACAATCACCACGGTTCAATTTAATTAACGCCCTACCACTCAAAAGCATAGGGAATCACCGCCAAAGCGACGCGCCTTGCTTCTTCGAAGCAGGATTCGCGTTTCCGAGCGCTGGCCGCGAAGGGCCTCAGCGCTCGGGGTAGCAAGCGCGTTATCACGCTCACCACAAAAAAACAGCTCACAGCCATCGCCAATAACAGTCGATAGCTTCGTTTATCAGTTTGTCGCACTTGCTGTGCTCCTACGTCCACTTCCCCAGCTTTCAGCATGCCTCCGCCCTCCCCGGTTTTGGCTCGCAATCTCTGCAATTGGTTTTATCAACATCTAGGCGGTCTCCGGCTCGTCAAGGGACTCGGATTTCGCACTTGCCTGTAAGCTTTTATCCAGATGTTCAACGCCGACCTGATCAGCGCTTGCCGCTCTTGCCCGCTGCTCAGCCGCGTCCCGAAGACGCTTGGCAACAGAAATTCGCAGCAACACCGGCTCACGCTCAAGCTGCTTCTCGAGCAGTGTCTCCGCTTCGTGCTCCCAGACGAGCTCTTCGTTGAGCCGAGACGGCGTCGCGTCAATCTGATCCAAATCAGTGCCGAGAGGGAGAATGTGGAACAGCGCATCAAACAATGCGTTACACACTTCCTGGAGCACGTAACAGGCACCTGCGTAGCCCATAAAAGGCGTGCCCGTATGGCGACGCACGATGGAGCCGGGCAAAGAGGCGGGAATGTACATGGTGCGTGCCTGCGTCTCGGCGATGTACATGCGTTCGTTATAGCTGCCGAACACGATGAGCGGCGCGCTGTCCGCGATAGCGGCGCGCACGGCTTCGTTATCGGTTTTTGCTCCTGCGCAGCGAGAGAAGGAAAAGCTGCAGGGCATGCCGAGTTCTTCTTCCAGAAAATTACGCAGTCCGCGGGAATAGGTTTCGCTGGCGGCAACGCCAAAGTTTGCCGTGCCGAAAAAGTCCTGAGTTACCGAACGCCAGAGGTCCCACATCGGCTTGATGGTGGTGTGCTTTTCCTGCTCGATGAAAGGCTGGGGATCAAGCCCCAGTAGCTCGCCCAAAGACTCCAGGAATGCAGTCGTTGAATGCAAGCCAATGGGTGCCTGGAGATAGGGCTTTTCCAGTCCTTCGCAGAGCTTTCGGCCAAATTCCCGGTACATACACACATTGACGTCCGCATCGGCAAGCTTGGGTACATCGTCCAGCTGCACGCCCATGGGGAAGGTCAGATTGATCTCTGCCCCAATCCCTTCGACAAGACGCTGAATTTCTGCGACGTCGGACCAGGTGTTAAAACAACCATAGATAGGTCCAATGATATTGACCCGAGGCTTCGCGCCCTCTTCCCTCGGCGTTTGTTTGGCTTTCTTGCGCTTGGTTTTTCCATAGCGATCCCAGAGCCAATACATCGCGCGATCGGCACTCTGCCACTGATCTTCATCAATGGTGCGAGGCAGGAATCGTTCAATATTGGTATCCCGCGGCGTCACGCCACCGCCGATCATTTCGGCAATAGATCCTGTGACGACCACCGACGGCCTCTTGGGGTCCAAGGCTTTGTGGGCGCGTCTGAGAGCACCCTCAGTACCTTTCTGACCCAGCTCTTCTTCTGCAAGACCCGTCACCACAATGGGCAACTCGTGCGGTGGCAGCGCATCGGTATAATGGAGCACGGAGGTAACGGGTAGGTTTTCGCAGCCCACGGGACCATCAATAATGACCTGGAGTCCCTTGATGGCAGTGAAAACGTAAACGCTTCCCCAGTAGCCGCCCGCGCGGTCATGATCGAGCACTAACATTACGCGGCCCTCCCCGACGCACTCGGCCAGATACCGGCGGTTTCGCCTGCACCTACACCGTTGAAAAAAGACTCCATGCGTGCAAATCGTTCCTTGTTACCCACGGCGGTGTTAATCACCTGCGCCAGAGAACCAGGACCCGCCGGCCCCATAAGGGGACGAGCAGAAATCAGGTTCGTAAAGTAAAGACCGGGGATACCCTGCTCTTTCGCGTGCTGCACCACTGGTGTAGTACCCACGGCCAAATCGGGCTGAAACTCTTCGACCGCTGCAATGTCATCTTCCAAAGACGCGCGGTAGTTCACCTGCACACCTTTGGATTCCAGCCAGTTTCGATCATCGTCAGACCAGGGTGTTTGTGGACAGGCGGTACCCACATAGCGCAGGTCCGCACCCGCTTCCACAAGGAGTCGCGCTACCAAGAGCTCTGAACCTTCGTAGCCGGACAGAGTGATGCGGGCATCAACGGGGGCTGCAGCGAGCGCTCCCTTAATAGCAGGAAGAAGCGCGTTACTGGTTTTGGCAAGAACCTCATCTTTAACGCCGGCGCTTTCAGCGATCGCCTTGAGCCAGGCCGCAGTACCGTCGTGCCCCACGGGCGCAGAGCCCACAAGTGAGCGTCCGGCCGAGGTAAATTCCCGGGCCGTTGCCTTATAAAAAGGGTGAAGCATGGCGGCGATAGGGCTCGCCAGCGCCGCATACAGCTCCCGCCATTCACGGGTGGGAACTATGGGACCAGCAGCCAGCCCCATGGGCTCGAGCATGCGTCCGATCATAATGGCGTCGACGGGGAAAATCTCGCCCACAAGGGCAACCGTGGGTCGACCCACACTCTCTGCCTCTGGTCTCGCTACGGGACCCTGCTCGGCCTCGCTACGCGCATAGGAAAGCATCGCGCCTGCCAGAATATCTTTCGCTTCTGCGTGGGTTGGCACACCGAAACCGGGAACATCGATGCCTACGATGCGGACACCGTTAATCTCCTTGGGTAACAAATCCAGAGGAACACCGGAGGCCGTCGGCACGCAAAGATTAATGAGAACTATGGCGTCGTATTTATCCGGATCAGCCAGCTTGTAGGTCGCTTCCCGCAAGTCCTCAAAGAGCTTTCCGGTCACCAGCGACTCCGAATCGAAAGGCACATAGCCTACCGTTCGGCGAGCACCGTAAAAATGCGAAGTGAAGGTCAGGCCATAGACGCAACAGGCAGATCCGCAGAGGACGGTCGCAGTGCGTCGCATACGCAAGCCCACTCGCAGAGAACCAAAGGCCGGACACATGCTTTGGGGCTGGTCATGGGGACCGGTGGGATAATCCTTGGCATATTGCTCGAGAACTTCGCTTTTGCCGGCTTCTGCCGCCGCTTTTTTCATTGTGTCGGCGCCGGCGTGACAGCCTGATACCGTATCCTTGGCATCTGAACTGGCAATCACATCGGCGGGTTTCACAGTAGTCAGCGAATCAGACATCGTCGTAGATCACCTCCAGTGAAGGGCGGTTCAATGCTTCTACGTTGCAAAGCTCTTCAACACTTGCGGGCTCCAGAACGACATTGCGACCTACAGCATCACCGTCAAAGAGCGCCAGGAGATCATCCTGGGAGAGCGCGGTCGGCTGCTGCGGAGGCGCTTCTGCCACTTGCTGGGCAAGACCCTCAAAGAGCGACCCCCACTGACTTTCGGGCCGCCCGATGATTTCGTAGTTGGCGCTCTTCTTGCGAATGTCATCGTCGGCAGGAATCGCGGCTAATTGGGGAATCCCCACAGCCTCGCAAAAGGCCTGAGCTTCGCCGGAGCCGTCGTCTTTGTTGGTCACCATACCGGCAACGCCGACGTTACCGCCGAGGCGACGGAAATACTCCACCGCGGAGCACACGTTGTTGGCCACGTAGAGGGACTGGAGGTCGTTGGACGCCACCACAATCACTTTCTGACACATGTCCCGGGCGATAGGCAGACCAAAACCGCCGCAGACCACGTCGCCCAGAAAGTCGAGGAGCACATAGTCAAAATCCCAGTCGTGAAAGCCCAGTTTTTCCAGGGTTTCAAAGCCGTGGATGATGCCGCGACCGCCACAACCCCGGCCCACTTCGGGACCACCGAGCTCCATGGCAAAAACGCCATCGCGTTTGAAACAAACGTCACCGACAACGAGCTCTTCGCCGGCCGCTTTTTTCTTGGATGCGGTCTCAATGATCGTAGGGCAAGCCTTACCGCCAAACAGCAATGACGTGGTGTCACTTTTGGGGTCACAGCCAATGAGCAGCACTTTCTTGCCTTGTTGCGCCATCATGTAAGACAGGTTGGCGAGGGTGAAGCTCTTGCCGATGCCGCCCTTCCCGTAGATCGCAATGATCTGTGTTTTGGAACCGCCATCATCAGAGCTGGCGAGAAGCGAGCCCTCATCATTACCAGGAGTGTATTGGGTTACAGCCTTATTCATCAGTGCATGCACCTCCAGTCGAGGACCATTTTCAGACAGTCCGGATCGCCAAAGGCCATGCGGTATGCAGGGGCGGCGGTGCGCACTGACTGATGGTGAGTGATTAAACCGCCGAGGGAGAGAGACTCGTCCCGAACCAGGCCCAGGGCCGATTCAAGATCAGGTTTCTGCCACTCTGCGGCGATGGAAAATGACACTTCGCGTTGAAACGCCGGTGGAAAACTAAAATTCACCGGGGCGTGATAAAAACCCGCAAGGATCACCTGACCACCCGGCGAAAGCCGCGCTATCAAGCTGTCGAGAATATTGGCATCGCCACTAACATCTGCGATGACTTTGTAGTCTTTGCGCTGATCGCTATCCGGCGTGATTACCCGGTAACCTGCCGCGCCGCTATGGCGGCTCCCGTTGGTCTCCCAAACCGTGGGGGCGTCGCCGCCAAGGGCAATGACAATGCGCGCGAGCAGGCGTCCCAGAACACCGTGACCAATGATCAAGTCCGGGAGTGCGTGCTTACCAATACGCAATGCCGCGTGATGCGCTGTTGCCGCGAGAGCGAGCAGGATGCCCTGATCGCCCAGGGATTCATCGATAGGAATCAGACGCTCAGCGCCCACAACGAGGCTTTCGGCCGACGCGCCAAAAAGACCTCGAACATTGGTGTATCCCGCGGAGCCCGGTACGAACACCAGGTCCCCCGCTTTGCGCAGCCCCGAAGACCCCGCTTCGACTACCCTTCCAACAGACTCGTATCCGGGGACAAGGGGGTATTCAAGACCGGGGAATGCCGGCATGCGGCCATCCCAAAGAAGACGCTCGGTGCCTGTACTGATACCACTCCAGAGCACTTCCACAACGCAGTCGTTGTCAGCAGGTTCCGTCAGGCCAACACTGCGAAGGGACATAACACCCGGCTTCTCAAAGACGACGGCAGTCGCGGTGCGATCTACCACTGGCTTTCTCCTGTGAACGTCGGACACTTCAATTTATTCATAGTGTCAGTTTATATGGACAGCAGTCGCTGTCAAGCAAAAATGACATATTCATTGGCAAGCCCTCTGAACACTCAGGACGCCGCCGCCGGACGCGCCGTCAAAACACGCACAAGGAGCGGCTGATAACTGCCAAGCTCCCGGACATCGGCAAAACCCGCCGCCTCCAACATCCCACGAATTCGCGCCAAGCTGCGCGGCTGACCACTGCCCATGGCCCAGAGATACAAGTGAAAATAGGCGCCGACACCAGGCGCTGCGGCCGTTTCGGCCATGGGCTCGCCCAGCAGCAAAAGACCATCGGGCTTCATGGCGCGGCGCACACCCCTTAGCAGCCGCATCACCAGATCATCGTCATGATCATGAAGAATCCGAATAAGACTGATCACGTCGGCACCACGGGGCAAAGCATCGAGAAACATGTCACCGCCCAGCGCATGCCCCCGGCCCTGCAACCCCTCTCGGGCGAAACGTTCGCCGGCGAGCACAGCGACATCCGGGAGATCAAATACCCGCGCGCGAAGGTCGGGAAAACGCCGCAGGGCCTCTGCGGCAAACACACCACTCCCACCACCCACATCAAGGAGCTCCCGCCGCCCCTCCAAAGAGCAGTGCGCGAGGACATCATCCGCAACAAATGACTGTGATTGCGCCATGAGTTCGCTGTAGCGTTGCGCATTCTCTGCCTCACTGTGCCCAGGCTCGGCCGCGTAGGCCCAGTACTGACTCAGGGCGCTTCGGGAGCGATCCCGCAAAAGCGCTAAAGGGTCGCCGAGATCCTGATAAAGCAGGTGATGATGACGCACCATGGCAGCTATTCCCGGGCTGCCGCGACTGGCCGCCCCCAGATCACCGAGGCGCCAGCCATCAGATCCCCAGCGCTGCAAAAGCCGAAGCTCTGCAGCCCCGCGCAGCAGGCGCTCCAGTCCCTCTATGGGCACATCGCAGGCAGCGGCAAGCTGCGCCGACGTTCGCGGACCCGCCGCAAGACGCTCAAAAAGATCCAGCTCTACGCAGGCAGCAAGCACCTGGGAATAAACGAAGCCCGCGGTAATATCAAAAAGCTCCCGGGCCCGCCGGCGGGCAATCCAGCGCGATAGGGGAAAGCGCAGTACAGACTGATGGAACGCGGGACTGCCCAACAGACGATCCCGCCGCGTGAGCAGCCAGTTTTTCAGGCGCATGAGATCACGCCTGCAAAGAGCGCGGGTCGAGCGCGATCAATCAGGCAGCTACCGGGGCGCAGGCTTTGGGTAAAAAGCGCTGAGCCTGCTGGCGCACCACCTCTTGCAGCTCTGCGCGGCCGGCACAGGGAGGTACGGCAGCCACCCCCTCTTCCACAAGTTCGCGCAAGCGACGCGTAGCACCATCAAGGCCCAGCTCTGAAACGGCACTGGGGCGATCGAGAGCGACATCAACGCCGCAGGGTTTACCAAGCAGTTCGGGTGTTGAGGTCGCATCCTGAATATCGTCTGCGACCTGGTAGGCCTCACCGATCTTCGCACCCAATAATTTCCAGGGCGCAACATCCACCCCGGCAGCGGCAGCACCAGCGGCGGTTGCCGCAATAAACAGAGCACCGGTTTTTGCCCGGTGATACAAGGACACGTCGACAACGGGCTCCGACTCCCAGGCCTGCCCCGCCGCAATACCGCAGGGCGCACCCACGCCCTCGGCGACAACGCGCATCAGTTGCGACAGGCGATTCTTCGCCGGCAACCGGGGTCTTGCCAGCAACGCAAAAGCCGACACGATCAGAGCATCCCCCGCCAATAGCGCGATGGGCTCACCATAGGCGGAGTGCACCGACTGCTTGCCTCGACGCTCCTCGGCATTGTCAAAACAGGGCATATCATCGTGAACGAGGGAAGCGCAATGAAGAAGCTCAACAGAGGCCGCGGCGGCGGCGGCGAGTGCGGGCGCATCACAATTATTCGCCAGCGCCACGGCCAGACACAGCTTGGGCCGGACCCGGGCACCCCCAGGGAACACCGCATGATGAAGAGCGGCGGCCAATAACTTGGGACAGCGCGCATCGGCCGCCTCTTCAACGGCTGACCGCAAAACCTGCTCGAAATCACTGTCACCTATCGGCATAAGCGAACCCCACACTGTTAATATTAGTTTACACTTGCTTGTGTAAGGTAGATTAGACGACTAAAGAATACAAGTAGCAAAAGCAAGAGCAACACAAAGAGCGATGCAAGAAGGAATACCAGCAGCAATGGAAGATTCACCAACCCAGGATTTGGCCCCAGAACGCACCGCCTTGGAGGGCAAGGCGTTACCGCCAGGCTACAGCAGCCGCAAGCCCGGCATCGACTTTGCCGAGGCGGTGACGGACAACGGCTACCTCTGGTGGTATGTCGATGCCATCAGCGACGACGGCACACAGGCTTTCACCATGATTATTTTTGTCGGGAGTGTGTTCTCACCCTACTACGCCCGCGCGCGACGCAAAGCCCTGACCCGCGCGGAAAACCACTGCGCCTTCAATACTATTCTCTATGGACCCGGGGGCAAAAAACGCTGGAGCATGACCGAGCGGAGCGCCGCCCGCCTCGAACGCAGCGCCGACAGCTACGCTCTGGGCCCGAGCCGCATCGACTGGGACGGGCAAAGCTTTCTGGTCCAGGTAAACGAACGGTGCACGCCCTTTGCGCAGCCCATGCAGGGAACGATTCGCATCACCCCCTCAACGCTCACCACACACAGCCTGCAACTGGATGAAGATGCCCGGCACCACTGGAACCCCATAGCCCCCATTGCGCGAATTGATGTTGATCTCCCATCCCTGGGTACCGCCTGGTCCGGCGATGGCTACCTGGACAGCAATCGGGGAACGGAACCCCTGGCCGATGGGTTCTCGGGCTGGGACTGGACCCGCGCGCGACTGAACAGCGGCGACTGCGCCGTGCGTTACGAGGCACGTCATGGCGACCGGGAGCCATACAGACTCGCCCTGCGATTTAGTAAGGATGGATCCATTGCCAACGAGAAAGCGCTGGAAGCCGCGGCACTGCCGCGCACGGACATATGGCGCGTCGATCGACGCATGCCCAGCGCCGAAACAAAGCCAAAACGATTAAAGACCCTGGAAGACACGCCGTTTTATGCGCGCTCACTTATTGAGACAGAGTTTGGAGGAGAGCCGGGGACCGGTATCCACGAGAGCCTGTCCATGGAGCGCTTTGAGCAGCGCTGGGTACAGACCCTGCTACCCTTCAGGATGCCACGCTTGACCTGAGAGTCGACCGTGAACTGTGAACCTCCCGATCGCGCTTTTCGAGCTCGGCAAACACATTGAGCACCCAATCCACATCACCGGCAAATCCATCCCGCGGCTGCTCGACAACCTCCGGTGCTGGCAGGCTGTCCACCGCGCGAATGAGGTAGCGCACCTGGGGGAGCGGATCCGCATGAAGATGTGCAAGGTTTACCCTGGGGGGCACTAAAGAACTCGCGGTCAACAGCAGCTTGCGATGCGCAGGCAACACCGTGCGCTGAGAAACGCTATCGCCACCGCGGCGCAACAGTTCATGACCAATACCCGCGTAGAGCTTCCTCGCGGCATAAATACCGGGCCGACATCGGGCCGGCAACCCGGAAATGCCGCTGTCCGCTCGGGCGTACAAACACTCCGCTGCACTAAGCAGCCTGGCAACCACGGTAGCAAGCTCCGGAGAAAACACCGGGTTTTCTATAAGCGCCTGAGGGCTCAGACCAACCTCCCTAAGCCAGCGCTTGGGCAGATAGACCCGCCCCGCCCTGGCATCCTCACCGACATCACGAGCGATGTTAGTAAGCTGCATGGCAACACCCAGATCCGCCGCGCGAGCCAGCATGCCGGGATCGCGAACACCCATAAGCAATGCCATCATAACGCCCACGGAGCCCGCCACCCGCACGCCGTAGCGGTAAACACTACCGAGATCCTTGTACGCGCGAGACTGCACGTCCCAGGCGAAGCCCTGAAGCAGCGCCTCGAGGAGTTCCCGGGGCAGCGCATAGTCATATACAACCCGGGCAAGCGCACGGTCCACCGTATTATCCGGCGCGCCTTCACCGTACACCGCGTTCAAACGCCGCCGAAATATTGCCAGCTCCGCGATGGGGTCATCCCCGTCATCAATGGCGTCATCCGCTTCCCGGCAGAATGCATAGAGGGCATATACGGCCCCCCGCAGGTCCGACGGCAATAAATGGGAGGCGAGAAAAAACGACTTGGATCCCGTGCGAATCATGCCGCGACAGTGGGCAGTATCGGAGCGCGCATCCGGGGGTATCGCCACCCTTGAACGCAGCAAAACACCCCTTACCTCAGAGGCAGACTCAGGCATAGCTGTGCGCATGGGGAATCACCTGATCGAGCACCTTGGCTGACGTTATCACGCCGGGAATGCCGGCACCGGGATGGGTACCCGCGCCGACGAGATAAAGACCCTTCACGTCTTCGCTGACATTGTGGGGCCGAAACCAGGCGCTTTGCATAAGCTTCGGCTCAAAGCTGAAAGCGCAACCCCTGAACGCAAGCAGCCGACTCTGAAAGTCCAGCGGCGTCATCACCCTGGAGGTTTTCACATGCCCGGAAAAACCCGGCAGCACGGTTTCCTCAAGACGCTTCTGAATGGCGAGGCGAAAAGGCTCCGCCTGTGCCTCCCAGTCCGTGCCGCTCTCCAGATGAGGCACCGGCGCCAGCACGTAGAAAGTGTCACAGCCCTCGGGCGCCAGACTTGGATCCAGCTCTGTGGGGCGATGGAGATACAGACTGAAATCATCGGCGAGGTGATGGTGCTTGAAAATGTCGTCCAATAGCCCCTTGTATCGCGGCCCGAGAAGCACCGAGTGCTGAGGCACGTCTTCGTAGCGCTTATCGGTACCGAAGTACCAGACGAACAGCCCCGAGGAAAAACTGGAACGCTCAATTTTTTTATCGGTCCAGTGCTTTCGGTGCTCAGGCTTAACAAGGTGTCGGTAGGTCCAGGCCGCATCGGCATTGGACACCACCACGTCCGCAGAGAGCACCTCTCCCGACGCCAGGCGCACGCCCTTCGCTTTACCACTCTCTACCAGGATCTCATCCACTTCGGCATTGCAACGCAGCACCGCACCCTGGGACTGCATCAGCGACACCATGGCATCCACCAGCGCCCCGGTCCCGCCCATGGCCGAATGGACGCCGTGTTGCTGCTCGAGGTAGGAGATCAATGCGTAGACAGCGGTCACCGAATAGGGATTTCCGCCGATAAGCAGAGGATGAAAGCTCAGCACGGTTTGCAACTTGGGGCTCTTTACATGAGCGCGCACCAGGGAATGGAGGCTCCGAAGACCCTGCATTTTAAGCATCTCGGGAATAACCTTGAGCATGTCGGTAATTTTGGTGAAGGGCATGTCACCCATCTGCTCATAGCCAAGGCGATAGGCCGTGGCACTGGCCTTGAGAAAGCGTTCATAGCCGTCCAGATCATCCGGCGCTATGCGGCGTATCTCCGCGCGCATCTGCTGTGGATCACCGGTGTAATCGAAGGTGTCGCCATCATCAAAACGCAGACGAAAAAACGGCTTCATGGCGCGAAGATCCACATCATCGCTGAAGTTTCTGCCGCACAACGTCCAAAGCTCTTCCAGCAAAAACGGCGCGGTGATAATCGTGGGGCCGGCATCGAAGGTAAATCCGTCCTGCCGGAACACATACGCTCGCCCGCCGGCGGCATCGAGCTTTTCGAGCACGGTAACGCGATAACCGCGCACCGAAAGGCGAATTGCGGCGGCAAGACCGCCAAAACCACTACCAATGACGATGGCGTGGGGAGCAGCACCCGATTGCAGCTCAGAACCCGGGGTCACAATACCGTTCACTATAAATTACACTTTTAGTGTCAAACTTGGTTTACAGCATAGCAGCAAGAAAGCACCTTGCACAGATTAACCCGCAGTTTTCTGTGACCTCACCGCGGTGCAGCAGCCTTTTGAATCTGCTTCGCGAACCACTCGGGACTTTCTTCGTGGCCCAGATGCCCCAAACCGGCGATCCGATGGAGCTCTGATCCAGGGAGACGGCGAGCCAACTCCTCACCCTGCGCCGGCAGCACCACCGAATCCTTATCACAGACCAGGAGTGTTAACGCGGGATTCAAGCGATCGAGGTTGGCCTCCAGTTGCTCCAGATCCCAATTCGCCATCATGCGCAATGTAGCGGCGACATGCCTCGGTTTACCCAGCAGATCCCGATAACAGCGAATCATCTCGGGCGGCGTATTGGAGCCGGTCTGCCGCAACATCCGCTCCACCGGTTTTCGCGGCACCGCGTGAAGTGCAACCAACTGGGTAAACACCGGAGAAGCCGCAAGCAGCTGCGCCGCCTTACTGAACACCGGCGCGGCCGCCCGCCCGAAGGGCAGCATCGCCCCGTTGATACTAACCACAGATTGAGGATTGAGAGAGCCGCGCAAACACAGGCTTGCCGCGATGGCGGCGCCCGCAGAATGACCGGCGATAACTACGGGCTTTGCATCAAGATCATGCAGAAGATGGCCGATGGCCCGGGACATACCCGTCAGGGAACACTGTGCTGCCGGCGCCAGCTCGGTAAAACCCTGTCCGGGGAGATCGGGGGCGATGACACGAAAGTCCGACTCCAGAAGACGCGCCATGGGCACCCAGGAGTGAGAAGATGCCCCGGTGCCGTGAAGCAACAGCAAGTCCGGCCCCTCCCCACGAAGCTGCACATGCCAGCGCAGTCCCGCAGACTCAATAAACTCACTGCAGTCTACATCCGGCCAGTCAGCCGGCAGTTCATAGCCCGCCACAGGCCTAACTCACAACCTGCCGGACAACGGACTGTAGCTGCTGCGCGTTCGCATTGGGTAATGGCAGATACAGCGCTCCCAGATTATTAGCCAGCTCCGCGGCGGAGCGATGGGGTCTCGGCGAGGTATCAATCACCATGCCCGCCGCCGCACTACTCAGCCTGAGGTTCTGCGCCGCCGTCAGGGCATCTGCCAGCGCAGGCTCCCTGCCCGTACTGCCATCACGACATACGTTGCCTCTTCCGTCCGTGAGCATCACATAGGCGGGCGTTGCCCCCCTGCGATCCAACATCTCCAACAGCTCCGCGGTGGCATCAATGCCTGCCGCAAGGGGTGTGCCACCACCGCCCGGCAAAGCCGAAAGACTGCGCTTCGCCCTGATCAGCGATCGCGTGGGCGGCAACAACAATTCGGCGCTGTCGCCCCGGAAGGCAATGAGCGCCACTTCGTCGCGCCGTACGTAGCAGTCTGCGAGAAGCAGTTCGACAGCCCCCTTTGCCTCCGCAAGGCGATAGAGCGCCGAAGACCCCGATGCATCAACCACGAACACCGTGACGCTCTGCGATCGCTGGCGAAAACGCACAATACGAAAATCCTCGGCCTGCACCCGTAAACGAGCGCCGCCGGTAGCGGGCCCCCGCAAGCGCTGCCAGGGGGCAGCGGTGCGCAGTGTCGCCATGACATCCAGTCGCGCCCCACTGCGGGGATCGCCGGGAAGACTACCCATGGGCCGTCCGCGCATTTTGGCGCGCTGCCTGGCTCCGGATTTACCGCTTGCGGCGCTGCGCCTGGCACCCATGGTCCCACTGAGCAACTTAGCCAGCAAATCCGGAGGCAGCATGGCCTGCGCCGCCTCCAGCAGGCGATCATCGGTCAGCGGGTCTACATCCGCGCTGGACTGCTCACCATCCTGCCCTTCCTCGTCTTTCGGCTGGGAATTTTCTTCAGGCGGCGGACTGTCAGATGTATCCGGCGCCTGATCTTCAGGAGGCTGTGGGTCTTCAGGGCTGTCTTCACGGCTTTCTTCAAGGTCGTCTTCCGACGCCTGTTCATCGCCCGCGGGAAGCTGCGTTGCCAAGGGCAGCAACACAAGGCGCAAAACCTGCTCGAGGTGTTCATCGGACACGCTATCCTCACCCGCGAGGGCCGCCAGCACCCGAGCCGTCCTGGCCGCCAGTACTGCCGCCCGCGGAGAATCAATACCCAGCGCCAGAGTCGCCTGACAAATGCTCTGCAGCGCCGGCCCTTCAAGCTCTACAGCTGAAAGGGATTCCCGGGCACTTTGGATATCCTCCGCTGACCACGGAAACTCGTCGATGGCGCCCACGGGCAACGGGGTCAGATCAATCTGCAGGGCCAGGCGCTCTATCAAGTTGGCAGACAGCGCTTCGTCATCGACGCCCTCATCGAGAGCGACTACGGCAAGACGACAATCGTGCTGCGCTGCGATGCCCTCACGCTCCAGACGGAGGACCGGCTCATCAAGGAGAGCGGCAAGGGGCGCCACAACGGAAGTCGGCGCCCGCTCCGCCATGCTCAGCAGGACAATGCCATCATTGCTTTCTACCAGGAGACCGCGCCCCGCGACGGGAGAGCCCTTGCGCAGGGTCGCAGCCAAATCCAGACCGCCCAGTAAACGGGATTCACTGCAGTGAAGCGGTATTTTTCGCCAGGGCGTAGCGTCGGGCAACAATGCCCGGCATTGCTCCAACCAAAAATCCCGCACCGGACCCGGACGCCCTTTCAGCCGGATTCCTCCAACTATGTGGCCACCTACCGCCAGACACGCTGCCGCCCATGCCGCATCATTCCAGCGCGCAAGTTGCTCCTCGGTTGCTTCTATGGTCAATCGAAGAGCGCCGACAGCGCCTTGTCGATTCGCGCGGTAGAACCCGACTCATCGAGGGGGTCCCGCCTCAACCGGTGCCGCAGCACCGATGGCGCCAGTGCTTTCATATCGGCAAGGGTCGCCACATCGCGACCTGCCAGCGCTGCCTGAGCCCGCGCCGTTCGCACCAGGGTAAGCTCCCCCCGCAGACCGTCGGTTCCCAGCGACATGCACAGGGTTGCGGCCGCTTCCAGTACATCGTCTGCAACCTCAATAGAATCCAGCGACTCCCGGGCCTTCTGCAACTGCCGACGAACGCGACCTTCTTTACGTTGCTGATGCTTGCTAAAGCCCTCCGGGTCACGCTCAAAGGCATCACGCTGGCGAACAATCTCCACCCTGGCTGCGACGTCCTGAGGCGTTTTTACTTCCACCGACATGCCAAAACGGTCCAGGAGCTGGGGGCGAAGCTCCCCCTCCTCCGGATTTCCACTGCCCACCAGTACAAAGCGAGCGGGATGACGCACGCTGAGCCCCTCACGCTCGACCACGTTTTCACCGCTGGCAGCAACGTCCAGGAGAGAGTCAACGATATGATCCTCAAGGAGATTCACCTCGTCGATATAGAGAAATCCACGATGGGCCCGGGCCAGAAGCCCCGCTTCAAAGGCCTTCTCGCCATCATGAAGTGCCCGCTCCAGATCCAGCGCGCCGATAACCCGATCTTCCGTAGCGCCCAGGGGCAAATCCACTACCGGAATTGGCGAAGCGCGGGACTTCAGTTTATCTGTCCCGGATTCGCAGCGGGCACAGAGGCCCGCGGGTTTCTTATCGGGGTCGCAGTTAAAAGGGCAGCCATCAACCATGGGGATTTTTGGCATCAGCGCTGCCAATGCACGAATGGCCGTGGACTTCCCCGTACCCCGGTCCCCAAAAACAAGAACACCTCCAATGGAGGGATCCACCGCTGCCACGAGCAGGGCAGTTTTCATTTCGTCCTGGCCCACAATGGCCGTAAACGGAAAGGCTTTCGCCATAATTCTAAATTCCAGCTGATTCTTGGTCGACATCTGACAAGATGCCTGTGTAAATCCAAGCTTACACGATCGATTTAGAAAATGGGTGCCGTTAGCTGATAAGGGTGCCGTCAGCTAACGAAAAAAGACCTTCAGGCAAGGTTCTTTAGAAAATCTTCCAGCGCCGCCTGGGTTTGCGCCGGAGCCTCAAACTGCGGCAAGCCGAGCGTGTCAGGAATCTGGGTCAACTGCCAGTTATCCTTGTCCCGCACAACCTCATCCAGGTAATCAAAGCTGATGTTGGGGTCCCGATCGTAGAGGACCTGAACGGGCAACTGCTGCGGCTCGTAAAGCTCTCCCACCGCATCTGGCGCAAAAAACTGGGTCGATAAAAAGTAAAAGGGCGCATAGGACGCTCCAGGCTGAGCAGCACTGGCCCAGGCGTAATCAACCATGTCGTCAGGAGCACCATCCTTGAATGCCTTGTCCAGAAAGTACCGAATACTCGGTTTTGTTCGCAGAATCCGAAACAGACCTGCGCCCAGAAGCGGAAGACGTAACACCCGATGCACGCGCTCTGGCGCTTGGGAGCGTGAGCTGCGTCGGCGCATAAAACCCGTCGGGGACACCAGGGTAAGACTACTAAACAACTCCGGGGCATCAAGGGCAGCACGGGCAGCAAATTCTGACGTTGTGGATAACGCCAGCACATCGACAGGACCAAGGTTCATGGCGTTCACGATATCGATGATTACTTGCGCATAGAATTCTGGGCTATAGACACGATCAGCACGCTCCGAACGACCAAAACCCGGCAAATCTGGAGCGTACAAAGGCATCGAGAGGGCCATATCCTCAAAAAACGGCTTTACCTCATAAGCGCTTGCTGCCGCATTCATACTGTGAAGCAGCAGTAAAGGACGGCCACTGCCCGGCCGGTGATAGCAGAGCACCGATTCCGAACTTGGCAACGCCCAACGGGCTTCTTCCGCCTCAATCGCTGCGGGCAATGACTGGCCTTCCATAGCAAACTCCTTTGAACTGGCCGAGCTTACGCGTATAAGCAACCCTTGACATATGTCAAATTTAGTTAACACTTTAGGTGTTACATTTATTGGACACTTTTGCCAGAGTCGATCGGCATGCGAATACTGTTTGTGCATCCCAATTATCAGTCCGGCGGCGCCGAAATCGCCGGCAGCTGGCCCCCCGCCTGGGTGGCTTACCTGTCTGGCCCCTTGCGCAAGGCGGGTTTTGACGACATCCATTTTATTGATGCCATGACCCACGACCTGGATGACGCCACCATTGCCGAGCGGATTTCAGAGCTGCAGCCTGACCTGGTGGGTGTCACTTCCATTACCCCTTCTATTTACGCAGCGGAGCGTATTCTGGAGCTCGCAAAGGAGCACGCGCCCGACGCGCTGCGCGTATTGGGCGGCATTCATGCAACGTTCATGTACAAGCAGGTGCTCAGTGAAGCACCCTGGATTGACCTGATCGTGCGCGGGGAGGGGGAAGAAATACTATGTGATGTGGTCCGGGCCGCCTCCTCCGGAGATTTTGAAGCCCGGCGCGAAAATATCCTGGGCGTGGCTTTTCGGCGCGGCAGTGAAATCGTTGCAACCCCGGCGGCGCCGACGATCAAGGATCTGGACTCCATAGAACCCGACTGGAACATGCTCGAGTGGAGCCACTACAAGTACATCCCCCTGGGGACCCGTGTAGCCATACCAAATATGGCGCGAGGCTGCCCCTTCACCTGCTCCTTCTGCTCCCAGTGGAAGTTCTGGCGGGATTATCGCGTACGCGACCCCATCAAGGTGGTCGACGAAATCGAAAAACTCGTTAATGAACATGAAGTGGGATTCTTCATCCTTGCAGATGAGGAACCCACCATCAATCGCAAAAAGTTTATCGAATTCTGCGAAGAACTGATTCGCAGAGACCTTCCTGAGCGCGTGAAATGGGGCATCAACACCCGGGTCACGGACATTCTCCGGGATGAAGAGCTCCTACCGCTCTACCGCCGAGCGGGGCTCGTGCATGTGAGTCTCGGGACCGAAGCGGCCGCGCAGATGAAACTTGATCAGTTCAACAAGGAAACAAAAGTAGAGGACAACAAGCGGGCGATTCAGCTTCTGCGGGAGGCAGACATTCTCATCGAAGCGCAGTTTATCGTTGGCCTCGATAACGAAACACCCGAGACCTTGGAAGAAACCTATCAAATGGCGTGGGAATGGCAGCCTGACCTGGCAAACTGGGCGATGTACACGCCTTGGCCGTTCACGCCACTATTCCAGGACCTGGGTGACAAAGTCGAAATCTTTGACTTTTCCAAGTACAACTTTGTAACGCCTATTATGAAACCCGCCGCCATGAGTCGTGGCGAACTTCTGGATGGCGTCATGCGCAACTACCGGCGCTTCTACAGCAAAAAAGCGCTGTTTCACTATCCCTGGCGCGGCACCGGATTCCGTCGCCGCTATCTTCTGGGCTGCCTCAAGGCGTTTATGAAAGCGGGCTTTCAACGGAGCTTCTATGATCTGGGCAAGGCCGGTTACTGGGGACCGCAAACCAAGGACAAGGTCGACTTCCACTTCGACACGACGCGCAAGATCGCGCCCGCACAGTTGGAAGATTGGGAGTCTACCCAGGATCGTGCGGCACAGGCTCGCGCGCGAAAACAAGCGGCACTGGAAGACTGCGACGAACAGGTTGTGGTAGTCAAAGCCTGCGGCGGCGGCGACCAGCAAATGGAAGAGTCTTTTATCGAGAATAAAGCTGACAAAAGCGTCGCGAACGTAACGGAGAAAGTAGAGGAAATGGCCTAGTGAATGCACCGGTAGCAATACCGCCCCCGAATGACGGGCTTGCCCGCATCGGACCCAACAGCGTATTGCAATTAGTACCGCTGCTTGACGATATGCTGGGAGAGGAGGAGCGGAACCGACTCATGCGCCTGTCCGGCATGAGTGACCTACCATCGAGCGAAGGCATGATGGCAGAATCACCGGCGGCGGCCCTGCATCAGGCACTGCGCTCAAATCATCCGATCCTGGCCCCCAAGCTCACGAACCGCGCGGGCGAGCGCACCGCTGACTACATCATCAAACATCGCATCCCCACTGCCGCACTGCGCGTGATGCGCACCCTGCCACCATGGCTCTCGGCCCCGCTGCTGGCCAATATCATCGAGAAGCACGCCTGGACCTTTGCTGGTTCCGGCACTTTTCGTGTGCGCTCACGGCACCCACTGGTGTTTACCCTTCGCGACAACCCGGTGGTCCGGGGTGAGCAATCTGCGGCCCCCCTGTGCCACTGGCACAGTGCAGTGTTTCAGAGACTCTTCACCTCTATTGTGGACCCCAACCTACGCTGCGTCGAAACGCAGTGCTGTGCCACCGGCAGCGACAGCTGCGTATTTGAAATACGCTGAGCCTAGCCGAAATCAGGTGTCGTTGGGTGAGCGATCGCTTTACCGGCACCCTTCCACTCGTCGAACCCTCCTGCAATAGACTTCACGTGAAGGTAACCCATCTCTCCCATTGTTTGCGCCGCGAGCGCCGCACGACCACTGGTCTTGCAATAAACCAGGACGCGCCGGGAACGGTCCTGAAGACTCTCATCAGTTGACAGCATAAACTCCAATAATCCCCGGGGAATATTGATCGCGCCACCGATGTGACCGTCCTGGTATTCATTGCCCTCGCGAACATCAATGATCACATCCGCAGTCATCACCGCTTCCTCCGCCCCCTCCATTGGCACCTCGGTAATGCTCGCCTTGGCCGCAGCCACCAGATCCTGTGCTGTTTTCATTGCTTGGTACCTCTTTGAACTTTACTTAAAATCCTGCGACGGAGCCCGCGGTTTACAGCTCCCTCAGCTACCAAATCTTCCGTAAAAGTACTTCCTGTAAGCCTCTGAATGCTACCCTCGTCACCATGCTCATACCCCATGCCAACCCACTTATCACCGGCACTTTTCTGGCGCGCTATGACCGCTTTATTGCGCGCCTCGCTCTGGGTGATCGAGAGATCGAGGCCCACTGCGTTAACACCGGCCGCATGGAGGGCCTGATTGCGCCGGGGAGCCGCGCCTGGATATCGCAGGTTCCGCACGACAGTCCTCGAAAGTTGCGCTACACCCTGGAGATGCTCGAGATCGACGGTGTAATGATCGGCGTTAACACCATGTTACCTAACAGACTGGCGGAGATGGTAGTTCAGTCAAAGCTGATAAGCGGTTTAAAACGCTACCGAAAAATATCCCGGGAAGTCCCCTATGGCGAACGCTCGCGGATCGACCTTTTATTGGAGGGAGAGAACTCCCGTCATTGGGTCGAGGTAAAGAACTGTCACCTGGTGTACCCCGACGGTGGCGCCTATTTTCCCGACTCCGTCAGCAAGCGGGCCACGGGCCACCTTGATGAGCTGGTTGAAAAAGTGCGGCTTGGCGACAAGGCGACGGTGCTCTTTGTGGTGCAGAGGAAAGATGGTGCCTTCGTCCGGCCCAGCGACCTTCACGATCCGGTGTTCGCGGCGTCAGCGAGGCAGGCTTACGCAGAGGGTGTGCGCTTTACTGGCCTGCATTTTGACGTGGGGGTTCACGGATTCAGCTACCTCGGCACGCTGCCCGTAGACTTTCGACCCTACAACACGGAGTCCATCAGGGGCTTTCGCGATGCACTTGCCAGCACCTCGGGCTGGACACGCCGGGGCAAAACCCAATAAACAGTGAGAACCTAGGCGTTCAGCGCCGCCAGCACACGATTCGCTTTGCGTCGGAACGCGGGTTCCTGTAGCAGTGCCGGCACACGCCCCAAACCTGCGCCACTCAAATTCTCCGCCAGATAAAAAAGTCCGGGCTCCTGGGAATCGGTGAGATTGAGTTCCGCAACATCACGTAAACCGCGATAGCTCACGCGGTCGCCCAAACGCCCGGCCAGATACATAAGCACATTTTCCTGGCGTTCACCGCCTGTCATAGAGTGCTCCGCGGCGGGCGTTACCAGGGGTATGAAACCGAACTCTATAGCGTTGACGATATCATCGGGTAAATGCCAAAGTCTTGCTAGGCTTGCTCCTATAATCGCGGTATTGGCGGAACAGGCGTTCTGCTGGGCTGTGACTCTGGCCACAATGTTAACGCCGTCACTGTAGACTGCCGGCAAACCCTCGACGCTGGTCACGAGGGCCACATCCCCAAGATTAAAGAACAGCGCCTTGGTGGCAAGCACCGATGGCCTCTTGACGCCGAGCTCCTGACCGAGCATCTGAGCCAGTGCACTCGCCGTACAAGCCGATTTCCAGATGCGACCCAAAGCTGCCTGCTGCTCTGGACTCCCCTCGTCAAGCTGCTCAGCCACAGCGGATTGCGCAACCAGCCCTTTTACAACGCTTACCCCGAGATAGGTGATGGCATGCCGAACGCTGGTAATGGGGAATGCGAGAGAAAACGCGGCAGAGTTGACAGTGCTAAGAATTCTCGCGGTAAGGCCTGCATCCGAAACAACGGCTTCCATCAAAGAGTCAGGTGTATCCAAGCCACTGGCAAGCTGTCGCTGCACCGGATGCGGCTCAGGCATGCGCGTGCAGATCGCATCGATATTCTCTGACACCTCGGGCGTCAGCTCGCCATGCATAATGAGGTGGAAGCCTTCAAGCTCGGCAGGCAGCGGTCGAGGGGAGGGATCGGCCAACTCGGGGGCTGCTGATTCAAATACCGGCAACTCAGCTGATTCCGCGCCCCTGGGTTTGGGTTGGCTGACAGAAGCCGCCTTTTTTTGCTGCCGTGTGCGTAACTGCTGTGAATACTTTTTGGTTGTGGGTTTTCGCAGGAAAAACCAGAGGGATACCGCGATCAAAAGGATCAAAACCACCCAAAGCGCATCAAACTCCATTTCACCTACCCTTAGTCGTTTGGAACAGTGTGGCTAACGGCTTACGGCATTGTCGCCAACCGCGTCTGCAACACTGTCGCTCACCGGTGAGCCTTTGTCGCCTATTTGTTGCCTATTTCTCGTTTATTGCCATCATTATTGTACGGCGCTCGAAGCGCGCTCACGAATCGCCAGCGAGCGCTGCATCGTCCAGTGCCAAGGCTAGTTGGTAAGCCCCACGCGCCGTTAAGCGACTTCTATAAGCCCACAGTAACGGAAGCTCCTGAAGGCTCTTGAACTGCCAGCCAAACATAACTTCCGAACCGAAATAGATGTCGGCGGCGGTAAACCTATCCCCACAGATGAAAGTTTTATCGGCGAGGGCAAACAGCAGGGCTTGATAGGTCAGATCGAAAGAGCCATAACCCAGTATGCGGGGTACTGCTCATCCCGCTCTATACCCAGGGAACCACTACTCGTAATTGCTTCCACAGGCCCTGCCAAAGTACATCCACCGATGATACGCCGCTCTCTCGTTGCTCCTTGGGGCGAGGCCCGCTTTTGGACACATATCTGCCAGATAGGCAGAAATTGCGGCCTTCTCTGTGACAACGGCTTCACCGTGCACAAGAGCGGCTACTTTGCCCATGGGATTGATAGCACGATAGTCCGGAGATTTCATGGCGTCCCCATAATCCAGAACGTTCGTGTCGTAAGGCTCACCCAGTTCTTCCAGCATCCATCGGACTATGCTTCCCTGGGACATCGGTTTGGTGTAGAAAACAAGACTCATAGCTGCTCCTCTTTTTAGGAAGGACTTGCCCCCGGAGCGCCAGAAGAGCACCAGTTGACTGGGCAGCAGCTAACCACGCGATTGTGTAAGTCAGTCGCACTCTCACTCTCAAGTCCCATTTCTTTGCGACCGCGCATATTAATGACGCAGGAAAACCCTGTAGCTCGATCCCCAAATCCACATCCTCTGTACATATCCGCCGGCCATACGGTCCACACGTGGCGCCATACTCGCAGGGCCTTTTCATGCCTGATCATCATCTGATACTCGGACCGACAAACTACCGCCAACAGGCGCAAGGTGGCTCTGAAGAGAGCGCTCCGATAATCGAGTTGACCCACAAATGGGGGCTGCATAGACTCGCTAGTAAGAGATACGAGATAGCGACGACGGCACTTTTTTTTAAGGGGTTTTCTATGGCGATCAGTGACGAGTGGGTTGCTTGGGCCCGCTCCAATCTGAGAGGCGGATCAACGATTGAAGACACCCGGAGCGCCCTGGAAGCGCAGGGCTTTGCGGCAAGAGACGTTAAATACGCATTGAAAAAAGCGGCTTCAAAGAAGAGCTATCAGCGAGAAGTCAGAACGAAAAACCCGAAACAGGGCCGGAACACGCGGCAGACAGATGTAGACTACGCGGCGTTAGCAGCACCACGGGTTGTGCGAGAAACAGGTAACGGGCAGATAACCGCCCTTTGCATCGACGAGCTACAGTTGTTTGCCATACGCAACTTTCTCAGTACTCAGAAGTGCAAAATTCTCATTGACGCTATTACGGCAAACGCGCATCCATCGAAGGTTGACGGTTATGAGCAACAGTCTGATATCCGGTCCAGTCGAACCTGCAGTCTCAGAGCACATGAGTTCTCTTTCATTGCGGACATCAATCAACGCATTGCGAGCACGCTGGGGCTGAATAATGGTTGGGCAGAAGTGACCCAGGGACAATGGTATGAACCGGGCCAGCAGTACAAAACTCATCCGGATTACTTTGTGCCTGGTACCAAAGAGTATGAGCGGTTTGCAGCTGCCGAGGGCCAGCGGACCTGGACGTTCATGATTTACTTGAACAAGCCCGAACTCGGTGGCGGGACGCATTTCAGCAAAATCAGCAAAACCATTATGCCTGAGCAGGGCCTGGCGATTTGCTGGAACAATCTGCTTGCCAACGGTGAGCCCAACCCCAACACCTTACACGCAGGGCTTCCCGTGGAGGCTGGCTCTAAATTCATCATTACCAAGTGGTTCAGGGATCGCGGAACGGGATTACCCTTCGTTAGCGAGTAGCAGGGCCCGTCGGTGCACTGTCCGGCCATAACCCCGGGTCTACTATTGATAAGAAGTATCACTCGTCGTCCGTTAGGGTGTGCTTTAGATACCAACAGCGCTGTCGCTCAAGAAACACCGAGCAGAGAAAGTGCCTTGATAGAGATAAACCCCCCGCCCCCTAACGTAAAACGCCCCAACCGATGGTGGTTGGGGCGATTACGTTTTGGCGCCTGGCGATGACCTACTCTCACATGGGGAAACCCCACACTACCATCGGCGATACATCGTTTCACTGCTGAGTTCGGGATG